>JAHDSQ010000014.1 GCA_018432615.1 Clostridia bacterium
ATTTTTACCACCCCTGACGATGTTGTTATGTGCAAGCTTTTTTAGCCATATCGTACATTTCCTTTGCACTTAATTATATCATTTTTCAGGGGAAAAGTCTTATTTCATGCGGTTTTGCGGGTTATTCATCAGCCCCTAAATAAGGTTACAGGAATCATGGAGGCAATTGCCAGCTCCTTTCTTACAGGAATGGTTCAGTTGATGGTTGAGTATTGTAATTTAAAGGTATGGGAGATTGTATTTAATAAAGGTTTTGACATAATATTCAGCAATGAAACATTGACTCTCTTTATTTTTTCAATACAAATAATGTTCCTGATTATGATTTCCGTTTTCCTTCACAAGAAGAGAATAGCAATATTTTCGAGGGAAGAGAAAAATGAAAATTTTAAATGAATTAACAAGGGATTACTATAAGGCGATTGTTTTGATTTTTGCCTCTCAGTTCATTTTGTTGAGCGTATTTTTTAATAATACCATCATGGCGAGGCATAATTTCTTTCAGCCCGAAAATGAGCTCCAGTTTGAATTCTCAATGGGGATGTTCATCTTCGCCTTGAATTTCACCGCTGCGATGATTTGCAGGGGTATGTACAAAAAGAGCAGAAAAGAACAGGAATACAAGGCAAATGAACTGAGAATTCAACATATTGAAGAGCAGAACCAGGTATATCGCCAGCACCATCATGACTCAAGGAACCATCTGACTATCATCGCTCTGATGGCGGGACTTGACAAGACAAATGAACTCAAGAGATACGTTTCTGTCTATTCCGATGTTATTGATATCAGCGGTAACGATATTGATACGGGAATAGTGGAACTGGATTTGCTTTTGTATGCCAAGGTATGCGACGCAAAGGCTAAGAAAATAGAGGTTAAATATGAGTGCAATGTCAAGCTGTCTTGTCCGACATATTATGTGGTTATCCTCGTTTCTATTTTTGGAAATGTCTTTGATAACGCCATTGAAGCAGCGTCCAAGGTGGAAGAAGGGAAGCTAAAGGAAATAGAGTTCTTCATAGAGGACGACCCCTGTGACATCGTTTTTTGTGTGATGAATACATATACCGGGGAGAAAATCGCACCGGAAAAACTGGAAGAGGGGGGCTTTACCAGTAAGGAGGAAGGGGATCATGGGCATGGCTTGAAGATAATCTCTCGCCTGGTGAAGAAGATGGGGGGAATTGTGAGATTTGAGATGAATGATACGCATTTCATTACGGAAATCCAAATCCCGACACACATTTTAAAGGATGTGAAACAATGCCAAGTTTAGAGGAAATCTCTCATAGGATAATTGTCCGGATGTATCGAGGGAGGGAAGCTGATGAAAAAGAAAAGGCCCAGGCGGAATTCGGTCTCAGCATAATAATGGGAACAGGGTTGGAAATCCTGGCGGTCATCTTGGCTTCTTTCCTTTTGATGGGAACCGCATTTTACGCTTTTTTCGTGATGGTAGGGTTTTTTCTCTTGAGAACATACACGGGAGGAGCGCATTGCACGACGTATCTTCGCTGTTTTTTAGTTACCCTGTTTATCTTTGTTCCGGCTTCATTTTTAGCACGGTTCCTTCATTTTCAAAGCCTTGATGAACCATTTGTTTTGCTCCTTCTGGTTGTTCTTTCCCTTCTTTCCGTTATTCTGATTGTGGGAAAGAAGAGGTTTGTTGCAACAATATTTGCCTTGTCAAGTGCTGTGCTTTTGGCGATTGTCTCGATGTTTCCTGATTTTCCCTCCTTAAGAGGTATTGCCGTATCAATCGTATTGGGAGGTTTTATTCAGGCCGTATCACAGACAGGACAAGGGAAGGCAGTGATCTCTTTTTTAGACAGTAAAATCAAATAAGGGAAAGGTGAACATTTTCACTCCAAGAATCGACATTTTTATACCAAAAATTACATTTCCCTTTTTATTGAGATACAATGTAATTGACAGAAGAAGAAGGGGAGTGTTCAGAAATGAAAAAAATTACGACATTCTTGGTTCCTTTCCTGGCTATGATATTTGTGACTGTGGGTAATATGGCTTGGCTATCTAGATTATGCTGTTATAGTAGCTTTTACGAACCAAAAAAACCCGCAGGACTGGCTTGATCAAATAATAATTTGACAGCATGCCGGCAAAGCTCCTAGGGAGCGATCACAAGGAAGGGGACAAAGCCGGGATTTGTCGCAAAGGACGAATCCCGGCTTACGGCCCGGCCTATGGACCGAAAAGGTAGCGGAGCCAGCCATGCAATGTTATAAATATACAAAAAGAACAATAAATAAGATTAATGACAAAATTTAATACTTGCTCGAGGCAAATTTATTAAAAAGGCAGGGATAGACGTGATACTTGAAAATTTGACAGCGGTTCCTGCAACAAACCCGAGTAGACTGATGTCTTTGCGAGATGGTGTTTATGCCGCCGATTTGTTTACGGTAGCCGTTGGACATTTGAATATTTTTTCCTGGCTATGCCGTAAACCTGCGAAATTTGCAGAAATATGCAGGAAATACGGCATAAAAGAAAGACCTACGGATGTTATGCTGACCCTTTTGAAAGCTTATGGTCTGCTGGAGGTAAAGGATGGTCGTTATTCCGTAACAGCATTAGCGGCGGAGCATCTGACCGATTCTGCGGAATGGAACTTAGGGCCATATATTTCTTCCCAGAAAGGCAGACCTGTTTGCCTGGAAATGCTCCAGGTGCTTAAGACGGGGGAGCCGGTGGGCTGGGGAGGAGAAAAGGACGAGGAAGAATGGGTTCTGGCTATGGAAAGAGAAGATTTTTCCGAAACTTTCACTGCTGCTATGGACAGCAGAGGAGCATATCTTGCTCCGGCTCTTGCCAAAAGGGTAAATTTCAGCGGACATAAAAGGCTGTTAGATATCGGGGGTTCCTCAGGAATATATGCGGCAGCGGTCGTTTCTAAGCATGAGCATATGACTGCAGCGGTACTGGACAGGACTCCTGTCGATAAAATAGCCAGATATGCTATAGGAAAAAGGGGTTTGCAGGATAAGGTTGATGTTATAGCCGGAGATATGTTTGAGGTGGAATTTCCAGGAGACTGTGATATTCATCTCTACTCGAATGTGTTGCATGATTGGGATATTACTGAGGTAAGGGCATTGCTGGAAAAGTCGTACCGAGCCTTACCGGAAGGTGGAATGCTACTGATACATGATGCCCATGTGAATTTTGATAAAAACGGGCCTCTTGAAATAGCAGAATACTCCGTATTGTTAATGTATTCAACCAGGGGAAAATGCTATTCGTATCAGGAATTGGGAGATATGTTGAATGAAATCGGGTTTACCGGAATACTGGTTATCCCCACAGTCGCCAAGAGGAGCATTATCTTGGCGAAGAAGATGTGAAATTTATTTAAAAGAGGGTGGTTATATTGTTAACAACCGGGAAGAAGAGTATTGTGATATCAACCCTTGGACCGGGCGGAACATGCAGTGAGAACACTGCTAAATGTTACTTAGATGCGCGTAAGCTGGAGGGGACGATCAAGCTATACGATTCCTTCGAAGAGGCGATCGAAGCCTTAAAAAGAGAAGAGTCGGATTGTGCTCTTGTGCCTGCGGCATACCAGAACTTCGATAAAATACTATTTTATAATTCAGAAACAACAAGAATTGTTGATACATTTACATACGAAACACCGCGGCTTATCATTGGCAGCAAAATGAAAGATGCAAGTGAGATCAAAAAGGTCGCAGGGCATCCGGCACCTAGCAACTGGATTCATAAATATCTTCCTGAGGCTGAAGTGGTTTTCGCAAAAAGCAGCAGTCAGGCGGCAATAATGGTAGCCGAAGGGAAAGTGGATGCTTGTATGACTAATTCTATCTGTATTGATGAATATGGATTGAATGTCATTAAGGATTGTGGCTCGATTCTGATGAGTTGGAACGTGTTTGAAAGGAGAGTTTCATGATAAAGGATGTAACGGAGGTCAGGACGGTCAAAAAGGGTTATGAACAGGGATATCTGGTTTCCGGCAATTATGAAATATTACTTAATGATATTAAAAAAGGGACTGATCTGGATGCTCATTCCCATTATCACAGTCAGTTAGTTTACTGCTTTAAAGGGGAATTTGATTTCTATATCAAGGGCAAGAGCCATCGTATAGTTCCGGAGTTATCCTTGATTGTTAATTCCCAGGTCATACATGCGGCAGATGCATTGGCGGACTTCAGGTCACTGGATGTTAAGTATATTCCGACCCCTGAGGAATTATCCAAAGTGGATTTTGTGGTGAGATTCAATGTGTTTTCCGAGAAAATAGCTAATGAGTTATTGGTGGTCGAAGAGGTTGTACTGAACGAGATAGAGTTAAAGAGGATCAGGAACAAGAAGGAAGGTACAAAGCTGGATGTTCCACAGGATTTGAGGAAAAAAAGATATTTTGTTACCGGGAAAAGGTGTAAAGTTACGGTTAATGGCAGGGAGTATGATTTACAGCCTATGAGGATATATCTTGTGGAGGATGAAGGTTTTCGCTTAGTTTTGCAGGAGGAAAACAGCGAATTGTTTATGTTTGAAATATAAGGGGTAGGAGTTGAATGTAGTGACTAAAGGACTAACAGGAGGAGAACTGCTTGCGGAACAAATAAAAAGGGAAGGCATTGATACCATTTTCACACTTATTGGCAACCAGGTATCGCCGACGTTGGTTCATATGTCTGATTACGGCATCAAGGTAATCCATGCCCGCAACGAAAAGGGTGTTGTGCACATGGCCGAAGGATGGGCGCAGGTTAAACGCCAAGCGGCTGTAGCCATCGTCAGCGGCGGGCCGGGGTTTGCGAATTCCCTTACCGGAATTATTAAGGCATATTATGCTCAGACACCGCTTCTTTTGATCACAGGAGGAGTGGTGCCGAGGCAAAGGGATATGGGGGTGCTGGCCGATATTGAACAGGTTTCGTTTGTCAAGCCCTACACCAAATGGTCTTGTACTGTGCATGATGCGGCGAGGATACCTGAATATATCAGCAGAGGGATACAATTTGCTTCCACCGGACGCAGAGGGCCGGTGGTGCTTGAAATACCCATTGATGTCCTTAAGAAGAGGGTGGAAAGTGAGCCTTTGAGGTATGATTCTGATTTAACAAGAGAGGATATTTCCTTGGCTGCGCCGGAGAAGGTCGATGCTTTCTTGGAAATGCTTTCTTTAGCCAAGAGACCGGTGATAATAGCCGGGGACGAAGTTTACTACGAAGGTGCGGAGAAGGAGCTTGCCGAGTTTGTGGAAAAAACACGGATACCGGCCTTTACCGTCAATAAAGCCAGGGGTTGCATTGCGGACATACACCCTTTATGTATGGGGTCAGGCCGGGTATTGGAGGCAGGTCCCCAGCTTTATGCTTATCAAAACGCCGATACGGTGATCACCATCGGCATGGAAAACGATTACCAGATGGAGTATTTGGGCCCGCCTAATTTTTCAGATGAGCAAAAGTTTATCAGTATAAATAAGGAGGCCTTTAGCCTTATCAACGGAAATTATCGGACGGATCTGGCCCTGTTAGGAAGCGTCGGGCGGGTAATGAAACAGATTTCCGAAAGGATAGTCGGGCTATCCATAGACTATAACTTTTCCGAGTGGTTAGATCTGCTGAATGAAAACAAAAAGAGATACTGGGAAGAACTGGAGAAGGAGAATAGCAGAAAACCCACCTCGCTGGTCAATCCCTACAGGTGTATCCGGGAAATACAAAGACTGATAGATGAGGATGCCGTGATTGTTATTGATGGTTCCAACGCCATGTTTTGGGCGACGTTATGTTTTAATTGCAACCACCCTGGGCAGGTCATTATCGGCCCCGACGGTGTGTTGGGGCCGATGGGCTCCGGGGTTGCGTTGGCGGTGGGAGCAAAGGCGGCTGCCGGAGACAGGGAGGTTGTTTTGTACACGGGGGACGGTTCTTTTGGTTTCAATGCTATTGAGTTTGATACGGCTGTGAGGTTAGACCTGCCGATTAAGGTGTTCATTCATAACGATGAGACCTGGGGATTTTGTAAAACAACTCAAGAAATCCTATATAACAAGACGGAGGCAGCCGATTTAGGAATGGTTCATTATGAAAAGATGGCTAGTGCTTTGGGCGGATATGGAGAGCTCATTTCCGATGAAAAAGACTTAACGGAAGGTATTACAAAGGCGAAAGAGTCTCATCTTCCTGCGTGTTTGAACATTATGGTGGATAAATACGCCTACAGCCCCGGCGCGAATGCGTTCAATGAGGCGTTAAAGCTGCAAAAGTAAGGAGGAGCCATGTTTAAGTTTAATAATGAGCAGTTGGTTTTTAAAGAATCGGCAAGAGAATTAGTTGAAAAGCATATTGAAAAGGGTGCGAATGAGAGGAATAATAATAAGCTCTATCCTACCGAGGTACTCAAGAAGTTAGGGGAGCTTGGATATAAAGGGCTGTTAATCCCTGAATATTACGAAGGTACAGAATTGGACATCGTATCCGCTTCGTTGATTATCTATGAAGTAGCAAAGTCCGATGCTTCCTTGGCCCATCTGCTGGCAACAGCGAACTTTGGCTTTGTCTACCCCATACTAAGGTATGGGAGTGAAGCCCAGCATGAAAAATATTTAAGGGCTTGTGCCGCAGGGGAAAAGGAAGGGATCTTCGCCTATGTTGAACCCCAGACAGAAATCAAAACCATTTTGCAGCCCGGCGGTGAAGCATATGTGCTTAACGGGACGAAATGCATGATCACGAATGCGCCTTATGCCGATTATGCGATGGTGGCGGTAACTAATCATCAACCCGTACCTGAGATGGAAAGGCTCACGACGGTCATTGTTGATTTAAAAAACACCCCGGGTGTAGAAATTGGTAAAGCCGAAGAGACCATGGGGTTAAACTCTTTGAAAATAGCGGAAATATTCTTTAATAATGTTGAGCTTGACGAGGATTCTTTTTTAGGAGAACAAAACCAGGGAGGAGATATCATCATAGATACCACCAACCTGATGAGAATCAGTAATTGTGCTATTGCCTTAGGGATTGCAGAGCGGGCCTATGAGGAAGCCTTGGCCTACGCCAGGTTCAGGAAGATTTACAGTACACCCTTGATTGAGATGCAGGCCATCAAACATAATTTTGCCGATATGAAGGCTGAGTTAGAGGTTATCAAGTTGTTGACTTTTCACACTGCTTCTTGTTTTCGGCAAAAAGCCTGGGAGGATTTCGATAATTGTGCGATGGCAAAGTATAAGGTGACAGAAAAGGCAAAATCTATCTGTGATTACTGCCTGCAAATCTTTGGGGGATATGGATATATACAAGGAAATACCATTGAGCGTCTTTATCGGGATATCAGGGCTATGACCATCTTAGGCGGGGACTCCGATAGGTTGAAGTCCTTCCTTGCGATGGGTATTTAGGGAAGGGGTGAGGAAATGGTTGAGAAGATAAACCTGCAAAAAGACTGGGAAATTGAGACCCAGGAGATATGTGATAAGATCAAGCAGATTGTTTATGGATTTTTAAAAAAAGACGGGGTAGTTGTGGGCTTAAGCGGAGGGATCGATTCTTCCGTGACAGCGGCTTTGTGCGTGCGGGCTTTGGGAAAGGAAAAGGTACTGGGAGTCTTATTGCCGGAAAAGGAATCTAGCCAGGAAAGCGTTCCTTGTGCAAAAATGATTGCTCAGAAGCTGGGAATTGAATATGTCGAAAGGGATATCACCGGGATGGCTGAAGCCTTTGGTGTATATCAGAAGATTGAAGAAATCATCAGGAAATACTACCCGGAGTATGATAAAAGCCTGCGGTACAAGATTTCTTTACCCAACAATTTATTGGATAAGCAGGTTTTGAACCTTTACTCTTTATCTGTAGAGAATGAAAAAGGTGAAGAGGTATTCAGAAAGACATTGTCGTTTTACGATTATCGGGCTTTTCAGGCTGCTTTGAGTGTGAAACTAAGACTGCGTATGATCAACCTTTACTATTATGCGGAACAGCACAACAGGGCGGTTGCCGGAACAACGAATAGGTCGGAGTTTGAATTGGGCAATTTTTGCAAACATGGCGACGGAGGGATTGACTTTGAAGTGATTTCACATTTATACAAGACCCAGGTCTATAAGCTGGCCGAATATTTAGATATTCCAATAGAAATACAGAAGAGGCCGCCTTCGCCGGATACGTGTAGTGCTTATGTCACCGATGAAGAATTCTTCTTTTCGCTTCCTTTTAGTATTTTGGATCTGCTGTTGTCGACTCACTCAAAGGGGTACTCGGCGACTGAAGCGGCAGAGGTGCTGGGTCTTGAGGAACAACAGGTTGCAGCGGTGTTTAGGAATTTCCAAAACAAACAAAACAATACTAAGCATTTGAAAGTACTGCCGCCGATGTGCGGAACGATGGAGCCCTAAAAATAACCTTTTTGGAGGAAAAAATGGTTAAGAGAAATGTTTGCCAAAAATGTTTACTACCGCAAGAGTTTCCGGGGATAACTTTTTCTGCGGAAGGAGTTTGCAATTACTGTGAGGAGTATCAAAAGGAAGCAGTACAGGAAGACTTCGGCAGCTATGAGAAGCAGTTCTTAGAGTTTTGTGCTTCCCACAAAACAAACAGTGAATATGACTGTTTACTGGCTTACAGCGGAGGCAAGGATAGCACATACACGCTGTATCTCTTAAGGGAGAAATATGGTTTAAATGTACTGGCTTATACTTTTGATAATGGTTTCATATCAGATGCGGCCAAGGTCAATATTAAAACAGTGACGGAGAATCTTGATACGGACAGCATCATCTTCTCGCCGCGAATTGAGCTTCTAAAGGCGATGTTCAAAAATGCTGCGTTGAATGATAAGGTCTATTCCCAGGCGGCTTTGATGAGGGCATCGGCTATTTGTACGACCTGCATAAATTTCATTCGCTATAACTCCTTAAAGTTGGCCGTTGAGAAAAGGATCCCGCTCTTGATTTTCGGTTGGGCTCCCGGGCAGGTGGATGCCCGTTCGATAATCTTAAAGCCCCAGCCTGCATTTATGAAGAAGTCTCAGGATGTTTTTGTAAATGCCAACAAGAATTATCTGGAGAAGTATCAGGATATCTACTTCCTAACGGCTGAGCAATACAGTGATGGACATGGTATGCCGCACTTTGTCAATCCCTTGCTTTTTAACGAGTATGATATGGGGAAAATAAAGGCGGCCATTGAAGGTCTGGGTTGGAAAAACCCCCAGGATACGGATTCTAATTCGACCAATTGCTTGTTAAATACCTTTGGCAATTATATGCATCAAAAGAAGCATGGCTATAACCCGTATGTGCAGGAGATCAGCGAGTTGGTCCGCAGCGGTATCATCACCCGGGAAGAGGGCCTGGCAAGGCTTGAAAAAAGCCTTGATCAAAATATTATTGATGAGTGTATACGAAAGCTGGGTATTGATCGTGGAGCTTTAGGAGGTAGATGACATGCTGGTACAGGAGCTGTTGAAAAAAAGCGCAGAGAAATACGGCGATAAGACCTTTGCTGTTTGTGGAGAGAAACAGGTCACTTACCGGGAACTAGCTCATTATTCCGATATCTTAGCCTTAAAGCTGCGAATGTACGGTAAAGGATTAACTATGGGTGTCCTGGCGAAGAACTCTTTGGAGTACCTGATTTGTTATTTTGCGGTCATTAAAAGTGGTAACATTTTTGTGGCAATCAATCCATTAAACAGAAAGAATGATTTGCAGAAAATAATGACAGATGCGGGGATAAGGGTTTTGTTCGCCGGAAACCAGCAGCTAAAGACAGTTTTGGAGATGGAAGAGGGGTTTCTACAAAAAATAGAATTGTATAGTCTTGACAACCCGGAGGAAGAAATCGCAGAAAAGGACGGACTGAGGGTTAAGAGTTTTCGGCAGGAGACGTACGTTGGTAATGTAGATGAAAGTGACAAAGAGATGTTTTATATGCAAGAAGATAATGAAATTGCGCAAATAATCTATACCTCAGGGACGAAAGGTTTTCCTAATGGGGTATGCCTGACCCATCAAAATCTCATTGCCAATATGGAGCAGATTAAAGACAGGATAGATATCACGGAGCAGGACAATATGCTGGTTATCTTAGCCTTTTACTATTCCTATGGGAATTCCTTGATTTTAAGCCATTTGGCCAGTGGCGCAAAGTTGACCATCAATAACAACTCACAGTTGCCGGTATTTATCCTCAAGGATCTTACGGAGAAGAAATGCACCAGTATTGCCGGAGTCGCCACGAATTTCATTATGATGTTAAAAAGGTCTAAGTTTAAGGAGATGAAGCTGCCTCATTTGAGGTATCTTACCTTTGCCGGAGAGCCGGTTGCCGACTGGGTCATTACTGAGCTTGCGTCAATGGGGTTGGATATTTATGTTATGTATGGACAGACTGAGGCAACAGCAAGAATATCGATCCTTAAGCCAAAGGAGTTGGCCGAAAAGCCAAGTTCGGTAGGCAGGCCGATCAAAGGTGTGGATTTGAAAATAATAGATGCTGAGGGAAATGTTTTGCCGCCGGGTGAGTATGGTCAGGTGATAGTGTCCGGGCCTAATGTTATGAAGGGGTACTGGAATGACCCGGAATCGACGGCCGGCAAGATCAAAGATTCCTACTTGTATACGGGTGATTTTGGCATGCTTGATGAGGATGGTTACCTGTACATTTCCGGCAGAATGGATGAGATGATCAAGATAGGAGGGGAAAGGGTTTTTCCTATTGAGATCGAAAAGACGCTTTTGGCACATGAACTGGTTGACGAGGCAGGGGTGCTGGGGGTCAAAGAGGTAAGTGATGGGGAATCCTTCAGTGATTACATGGGTCAGACGATATATGCTTTTGTTGTTCCCAAAGAGGGATTGACGAAAAACGAGCTGTTTGTATTCTGCAAGGAGAATCTGCCGCCTCATAAGGTGCCGGGAAGGATAGTCTTTGTGGAGAATCTGCCCCGAACCAATACCGGTAAACTGAAAAGAAGGGAAATGATTAAATTTGTGCAGTAAGGGGGCGTCCGGAGGATGATTACGATTAGAGCTGTGCGCCCGGAAGATCTGGTGCAATGGAGCCGGCTGTGGCAAGAGTACTGGGAAGACAACAAATATGTGATAAGAAGCCATGATGTCGCCTATTACGAGTATCGCTGCTTTAATAATAAATACACCGATGCCTTTTGCTGTCTTGATGAAAATGGCAATACGATAGGTTTTTGCGGTATTGGCAAGAGAGAACTAATTCGCCATGGAAGACGTTCGTTGGCAGCCGAATTTACAGACTTTATTTTTGACCCGCGCTACAGAATGCGGGGGCATGTGAAAGAGTTTGCGCGGCGTTTGTTCAGCGGAGCATTGGCAAGGTTTGACTGGTGTGTGTTTTACCCCGTCAACCGGGAGTCCTTTATCACTTGGCGCTTTATGTTCAAATTCGACCGGATGTATGAGATTAACAAGTGGGCATTACTCTTGGAATATGAGGAGAGAGACGTTCAAGAAATCGGGTATGAATGTGTTGAACAGGTGTCGCTTAATGCACCGTGTATCAGAAAAAACAGTGCCTATTTGCAATGGCGGTATTTTAAACATCCTTCTTGCTACAAGCTTGTGGGACTGCAAAGAGGCGGCAGGACAGCAGGATATTTTACTTATCTTGAGGTTGAAATAGACGGTATTTCCGGGGTGGAAATAGGGGGGATATATTATGAGGACATTGCAAAGACAGGGTATAAAGGGATGGAGATGTGTCTGGATAGTATAGTGGCATTTATTAAAAGCCGGGGTAGCAAGTTTATGATATTACAGGCACTAAAAGGTTGCGGCTGGGACCGGTATTTGGCTAATTGGGAACGCAGTAAAAAAACATTTGAAAAAAAATATGCGTTGCTGCTTAACATGAGGAATTTCAACCGGGGATTGAAGCCGAAAAAAGAAGTGGCACCTGATGCCTTTGCGCTTTTAGGTGAGGAGTTGGATGCTCCGCGCGAGGTTTCATTTGTCACCAAGATACTATAATGGCAAAGGGGTAAGGAGATTGATGATGAAACAAAAAAATGTCAGAGAAGAATTAAAAGATTTTATTAAAGAAAGGTTTTTGGCGGGGAGCACAGGTGAGAACCTGGACTATGATTCTAAGCTGCTGGATGAACAAATTATTGACTCTTCCGGGGTGCTGGTTTTGATTATGCATATTGAGAAGGCATACAACATCACAATTGATGATGCCGAACTCATACCGGAGAATTTTAACTCAATATCCTACCTGGCAGGATTAATTGAAAAGAAGGTAAGCTAAACACCTCGGGGTCCCACAGGAAGGAGTGAAATGATGTCTCAGAATGAAGGCTGTGCCAAGAGGGAGGAAATCAAGGCTTTTATTGAGGAAAAGATTAAACCCTTTGAAAAAAAACCGCACAATTTTGCTGAAAGCTGGCCGTTGTTCGGTGAGCAAAATCTATTCGGGCTTTTGTCAAGGGCCTGCAGAAATCAAGAACCGGCTCTGTTTGAGGAACATTTGGTTTTAATTGAGGAATTATCCAAGGTGTCGATCAGCGGGTTATTGATCAGTTTCCTCAGTCAGGGTTGGATTATCGAATGCATTGAGAGGCTGGCTACCAATGAATACCATCGACAGGCCTTGCAGGAATGCAAAAAGGGCAAGAAGATAGGGGCCTTTTGCCTGACTGAGGCCGATTACGGGTCGAGCTACAGTAATCTATCGACCTATGCGGTTGAAGAAGATGGTAAGTGGAGGATAGAGGGAGAGAAGGTTTATATAACCAATTCTGCCTTGGCTGATTACTTCATTGTGGTGGCTAATACCTCGGATGAAGGCAAGCAGAAGATATCCTTGTTTCTGCTGGACAAGGAAACGGCGGATATCAGCATTGAGGAAAGAATTGGGTTTATGGGGAATGTTAATTCAGGGATTTCCAAGATTAAGATTTCTTGTCAGGGGCTTGATGAAAAGCACCTGCTCGGCAAGCAAGGTACAGGGTTTTTCCTTTTGCCGAAGTGTTTGGGCTTTGAAAGAATGGATATTTCCCTGTGCTCGTTATACATTGCTAAAGAAGGGTTGCAACGTACTCTGGCCTTTTTGGGCAAGAGGAAGAACCAAGAGGAAAAGCTCCTTGATTATCAAGTCATCAGACATAAGATCGTCGATATGTCTGCCAGGTTGGAGTTGGTCAGGACGTATATCTTAAGCACGGCGGAGAAGCTGTTGGCAAACGAGGAGTGCTCAAGAGAGGTTATCCTTTGTAAGATATTGGCTACCGAAGCGGCCCGAGACATACTTTTACAATCGATGCAACTGACGGGGGCCTACGGTTTCACGAAGGAAAGCGGCATGATTACGATGTTCAACGATATTGCGCCGTTGACTGTCGGAGGCGGGGCGAATGATGCGCTGCGCAATGCTTTATTTGGATTGGCGAGGAGTATGATCAACAGAAAGTAAAGCAAGTATCCTATGAGATATGAAGGTGATTAGAGTGAAGGATATACAAAGTAAATACAAGGTGGATTTTGATATTGCGACCAACTTTGATAAGGACTTTACAGATGAGATTGCTGAATATGGTGATTTTAAGTGGGTATACGGGAAGTTGAACCATGATGTGGTCGGAGGAGGCAGGCCTTCAATCAGGCTGCCGATTATCTCCTGGGAAGAGTTGGGGGATTATGTGGCATACTGCCATGAACGGGGCATTAAGTTCAATTATCTTCTCAATGCCTTGTGCCTGGGGGGAATGGAACTTCAGAAATCCTTTCATGAAGAGGTTATTGAACTACTAAAGAAGCTGACTGAGATAAAGGTTGATGGTGTTACCGTGGCTTCTCCCTACTTGTGTGAAATTATTAAGGAACAGTTTCCGCATTTTTATGTCTCCGTGTCTGTTTACAATAAGGTGCAGAGCATACCACCGCTAAAGTATTGGCGCGATATCGGGGCGGATGAGATTACGCTGTTTCATACAGCCAACCGGGACTTTAATTTATTGAGAAGGATGCTCAGTTACGCCAAAGAGATTGGCTTGGTGATACGGCTGATTGCCAATAACAGTTGTCTTCACGAATGTCCTTTTCATGCCAATCATGCGGTTACTCACGCTCATGGCTCCAAAGACGATGAGCAGACGAGGGTGTTTCATATCGACTACCAGGTTTTAAACTGCAATCTTTTTAAGATTAAGAATCCGTATCGTATTATGGCTTCCGAATGGATCAGGCCGGAAGACATTCATTATTATGAAGAATTATGCGAGGAAATAGGGTATGAGGATTTGACGATCAAGCTGACGGAACGCGGCAGGACAAGTGAATGGCTGTTGAGAACCGCCAAGGCTTATCACAACAGATCGTATCAAGGGAATCTGCTCGATATTATCAATTATGTCGGCAAGGGAGATTTTTACGGCAAACTGCATGATGAAAAATACTGGGACAAGGTAGAGCAGGAAGGTTACAACAAGGAAATGGTCAAGAATTACCGGGAATCGGTTTTCTACAAGTTGCCTTATGTGGATAATACCAAGCTGGATGGGTTCTTAAAGTTCTTTATCACTAATTATCAGTGCGATCATAAAATCTGTGACGACAGTGATTATGACGTAGAAACAGCAACAAAAGATAATGTCAAGGGAGAAGTATGTTCGTACTGTAGGAATTGGGCTAAAAAGGCTATAACGATTGACCCGGAAGAAAGGCGTCAAATTATTGCTAAGGCCCAGGAAACGCTGGACAATATCAATTCCAGCAGAATATTTTACCGGGAAGAAAGGGGCTAAAAGGATGAGACTCTCCGGGATAAAAAGGATAGGGATAACTTACAGCGATTACTATTTGCCGGCAAGGTTTATGGGTATTGAGGAGTATTTCAGCAGTATTAAAAACTTCACACTCCCCGCAGGATATGAGGATATAGCCGCTTATTGCGATAACTATTATAAACAGAGGAAGATCAAGGGTATTTACATTGAAGAGGAAAAGAAGGAGATTGAGGTATTTGTAGGCTTGATGAACCGGTTTTTCTTAGAAACAGATGTCAAGCCGGAGGATATCGATATTCTCATTTACACCAAGGGTGTTCCTATGCACTCCACCGATGTCAATGTGCCTTTTTATATCCAAAAGGAGTTCGGGTTAGACAACGTGATCACTTTTAATGTTGATCAGACCTGCGGTGCTTCCTTGATGTCTCTGCATATCATTGAGAGGATGATCCAAACCGGAAGGTATAGATCAGGGCTAGTTCTGTCTTCCAGCATTGTACAGGACATGGAAAAGCGCAATGTTCAGCTGACCTTGCTTAGTGACGGTCTGGGGTTAATGTACATAGATTCAGATCCCCGCAGATTTTTGATACAGGATTTCTTGGCCAAGACCACCGGAAGTCGTAGTTTTACTATGGAAAGCTTCACAAAAAGAGAGAATTACAGGGAACTGGTAAAATACCTGCAAAACGGTGCCGATACGATGAAGGAGCTTTTGGCAAGAAACAACTTAAGCTTTGAGGACATAAAACTAATTTCACCCCAGAACACCACTTACGGGGGTTGGGAAATTTATGCCAACCTACTGGATATCAGCATGGATAAGATCTTCCTGGATAACATACCGAGAGGTGCTCATGCAGGGGATGTTGATATAACAAGAAACCTAACGGATATTTACAGAGAGAGGCTCTTAAAAAGAAATGAGCAGATGATATCCTACGGGTTAGGATGGGGTACCAGTTGGAATGCCGCATTGCTTAAAATGATGTAATTTTGTCCTGGAGCAAACCGCCACTAAGTAATTGGGTAGAAAGCAGGGATAAGTGGCGGTAAGCTCTGGGACAAGTTCAATTAAACTTCGGATGGAGCGCGAGGTTCCATCTGAAGAAGTTTCCTAATTGTGAGGTGGAAAGCATGAAAGTGTTAGATGTTGTGTGTTCTGCCAGCAAAACCGGTTTCTTTTTTGACGACCAGCGAGCTATTAAAATCAAGGCTGTACAGGACGGATTTTGTTATGTTGGACAGCCGGTCACGCCGGGTTTCAGTAGAATAAGGCACGCCGGTGAAGCGGTCTCTTTTACGCTTGTTCTGGAGGACGGGCAATTGGCTTGGGGGGATTGTGTTGCAGTTCAGTATTCAGGGAGTGCGGGGAGGGATCCGCTCTTTCTGGCGGAAAAATCCTTACCTCTCATGGAAAAGGAAATAGCACCGCGTTTAAGGGGGAGAGAGATCAAGGATTTCCGAGGTTTAGCGGAGGAGATGGATAAGATCACCATCAACGGGAAAAGGTTGCATACTGCTATCCGTTATGGAGTAACGCAAGCCATTCTTGATGCCGTCGCTAAGACGAGGAAGCTTACGATGGCCGAAGTGATCCAAGAGGAATATAGAATAACCTCAGGGTTAAAGCGTGTACCGATCTTAGCCCAATCAGGTGATGACCGTTACATCAATGCCGACAAAATGATTATCAAGGGTGCGGATGTGTTGCCCCATGGATTGTTCAACAATATGGAGAAAAAACTGGGCCATAAGGGAGAGATACTCAAGGAATATGTAGCTTGGCTGCGGGAAAGAATTCTGCGCTTGCGGACACAGAAATCGTATAACCCCGTGATACACCTGGATGTTTATGGAACGATTGGGCAGGCCTTTAATAATGAGACGGAAGAAATAGCCGTCTATTTAGGAGAGTTAAGGAAGTTGGCTTCTCCCTTTAAGTTGCTCATTGAAGGGCCTGTGGAAATGGAAAACAAAGCCGAACAGATCCGGGCACTCAAAGATTTGCGTGAAACCCTGAAGGAAAAAAGAATAGCTGTGGGAATAGTGGCTGATGAATGGTGCAACAGCTTGGAGGATATTAAGTTGTTTGCCGATAAAAAGGCAGTCGATATGATTCATATCAAGACCCCTGATTTGGGCGGGGTCAATAATGTCGTTGAAGCTATTCTTTACTGCAAGAGAAAAGGTGTGGCTGCGTACTGCGGGGGGACCTGTAACGGAACTGACAAGTCAGCCAGGGTATCGACGAATATCGCGATGGCTTGCGGAGCTGATTTGTGCATGGCGAAACCGGGCATGGGTGTCGACGAAGGCTATATGATCGTTTATAACGAAATGAATCGTGTTTTAGCCTTGAATAAGGCGAGAGAAAGAATCAACTCTCTTCTGGCAGTTAGCTTCTTGTAGTGAGTTCGTAGAGAGAAAGGATCAAGGTAAGTCGTGATGAGGATTGGAGTTTGTATTAAGGGAGTAGTTGAAGACAACGAAGGAAGTAAATGGGTGATAAACACCTTTGATGAGTATGCCCTGGAGGAGGCAGTGAGGCTTAAGGAAAAGGATGAGAAGACGGAAATCGTGGTAATCACCGTAGGACACAAAGGGTTGAAGGAAATGCTGTATGCAGCCCTAGCGACCAAAGCGGACAGGGCTGTACATGTGGTTACCCCAGATGAAGACATGAGTGGTTTTGGTATCGCTACCATCTTAAAAAGTGTTGTTAGGCAGGAAAGAATAGACCTTGTTTTGTTAGGGAAACAAGCGGTTGATAACGCCAGCCATCAGATAGGAGGCATGCTGGCAGGATTGCTGAACTGGGCGCAGGCGATAGATGTTATAGAGTTGGATATAGAGGGAGATGAAGCAACTGCGCACAGACTGGCGGAAGGCGGCAAGATAGAGGTGATACGGGCAAGGCTGCCTGTGGTGATCGGTGCAGCCAAGGGACTTAATGAGCCGCGTTATCCAGCGCTGCGGGGTATCATTGCTGCCAAGAAGAAGGAGATTAAGGAAATAGCTTTGGAGGAACTTGGCCTGGCCAGGGAAGACTTATGCGGGATTAAGGTAGAAAGGGTATTTGCAGCGCCGGAAAAAGAAGCCTGTAAATTCATTGAGGGGGAGCCGGGCAAAGCGGCCGAGGAAATTGTCAGGTTGTTAAGGGAAGAGGCAAAGGTCATCTAACATTAACAGCAAAACGGTAAGGGGATTGTTTATGAACGGAAGGATTATTGTTTTTTTGGAGGGTAAAAAGAAAGAGGGGCTTAAAAAGAGTGCAAGGGCGCTTCTCAAAGCCGCTTGGCTTCTTTCACAGCAGACGGGAAAGCCGGTTGAGGCTGTTCTGATGGGAGAAGACCCCAAACAGTACGGTGAGGAAGTATTAAGGAAAGGGCTTAATTGTATTCATTATGTTAAGTCAGCAGCGCTTAAAGACTATGATGTTCATCAATACGCACCTGCTTTCTTTTCGGTAGTGAAGGATTTAAACCCCTGGGTAATCATGGGGAATTCTACTTTGGTGGGCAAAGACTTGTTTCCAAGAGTAGCGGCTATGTTCAGTGTTCCGATGATTTCCGATTGTCAGAAAATTACCTTCGAAGGGCCTGGGTTAAAGGTCGTTAAGGCCTGCTTTTATGGGAAAAAGCAGGCGGAATTGAGCTTTACGGGCAACCTCCCATATATCGTTACCCTGGTTCCTAATTCGGCGGAGGTTGAAATAGAAGGGCAAGAGGCGGCAGTAGCGGAAGAGACGAAAGAGAGAGAAATAGAATATATTGCGGATGAGAAGCCGAAGGGCAGGTTAGTCGAGATAATTATGAAAGAAACGGAGAAGCAGGATGTGCTGGAAGCCGAAGCAATCGTTGCAGGCGGAAGGGCGTTGAAAGAGAAGGCAGATTTCTTGTTGCTGGAGGAGCTGGCGGAAAAACTTGATGCTGCCGTCGGTGCATCGCGGGCGGTTGTTGACTCTGATTTGGCCTCTCCTGAAATGCAGATTGGGCAGTCCGGCAAGACGGTTGCTCCAAAATTGTATTTCGCTTTAGGCATCTCCGGTGCGGCACAGCATATTGCCGGGATGCGGGGAAGCAAAGTGGTTGTGGCGGTGAACAAGGATAAACAAGCCCCGGTCTTTGATTACGCTCAGTACGGAATTGTAGGGGATGTCTATCAAATAGTGCCGGAGATAATCAAAGCCCTTACTGATTTAGATGGGTGAGTTCAGGAATAGAAAAGAAATATCTAGAAGGGAGTGGCATGGATGGAGCATTTTTTAACCGAAAAGCAGCAGATGATCAAGGAACTGGCGGGGAGGATAGCCAGGGAGAAAATAGCGCCTCTTGCCGCCAAATATGATGAGGAGCAGGAGTTTCCCCACGAGATAATAAAGGTACTGGCTGGTGCGGATTTGTGCGGAATATACATAGAAGAAAAGTATGGGGGATTAGGGGAAGGTATTTTTGAAACCTCTTTGATGGTAGAGGAATTAAGCAAAGCGTGCGGAGGAATAGCGCTGGCTTTTGCGGGCACAGCTTTGGGCGTTTATCCGATTATCCTGTATGGTACAGAAGAGCAAAAGCAGAAGTATCTTCCTGCTGTTGCTTCCGGAGAAAAGCTGGCTGCCTTCAGTTTGACGGAAGCTAATGCCGGAAGTGATGCCGCGGGTATTACCACCAGTGCGGTGGAGGACGACGGGGAGTATTTGCTTAACGGGACGAAGCAGTGGGTTACAAATGGCGGAGAGGCCGATATTTATACTGTAATTGCCTGCACGAACAGGCATAAAGGTACCAGGGGATTTTCGGCTTTCATTGTTGAAAAGGATACTCCGGGCTTTACCTTTGGCAAAAAGGAAGATAAGATGGGGATCAGAGCGTCTTCGACCAGGGAGTTGATATTTGACAATTGCAGGATACCTGCGGAGAATTTACTTGGCAGAGAGGGCTTAGGCTTCATCATTGCTATGAAGACACTGGATTGGACAAGGCCGGGGGTTGCTGCTCAGGCACTGGGAATTGCTCAGGGGGCCTTTGATGAGGCGGTTAAATACGCGAAGGAGAGGGTGCAGTTTGGGCAGCCTATTGCCTCTTTCCAGGCTATCCAGCATATGCTGGCCGATATGGCAATCCAGTTGGAGGCAGCGAGGTGTCTTCTTTATCAAACCTGTCGACATATTGACAGCGGGGCTAAGGATATATCCAAGGAATCTGCTATGGCTAAGGTGTTGGCCTCGGATGTAGCCATGAAGGTTACGGTGGATGCGGTGCAGATTCTCGGTGGCTACGGATATATGAAGGACTATCCGGTGGAAAAGAGGATGAGGGACGCGAAAATCACCCAGATTTATGAAGGGACGAATGAGATTCAGCGTAATATAATTGCTCAGGTGGTTATCAAAGAGCAGACAGGCAGAAAATTATAGGGGGGCGGTTTGGATGAAGAAGAATTTAAAGGGTTTAAGGCAGGAGATAGATAACGTCAACATTTCGATCTTAGAAATGTTAAATAAGCGGGCGGGTTTGTTGAGGGAAGTTGTGGAGTTGAAGGACGAAGAGGATATCCAGTTTTTTGACGCTGAACGTGAGACGTTAATGACGGAATACATTCTGCAGAACAACAAAGGGCCATTATATAACGAGTTGGTCAAGCAAGTCTTTGCTGCGATATTTTCCACTTCGTTGAAATTTATGGGGAAAAGTCGGGAGAAGAAGCTTTTGATTAGTTCGGCTTCTCCAGAGACTTATCCAACCATACAGAAGATGTTCAAGATAGAGGGTGATAATCCCGTAATAATTGCCGGACCGTGTGCGGTGGAAAAGCTGGATTACCTGGAGAAGGTTGCAGAGTTTCTGAAGGCAAGAGGAATCAAGTTTATGCGAGGCGGAGCATATAAGCCTCGGACCTCGCCCTATGATTTTCAAGGGTTGAGGGCGGACGGATTAAGGATGCTGCGGGATGTCGCTAAAAGATATGATCTGATTACCGTATCGGAGGTGGTGGATCCCCGGGATGTGGAACTTGTGGCTCAGCATATAGATGTCCTGCAGGTGGGAGCACGGAATATGCACAATTACGAATTGTTGAAAGAAATCGGACAAACTCGCCATCCGGTGGTGTTAAAAAGAGGCATGAGTTCTACAATTTCAGAGTTTATGTTTGCGGCGGAATACATCGTTTTGCGAGGCAATAAAAACGTAATCATGTGCGAGCGGGGTATCCGGACCTATGAGACGAAAACCCGCAACACGCTGGATATTTCTTCTATCCCTATCGTTAAGAAGGAGACAAATTTACCGGTAATTGCCGATGTCAGTCATTCTTTAGGGAGAAAGGACATTGTGAACAGTATTGCCGGAGCCGTTTTGGCCGCAGGGGCTGACGGCATCATGGTAGAGGTCCATCCCTTCCCCGAGCTGGCCCTTTCCGACAGTAAGCAGCAGCTTTCAATGGATGAATTCGATAAGATGCTGAAGCATTTGGAAAAACACAATAATTACGTCATAGGATAGATGGCTATGAAGAGGTTAAAAATTAACCCCAACCTGTGTATTGGCTGTAATGAATGTGAATTAATATGCTCGTTGCTGCATGAAGGGGAGTTTAATCCTGCCAGAGCACGGATCAAGGTTAACTATGACAAGGAAACAAACAGCTATTCTCCTAATGTCTGTCGTAACTGCGCTGTGCCTAAGTGCAAGGAGGCGTGTTGCCACGATGCCCTGGTTTTTGATGAAAGAATAGGCACGCTTGTTTGCGATGAGAATAAATGTGCAAGATGTTATGCCTGTGTGGAGGCTTGTTCCTTTAGCGCGATTAGAATCGGTCCGGAGGGGAATATCCTTAAATGCGACTTGTGCGGGGATGAGCCCTTGTGTGTGGTTGTATGTTCGAGGAGGTCCGGTAATAGCAGTCAGTTGATGGACAACGAAGAAGGAGCACATGCCTTGAATTATGTGGATGTATGAGCTGATTGCCCGGGTCTTGACTTGAAATATCCAACATTTTCTGTAAGAATAGGGGGAGGATAATCAAATACTTATGATAGGGTAGTGGTCATATATGAATAATCACGGTTTTATCAGGGCTGCGGCTGCTTCACCGAAATTAAAGGTTGCCAACCCGGATTACAATGTCAGGGAAATTGCGGGAATGATTAAAGAGGCAGATGAAAAGGGTGCCGCATTTGTTGTGTTTCCGGAGCTTTCTTTAACCGGGTATACGTGTGGGGATTTGTTTCGACAGGCTTTCCTGCTTAGAGGGACACTCGAGGCTCTGGAAAAGCTGTTGGATATGACAAAAGATGCCTCTGTCCTTGCTTTGGTAGGGGCACCTCTTCGTATCGGTGATAAATTATATAATTGTGGTATTGCCCTGCAGGAAGGCAGGGTAAAGGGCGTGGTGCCCAAGATGTACCTGCCCAACTATAAGGAGTTTTACGAAAAACGGTGGTTTGCCTCCGGTCAAAAGATATGCGGAAAAAAGGATGAAATCGAGTTGCTTTCCGGGGAAAAAGTTCCTTTCGGTAAGCTTATTTTTAAGTCGAAAGAAGCGGGCTTTTCTTTGGGGATGGAAATCTGCGAAGACCTCTGGGCCCCGATACCTCCCAGCTCTTATCTGGCCTTAAACGGGGCCAATGTGATTGCCAATCTGTCGGCCAGCAATGAACTGGTGGGGAAATCGAATTATCGGCGGCAGTTGGTCGCACAGCAGAGCGCACGGACGATATGCGCTTATGTTTACGCCTCGGCAGGAGTGCATGAATCCACTACGGATTTAGTCTACGGCGGGGATTGTATTGCTTGCGAAAACGGCGTAATTCTCGGGCGTTCGGCAAGATTTCAGCGGGAAGGTGAGATCTTGTTCGCCGAGATAGACTTGGACAAGCTGGAGCATGACCGCCTTGTTAATAATAATTTCACCGACAGGCTGGATTTTGCTGACGGTGAAGGAGTATACAGGGTCGTTGAAATATCGAAACACCGGGGGTTTGCTTTGGATGACGGGAGCTTTGGCAGGAAGATTGAAAAAATGCCCTTTGTCCCGGATGACCCTGCAACGGTAGAAGAAAGATGCGCCGAGATATTCAACATTCAGGTTGCCGGTTTGGCCAAGAGGATGGAGCACATTGGTTCGCCGCGTTTGGTGTTGGGGGTTTCGGGAGGATTGGATTCCACGCTGGCTTTGATTGTTGCCGGAAAAACCTGCGAGTTGTTAGGCATGTCACCGCAAAATATTACGGCGTGCACGATGCCCGGTTTTGGAACGACCGAGGGAACTCGTGATAACGCCGTAGAATTGATGAATGCTTTGGGTGTAACCATACGGGAAATTGATATTCGAGAGTCATGTCTTCGTCATTTTCAGGACATCAAGCATAATCCGGATACTTGGGATGTTACTTATGAAAACGTACAGGCTAGGGAAAGGATGCAGGTTTTGATGGATATCGCCAATAAGATAGGCGGTATTGTCGTGGGGACAGGGGATTTGTCCGAACTGGCTTTGGGTTGGTGCACATATAACGGAGACCACATGTCCATGTACGCCGTTAACAGCGGTATTCCTAAAACTCTGGTGAGATTTTTGGTGAAATGGGCCGCCGATAATGTTATGGCTGAAGACGTCAAGGAAACACTCTACAGGATTATCGATACGCCGATTAGCCCGGAACTCTTGCCACCTGACGAACAGGGCAGGATACGGCAGGAAACGGAAGATTTGATTGGGCCGTATGAACTGCACGACTTTTTCCTTTTTTATACTCTGCGTTATGGAATGACGCCCGAGAAGATCTTGTTCCTGGCCGAAGTGGCCTTTAAGGGGAACTATTCAGGGGCGGAAATTAAAAAGTGGCTGCAGTTGTTCTATAAAAGGTTTTTCAGCCAGCAGTTTAAACGTTCCTGTATGCCCGATGGGCCTAAAGTGGGTTCGGTGAATCTTTCACCCCGTGGTGATTGGCGGATGCCAAGTGATGCGGATGTGACCATGTGGCTTAAAACAATTAGTAGGTAAAGGCTAAGCCCAGTGTGCCGGGGCCGGTGTGAACTCCGATAACCGGACCGGTTTCCCGAAAAAGGGAGATATCCATCTGTAGCTTTTCCTTTACTAGGTCGACAAGACACTGTGCCGCTTCCTCCGAAGCGCCGTGAGCAATACCTACGTGCCGAGGCTTATTGTCACCCAGGATTTCCAGTACGTGCTCTACTGTTCTTTTGATGGCTTGCTTTTGATTGCGGACCTTATCTAAAGGTATGTACACACCGTTTTCGACACGGACGATGGGTTTGATATTAAGGATGGTGCCGAGAAGAGAGGAAACTTTACCGATTCGTCCTCCTTTATGCAGGTATTCTAGGGTATCAAGTGAAAACAGTACCTCTGTGCGCTGCCTGATTTCTTGCAGGCGGTGCATTATTTTTTCGGCATTAAGGTTTTGCTTAATCATATCGATTGTTTCTAACACCTGCAGTCCGATTCCCAGGCTAATGGATTTGGAGTCAAAAACGTGAATTTTGCCGTTTAATGTTTTGGCTGCGGCTTCTGCGATGGAAACAGTACCGCTTAGACCTGAAGAGATGTGGATGGAGATGATTTCAAATCCCTTTTCGACCAGGGGTTTGTAGACATCGATAAAATCGTTGATTGACGGTGTTGACGTACGGGGCAGGTCGTTTTTTGCCTCTTTCAACAGAGGGTAGAATTCCTGTGGGTGGAGATCCACACCGTCCTGATAGGTCTTGTCCTTGAAATTGACGTAAAGGGGAACGACCTGTACGTTGTGTTGGTCGATGAATTCCTTTGGCAGGTCGGCCGTACTGTCGGTAATTACCATTAGTCTGTTTTCCATAGCAAACAACCTTTCAATTTATGATTATGTAATGGTATTTTGTTTTAATGCGGTATATCGACAGTTTATAGGAAATAGCTATGAATAACAAGATATTTTAAAAAATTTACAGCGAAAGGTTACATGACTATTATCCAGTATTCTCTAGCATGTTAATGACTAACACGCATTTCAGGCTTACATATTGACATTATTCGATATGAACAATATACTATAGGAACCAACAGAGTAATAATATTTTATGGAGGGAATGGATGCCGCTTATGGACAAAGAAAAGCTTATGAAAATTATCATACCTGTGTTAATGATAATCGTGGTGGCGGGGATTTGGTTTTATAAAAACTCCAACACTGATACCTATGATGAAGGTTTTGCCTTTGAGGTAACCTCCGTTGATTTAGACGACCTGGCCTCATATGAGTTACCCATCATAATAGACTTCGGAGCGGATTCTTGCGCCCCATGCAAGGAGATGGAGCCTGTCTTGATAGCAATTAATGCTGAAATGCAGGGCAAAGCCATTATTAGGTTTGTTGACGTATGGAAGAACAGCAAGGCTGCTGACGGTTTCCCTGTACAGGTTATTCCCACTCAGCTTTTCATTAACGCCGACGGAACGCCCTATGTTCCCAGTGAAGATATGGGGATCGAATTTACAATGTACAGCTACCAGGACACCGGCGAGCATGCTTTTACAGTTCATCAAGGTGGATTGAACGAAGAACAGATGCGGGAGATTCTTGCCGATATGGGGGTGGACGAGTGACAGAAGTGCTTGAGACCTTATCAAAAATGATGACCGAGAGTAGCTGGCTAGCTCCTTTTCTTGCTTTTGCCGCTGGGGTTATTACCTCGTTTACACCTTGTTCTTTGTCCGGAATTCCGCTTGTCATAGGTTATGTGGGAGGAACCGGTCAACGGGATGCAAAAAAAGCCTTCTGGCTTTCTGTCACTTTCGCAGTGGGAACCGCCGTGACTTTCACAATACTGGGGGTTATCGCTTCCCTGGCCGGTCGTTTAATAGGGACTTCCGCTTCCTGGTGGTATATCATCCTTGGTATTTTTATGATGCTTATGGCTTTGCAGGTGTGGGATATCTTTGAAATCATTCCTTCCAGTTATCTTATTTCGAAGAATACAAAAACAGGCTTTATCGGTGCTTTTATCGCAGGCGTACTCGGTGGTGTGTTTTCCTCGCCCTGTTCAACTCCGGTATTGATTGCTCTGCTTGCCATCGTTGCAGGTAAAGCCAGTATCATTTGGGGGATACTACTTTTACTGATGTATTCAATAGGCCACGGTATTCTTGCTGTTGTTGCCGGAACTTCCGTAGGGTTTGTACAAAGGTTAGCGGGCAGTGAAAAGTACGGTAAGACAAGCTTGATACTGAAAACTATCATGGGTGTGCTGATAATGTTAATAGGATTTTATATGTTCTATCTCGGGTTTTGAGGCAGGCGGCTTCCGTGTACCATTCTTAGGGGAAGTCTTTGAAAGTACTTTTTTAGTGGGGGGTGTTGAGACTGATGCTGAAAAAAGTAGCATTCATATGTGTTCATAACTCCTGTCGCAGTCAGATAGCAGAGGCGTTAGGGAAACATCTGGCTTCCGACGTATTTGAAAGTTACTCTGCAGGTACGGAATTAAAAGACCGCATCAATCCAGATGCGGTACGCCTGATGAAAAAGATTTACGGTATTGATATGGAGCAAAACCAACGTCCCAAGTTGCTTGCGGACATTCCACCCGTGGATGTGGTTATCACGATGGGCTGTAATGTCCAGTGCCCATATCTTCCTTGTACACACCGTGAGGATTGGGGGTTGGATGATCCAACAGGGAAACCCGATGAGGAGTTTGAAAAGGTCATATCAAATATTGAAATAAAGTTAAGAGAATTAAAGGATAGGTTATTTTTCCTTTGATTTTTTAATTTGCTCTTTTGTGTCCTTGATGCGTTGGGAACAGTCTGCATTATCCATACGCTTGACTACATCGCTAAAATCAGCCATGGTCTTAAGGTCGGCATCCAGGAAAGCCATAAAATCATACCATAAACGGTGAATGGCTTCCTTCTCCAGAGAATAGTAAACCCAGTAGCCTTCCCGGTTTTCTCTGACCAAGCCCTCGTCTTTGAGAATCTTAAGGTGCTGAGAGATACGTGGCTGTAACATGCCTAGGTATTCGCTGAGTTCACACACACAGTAACTGGAATGAGAAAGCATTTTGATAAGCTTTAGTCTGGTTGGTTCTCCAATCGCCTTAAAGGCGTTAGATAGCTTTTTATCCACTGTAGATGCTCCTTGTCAAAGTATTTTAGTGCTATCTTAGAAGATACTGCCGAAAACAATACCGCTGATAGTAGCCATAATAATAACCAGGAGAACGTAAGTCAACGTTTTTTTTGTCCCCATGACACTGCGGATGACCAGCATATTAGGCAGGCTTAAAGCCGGACCGGCTAATAAGAGCGCCAAGACAGGGCCTTTGCCCATGCCGGCTCCCATCAAGCCCTGGATAATCGGAACTTCGGTCAGAGTGGCAAAGTACATAAATGCACCAACAATGGATGCTAAAAGGTTAGCTGTCAGGGAATTGCCTCCCACTAAGGCGGAAATCCATTGGGACGGGATGATTCCTCCGTCAGTACCCGGACGTCCCATCAGGAAACCGGCCACCAATACCCCTCCAAAGAGAAGGGGAAGTATTTTTTGGGCGAAATCCCAAGAGGAATCGACCCATTGCCGGAGTTCTTCTTTTTGGAACCAACGTACCAGGATGTAAGCCAGTATTGCTAATAAGATAAAGGTTATCGGCCAGTGAATTTGATAAACAGAATACCAGAGACCCTCTGTGGATTGGGGCTTAGCCCAGGCTGCGAAGATTAAAATGAAGACAAGGTTAGCGAAATAGATAAGGTTTTGCCAGCCCGTTCTTTTTTCTTCTTCCTCGTTACCACCAATTACAAGACCTTCCCGGTTAGCATCATCCTTACCGTAAAGTAGGGCCATAATCAGGCCTATTATTACTGCAAATAAGACGGCACCTACTGCCCGGGCTACCCCGAACTCCCAGCCCAGAATCCGGGCGGTTAAGATGATGGCCAACACGTTAATTGCCGGGCCGGAATAAAGGAAGGCCACTGCGGGACCGATCCCAGCTCCCCTTCGATAGATACCGGCAAAAAGAGGCAGGACTGTGCAGGAGCATACGGCCAATACTGCGCCTGAGACGGAAGCAACAGAGTAGGAGAGCCATTTTTTTGCTCCTGGTCCGAAATACTTCAACACTGCATTCTGCGAGACGAAAATGGCAATAGCGCCGGCGATAAAGAAAGCAGGAACAAGACAGAAAAGGACATGCTCTCTGGCATACTCATTTAACATTTTAAAAGCTTCCAGGGTGGCGGTAGCCACGGCAGGGTTACTAAACGGCACCAGATATGCGGCTAAAAAAACACCCAGGTAAAGCAGGAATTTCTGCCACTCTTTCATTTTCAAACGCTCCTTTGCGTGAATATATTCGTAAATACTAATATGAACTTCCTTAAAAAACACCCATAAGGATGTTTTTTAAGGAAGAGAGGCTGTGATGATTTTAGTTACCTCTTCTTTGGAAGGGACTTTCCCGGAAAGCTTAACTTTCCCGTCAATAATCAGCCCGGGGGTTATTAAGATACCGGTTTCGGCGATTTCTTTGATGTCAGAGATTTTGCCAATTTCCGCGTCCACACTTAGTTCTTGTGCCACCATGCGTACAGTATCCTCAAGCTTTTTACATTTGGCACATCCTGAACCTACAATTTTAATATCCACAATTACACCTCCTAGGGTTATTTTAATAAATTATGATACAGTTTAAACATATAAGGATATTCTTATATGTTTATATTACTCAGTCACATAAAGAATTGCAAATGCTTTCGGCGGAGCAAAATGAATGAAAAATGGGCGATTGCTTTAAATATGGCTGATTATTGGAGCATTACTTCTGATATCGAGATTAAGGTCTAAAGAATGAGCAAAGATGTTTTGGTGAGAAGGCGGAATTCCGTTTATCAGGACTTTTTATCGGAGAAATCAGTAATATTTTTCGCGTTTTGCGAAGAATTCTTCTTGAATTCTGGTTTAGATTGGTTATAATATAGTAAAGGGTCGGTGCTGGATACACCAACCCTTGAGGATAATAGGGTACTCGAATTTACTTCGTTATCCTGGTTGGACTTAGTTTGTTTTAATTGGACTCTGTTTTAGGCAGAGTTCTATTTCTTTGTTAGGGCAATTATCATAACCACTACAGCAATTAGCTGTAAAACAATTGCTGTTTCCACAGGCATCACCTCGCTACTGTAAAATCCAGAGTAACAAAGTGCATTCTCCCATATTAATCCTACGAACATTATGGCAATTTATGTTGGCATTTGTCAATATGTTATGAAGAATATACAATGTTTCAAAGAATATTATTTAGGGTTGTTACTTTGCAAATAACAATTACTGGAAGATGGTGATGTGAGGGAAAAATATGAGAGAAAAACACTTTCATAATGAGAAAAATGTGGTATAATGTTAGCAGTAATCAGGCGAGAAGGGCCTGTGACAAATGAATATAGTTCCCTTGAAGTTAGTCCTGTGAGGCTAGTAAGGGTCTTTGTATACGCATGGTATATTTGTATATAAACATACCTCCTGGTTTCGCGCGGAAATCAGGAGGTTTTTTGGTGCCCGGGAGATAAACAGGAAATAATAATGAACAAAATAAATTTTACATGGGAGGGAAGAATATGGGGCTTTGTGCTAAGGACCTGTTGGACATGGGTCAGTTATCGCCGGAAGAAATTGAGTTGATACTCCAGACCGGGAAGGAAATGAAGACCATCATTAAGAGGGACATTAAAAAGGTACCTACTCTGAGGGGCAAGACGATGGTGACGCTGTTTTATGAGCCCAGTACCCGTACCAGGACATCCTTTGAACTGGCCGGTAAGTACATGAGTGCCGATGTGGTGAATATCAGTACTTCGGCAAGCAGTGTTGTCAAGGGAGAGAGCATTAAGGATACCGGCATGACCTTGCAGATGATGGGTATGGATTTGGTGGTTATCCGGCATAACATGGCGGGGGCTCCACATTTGTTGGCAAAGAACCTGAAAGCCCGGGTCATTAACGGAGGGGACGGCTTTCATGAGCATCCCACCCAGGCGCTTTTAGATATGATGACTATAAAAGATAAATTAGGGGGTTTTGCCGGTTTAAAGGTGGCCATAATCGGAGATATTCTTCACAGTCGCGTAGCACGTTCTAATTTGTCCGGTCTGATCAAAATGGGTGCCCAGGTCTGGATTTGCGGCCCTCCTACGCTAATACCGCCCGGTTTGGAAAAGCTTGGGGCCAAAGTGACCTACAGCATGGAGGAAGCGTTGAGGGGTGCTCAGGTAGTGATGATGCTGCGGATACAGTTAGAGAGACAGAAGGCCGGAATGTTTCCGACCCTGCGGGAGTATAGCCGGATTTTCGGATTGAACAGTCAAAATTTGAAGCTTGCGGATAAGGATTGCCTTGTAATGCATCCGGGCCCGATAAATCGTGGGTTGGAACTATCCGGAGAGGTTGCCGACTGCTCGCAGTCTCTGATTAATGAACAGGTAACCAACGGGGTATCCGTGCGGATGGCCCTGCTGTATCTGATGCTGGGACAGAAGGGGGAGTAAGAAATGGAATATATCCTCAAAGGTGGAGTAGTGATAGACCCGAAGGCGGGATTGGAAAAGGAACTGGATGTTCATGTTAAGGATGGAAGAATAGCGGCTTTAGGCGAAAATCTTGTTGCAAAAGGGATAGAAACTTTTGACTTGCAGGGAAAGCTGGTAGCGCCGGGTTTTATCGATATGCATGTTCACTTGCGTGAACCGGGCGGAGAGGCACATGAAACCATTGCAACAGGCTGCCGGGCGGCGGCGGCAGGTGGTTTTGCTACGGTCGCTGCGATGCCCAATACTAATCCCTGTGTAGATAATGAAGGTGTGGTCGAACTTATCAAATCCAAGGCACAGAAGGCGGGGTTGAGCCGTGTGCTGCCCATAGGGACGATCAGCAAGGGGCAGTTGGGACAGGAAATGGCCGAAATCGGAATGCTATATGAGGCCGGGGTTGTTGCCATCTCAGATGATGGGAAGCCGGTGGTCAGCAGTGAAGTGATGCGCCGGGCGCTGGAATACAGTAAGATGTATGCCTGCCCGGTTATTTCACACTGTGAAGATCCGTCATTGGTGGCGGGAGGTGTCATGAACGAGGGATACTGGTCTACTGTGCTGGGTTTGAAGGGGATTCCCGGAGAGGCAGAGGAGATCATGGTCATCCGGGATATTCTGTTGGCGCGGCTAACGGGAGGAAGATTGCATTTAGCCCATATCAGTACAAAAGGCAGTGTGGAACTTCTGAGGTTTGCCCGTACTCAGGGGATTGCGGTCACCGCGGAGGCCACGCCCCACCACATTCTACTGACTGACGAAGAGGTTAAGGGGTACGACACCAGTACAAAAGTTAATCCTCCGCTGCGTGCCGCGGAGGATGTGGAGGCGGTAAGAGAGGCGGTCATGGAAGGATTGATACCATGTATTGTTACGGATCACGCCCCCTGGTCCCAGGAAGAAAAGGAGCAAGAATATGCTAAAGCCCCCAACGGTATTTCCGGGCTGGAAACGGCGGTGCCTGTTTGCTGGAATACCCTGGTGGTCAAGGGAGGCATGAGTCGCTTGGATTTTGTCGCCCGCTTTACAACAGGGCCGGCAAAAGCTTTAGGTGTACCCTACGGTTCATTAGAAGTCGGCGGTACGGCCGATATTACGGTAATAGACCCGAATATGAAAAAACGGGTAAGTACGGATACCTTCTATTCCAAGGGCAAGAACAGTCCGTTAAACGGGCGTGTTTTTCAGGGCTGGCCTGTCATGACGGTGGTAGACGGGAAAATAGTGATGCAGGACGGAAAGATAAGGGAGGTATAAAGAGATTGAAAGCATATCTTTGTTTGGCAGACGGCAAAGTATTTGCAGGAGAGTCCATCGGCATGATAGGGGAAACAGCGGGAGAGGTGGTTTTCAATACGAGCATGACGGGATATCAGGAAATCTTGACTGACCCGTCATATGCCGGACAGATCATTACTTTGACGTATCCCTTAATCGGCAATTACGGTATTAATAAAAATGACGAGGAGGCTTCCCGGATAGCAGCCAGGGGTTTGGTTATCAAGGAGCTATGCAACATGCCCAGTAATTTCAGGTCGGAAAAGAACCTGCATAAGTATCTGGTCACCCACGGCATAGTGGGGATCAGAGATGTAGATACCAGAACCCTTACTAAGCACTTGCGCTTATCGGGCACCATGCCGGGTCTGATCAGTGTGGACTCCGATTTGGATAGGCTTAAGGCGAAGGCCGCAGAGTTAAAAGGAATAAGCGGGTTGAATCTGGTTCAAACGGTTACTTCCCAAGAAGCTTACAGCTTGGAGGGAGGGGAATATCGGGTCGTTTTGATGGATTTTGGGGCCAAGGGGAACATAGCTAAATCGCTGCAAGCCTTGGGGTGCCGGGTGACGATAGTTCCGGCCCGGGCAACGGCCGGTGAAATATTAAGATATAAACCGTGGGGTGTGGTGTTGTCCAACGGCCCGGGAGATCCTCAGGATGTTGATTATGTCTTGCCGGTTATCAGAGAGGTATTGCAGTCGGGGGTACCGGTGCTGGGAATCTGTCTGGGACACCAGCTTTTCGGCATGGCTTTGGGAGGCACTACCTACAAGCTGAAGTTTGGGCATCGGGGAGGAAACCATCCGGTCAAGGAGTTGAAAAACCAAAGGGTCTATATAACCTCGCAAAATCATGGGTATGCCTTGGATAGAGATAGCTTGGCAAACAGTGAGGTTGAGGTATCCCATGTCAACCTGCACGACGGTACTGTGGAGGGTCTGGAATATAGGGAGAAAGGGTCTTTTTCGGTGCAGTTTCACCCTGAAGCGGCTCCGGGGCCGCAAGATACATTCTATCTGTTTGAACGGTTTGTCAAAACAATCAAGGAGAGGGGTGGAATACATGCCTAAGAGACAGGATTTAAAAAAGGTTCTTGTTATCGGTTCAGGCCCAATCGTAATCGGGCAGGCCGCCGAGTTTGATTATGCAGGGACCCAGGCCTGCCGTTCTTTACGGGAGGAAGGCATTGAGGTGGTTTTGGTCAATTCTAACCCCGCTACTATCATGACCGATGCGGACATCGCTGACCGAACCTACCTGGAGCCTTTGACACCGGAGGCTTTGGAGGAAATAATCATTAAGGAGAAGCCTCAGGGTGTTGTGGCGACTCTGGGAGGACAGGTTGGTCTTAACTTGGCCTTGGCTTTGGCTCAAAAGGGAGTATTGCAGCGGGAGAATGTCAAGCTGCTGGGAACTCCTTTAAGCGCTATCGAAAAGGCCGAAGACCGTGAAATTTTCAAGCGCACCATGCAGGAGATCGGCGAGCCTATCCCGGAGAGTGACGTCGTTGACAGCATAGATGGTGCGTTATCTTTTGCCGAGAGTATTGGTTATCCTGTCATTGTGCGGCCAGGGTATACTTTGGGCGGTACCGGTGGTGGGGTGGCTCACAATGAGAAGGAACTGAAGGAAATTGCCGCCAAGGGCTTGATATACAGTGTGAACAAGCAGCTTCTGGTCGAGCGCAGTGTTGCCGGCTGGAAAGAGATAGAGTATGAGGTGATGCGGGATGCTAACGATAATTGTATTACGGTCTGTTCCATGGAAAACATTGACCCCGTAGGTATTCATACCGGGGATAGCATCGTCGTGGCCCCGACACAAACCCTTTCCGACCGGGACTATCAAATGCTGAGGACAGGCGCGCTGAAAATAATCAGAGCCTTGGGGATCGAAGGTGGCTGTAATATTCAGTATGCCCTGGACCCCCAGAGCAGTAAATATTATGTAATCGAGGTCAATCCCAGGGTAAGCCGGTCCAGTGCCTTGGCATCTAAGGCTACGGGTTATCCGATCGCAAAAGTTGCCGCTAAGATTGCCTTAGGACTTACTCTCGATGAGATTGCCAACAGCGTGACCAAAGATACGTCGGCTTGTTTTGAACCGGCTCTTGATTACGTGGTCATCAAGGTACCCCGTTGGCCTTTTGATAAGTTTGCCCGCGCTAAGCGGACTTTAGGTTCGCAAATGAAGGCCACCGGTGAGGTGATGGCCTTGGGGAGGAACTTTTCTGCTGCGCTGCTCAAGGCAGTACGTTCATTGGAGATGAGTTTCACTACTTTAACAATACCGTCTTTTAGTAAGCTTAACTGGCATGAGCTTTTGGAGAAAATGGAGCTGACCGACGATGAACGGATTTTTGCGGTGGCGGAGTGTTTGCGCCGCGGATTTTCTATGGAACAGATTTCCGGCATCACGGGTATAGATATGTTCTTTTTGGAAGGCATTAAGAACATCGTAGATATGGAGACTTACTTAAAGCAAAAAAGACAGTGGAACCGTGAGGACTGGCTGACCGCCAAAAAGATGGGTTTTGGCGACGTGCAGTTGGCTGAAATACTGGGACAAACCGAACCAGAAGTGCGGGAGAAGAGGAAAGCTCTGGGAATTGAGGCTTGTTACCATATGGTCGATACCTGTGCCGGGGAGTTTGACGCCTCCACCCCCTATTATTATTCCGCCTACGGGGAGGAAACGGAATACACAGAGAGCGAAAAACAGAAGGTGGTCGTTTTGGGTTCCGGGCCGATTAGAATCGGGCAGGGCATAGAATTCGATTATTGTTCGGTGCATTCGTCCTGGGCTATCAGGGAGAGCGGCAGGGAATCCATTGTTATCAATAACAACCCGGAAACGGTCAGTACTGACCCTGATACTTCCGACCGCCTGTATTTTGAGCCCCTCACCTTAGACAGTGTTCTCGATGTTCTCGAGGTGGAAAAACCCCGGGGTGTGGTGGTACAGTTCGGTGGGCAGACCGCCATAAACTTGGCTAAACCCTTAGCCGAACGGGGGGTTACGATTCTGGGGACGGCAATTGACGATATTGATAGGGCAGAGGATCGGGAAAGGTTTGATGAGTTCCTGGAGGGTTTGAAGATTCCCAGACCTCTAGGCAGTATGGCCTTTAATAAGGATGAGGCGAAGGGTATTGCGGCCAAACTCGGCTTTCCCGTACTGGTCAGGCCGTCGTACGTGTTAGGCGGCAGGGCTATGGAAATAGTGGATAACGAGCAGGATTTGACCACGTATCTTGAGGAGGCCGTGCGGGTCTCGCCGGAGCATCCGGTGCTGGTAGATCGATATTTCCAGGGTAAAGAAGTGGAGGTCGATGCTTTATGCGACGGAAAAGATGTGTTGATTCCCGGTATTATGGAGCATTTGGAAAGGGCGGGAATACATTCCGGAGATAGCACGGCGATTTATCCCTCTCAGACCATCGAACAGCCTTTACTGGATAGGATTGTTGATTATACGACGAGGATTGCTTTGGGTTTAAACACCATCGGGATTTTGAATATCCAATATGTTATCAAGGACAATGTACTTTATGTCATTGAGGTCAATCCTCGGGCCAGCCGTACGGTACCGTTTTTAAGCAAGGTCACAGGCATCCCGATGGCGAAGGTTGCTACGAAAATAATGTTGGGAGAAACATTGGAAAAACAGGGCTATTCCTCCGGATTATTCAAGCCAAAAGAGTTGGTAGCTATTAAGATTCCGGTGTTTTCCTTTAATAAGCTGACAGATGTTGAACCGTCCCTCGGTCCGGAAATGAAGTCTACCGGCGAGGTGCTGGGCTTGGCCTCCGATTATGTTACGGCGCTGCGCAAGGCTTTTTTGGCTGCCGGATACAAGATACCGGTAGAGGGGGAAGTGTTGGCAACGATTGCCGATCAGGATAAAGAGGAAGCGCTGCCGCTTTTGCGGGAATTTGTGCAGCTCGGATATAAGCTTTGGGCCACGGAAGGGACAGCAAGCTTTTTGCGCAAAAACGATGTGCCGGTACGGGAGGTATATAAGCTGGAGCAGGGTTCTCCCCATGTTTGCGATTTGATCAGGAGCGGGAGGATTGACTTTGTCGTCAATACCCTGACCAGGAGCAAGCGGCCCCTGCGCGACGGTTTTCAGATTAGGCGGGCTGCTGTGGAGTTCAACATACCCTGCATGACCTCCCTGGATACCTGCAGAGGACTCTTAAAGGCCATTGCTATCAAGCGGGAAGAAGGCGGGGTCAGGGAGGTTAAAGCCCTGCAGGAATATCTCTAGTATATCCTTGGGACAACATCAGGCACATATCTTGCGCATTTGGTTACCTAAAAGTGCCGAATACTGGTATAATGCTGATATAATCAATTGGACAATTTACGATACCGGGGGTAATTGCTTATGAAATACCATGTGCCGCAAGCCTTGGTGGCAGGGCATGAACAAACGGGCAGAGGATTGTTTTTTCTCGCTCTTAACGCACCACAGATAACACAAGCGGCAGTGCCGGGTCAGTTTTTGCACATTCGGTGTGGGAAAGGAGACGACCCTTTGCTGCGCAGACCAATCAGTATTTGCAGGGTAGATAAGGAGAAAGGCAATGTCATGCTTTGGTATCAGGTGGTCGGGAAAGGTACAAGTCTTCTGAGCCAAGTTAGGCGGGGGGACTGTTTGGATATCGTTGGCCCTCTGGGCAGAGGCTTTGAACCTGTTACTGCGGGGAAAACCGTCTTTCTGGTGGGAGGCGGAGTGGGCAGTGCCCCGCTGGTTTTTCTGGGGAATGAATTAGCGCCGGAGAAGGAGGTTGTTGCTTTTTTCGGCGGGGCAAGTGAGGAAATGCTTTTGATGCCTTGCTTGACGAGGCTGGAGAATTGTGAATACGCAACGGATGACGGCAGCTTCGGATATCCGGGGACAGTAATCGGTTTATTAGAGGAGCAGATGAAAGGCAAGATGCCTGATATTCTTTATGCCTGCGGACCTCAGGGGATGTTACGAGAGGTCGTGAGGATTGCCGAAGAAAACAGCATTCCACTGCAGGTTTCTCTTGAGGCCAGAATGGCTTGCGGGGTTGGGGCTTGTTTGGGGTGCAGTTTTCCCCGGAGTAAAAAAAGCGGCGGAGGATGGGCGAGAGTCTGTCAGGATGGGCCGGTCTTTTGGGATTGGGAGGTGGCATGGGATGACGGCGAAGAACAGTGAGATGGAGCCTTTACTAGGGGTTGAGATAGCCGGGATAAGGATGAAGAATCCGGTCATGACGGCGTCGGGAACCTTTGGCTTTGGGGAAGCCTACACCGATTTTTTTGAGTTGGCCGAGTTGGGGGCGGTTGTGATTAAAGGGGTTACCCCTGAGCCAAGAATTGGCAATCCGCCGCCGCGTCTGGCGGAAACTTCTGCCGGGATGCTTAATTCCATCGGTTTGGAGAATCCCGGGGTGGAAAAGGTACTGGGGGAGTACCTGCCAAGCCTTGAAGAGGTCGGGACTTCCGTGATTGTCAATATCGCGGGCAGTACGGTCGAAGATTACTGTCTGGTGGCGGAGCGGCTGAGTGCAAGTAAAGTAGTCAAGGGTTTGGAGGTCAATATTTCCTGTCCTAATGTCAAGGCGGGCGGTATAGCCTTTGGCAGCAAGCCCGAGATGGCTGCCCAGGTGATACGGGCGGTTAAAAAGCATACTTCTTTGCCGCTGATTGCCAAGCTTTCTCCTAATGTGACGGATATTACGGAAATGGCCTTGGCTGTGGAAGAGGCCGGAGCCTCCGCTGTTTCTCTTATCAATACCCTTTTGGGGATGGCAATTGATGTGAGAACAAGGAAACCGAAGCTTAAGAATGTTATGGGCGGTCTTTCCGGGCCGGCCGTTCGCCCTGTGGCGGTGCGGATGGTCTGGCAGGTTTCGCAAGTGCTGAAGGTGCCGGTGATTGGAATGGGGGGGATTGCTACGGCCGAGGATGCTCTGGAATTCATCCTGGCGGGAGCGACGGCAGTGGCTGTGGGGACGGGACAGTTTGTCAACCCTCGTTGCTGTCCGGAGATAATAGCCGGAATAAAGGCGTACTGTGAGGAAAATGAGGTATCTGCCGTTGCCGAGCTTGTGGGAGCGGCTTGGAAGGAGGAGGCACGTGGATAACGCTGCGCAAAGGTTGATAGTGGCCCTTGATTATCCCCACTGGGATGAGGCTGAAGCGGTTGTGAAGGATTTGCGGGAAGTCTTGTTTTTCAAGGTGGGGCTTGAGCTCTATTTATCCAGCGGGGGCAGGGCAGTAGAAAAATTGAGGGAGCTGGGAAAAGAGGTCTTTTTGGATTTGAAGTTCCATGATATCCCTAACACTGTTGCTCAGGCCTGTCGTCAAGCCGTGAAGCATGGGGCTGCACTTTTTAATGTCCACGGGTCCGGAGGCAGGATGATGATGAAAGGGGCTGCTGAGGCTACAAAGGAGCAGGCGCAAGCTTTGGGGGTAAGGAAGCCCTTGTTGTTGGCGGTGACTGTGCTGACGAGTATGAATGAGAAGGATTTAGAGGAAATTGGTATGTATGGGGTGCAAGAAGGTGTGGTCAGGTTGGCTAAGCTGGCCCAAGAAACGGGATTGGACGGTGTGGTCGCTTCACCCCGGGAAATTGGGTTAATCAGAGCCTCTTGCGGAGCGGATTTTAAAATCGTTTGTCCCGGGGTACGTCCAAGCTGGGCAGCGACAGGGGATCAGAAGCGGGTCATGACACCAAAAGAGGCCGTCTTGGCCGGAGCCGATTATTTGGTGGTGGGCAGGCCAATCACCAAGGCCAAATCCCCTCGTGAGGCGGCTTTGAAAGTATTAGAGGAAATGAAGGAGGCACAGCAATGAATAAGGATGAGATTATAGCGATATTTAAAGAAAACGGGGCGATGTTGGAGGGGCATTTTCTTTTAACTTCTGGACGGCACAGCAATCGTTACCTTCAATGTGCTCTGGTTTTGCAAAACCCGGCTACTGCGGAACAACTTTGCCGGGAGCTGATAAAAAAAATACCCGGGGAGCGTCCGGATATGGTGATCGGACCGGCCCTGGGTGGGGTAACGCTGGCTTATGAAATGGCTCGGCAGCTTGGGGTACAGGCCTTGTTTGCGGAGAGGGAAAATGGTGTTATGACGTTGCGGCGGGGATTTGGCATACCGCCGGGGAAAAAGGTGCTGGTGGTGGAGGATGTGGTAACCACCGGAGGTTCCGTGCGTGAAGTGATTAAGGTGGTGGAAGAACTGGGCGGAAAAGTAGTTGGGGCGGCTTCCTTGGTGGACAGGAGCAACGGTAAGGTGGATTTTGGTTGTCCCTTTTACAGCCTGCTTCCCTTAGAGGTGGTTTCCTATCTTCCGACAGAATGCCCCTTGTGCAAGGAAGGGCTTCCCTTGGTAAAACCGGGTTCCCGGAAAGTATAAGAACGTAAGAACGGGGTCAGGCTTGAAATATTCCCTTATTCCTAGGAATAAGGGAATATTTCAAGCCTGACCCCATGTTAAAAGAGGCTGCTGTAGCCTAATACGGTGATGAACAGCAAAAGTTCCGGTATAAGCATCATTATATAAGTGCGGGGGAAATCGGCATGGAAGTGTTCCACCGACATGATGAAGCAAAGGTGCAGGGGAGAGAGGAGTACTCCGATAAAGTTAGAAATAATGGCTAAGACCGCCATGCTGAGGAGTTGACCGTCTCCTGTTATGGAAAGGATGACCGGAAGGGTCAGTGATATTCCGACCAATGTATCGCCGGTTAAAAGACCGATAACCAAAGGGAAAACAATTGCTATGATGAGGGTGTTTAATCCTATTGTGTTGAAAACGTTTAACATGCTACCAATTGTACCGCTGTTTTCTAAGACGTAGCGTAAAAACATGGCGGCAAACACCATATAAAACAGGCGCGGCTCAAGGGCTTGCTTCAGTAAGGAGAGGATACGTTTCGGTTTAAGCCTGTAATAGACCAGCATAGTAAGATCGACAATTGTCAGGGCAGGAATGATGCTCATATGGAAGAGGACTACCAGCACCATGGTGGCTAAAACAGGGGAAAGACCTTCGATAATGTCTTTCCTGGTTTGAGCAGATGGTGCTTTGATATGTTGTTGGGTTGTTTTCGGTGGGAATTTGCGAAAGAGGATGAGGCCGAAGAGACTGATAAATATGAATAAGGGAAACATAATCAGCATGTATGTGTTTAAGGGAATCTGCAGTATTTCAACTGCTATCAGGCAACTGGGATGGAGCGGTACGAAAAATTCCCAGAGATGACGATAATAGTAGTTGATGGCAGCCTTCTTTTCCTTAGATATTGCTAATTCTTTAGAGGCCTCTTCAACCATTGGGGCAGAGAATTTTGCCCCGCCGGGTGCAGGCAAGAGCCCTATAATAGCAGGTAGTATGATCATAGAAAGACGAGGGTCACCCAGGGTATTTTGCAGACCGAGGACAAGTCGGCTTTGGCTGCCGGCTTGCTGCATGATTTTGTCCATCAGGTTGATTAGATAAAGGGCGGGAAACAGCAGTAAAGAGGAGGGTGAGGTCAAAGTCATAAGAAGGATATCCCCGAATTGGGCGATGCCCACATGGTGCAGGATACCAAAAAGCAAGGCGGTGACGGTCAAGACATGTCCGACGTTTATATGTTTTTTGAACATTATCACCATTACTAAGAGTACAAATAATATTTTGAGGATTTCCATCCGGGTTCACTTCTCTTTCTTTCGGGTTTCCTTTACAAGAGGGTGACGCAGACCAGGACTATGGCAAAAAGCAATGCTTCCGGGAGGAGCAATTTGCGATAGGTACGGAAAAAGTCGGCTTTAAAATGTTCGACACTCATAAGCAGACAAAGGTGAACCGGAGAGAGCATTTGTCCGATATAACCTGATATAATTGCTAAGACAGCCGTATTGAGGACCCCGGCGGGATCGGACAGGGAGACGATAACGGGAAGGGCGATAGCTACGTGTGCTATGGAAACGCCGGTTAAAAACCCGATCATAAAGGGGAAAATAATTGCAATTTGAGTGATATTCAAGCCTAAGGATTGAAAGGTGGAGAGCAATTGTTCCGTTCCGCCGCTTCCTTCCAAAACAAAGCGTAAAAAAATGGCGGAAAAAATCATGTATAACAACCGGGGTTCAAAGGCTTTTTTAAGCATCGGTGGGATTTTTGTCGGACTGATTCTATAGAGTATAAACATTGCGACATCAACGATCAGTAAAGATATTACTATGTTTAACTGCAAGACGAGGGCCAGCAGCATTGTTGCCAGTACCGGAGCTAGTCCCTCTAAAATCCCTTTGGTGTTTGCGTTGGTGAGTTTCTTTTGTTGTTTGTTAGCCTGTTTTGGGAAGTTTCTGTAGAGAATAATACCGAGAAGGATTACCAGGATACTCAAGGGGAACATGAACAACATGTATTGATATAACGGGATTCCAATGGTCTCAATAGCTAAAAGGGTAGCAGGGTATAGGGGTAGGAAGAATTCCCACACGTGTCTGTAGTAATAATTGATTGAGGCTTTTTCCTCGTTTGATATTTCAAGGTTTTTGGAGGCTTCTTCCACCATGGGTGCGGAAAATCTGGCACCGCCGGGGGAAGGTAAGAAACCAATGATAGCCGGGAGGACTGCCATCGAAAGGCGCGGGCTTCCTAAGGTAGCCTGCAGTCCGGCTACAAGTCTGGCTTGGCTGCCGGCGTGGCGCATGATCCTTTCCATGAGGGTGATCAAATACAGGGCGAAAATGATGGTCAGGGTTGAGGCGGAAGTAAGGGCATCAAGAAAAATGCGGGCTAAAGGCAAGGGTGGGACGCGGTACAAGACGGCGAAAAGGAGCGCACAGGTGAAGAGGACATGACCAACCTGAATCTTCTTTTTAAACATGATAACCATCACTATGAGTACTGTCACTATCTTAAGTATTTCCATCTGTGTCACTTCACTTTCGGTTGACTTGATGCTAAGATTAAGTTATGTATCTTACCATTCTATATCCATTCATGTGTTTTTGGCAAGGAAGTTTTAAGGAGGTAGTTTATGATGAGTATTGCGGGGGATTTGACTGCCCTGATTGGTAATACCCCTTTATTGGAGTTGAAGCGTTATGCCGAGGAAAAACGGCTCTTGGCAACATTGGTAGCAAAGCTGGAGTATTTTAATCCCGGAGGCAGTGCCAAGGATAGGATTGCCTGGGCGATGATTGAGGAAGCTGAAAAGAAGGGGCTTCTGAAAAAGGGAGGTACGATTATTGAGCCCACTAGCGGCAATACGGGTATTGGCTTGGCTCTTGTGGCAGCGGCAAGAGGATATAATTTAATTCTGACCATGCCTGAGACGATGAGTGAGGAAAGGCAGAATTTTCTAAGGGCTTTGGGGGCCGAGGTTGTTTTGACCTCAGGTCATGAAGGTATGATGGGTGCCATAGATAAGGCCGAGGAACTGGACGCGAGCCTTCCGGGGGCATTCCTGCCCCGGCAATTTACTAATTCCGCTAACCCGGCTGTTCACAAGCGGACGACAGGTGAGGAGATATGGCGGGATACCGGGGGCAAGGTTGATGTCTTTGTCGCCTGCGTAGGTACGGGCGGAACGCTTACGGGATGTGGTGAGGCCTTAAAAGAAAAGAATCCGGACATAAAGGTAATAGCTGTGGAACCTGCCGGATCGGCCGTCTTATCCGGGAAGGAGCCGGGGTCTCATAATATCCAAGGGATAGGAGCAGGTTTTGTTCCTGAGGTGTTGAACCGGGAGATTTATGATGAGGTTGTCACTGTGACGGATGAGGAGGCATATCATGCTTGTCGGGAACTGGTAAGGACGGAGGGGTTGCTTGTCGGCATATCTTCCGGAGCTGCCGCGTCGGCTGCTTTGAAAATTGCTGAGGGCCGGGAGTATAAAGATAAGATGATTGTGGTTTTATTTCCCGATACGGGAGAGCGGTATTTATCGGTTAAGGGATTATTCTTCGGAGCGGAGATTTGAAAGATGGTAGAAACACATGATTTATACAGGGATTACGCCGGATATTTGAGGCGAAAATATGGGGAAAAGGTTTATAAGCTGCCGGTCAATCTTGCGGGGACTTGTCCTAATCGGGACGGAACGGTTGGTGTAGGGGGCTGCGTTTTTTGTGACGAAAAGGGAGCGGGTTTTGAATGCCTTTCCGGTGCTTTGTCCGTAGAAGAACAGCTGGAAAGGAATATGGCCTTTTTCAGTAAGCGCTTCAATGTGGATAAGTTCATTGCCTATTTTCAAGCCTTCACGAATACCTATCTACCTTTAGAGGAGTTTAAAGAGAACATTCTTGCCGCCGGCAGACAGGAAAAACTAGTAGGCATAGCGGTCTCGACCAGGCCGGATTGTGTCGGGGATGGCTATCTGGCTTTTTTGCAGGAAATTGCGGAGAAAACGGGGCTGGATATAACTGTTGAACTGGGGTTGCAAACAGTTAATTACCATACATTGAAGAAAATCAACAGGGGCCATACTTTGGCTGAATTTGTTGATGCCGTTTTGCGAACAAAAAGATACGGTTTGGATGTCTGTGCCCATGTGATACTTAATCTGCCCTGGGATGATGAAACAGACGTGTCGGAGAATGCTAAAATTCTCTCGGCCCTTGAGGTGGATGCCGTCAAGCTCCATTCTTTGTATGTTGTGCGGGACACGGTCTTGGGAGATATGTATGAACGGGGCGAGGTGAATGTGATTTCCTTGTCTGAGTACATAGATAGGGTTATTCTGTTTTTAGAGCATGTCGATCCTCGGATGGTGATACAGCGTTTGATCGGTAAAGGGCCCCAGGGACAATTGTTGTTTTGCAATTGGAATACCAGTTGGTGGAAAATAAAGAACATGATCGAGGCTGAAATGACGAAAAGGAATACATACCAGGGTAAAAGATTTGATTATCTGTATGGGAGTGCGCTAAAAGGAGTGCGGTGAAAAAGAGGGATTATTGTAATATCCGGCGAATACTTTAAGGTAAGCGCCGGATTTTGATGTTAGTTTTTTCGATGCAGCAAAGGGTGGCGTTTGTAAGGAAGCTGTTTTTCCTGTATCTTGCAAAGAAAGGGGAGATTGGTATGCAGGAACATCAGCCCTGGAATGAAAACTGGCAGCAACAAATAGTCTATGTATTAATTGCCCATAATGCGGACGCGCCGGTGAAAATGCCATTTGGATTTACTTATCCCCTGTTTTTGGGAAGTGCAAAGCAGCAGGTCAAAGGGGAACAGTTATGGGATAATATTGCCGATGCCATGGTATATGTGTTAGGGCACCAGCCTGATCATTCTCAGGCAAAGGGGTATATCTATTGGTTGAATGCTTATAATTCAAGTATTCCCCAGGAAACTTTGGCAAAGGGTATAGAAAAAGCAACACAGGGTTACCTGGAAAATGCGATATGGTTGTTCCAGGCAGCAGTGCTGCTTAATCCTCAGATGGTTGAGGGACATTTTAATCTCGGTCTGGCATATTACCGATTAGGAATGATAAGAGAACAAAAAGGGAATGTACGCGAGGGCGCATATTATCTGCAACAGACTATTCAATATTTGGAAAATACCGTTGAATTGGACCCGAATATGAGGCTTGCTCGTTCTTTGCTTAAGGATGCTCAGGAGAGGAGCAATTCGCCTACGGAAGAAAAAAGTATCTAGGAAAAGGAGAAGGTTTATCTTGAGGTCAAAAGGCTATCTTCAGGTGTATACAGGAAACGGTAAAGGAAAGACTACGGCGGCGATTGGCCTTGCCTTACGTGCCCTTGGGGCAGGTAAGAAGGTTTTATTTCTGCAATTCATGAAGTCGAAGGCATACAGTGAACACAATATTTTACCGGAGCTTTCGCCAAACTTGACGTTGGAGACAATCGGCAAGCCGTTTTTTGTTATCAAAGAAGGGAGTATGTCGCAAGAGGAATTAGATAGATGGCGGGAGACGGCGGTCATTTTTCCGCCCGGGCAGCCTCCGCGTGAGTATATGGAACTGGTGGAAGAAGGTATAAAAAAAGCAGAGAGGGCCTTAACCTGCGGAGAATATGATTTGGTAATCCTGGATGAGTTGGTAGTAGCTTTGCATTTCGAATTGGTAAGCTGGGAACGGGTCAAGGAGTTAATCGAAAAAAAGGATGAAGGGGTCGAGCTTGTGCTTACAGGACGCGGTGCTACACCTGAGTTGATTGAGGTGGCCGATCTGGTTACGGAAATGCGGGAAATAAAACACTATTACACGCAGGGCGTAATGGCCAGGAAGGGAATTGAGAATTAAGGCAAAGTGCGTTGAGATGTTTTGCATGTATAGATCCAGTCCTCAGAAGTTAAAACCGGTATGTTCCTAGCGGGAATGCAATATTTCTTTATAATCCAGGTGGAATCTTTAAGGTCGCGGTCTTTCATTGCAGTTCCTCCTTAAATTAATGATTGGTTTTGAGATGAGGCAATTACTGCTTCATTAGTATTATATGTGTAGGGAAAAGAACAGGGACAACCAAAATATACCATTTACTAATGTGTCAGAGCGTTGTATAATACCCAATAATTACCCAATATTAAGATAAAAGATTTTCAAGAAAAAAAGAGTTTGCTTGAAAAGTGGTAAGAAAAACTGAGTTGAGCCTAGATGAGTTGAGCCGAGAAGAGTTTAGTTTAGCGAATGGGAAGGCGAAGGTATGTGGTTATACCTTTGTTTGTAATTCCTGTTTGCGGACTCCATCGTCGAGAGGATCCGGGACATTCAGTCTCGGGTCTTTTTTTATACTGCGTGCCTGGGCTATGAAAGGGAGGAGAAATGAGGGTGTTCCCACGAAATGTCGAGGAATTTATTAAAATGGCAGGGAAAGGCCTGCTTGTTCCGGTTTATCATGAGTTATCAGCGTCTTTTGAAACCCCGTTATCTGTTTATTTGAAGGTAAGGCAAGGGCCGTACAGTTATCTGTTGGAGAGTGTGGAAAGAGGAGTACAGGTGGGGAGGTATTCTTTTATCGGGCCGGGTTGTTCTACGGTGTTAAGTGTTGCCGAGGGCGAGGTCACGGTGTCCAAAGAAGGAAAGGCGCAGGTGTATGAGACGGCAGATCCTTTATTTATACTCAATGAAATGGTGTCGAAAGGTTGTGCCGCAAAGATGCCGGCATTACCCGGGTTCTGGGGTGGTGCGGTAGGATATATGGGTTATGATATGGTGCGTTATTTTGAAAAGCTGCCGCCGGCAAAGGAAAATGCGGAGGGTATTCCTGATTGTGTGTTCATGTTTTCCGATGTTGTTTTGATATATGATCATGTGCGGCAGGTCATTCAGACGGTGGTAAATGTTGAGGTGGGTGATGAGCCGACTGAGGATTATCACAGGGCGGTTGAGGAAATCAAGAGAATTGAGAGAAGATTGCAAGAGGGATTGCCTGAGTTGTTGGGGCAAGAGGGTGAAACCTTCTTGGGGGATGAGGAGATTTTTTGCTCGGTTACTGAAAAAGAATACCAAGGTATGGTGAGTCGGGCAAAGGAATATATCAGGGCGGGGGACATTTTTCAAGTGGTATTGTCGCAACAGTACCACAAGCGGCTGAAGTCTTCACCCTTGGAGGTTTACAGGAACTTACGTTCCATTAATCCGTCTCCATATATGTTCTATTTAGAGATGGACGAATTAAAGCTGGTGGGTTCTTCCCCGGAAATACTTGTCAGGGCGGAGGACAGAGAAGTTGAACTTAGACCGATTGCCGGGACGAGACCTCGTGGAAAGGATGCGAAGGAGGAGGAAGAGCTGAGAAGGGATTTGTCATCCGACGAAAAGGAAAGGGCGGAGCATTTGATGCTGGTCGATTTGGGACGTAACGACCTTGGCAGAGTTTGTGATTATGGGAGTGTGGAAGTTACGGATTTTATGGAGGTTGAAAAATATTCACATGTCATACACCTTGTTTCACGTATTAAGGGAAGGTTGAGGGCAGGTGTCGATAATTTTGACGTAATGCGGGCCTGTTTTCCCGCCGGAACAGTATCAGGGGCTCCAAAGATACGGGCGATGGAGATTATTGATGAATTGGAACCGGTGCACAGGGGGCCGTACGCCGGAGCTGTCGGATATTTTGGCTATAACGGGAACATGGATACTTGCATAACGATTCGCACCATTGTCATTAATAACGACAAAGCATATATTCAGGCTGGTGCCGGTATTGTCGCAGATTCCGATCCCCGTAAAGAATATCTTGAGTGTCGGAACAAAGCCAGGGCACTGTTTCAAGCCATAGAAGCCGCAGAGGGGAGCGAAGAGTGATGATTATTGTCATTGATAATTATGACTCCTTTACGTATAATCTGGTGCAGTATTTAGGGATGCTCGGTGCAAAAATAACTGTGTTTCGTAATGACCAGGTCGGCATAAAGGATATTGAGAAGATGAGCTTTCAGGGGCTGGTTATCTCTCCCGGGCCCGGTGTGCCTGAAAAAGCCGGGATATGCAGGGGGTTGATCCGGAAAATGTCAGGGAGGGTCCCTATTCTTGGTGTTTGTTTGGGACACCAATGTATTGGGGAGGTATTTGGCTTGTCTGTCGTGCAAGCGCAAGAGCCGATGCACGGCAAAACATGTTTAATCGATCATGTTAAGCAAGGTTTGTTTAAAGGAATACCGCAGGGAATAAGGGTCGCCCGTTATCATTCTCTTGTTCTGGAGGAACGAGAAGGGCTGAGTTCGCTGGCGGTAACCGCCAAAACGTCGGAGGGAACAGTCATGGCTGTGCAACACAGAACTCATCCGACATTTGGTGTGCAATTCCATCCGGAGTCAATCGCCACTGAATATGGTTTTGAGGTTTTGCAAAACTTTTTGTCCTGCTGTTAAGAAATGAGTAGAGTAAAGTGGAGTTAAGCGGAGAGGAGAAGAGAGGTATGATGAAAACTGTTATCGGTAAGGTTGTACAGGGTGAAAGCCTGAATTATGAAGAGGCGCAAGCGGCTATGCTATATATCATGGAAGGGAAGGCAAGTGATGCACAGATCGGCAGTTTCCTGACGGCTTTGCGGATTAAGGGGGAAACGGCTGAGGAGATAGCGGGCTGCGCGGCAGCGATGAGGAGGAAGGCGCTCCAAATCAACAGTGATTGTGCGGATTTGGTCGATACCTGCGGAACAGGCGGCGATGGCAGCGGAACTTTTAATATATCGACAACGGCTGCTTTTGTTGTGGCGGGTGCCGGGGTGCCGGTAGCCAAACACGGCAACCGGGCCGTGTCCGGAAAGAGCGGCAGTGCCGACCTTTTGGAGGCCTTGGGGGCGAAACTGGATTTGCCGTCCCAAGAAGTAGAAAGAATAATGAACACGGTGGGTATCGGCTTCTTGTATGCGCCGGCTTTTCACCAGGCAATGAAGTATGCCGCCGGACCAAGGCGGGAAATAGGGATCCGCAGCATTTTTAACGTATTAGGGCCTTTGGCTAATCCGGCACGGGCCAGTGCTCATCTTTTAGGGGTATATGAACCGGAGTTGACGGAGACCATAGCCGGGGTACTGAATCGTTTGGGGGTCAAAAGGGCTTTTGTTGTTCATGGTTTGGGTGGTTTGGATGAGCTTTCTACTATCGGGCCCACGAAAATAAGCCGTTTGGAAGAGGGTTCAATCAAAACATATCTGATTCGACCGCAGGATTTTGGTTTACCGCAGGTTAAGCTTGAAGAGCTGCAGGGGGGAGATGCCCTGCAAAATGCGGCGATTACGCGTGAAATTCTGGATGGAAAAAAGGGACCAAAGAGAGATATTGTGCTCTTAAATGCGGCTGCTGCTTTTGTCGTATGCGGCAGGGCTAAAGACCTGACAGAAGGTATCAGAGTCGCTGCCGAGAGTATTGATACAGGTATGGCGGCGGAAAAAATGAAAGAGTTCGTCAAGGCGACAAATAATGCTGCGCTGAATAATGCGGTAGGTTTGCAGTATCGGGTGGTGGAGAATTGATGTTGGAACGAATCGTTGCACAGAAGAAAAAGGAGCTCGCTCTAATAAAAGATCAAATACCCCTAGAAGTATTGGAAAACAAGAGCGAAGAAAAAAGTACAAATGGATTCGGCAAGAGAATGAGCTTTAGCGGAGCGATTCAAGGTAAAGGAGTAAGCCTGATTGCTGAGATGAAAAAGGCTTCGCCGTCAAAAGGGCTTTTGAAGAGTGAGTATGAACCTGCAAGGATTGCTCGTTGCTATGAAGAAAACGGGGCGGCGGCAATATCTGTTCTCACAGAATCGGCGTTCTTTCTGGGAAGCTTGCAGCACCTGCGGGAGGTTCGGGAAACAGTCGAAATACCTCTATTGCGAAAGGATTTCGTTATTGATTCCTACCAGATATATGAGGCTTTTGCTTGTGGGGCGGATGCTGTTTTGTTGATTGCGGCTCTGTTGGAGGAAAAAGAATTGTTGCGGCTTAGGGAACTGGCTTTTGCTTTAGGGATGGAGTCACTGGTAGAGGTTCATACAGAAGACGAACTCAAAAAAGCAGTAGCCTGCGGGGCGAGGTTGCTGGGCATTAATAACCGGGATCTTACTACGTTCCAAACCGATTTAAACGTGACGTTGAGGTTAGCGGAGATAGTGCCGGATTCCTGTTTGCTGGTAAGCGAGAGCGGCATTGCCCGTGCTGCGGAGATCAAGCTTTTGGGAGAGGCGGGAGTAGATGCTGTCCTGGTGGGAGAGGCAATTATGAAAAGTCGCGACCTTTGCGCAAAGGTTCGGGAACTGTCGGGAAGGTGACGGGGATGCTTTGGATCAAGGTTTGCGGAATCACAAATATACAGGATGCTCAGGATGCGGTGGCTGCGGGCACTGATGCCGTGGGTTTTGTTTTTGCAGCAAGTAAAAGGAAGGTGACCGCAGATACCGTCCGGGAGATTATCAAGGAACTGCCTGACGGTATCGAAAAGATCGGTGTTTTTGTTGATGAAAAAGAGGAGACGGTAAAAAGACTTGCTTCTTATTGCGGTTTGACCGGCATACAATTGCATGGGGAGGAGTCTTTCGAGTATTGTCGAATGTTAAGCGAAGACGGATATAATGTAATTAAAGCTGTACGGGTCAAGGATAAAATCGATGAGAAGCAGCTTAAGCCTTATCTTGATTTAAACGCTATCTTACTTGATACTTATAAAACAGGGCAACCGGGCGGAACCGGAGAGGCTTTTGACTGGAAGGCGGTTTTAGAATATAATTGGGAAAATACGTCATACATCCTGGCCGGAGGTCTTCATGCCGGAAACGTCGCAGAGGCTGTGAGGATCACTAAACCATTTGGGGTCGATGTGAGCAGCGGAGTGGAAAAGGAACCTGGGAAAAAGGATGGTGAGAAATTAAGGGAATTTATTCGTCAAGCAAGACGGGGAGGAAAGAAATGTAAAGGCCGTGAAGGGAGAGAATGAGAATGAAAAAATTTGATATCAGGGAGCTTGTTGCTGCGGGGTTAATGGCTGCCTTAGTGGTTGTCGGTACGATGTTGATCCAAGTTCCTACTCCTACCAGAGGATATATCCATATTGGCGATAGCATGGTCTATCTTTGCGGTGTGTTGTTAAATCCTGCAGCCGGATTTCTTGCCGCAGCGGCGGGTTCCCTTATGGCCGATGTTTTTTCGGGTTACGGTGTGTATGCTCCGGTGAGTTTTGTTATTAAGGGGCTTGATGCATTAGTAGTGGGCTTTTGCTACAAGAGGGTTGTAGCGGTTTATGGTGATAAAACGATAAAAAAGGCTTGGGCTTTTGCTGCCGGTGTTTTGCTGGGAGGGAGTATTATGGTTTTGGGATATCTTGCATATGAAACTTTTCTTTATGGTTTTTACGTTGCAATATTAGGAATAGCGGGGAATATCACGCAGGCCTTAGGCGGCGGTTTATTGGCCTTTCCTTTGGTTCTGGCCTTGGGGAAAATAGGAGAGAGGTTTTAGCCCCAGCATCTTAGAACCTATACTTTGCTGTCTGCCACCGTTATAAAACACTCCCGCTTCAAGGAGAAAGCTGGCGCGTAAAAGGCAGGATTCTCCAAATTGGTCTTTTACTTTATCAATGGCCTCGTAGAGCTTTTCTTCAGGATCAAAGAGGGAAAGCTGTCGGAACTTAGGTTGAACGAGTTTGCCCAGGGCAACTCCTAAGAGGCGTACGGGTTTGTTCGCCGGCCAGTGACGGCGAAAAAGCTTTTGAGCATGACAGTAAACGGGCCAGGGATAGTTTGTAGCATTTGCGAAAGTATGGGAGCGTGTCAGACCGGAAAAATCATCTCCCCGGACATAAAGGGAGACGGTTCTGCCTTCGTAATTTCCGAGTCTGGCTCGCCTGCAGACTGCTTCGGACAGTTCCAGCAGGACGATGTCAATATCCTTTAAGCTGGTATAATCTTTAGGCAGAGTGATTTGATGTCCGATACTTTTGACCATCTCCGGTGTTTGAGGTTCTACCGGACTGCCGTCGCGGCCGCAAGCGAATTCGTGCAGGCGTGTGCCGACAATACCAAAACGTTGACAGAGGAGACCTACCGGTGTTTTCGCTAAATCGCCGATGGTTCTGATACCCATGCTCCGCAGGTGTTTTTCCATGCGACGACCGACGCCGAAGAGATTTCCGATATCTAAAGGCCAGAGGGTCTGAGGGATGTCATTTTCGTTAATAATGGTCAAACCATCCGGCTTTTGCAGCTCGGCTGCCATTTTGGCAACAACCTTAGAAGGGCCTATTCCTACGGAACAGAGGATGCCGATTTCGTTTTTGATACGTTCTTTTATCGAACGCCCGATTTTTAAAGGTGAACCCAAAATTTTTTCAGTTCCCGTAAGTTCGACGAATGCTTCGTCTATACTGTAGGGTTCTACCTGAGGACTGAAATCTTTCAGGATTGCGATGATACGGTTAGAAAAGTCGAGATAGGCGGAGTAGTCGGGAGGACGAAGGATGGCTTCCGGACAGTAAAGTTTAGCCTCCCAAATGGCCATGCCTGTCTTGACCCCTTTGTTTTTAGCCTCATAGCTGGCAGTAAGGATGATGCCATGACGTTTTTGCGGGTCTCCGGCAATCAAGACAGGTAAACCCTGTAATTGAGGTTCCAGTACCTGGGTAACGCTGGCGAAAAAGGCGTTCATATCAGCTAAAAGCACGGTACGCATAGGCTACGCTCCTTAAGATGCTTAAAATGAAAGGTGAAGAGAGTAATCTTAGCTTAGCACCGCGAACACATGTTCGTCAAGAGAACAAATATGGTAAAGAAGGGGTTTTTGCGATGAAAATAGCTCGTTTTGAGGTTGAAGGGCGGATTGAATATGGGGAAGTTAAGGAGAACAAGGTTTATCTAATAGAGGGAAATATTTTTGAGGATTACCGGGTTACAGATAAATATTATGGTTTGAAAGAGGTAAGGTTGCTTACCCCTGTAGTGCCAGGCAAAGTCATTTGCGTAGGTTTGAATTTTTTGTCGCATATCGGTGAGTATTCAAAAAACCCGAAAATCCCAGAAGAACCTGTGCTTTTCTTGGTTTCGCCTTCAGCTGTTATCGGGCCGGAGGAAAGCATTGTTTTGCCTTATCCTCGGCATGAAAACCATCACGAGGTGGAGTTAGCCGTTGTTATCGGCAAAGAGTGCAGAGATATCACAGAAGAGGGGGCTGCAAGCTACATTTTAGGTTATACCTGCGGTAATGATGTATCAGACAGGGATTTGCAAAAGAAGGATAGGCAGTGGGGCCGGGCTAAGTCTTATCACACCTTTAAACCCTTAGGACCATACATTGATACTACTGTAAATCCGAATGACTGTAGGCTGACATGCAGGGTAAACGGCGAGGTGCGACAAGATGGGACGACACGTGACATCATTAGAAATGCCCATTTTCTGGTAAGCTTTATTTCCCGGGTAATGACATTAAACCCCGGGGACGTTATTATGACGGGCACTCCGGATGGGGTGGGACCGCTCGTGCCGGGGGATGTTTGTGAGGTAGAGATAGAAGGCATAGGGATTTTGAGGAACCCTGTGAAGTAACGGAAGGGAAGAAGAAGGGGGTCAGGCTTGAAAAATTCACTTATTCTAGAATAAGTGAATTTTTCAAGCCTGACCCCTTTTTTACATCATCAAAGATCAAGATAAAGGAGTCTCATGGCATTGGACTGGTGTTCGACTATGCAGCCGAAAATCGAGTGATGGTGACAGGATTCGGTTGCCAGATACAGTTCTTTGAGTAAATGAATTACCTGAAGTTCTTCTTTGAAGGCGTAACGCGCTGCTTCCATAAATTCGGCGAAAACGGGGATTTCCTCCAATATTTCGCCCATGAGAGGCAGGGAGTCCCCTGTTAAGTCGTTATACATCTTCGTTAAAATATCTTTGGTGTTTCTGACGGTCATAAGGTTTAACTCAGTCATTCTGCGGGCTTCTTCGGTGGGTGCGTTTAACAGCATGTAGCCGTAAACAACCTCCAGTTCCATCAGTTCTTTTAAAAGGTATTTGACGGGTGAGCAGTTGGTCACCTTTTATCCTCCTTCCCTGATAGGTTTATCGTTTAAACCTGTATTTTAGGTACGTCCTCTTTATATGTTTATGCGGCATTAGAAAAAGAGTGAGGGCATATTTTTATTTAGTCTGTCAAAGAATAAAGGAAACACTTTAACCCGCTAAGGAGAAGAAATGGGCAATAGACAAGATAATGGAGGGGAAGGATCAAGTCAGCAAAAAGAAAGAGACCAACAAGAAAAACAAGGAGGCCTATTTTTTGAGGGGATTAAAGCAGGCTTAAGTCTTTTGGTTTTTAAAGAAAAAACACCTGTAGATAACTTTATCCTTGAGGGTGTTGATGAAAGAAAACAGGAGAAAAGACAAAAAGAAGATGTGGCTGCTATCCGTACGGGGGAAGGTGATAAGCTCGGGAAAGAGGCGCGCGGTAGGGAGAGAAAGTTACGGAAGAAAGAAAGTAGAATGAATAAAAAACCGATGCGGGTCAAACGCTTGTCTGAACCGGGGGAAGTGATTACCCTAGCCAATTTACTTGTTTCTCCGGAACTAAAGGTTAATAAGGAATATCTTGAGACGATATTTTCTCTGCCGGAAAATAAGGATTTTGTCCTCAGGGAATTTAAAATATTTTCAGATAAACCTACAGATGCCTTCGTCTTGTTCATGGAAGGCATGGCGGAAAGAAGGACTGTTAATGAAGGGGTTTTAAAACCCTTGATGCTGTTTGCCGGAGGAAAGGATAGCAATATCGATATTACCGGTAGTAAGATGGCTGAGTACATAAAAGAGCATGTTGTTTACGGAAATCAGGTCGATATCGAAGAAAAGTACGAAGATATTGTTGAGAAGGTCAATTACGGTGGTACCGCTGTTTTTATCGATGGATGTCCTCGCTGTATTCTGGTAGAAACGAAGGGATGGGATAGAAGACCCATTGGGAAGTCTGAAACGGAACAGATTATTTGGGGCCCCCAAGAGGCTTTCAACGAAACGTTGCGGAGTAATACTGGTTTAATAAGGAAGTCCATTAGGAATACGAATTTAATGACGGAATTGATTAAGGTAGGGGTACAAAACAGGACAGACGTAGCCGTGATGTATATGAAAAATATTGCTAATCCTCGTTTGGTCGAGGAGGTAAAACGCCGTATCGAAGCGGTGAGTTCCGATTATGTGGGGGAGTCCGGAATGTTGGAACAGTTTATTGAAGACCACCCCTTTATGCCTGTTCCTCAGATTATGGCTACGGAAAGACCGGATCGTGTTGTTGCTTTTTTGTTAGAGGGAAAAGTAGCGATTCTGATTGACGGCAACCCTCATGTTCTGATAGTACCGACAACCTTCTTTTCTTTGCTGCAAACACCGGAGGATTATTACCTGCGATTGCCCTACGGGAATTTACTGCGTTTGTTGAGGATTGTGGCAATGTTTATTGCTACGACATTACCTGCTGTGTATGTAGCTATAACAACCTTTCACCAGGAGATGATTCCAACGGATTTAATACTGGCTATTGCCGCAGCAAGGGAAACTGTTCCCCTTCCGACGGTGGTTGAGGTGTTTATGATGGAATTTGCTTTTGAGTTGATTCGGGAAGCAGGGTTGCGCGTTCCCGGTGTTATTGGGAATACCTTGGGGATTGTAGGTGCTCTGATCTTGGGGCAGGCCGCGGTCCAAGCCGGGATTGTCAGTCCTATTTTAATAATAATCGTGGCCGTGACAGGGCTAGCCTCGTTTTCCATACCAAACTATTCGATGGCCTTTGCTCTGCGGGGTATTCGCTTTTTATTTACCATTCTGGCGGCTGCCTTTGGATTTTTAGGAGTTTCAGCAGTCTTTTTTATTATTTTATCTTCCCTGTCAAGTATGAAGTCCTTTGGGGTTCCCCTTCTTGTTCCAAAAGGTCCTAAAACCAAGACGGAAAGCGATGTTGTCCTACGGGGCCCTGTGTGGTCTATGGAAGAAAGGCCAGATTATCTGGATACCTTAAACAGGAGGAGACAGCCTAGAATCAGCAGAAAGTGGACGGTGGAAAGTGAGAAAAGGGGTGATGATAATTAAGATCACAAAGTTGGGCTATTCCGAGGCTGCGGGGTTGGCTTTGGTGTTCATTGGAACAAAGGCTTTTTTGGGTTACCCTCGGTTGATTTCCCAACTCGGTTTTACGGCAGGATGGCTGATTATCTTAATAAGTGTGTTTGTGAGTATGGGTTTTTGGTTGATTCTCAGTGCCCTTTTGGCGAAATATCCGGGAGAATCCTTGCTTGCAATCAATGAAAAGGTAATGGGGTCCAAAATAGGGCTGGGCATTAATATGTTATTGTTCGTTTACATTATGTTGAGTACAGGTTCCTTATTAAGGCAATTCAGTGAGGCGGTCATCTTAACGGCTTTGCCGGAAGCACCGGTTAGCGCTGTAGCCGTTCTTTTTCTTATTCCGGCTTGGATGGCGGCTCATTTGGGATTAGAGGCGATAAGCCGCAGTACTTACATTTCTCTACCGTTCATTCTTGTCGGTGTATTGGTTGTCTTGCTTTCCCTGTATCCTTATTGGAATATTGAAGAGTTGTATCCTATTTTAGGAGCAGGGTTGGGTCCTGTCGTCAAGTACGGATTTTTGAATTCGTCTGTCTTTGGCGAGGTAATTATTCTTGCGATTTTAGCCTCATATTTTTCCTTTCGAACGAAGACTTTGAGAAAAGTGGGGCTCTTTTCCCTCGTTTTTGTTGGTATCTATTTTATTCTGATCACTGTTGTTCATTTGATGGTCATTCCCATGCCAATGGCAACCGAAAGCATAACTCCGTTTTACCAGTTGTCACGTGCGATTTATTTGGGCAGATACTATCAGCGGTTGGAGTCCGTCTTTGTCATCTTTTGGACCTTTACGGCCTATTTAAGACTTGCTATCGGGGTGATGGTCGTGGCACTCATTATTCGTGATTCGTTTAAAATACCTTATTATCAGCCTATCCTGCCGGCAATATCCCTGATTATTTTCAGTTTAGCTCTTACTCCTACTGATGTTTTAAAGGCTGTAGCCTTTGAAAGAGATTTCAGGCTACCCTATGGTTGGGTTGTAAATTTTGCTGTTCCATGTGCGGTGTGGGGTGTTGCTGTACTGACGGGAAAGAAGGGAAGGAGGAGTAGGTATAATGGGGAAAGGGAGTAAAATGGTTTTGCTGTTGGTGTGTCTCTTTTCCTTACTCATCACAGCCGGATGTTGGGGGGCAAGGGAGACTGACGAATTGGGATATGTATTGTCCTTGGGGATTGATAAAGGAGTTGAAAACGTAATTCAGGTTACCTTTCAGATTGCCATACCACAGTCACCGGAAGGTGGAGGAGGAGGCGATAAAGAGAACAATATAGTAGTTTCGGTAGAGGCGGCTTCCCTTTTTGGTGCGTTGCAGTTAGCAAATTCCTTTGTCAGCAGAGAGCTTACTCTTATTCATAACAGGGCGGTGATAGTTTCTGAAGAGATCGCCAGGGAAGGTATTAGCAAATATCTTGAGCCTTTAGTTAGGAGCAGGGATATCAGAAGGAACACTTTTTTTCTTGTGACTAGGGGCAAGGCTAAGGAGTTTGTCGAAAGCAATCAACCCTTACTGGAAAGAAATGCGGCCCGAGACTTTGAACTCCTTCTGGCCGGGCGAAAAGTCGTCGGGTTTATTCCCGATTCTATAATTAATGATATCCATAGATCCGTAAATGATTACGGCAGAGAAGCGATTATTGCCCTTGTCGGTGTTAATAATGGTAAAGAGGGAGAGGAAAAGCAAGAGGATTATCAAACTATAGTAAAAAGTGAGATGGCCCTTTCCCCCAACGAAGTTCCCCGCGAGGGTGGCAATAAAATAGAGGCTATCGGCTTAGCGGCTTTTCGCGGGGATAGGCTCAAGGGTTACCTTAACGGATTAGAAACAGGGTACTACCAGATGATAACAGGCGACTTCAAGAGCGCGATTTATTCCTTTCCTGACCCGGAGAAGTCGGATGAATACCTGATTGTTGTAAAGGTAACAAAAGGACGCAATCCACAATTTAAGGTCGTCTTTGAAGAGGGGAAGGTTGTTCCCTCTTTTGAGGTTACCCTCGTTTTGGAAGGAGAAATCCTCAGTATACAAAGTGGTCTTGAATACGAAAAAGGCAGTAAAGAAAAAGAACTGGAGGAATATCTGGCAAGGTATCTGGCCTCTGGTGCCAACGATGTAATTAAAAAGACACAGAATGAATTGGCCTGCGATATTTTTGGACTGGGTGATAAACTGCGCAAGTATTTTTGGACCTTTCAAGAATGGAAGGATTACAACTGGTTGGAAAAGTACCCGTCCGCTGAGGTCAATGTTAAGGTCAACTTCATGATACGGAGGACAGGGCTTTTATCTTAACTAGTAATGCAGGAGGCGAAAGATAATGGAATCCAATATTTACGATTATGTATTAATGCTTATTCCTTTGGCGGTAGGAGTTTATACGATGAGTTATGCAAGGTGGTTATGGCAAAAAAAATTAAGGCGTGGGGCTGTTGGTGTTTTTTGTATTGCCTTGTTTGCTGTAATATATCCCGGTATAGTGTTGTTTTTAGTTCATGTTTGAATTTAATATAAAGTATACTGTATACATAACACAGTATAAAAAAAAATATGATATAATATGGACTAGGCTATTTTATGGAAATAAAAGGATGGTCTCATTTTTATTGGCTAATTAGTATTTTAAAACTAATGTAAGATTTCAAAGACGAGGAGGAGTAAAAAAATGAACAATGACCTTTTTTGTCAAAGGTCCATTAGTCTGGTTAAAAAGGCTTGTGAGATTCTGGAACTGGATGAAACCACGGAGCAAATCATTTGTGAGCCCAAGAGGGCGATTGAAGTGACTTTACCTGTCAAGATGGACGATGGATCTATTCGTACATTTAAAGGATGGAGGATTTTGCATACGGATGCTCCAGGTCCGGGTAAGGGTGGTTTGCGTTTTCATCCTGAAACGAATTACGATGAAGTCAGGGCGCTGGCTACATTGATGACCTTTAAGTGCTCTGTTGCCGGGATACCCTACGGGGGTGGCAAGGGCGGAATTCGCGTTAACCCAAAAGAACTTTCAAAGATGGAGTTAGAGAGGCTCAGCCGCGCTTATATGCGGGCTATTGCCCAATTTGTTGGTGTCGACATAGATATTCCGGCTCCTGACGTTTATACTAATCCTCAGATAATGGCCTGGATGATGGACGAGCTTTCGGTCATCAGGCAATATAACGAATTTGGGTGTATTACCGGTAAGCCTTTATCAGTGGGAGGTTCAAAAGGACGTTCTACCGCTACCGGACAGGGTAATCTTTATGTGACCAGGGCAGCGCTTAGGTATATGGGTAAAGAAATTGAAGGTGCTAAGGTATGTATTCATGGGTGTGGTAATGCCGGTGCTACTGCCGCTAAAATTTTTGCTGCCGCCGGGGCGAAAATTGTCGCTATTTGCGACAGTAAAACGGCTGTTTATGATCCGGAGGGAATCGATATAGATTTAATTAGTGAAATAAAAGAAAAAACCGGCAATTTGCATGGATACACAAAAGGAAAACAAATCTCCCCGGATGAAGTATTAGCTGTGCCGTGTGATATTTTCTTGCCGGCCTCACTGGAAGGGATTATTAATGAGGATAATGCGGATAAGATTCAAGCAAGTCTTATTTCCGAGATGGCTAACGGTCCTATTACGCCGGAAGCCGACGCAATATTAAGCAAAAAGGGAATAATAATTCTTCCTGATATATTAGCAAGCGCCGGTGGAGTTATCGTCAGCTACTTTGAATGGGTTCAAAATAGAGGTGGGTACTACTGGTCTGATGCCGAGGTGCAGGAAAAGTTGGAGACAAAGCTGGTTGAAGCCCTCGACGAAATCAAGAAATTTAAAGAGGAATACAAGCTTGACAGTTGGCGTCATGCAGCGTTCGGCATAGCCGTGGCCAGGGTAGCACAATCAATGAAGGATAGAGGCTGGTGCTAAGAACGGTTCAGTCGTGAACAATAACAAAAAGGCCCGCATAAACATATCATATTAGAGCAAATTCCTTTGCAAAGGAGATGTTCTTTTATGCAGTATGTTGTTCAGACGGGCGATACGCTATATACGATTGCCCAGAAGTTTAACACAACTGTCGATGTGCTCACCAGGTTGAATAACATAAGCGATCCCAATGTAATCTATGTGGGTCAGGTGCTTACAATCCCTGAAGATGGTGTTCCTTCGCCGCCCCCTTCTGTGCCGACACCTCCCACCGTGCCATCTCCTCCCGCGGCTTCAACCTGCCCGGAGCTCAGAATAGGATCTCGAGGGCCAGCGGTAAGAAGATTGCAGGAGCTCTTGCAGGCAAGGGGCTTTGAGCCTGGTCTGCTTGACGGTGTTTTCGGTATAAGAACTCAAACGTCGGTGAGGTCTGTTCAAAGGCAGAATAATCTGCCCGTTACCGGAATTGTTGATGTGGCAACGTGGAGGGCTTTGGGAGAAACATGTATTGACGTTACCCCTCCATCCCAGGAATACCATTGTCCTGTGCTGAGAGTGGGTAATACAGGACCAGCAGTGAGGTTTTTGCAGACGCTGTTAAGAAGAAGGGGCATTTACAGGGGCGAGATCGACGGAATTTTTGGAAGCAGAACACAGCAGGCTGTGCGCGAGTTTCAACGCCGGCAAGGTCTTATGGTGACAGGTGTTGTTAACGTGGCAACCTGGGAAGCGTTGGGAGTAAAATGTATTAGCGAGCCAAGGCCACCTGTTGATTCGCCGGTCAGTACTAGGGTAGGAAGAGGAATCAGACATATCTTTTACACCGACAAGCGCGTTTATAGCCGGGGCGAAAGAATTAAAATGTCCTTGATTAAGACTAACATCACAGACAGCGAGATAGATTTACGCTATAGAACAAGTCAGATAGTGGAAATTACAGCTGCGAATTCTAGCGGCAATATCGTCTGGCGTTATTCGACCAATCAAAATTTCGCTCAGTTCACCAGGATAATCACCATTTTTCCGGGTGGGACACAGTTGATTAATGAGTATTGGGATCAGCGCAACGATGCCGGCAGGCAAGTGCTACCCGGCAATTATACTCTGACGATTACTAACTTAGCTACCAATGTCAGTGTATCAGTACAAATACAGATAAGATAATGCAAAAGAAAGAAAAAACAAGCGAGAAAGCCGATTTGTTGTATTACAAATGGCCTCGCTTGTTTTTTTTGAGAGGATTAGTAGACAAATACGCAGTTCTTACCCAATTCCTTTGCTTTATAGAGTGCTTCATCGGCTTTTTGTAAAATTATATCTTCAGTATCACCGTTTTCAGGGAAAGAGGCTATGCCGATGGAAATGCTCAGGTCAGGATATGGCAGAAGTTTGGGACTGATCAAGACGTTATTTCTTATTCTTTCGGCGATGTTACGACTTACTTCTTTTGAGGTTTTTGGGAGAATAATAGCGAATTCGTCACCACCGTATCTGGTAACGAAATCATCTGTCCTGGTGGATTCTTTCAAGATACTGGCTATTATTTTCAAGACATAATCTCCGTGGTGATGGCCCTGGGTATCGTTGAGATTTTTAAAGTTATCAAGGTCTATTAAAACAAGATTAAAGGGTTCTTTGTCACCGACAAGCTTCTTTAGAACAGTGCTAAACAGACGTCTGTTAAAAATCTTGGTTAAACTGTCCTGGTTCGCCTGCTTGTAGTAGGCTTGCTGGACATGATGTACTAAAAATCTGGTAAAATATGCGGTTATGAAAAAAAATATTATCTGGATAATAACAGGAGGCAGTGGGTAATTGCGTAGGTAGGCAACAATAAGGTAGCTGGCTCCTGCAAAGATGGCTCCGGCGAAGGGAAAATAAGGCTTTCCAATGAAAGAAAGCGCAATTACAGGGAAAAGATAGATGTCGGCGAGCACTGTCGAATATTTTTGACAATAATATACCATCAGGCTGATAACCATCATGTCAAATATCAAGGGAATAGGCAACAATATACAAAGCCAATAATTAAGCCGCGGCAGTGCAAAGAGGAGAGTTGAATACAACAACGCAAAACCGGCAATATAATAAAGCTGTTGCGGTAAGGCTCTATCCAGTAACAGCAAGAAGGGAAAAAACAGGACAAAGGTCATAAGGCGCAGAAAAGGGAGGGTGTCGCGATTGCCGAGTTGTTTATACGGCATAAGGATTTCTCCTTCTAATTAGAAGCTATTAGGATATATTATTCTATAAGTTTTGGCGAGTACCTTTTAGAAATCAGAAAAAGGTATTAAATTAGTACTTGTATAATACAATAGGGAGTCATTCATATTTTAAGCTGGGCGCTGTTAAAATGGTAAAATAAAGTGACAAATGTTATAATCAACCTGGGTTTGTTTAACAAAACGAATAAGAATAGTGGGAGGAATTAATATGACAAGACAAATTAGTATACAGGTGCTTTCTGAAAATAGTGCCGGTCGCGGTAAATTCATTGCTGAACACGGTCTTGCTTATTTGTTGGAATGTAATGGGGAGAAAATACTCTTTGACACCGGACAAGGACTGACACTGGAACATAATATGAGGGTACTTGGTGTTGATATGCGCGAAATAAAGAAGGTCGTTATTAGCCACGGCCATTATGATCATACCGGAGGTTTAATGGTTTTTGCAGAAAACAGTGGAGGGGCAGAGGTCTTTGCCCATTCCGATATTTTCACAAAGAGGTATGCGGTTAAGGACAAGGACAGGCGTGTTGTTGGTATTCCTTTTGAAAGGCAGGATTTGGAGGGTAAAGGATTGAAGTTTGTTTTTGACCGGAAGCCCCGGGAGATAAGCAGCGGCTTGATGTCGGCAGGTGAGGTTGAAAGGTTCACTGAGATACCTCCACATAATTTTGTCAGGGAGAGTGAAAACGGTGAAGAGCCTGATCCATTCTGGGATGATCAATTCATGTTGGCTTCAACACCATGGGGTGATGTATTGATTTTGGGCTGTACCCATTCGGGACTAGGCAATGCCTTATTGCACGCTCAAAAAATGAATGGCGGCAAGAAAATCAGGATGGTCTTGGGAGGCATGCACTTAATTGATATGGGTGATGCAGAGGTGAAAAAGAATATCGAGTTGTTAAAGGAAATGGAAGTTGAGTATGCAGCCCCCATGCATTGCAGTGGTTTCCCGGCCCGGTGTATGGCCAGGGAGATGTTTGGGAAAAAGTATCTTGAACTTAAGGTAGGGACAAAAATGACGTTTAGCGAGGACGGTTTGCTCGTTAGCTAGTGAGAGGTGTGGCGTGAATACCAGAAAATTAGTACGCATTGCCGTAATAGCAGCGCTGTACGCAGCTATTACGATTGTACTGCATCCCCTCAGTTATGGTGTAGTACAAGTACGAGTCTCCGAAGCATTGACGGTGGTGCCTTTTATTTTTCCGGAAAGCATTCTAGGTTTGTTTTTGGGGTGTTTAATAGCTAATATTTATGGCGGATTAGGGATGATCGATATTGTTTTTGGCAGCATGGCAACCCTTATTGCCGGTTATTTAACCCGGAAAATGCCCGGCGTGTGGCTCGCACCCTTGCCGCCGGTGTTGGTAAATGCTATCGTTGTAGCCTTTATACTCAGGTTAGTGATTGGTGCACCGCTTGTATTAAGCATGGTTTACGTTGGAGTGGGACAGGCTTTAGCTTGTTATGGATTGGGGCTCCCACTCCTTTATTTGCTCAGGAAATATAGGTGGGATGAGTATTAAAGGATTTATTTTGTGTCGAAGATTATCTTGCTGATATGGTTAAGGGGAGAAAATAATGAAAAAAGACCTTGTCGATAGATTTGGACGCAAGCACGACTATTTAAGGGTCTCGGTAACGGATCGTTGTAATCTGAGATGTGTCTACTGTATGGGACCGGAAGGTATACAGCTTATTGATCATAAGGATATCCTGCGCTATGAGGAGATAGTTAAAGTTATTAATGCTGCTGCTGAGTTGGGTATTGAGCGAATCAGGCTGACCGGGGGAGAGCCGCTGGTAAGGTTAGGAATAGAAGAACTTGTGGCGAAAATCGCGGCAATACCGGGTATCAAAGATGTTGCTATGACTACAAACGGCATTTTTTTGGCGGATAAGGCCAAAGTGTTGAAAGAAGCCGGATTAAATAGGGTCAATATCAGTATGGATTCTCTTAAAGCGGAGGTTTATCGTGGAATTACCCGCGGGGGAGACTTGGACAAGGTCTGGGCAGGGATCAAAGCTGCCCTCGCTTGCGGATTATCTCCTGTCAAAATCAATGTAGTGTTGATGAAGAATGTAAATGATAATGAAATCGAGGATTTTTTACGGCTGGCCTTAGAATATCCTCTGCATTTGAGATTTATCGAATACATGCCGCTGGATTTTCATGACGAAGACTGGAGGGGAAAGTATCTGCCGCTGGAGGTGGTTTTAGAGAAGGCGGAGGCGTTGGGTCTTCCCCTACAACCTGTGGAGGAAAATGACTCTTCAGGCCCGGCGGAAATGTATCGCCTGTCGGGTGCGCCGGGGATGGTTGGGCTGATCCATCCGGTAAGCCGTCATTTTTGCGATAAATGCAAAAGGCTGCGTTTGACGGCAGACGGCTTTATTAAACCCTGTTTGTATTGGCAGGGAGAGTTTTCCGTGTTGCCCTTTCTCCATGATAATGTGGAATTAAAGTGTATTTTGCAGAAGGCACTTGATTATAAGAAGGAGAGGCATGCCATGTATACGGAAAACCAGGGCAGACAAGAAAATGGTATAGTGCGCGGCATGTCCAAAATCGGAGGATAAGAGGGGGAGTAGCGATGAAACCGCCTGTTCAATCGCCCGCCGGGGAGATAAAAGGTGGGTTTACTCATTTTGATGACCAGGGAAGGGCCAAGATGGTGGATGTAACCGAAAAAGGTACAACCAACAGGGTGGCGGTTGCCAGAGGCGAAATTGTAATGAGCAGAGAAACCATGCGGATGGTGAAGGAAGGGCAAATGGCTAAAGGAGATGTATTGGCCGTTGCTCAGGTTGCCGCAGTGATGGGTGCTAAGGAAACGAGTCGTCTCATCCCCATGTGTCATCCCTTGATGCTTGGCGGGATTTCGGTAGATTTTCGTTTCGATGAGGAAGCAAAAGGTGCAGGCGGCGAAAGCCCACAAGGCAAAATAGAGGTTACGGTTGAGGTCAAACTGGCCGGACAAACCGGTGTGGAAATGGAAGCCTTGACGGGAGTGAGTGTTGCTCTGCTGACCATATATGACATGTGCAAGGCTGTCGAAAAGAATATGTTGATAAGCAATATCCGTTTGTTAGAAAAAAAGGGCGGAAGGTCGGGTCATTTTATCAATGACGCATGATTTAAAGTGACTTTGTTGTTAAGGATTGGTGAAGGGAAATGGGGATCATTGCGGCTATTTATATAAACAACGGAAATAGTGAACATGTGCGGGAGCTTGTCTTAGAGGATAAGAAGCGCCTATCTTTACAGTTGCCGTTACAGGACAAAAAAAAAGACCCTAAGGACAGGCCTGACCTTGTAGCCGGTGATTATTCCAGAGAATATGAGTGCTGTTTGAAGGTGGAAGGCTTGAAGTTAAAAGATTTACAGCCACAATGTAGGCTGAAAGTCGGAGGAGGTATCTACCTGCGTGTTGTCCAAACAACAGGATATGTAGCAGCTTCCGACGGTTCTGCTGGAGTAGCTTCGGTTGAAGTTCTGCTGGGAGGGAAGGTAAACACGGGGGATAGTATTGTAGTATATCCGAAGTATCGCTTTGCCGTGGTAACTGCCAGTGATAAGGGCTCACAGTCCCTGCGGGAAGATACTAGCGGTCCTTTAATCAGAGAGATGCTCATGCCTTGGGGGGATGTTGCGGAATATTTGGTTGTTCCTGATGATAGGGATAGACTTAGGGATGTGATGGTCGATCTGGTAGATCAAAAAAAGGTTGATATAGTCTTTACTACCGGAGGAACAGGTTTTAGTCCCAGGGATGTTACGCCGGAAGCTACCCGGAGTGTAATCGAAAGGGAAACACCGGGAATACCTGAAGCCATGCGCTTGGAAAGTTTAAAGGTGACACCAAAGGCAATGCTTTCTCGGGCTGTTGCCGGTATTCGCGGTAAGACGCTTGTCATAAATCTTCCCGGAAGTCCAAAGGCTGTCCGGGAGAATTTAGCGGTATTTCTTCTGGTAATGGATCATGCCCTGGAAATTTTGACCGGAAGAGGTGGAGAATGCGGACATGAATAAGCGCGCTGCATTTACCTTTGCTTGACAATATCAGCCAGATGAATGCTCCTGGTATGAAGAGTATGTGACCAGGAAACTCTTGTTTTACCAAAAAAGCTAATACACATAATCGGTATCCAGCTATATACGAAGAAGAGGTAATGGAAAAAGGTCCACTTAACTACGCGACGCGGTAGTTTATCAATCCAAATAACCAAGAAGGGGTAAAGAATTTGCAGGGAAAAGACTAATTCCCAGAGAAGGGGCGGCCAAATGTATCGAAAAACAGGGGTGTAGATATTGACTACGAATGCGTCGAATAAGCCGATGAGGGAGAAAACACCCATAAATAGTACCAGTAAGGGTTGTATCGATTGGAGAGCGCCGTCGAAAAGAACTTTAGTTCTCTTGCTAAGGGCCTGCTTGATGAATTCCAGGCTGTATGTACGGAACAATTCAACATGGCCTAATGCCCAACGCTTTCGCTGGTGCCAGGCTTGTTGGAAAGTAAGGGGCTTTTCGTCGTAGACGATAGCTTCGTGAGCCCAGGTTGTTTTGTATCCGAGCAGGAGTGCTTTAAGACTGAATTCCATATCCTCTGTTAAAGAGGTTGCACCCCAGCCGATTTCCTTTAAGACATCAAGGGAGATAGTCATTCCTGTGCCTGCCAGATAATTTGACAATCCCAGATTATACCGAGCTAGCTGTAACATGCGATTAGGCACCCAAAAAGACATGGCGAAGACTGCGGTTACCCAGGTGTCGGTGGGGTTTTTCGCGTCAATGTATCCCTGTACAATTTTGGCTCCACCGCAAAGCCGGTTGTTCATATGCTTTAGAAACTGCAAATCTACCAGGTTATCGGCATCAAAAATAACAACGGCATCATATTTTTTTGGCATGGTGTACAGCTTGTTGAAGAACCATTCCAGGGCATAACCTTTTCCCCTAAGCTCGGTATTGAATCTTTCATATACGATTGCACCATGTTTTCTTGCAGTATCTGCCGTCAAATCGGTGGCGTTATCGGCAATTACAAACACATCGTATAGCTCCCGAGGATAATCCAGGGAGTTGAGGTTTGTTACCAAAGGGCCGACAACCATTTCCTCGTTGTGTGCCGGGACAATAATGGCGAACTTTTTTTGCGGAGAGTATTCTTTTGTGGTGCGAAAATGCACAAGGCCTGACATTCCCAGAACGAAGAAATAGAAGGCAAGCAGGGAAAAGACAAGCTGCGCCGGGATCATGATATAATCTAAAGGCATGATAAATAGTTCTTTAAAGCTCACAGGTTCTGTCCTCCAAATAATATTTAATAAAAGCATCTTTCTTTTGTATTTCCTTCTTATAGTATGACTTGATTGTTGCCAATTTAGTTCCAAACAATCATATCATATTTTACCATAAAATTCGTTGTTGTTTTTGTACTAACTTTGGCGAAACTTGCAATTTTATTTTCTAATTATATAATTTAGGTATATACTAATTATGCAATCTAGGTATATACTTAAATACCGATATTTATGATGAGAAATCATTTTGGCAATAGAATTACGATCAAACGCAACAGTGTCAAGAGGAGGAGTGTAATGACCGAAAAAAAACTTTACCGTTCTCTAACCAAGAAAAAGATAGCCGGAGTTTGCGGCGGCTTGAGTGACTATTTTGATTTGGATGTATCCTTAATACGCGTGTTGTTGGTGGCTATGGTTGTGTTGGGTTGTGGTTCAGGTATAATTCTATACATTCTTTGTTGGCTGATTATACCTGAGGAGCCATATTATTAAAAAATGAACAGGGAGCATATTTAAGGAGGTGTTATCAGCACCGTCGGAGCAAGACGATTGAGTGCTGTTGCCAAATGTTAACAGGAAGACAAAGAAGATTTTTACGGGCCTTTGGTACAGGGATAGATCCTGTAATTCAAATCGGGAAATCCGGAGTAACGGAAGCTGTCTACAGACAGTTGGATGAGGTCTTGGAGTCCCGGGAGCTTGTCAAGGTAAGGGTTATTTCCAATGCGCCGGTGGAACCTCAAAATATTGCGGACGATTTAGCCGATGCGACCCGATCTGAAGTGGTACAAATAATAGGACGTAATCTTCTTTTTTATCGGCGGTCGGAAAAGAAGCCCTTCATTGAGCTTCCCCGCTAATCTATGTGTCAGGTGATGTCTATGAGAACGAAAGAACATAAAGAATTATTAACTGCAGCTAAACGGATAGTTGTTAAAGTAGGAACCAGTACTTTGACTCACCCTAACGGTAAGCTCAATTTATTTCGGATGGAGAGCTTAGCCCGGGATATAGCCGACCTCAGCAATCGCGGGCTGGAGGTCATTTTGGTTTCTTCCGGTGCCATCAGTGCCGGTATGGGCAGGATGGGCATTGCTGAAAAACCCAAGGCTATGCCTGAAAAACAGGCATTGGCTGCTGTGGGCCAAGGAATATTGCTTCATATGTATGAGAAGCTCTTTGGTGAATATGAGCAGATTGTTGCTCAGGTTCTGCTTACTAAGGACGATATACAGAATAGGGAAAGGTATTTGAATGCCAGGAATACACTCTTTGCTCTGCTTAATTATGGGGTAACACCGATTATTAATGAAAATGATACGGTAGTTGTTGAGGAGATTAAGTTCGGTGAAAATGATACATTATCGGCCTCAGTGGCAGGACTTGTTGACGCGGATTTGTTAGTGCTTTTATCGGATATTGAGGGGTTGTATACCGCTGATCCGCGGATAGACGATGATGCTCAGTATATTGATGTGGTTGAGGAAATAACGCCGGAGATAGAGAGTCTTGCCGGCGATTCGGTAAGTAAGCTGGCTTGTGGGGGGATGGTTACAAAGATCAAGGCAGCCAGAATAGCTTGCGGGATGGGTGTGCCCATGGTTGTCGCCAACGGCTCCAGAGGGGGAATAATTCGGGAAATCATTGAGGGTAAGGAGTGCGGGACGCTTTTTTTGCCCCGCGGCGGACACTTGAATTCCCGTAAATGCTGGATTGCCTTCGGTTCGAAAACAAGCGGACTTATCAGATTGGATAGGGGAGCCGAACAGGCTATTGTAAAAAAAGGGAAGAGCCTTTTGCCAAGCGGTATTATTGGAGTTGAGGGTGAATTTAGCAGAGGGGATGTCGTCAGTCTTTACGGTAGTAAAGGTGAGATTGCACGTGGCATCGTGAACTATGGGTCGGCTGATATTGATAAGATTAAGGGATGCCAGAGCAATGAGATTACGGAGAAACTGGGCTATAAAGATGACGACGAGGTGATACACCGGGATAATCTTACGTTATGCGTGTGAGATAATTTAGTTCTTACCTTCGTTGCCTGATAAAAAACCGGGTCTTATGATATAAGCGGCGGTGCGGCTGTTGCCAGTATATTCTTGCTCTTGCCTTCCATAACAATCGTCTTATGAAGTATCTAAGCATGGCGTTTTTACCTTTCTTTCCGGATGCTTGGTCACATTTTTGTGCCGGGGTAATCTGGTTAGGATATAGTATGTTTTAAAAAACCCCGAGGTTCTTTGGGATGTTGATTAAATCCGCAAATTGTACAGAGGTGCAAGATAGAAAATTCTGCTTGTTTGTCACAAGGATATAATGTTATACTGGGGTAAATCGTGGCATAGGAGAAAAATATGGACGAGCATACGGATGTGCAATTTAAATCACTGAGCAGGGTAGGGATAATGGGGGGAACATTTGATCCGATACACCTGGGACATTTGGTGACGGCTGAGGCAGCTCGTTCCGAATTCAAGTTGGATAAGGTTATCTACGTTCCTTCCGGTCAGCCGCCTCACAAGAAGGGTCTGCACGTTACCGACAAAAAACGCCGCTATTTGATGACATTTCTGGCTGTTTCCGCCAACCCATATTTTGAGGTTTCACGTGCAGAGATTGAACGCCCGGGAGAAACTTATACTATTGACACGGTACGCTATTTTAAAAAAAACATGGCTTTGGGTAGTGAATTGTTTTTTATCACGGGAGCAGACGCGATTTTTGAGATTTTATCTTGGAAGAATGTGGATGAGCTATTTGAATTGTGTACGTTTATTGCCGCTACTAGGCCGGGTTATAACCTGGGTGGTTTAAGAAAAAAACTGTCCACGGAGTTAAAAGGGCGGCAGTTGGAGAAAATAATACCTATTGAGGTTCCGGCTATGGCCATTTCTTCCACTGATATCCGCGAGAGGGTCAAAAAGGGCAGAACAATCAAGTACTTACTGCCGGAGCCGGTTGAGAATTATATTCATAAAAAGAATTTGTACAAGTAATAATACTGTTTGATTTAGACGGAACGAAGTATAATAGAGGGTCTTTAACGCATAATAAAAGCAGAGAAATTTTTAATTGTTGATAGAGGTGAACGAATTGGCAAAAACCATCTATGTGGGTAATATTCCTTGGACAACTACGCCCCAAGATTTAGTTGATTACTTTAGTGAATATGGACGAGTCATCAGCAGCAGAGTGATAAAGGACAAAGAAACTAACCGTTCCCGGGGCTTTGGTTTCATAGAGGTTGCCGACGAAGACGTCGAAAAGATACTTGAAGTCACTGACGGCAAAGAGTATAAAGGGCGTGTTCTGACTGTTAATGAGGCAAAGGAAAGGGATAATGAAGCAGAAAAAAACCTTGCCCCCTAATCTATGGGGGTTTTTTGTTTTTATCTCGGAGAGGAAAAAAATGGATAACAATTATTTGTGTAATATAGTAAGAAAAAGGTTAAGTGAAAAAAGATTCAATCACTCCCTGCGCGTGGTTGAAACAGCCTTGAAAATGGCTGAAGGTTTAAAGGTTGACAAGGAGAAGACTCACGTTGCCTCCCTTTTGCACGATTATGCGAAGAATATGTCTCCTGAGGAACTTCTTTCGATTGCCAGAAGGAATCAACTGATTTCTTCTTGGGTCGAAGAACGGCAGCCCGGCTTGCTGCACGGTCCGGTGGCGGCTTATTTATGCAAAAAGGAACACGGGATTGAAGATGAAGGGATATTGCGGGCTATACGCTTCCACACAACGGGATGCGAGAACATGACCACCCTGGATAAAATTGTGTATTTAGCGGATGTTATTGAGCCGGGGCGTACATATGAAGGAGTAGATGAATTAAGGGATATTTGTAAACATGATATTAATAGAGGTCTGTTATTTGCATTTGATCGTACAATTGGTTATGTTATAAAAAGAAGGATGCTAATTCATCCGTTTACTGTTGAAGCCAGAAACTGGATAATTACGGAAATAGAACGAGGGGGAATGCTATGAACAGCAGAGAGTTGGTAACGAAAGCAGTAAAAGCCATTAGGGAAAAAAAGGGAAACAATATCATTATACTTCAGATGAAGGATTTATCGGCACTTACCGACTATTACGTTCTTGCTAATGGAAATTCGCGGGTGCAGACCCAGGCAATAGCCGACGAAATCAAAGATGAAATGGCCAAAGTCGGTATTTCATTCGCGAGAAAGGAAGGTTATGCTGAAGGCAGGTGGATATTGCTTGATTTTGGCAATGTAATCGTCCATATTTTTCAGGAGGAAGAGAGAGAGTTTTACAGTCTTGAGAGGCTATGGGGGGATGCAAAGCGCGTTCCCTGTGAGGAATGATTTATTGTGACGGCTTATTTTGATTTAGCAAGGGTTTATGACAGATTAATGGATCATCTTGATTTTTCAGGGATAACTGATTATTACCTGAAGCTTGCCGCAAAACACGGTTGGCCCGAAGGTAAAATCCTTGATCTGGCGTGTGGTACGGGAAATATCAGTCTGGAATTGAAAAAAAGAGGCTATGATGTTTGCGGAGTCGATCTTTCGGTCGATATGTTGGCTGTGGCGGATAAGAAAATACGCGAGGCCGGGTATATGCCGTGTCTGACCAGACAGGACATGAGATCTTTCTGTGTTACGCAGCGGTATGCCATGGTGCTGTGCGCTTTTGATAGTCTGAACTATATCATGAAGGAAGAGGGACTTTGCGAGGTACTGACAAGAGTAAATGAGGCATTACTGCCAAAGGGGCTCTTTCTTTTCGATGTTCATAGTTTGTATAAGATGAAGGAAATGATAGGGGATAATGTTTTTACTTATCAATCCGAGGACCTCTGTTATATCTGGAAAAATTGGTATCTACCGAATGAGGGCGTTTGTGAGATGCAGTTGGATATTTTTCACACGCTGGAAAACGGTCATTACGAGAGGATTGAAGAGTATCATAAGGAAAAGTATCATTCACAGGAGTTGATATGCAGACTACTGAAACAGGCGGGGTTCGAGTTTCTTGGAGTTTATGATGGGGTGGGCTTAGATCAACCTGGAGAAAAAACCGAGAGGCTGTATTTTGTAGCCCAAAAGCACGATTAAGAGAGATGTTGCCATTGACAAGTCGTATGATTATTAATATAATTTATAGGTGCCGTGGGGCTATAGCGCAGCTGGGAGCGCGCTTGACTGGCAGTCAAGAGGTCAGGGGTTCGATCCCCCTTAGCTCCACCATATCAAAAGATTCTGGGGTCGGTTTTCGATCTCAGTTTTATTTTATTAGAATGGCAATTTACTAACATAACCAAATCATGATATAATTAGACTATATATTATATCGGAGAGAGGTTTACCATGGAAACAGTAATCAGACCATCAGCAGATTTGAGAAATCATTATAGTGAAATCTCTAAGCAGTGCAAAGAAACAAGGAATGCCGTTATTATTACCGTGAATGGACGAGGTGATACAGCAGTTCTTGGATTGCATGATTATTACCAAATGAAATCAGAACTGGAACTGCTCAGGACACTTGCAGAAGCGGAGAATGATGTAAAAAGTGAAAGAGTAGCACCAATGCAGGGTTCGTTAGACGATCTTCGTGCATCTTTACTGGAAAGGAAGAATGGATGAAGTATCAAGTTTTAAGAACGGATAAGGCTGAGGAGCAGTTGCGTGACATCATATATTATATTGCAGATGAATCAGGTGATATTGATATTGCGCTGGGATATCTGGATAAGATTGAAACTTCAATCAATCGTCTGCAGGAGTTTCCGGAATCAGGAAGCATACCGAGATATTCGATATTAAAAAAGCAGGGATTTAGAGTAGTAATTGTTGAAAGACATCTTGTGTTTTATAAAATTAATGAGGCAGATAAAGCGGTTATTATATATGCTATCGTAGATGGCAGAAGGGAATACCGAAATTTAATTTAAGAAGTACAAAAAAGTAGTTTGGTCAATACACGGTTAGGGATAGGGTTCTTTTGGGAGCGCGCTTGACTGGCAGTCAAGAGGTCAGGGGTTCGATCTCCCTTAGCTCCACCAAATGAAATTTAAGCAAAAGGACTTGATCTCTCGTGGATTTAGTCCTTTTGTTTGTGTAATACTTATAATAATCAATGTAAAAAGATCTTTACATTCTTGATTTTAATATATATAATAAATGTAAAGACTTATTTACATTTGGAGGTATATCATGAAATCGTTTTTTTCAAAATTAGGCTTTCGTAAAATGGATGAAATGGAGAAAGATATTGCCCTTAAAGCACAAAGAAATGCTTTGATTTATGTTTTATTGGTTTTAGTGACATGGTCTTTTTATGAATCTTTCAAGGTGTATACACAGCACACACCTCTCAATTCAGCACCCAGCTTTTTATTAGTAACTACGAGTCTTGTACTAATTTTATCACAACTCGTGTTACAAAAAAGAGTTGTAAAAGGTGATGATGAATATAAAGATACTACTCCAATTTTAAAAATTATCGTAGTAGGTATAATTGTTGCTGCAATTATTATTTCAATTGGCGCTTGGATAATCTTGTCAGGGATATAAAAAAATGAAGAATAGTATAAAGAAATTAAGAAAAGACAAAGGTTTACGACAAGAAGATATGGCTGTTTCATTAAATGTCTCAAGGCAAACAATAATTGCAATAGAAAACAACAAATACAATCCTACGCTGGAATTGGCTATGAAAATGGCCAGATTATTGGATACAACCATAGAAGAATTATTTATTTTAGAGTAACTTCTTGATTTGAGCATAAATTCGTAGCAAAATGACGGCATCTTTTATTACCTAACTTCTTATGGCAAACCCTGCAGAAAGCAGGGTTATATTTATATATGATAGAAATAGAAGGCAGCGAACCCTTCGGAGGGTTTGGAGGTGTCCCTCATATATTGATAAAAAATGATTTGCTGATCTTGCATTACCGCGAAGCGGCTTCTGTTATATTGCAATGACTTAGCTTGGTGTGCGATAAAATATAATCCGCAGTAATAATTCGGACACTGGGACCACCTTCTCCCAGATCAAACATATTGTAAATAAAGATTGCCTGTAGAGATTAAAGTATATCAATGCACGGTTTAGTTATTTTTTTGTTAATTTTGTTCCAGGTGATATTTTTGAAGTCTACAGGTACGTCATCTTTTTTGTATCCTCAAGTCACGTAGAGACTTAATAGAAGATACAACATGGAGATAAGGCTCCTTTTATTTTGGGGTAGTGTTTATTAAATGACGTTGATAATTGTTTGACATTTTGCGTGAACCTTGACATCAGAAAGGCAATGCAACGGGGTAAAAAATGGTATAATAATAGGGTATTATGAATAAAGGGGTTATGCCCATGAAACAGCGCTTATTGGGACAATTGCTAGAGGAAAAGGAAATGAAGCTCAAAGGTGGTCTGTATCATCAGACTCAGATTAAGCTTGCGTATAATTCTAACCGGATTGAAGGCAGCCGCCTTTCTGAAGAGCAGACCCGGTATATTTACGAAACGAATACGGTTAATATTGAACAGGATGAAGTGGCAAGTGTCGATGATATCATTGATACTGTCAATCATTTTTCCTGTTTTGACTATATGCTTGTCCATGCGGATGACGAATTGACGGAAGATGTGATTAAGGAGTTTCACAGGCTTTTGAAACGGAACACATCCGATGAACGCAAAGAATGGTTCCGAGTCGGGGACTACAAGACCAGACCAAACGTGGTCGGCGACATGGCAACAACGGCACCTGCAAAAGTCAGTGATGAAATGCAAAAACTGCTTACTGATTATCATCAAAAAGGAAATATCACAATAGGAAACATAGTAGATTTTCATTACAGATTTGAAGGTATACACCCTTTTCAGGATGGTAATGGAAGGGTAGGTCGTATCATCATGTTTAAGGAGTGCTTGCAGAATAATATCATGCCTTTTATCATTGACCATGAGCATAAATTGTTCTATTACCGCGGCCTTAAGGAGTATAAAACAGAAAAAGGATATCTCATGGATACTTGCCTGGCGGCACAGGATCAATACGAAGCAATGGTCTCATATTTCTTTCCGGATATTAAATAATCCGGTTCGAAAATATATCAGCCCTAAAAAATGATTTGAAGGTTCTATTTGCGTTTTTTGAGTAGGTATTCAAAGTATTTAAGAGAGGAGTTAGAGGTCATGAAATCAGAAAGTGAGGAAAACAAGGTTTCAGAAAACATTGAAGCAACAGAAGAGAAAAATACAATAATTGGTCAAGAAAATATTGAAAGTAAAAGTCCAAATATTAGAACGGAGACTTCCTTAAGGGTAAGGGATTATCTATTAATTTTACTGGTTTTTGCTATACCCCTTGTTAATATTATTGCAATCTTAAAATGGTCTTTCAGTAAGGGTATTAATGTCAACAAACGGAATTTTGCCCGGGCTGCTCTTATCCTTAGCATAATGGCTGTCATGATTATAACAGCATCCACTATGCTGTTCAGACCTGACAGGCCATCGGAGTGGGCAGAAGAGGAGGTAACGGCGGCACTTGTTAATGGGCTTGTACCGGGAGGATTCACCAGAAACTATGGGCAAGGGATTATCCGCCAAGAAGCAGTTGACCTTATGGTAAGGGTTTATGAAAAAGCAAAACAAGAAACAATCGAACCTGCAGACCCCCAGTTGATTAAAGATACAGAGAATGAAGCGGTACTCAAGGCGGCTGCATTAGGCATCGTCTCGGTTGCTTCCGGGGAAACGGTTGAGTTCAGGCCTGATGATATTGTCTCCAGGCAGGAAATGGCTGTTTTTATGCTGAGAACCGCACTGGCCGTGAAGCCCAAACAAAACTTCGATACAAAAGCGCAGGTTACCTTTGCTGACGCTGATGAGATTCAAAGCTGGGCCCAAGAAGGCATATATTTTGCCTTTAATAATAAAATCTTCAGCTCTTATGAAGAAAGAATAGCCCCCGCTATGACTCTTAACAGGGAAGAGGGCATCATATGCGCACAAAGACTTTACGAAGTATTGGCAAGGTAGGGAGGTGTATAGTATGACTGCAAAAAAATACATATTCTTAATTGGCTTTCTGCTTATCGGCGTCATTGTCCACGGTAATCTACTGGCAGCAAATACGCCTGAAGTTACAATAGACGAGATTATTGGAACTTGGGAGGGGACTGTGACCACCGAGTTGGCGGAAGGAGATCTGGACCCTGAATCTGTAAAGAGTGTCGGTTACGGTGAAACCACGGTCATATTTACAAAACCCATGAACAGTGATGTTGTTTCTTTTCGAGGCATCAATTACTACGCCTCCGGTGCCATATTATACCCGGACGGAAGGGTGACGGCGAAACAGGAATTCACAAGCAATGTCGATCCGGCAAAACCGGTTATTGCAGTTTACAGTATGGAGGGTACTATCGAACGGCAAAATGGGAAGTTGCTTTTAAAATGCAGGATGGAACACATCCAATATGAGTCGCCCCATGGCGGCGCTCACAGATGGATTACCCATTTTACCGGAACTAAAGATACCCCGGTAAAGCCGACCCCGGCCACGGAAAATAAACCGGAAACCAAAGAAACTTCGGCTCCTGCCACGGTTCCTGCCACAAAAACACCTGCCGGTGAAACGTCGGGCAAAACCGGTCAGCAGGCTGACACTGCAGCACCAAAGCAGGCTGAGACACAGCCTGACGCACCCCAGACAAAAGAAGAGTTAGACCGGGAATGGCGTCAAAATTTTATGAAAAGGGATGTTCCCGCGGAAATACTGGTGACACCGGAAAATGCCGAGATTAAGGGAGACCCCTATGGGAGCACGATGGAAAATGCCGTACCCCAAGGCAAAGGAGCAGATCCTTTCGAGAGCACCATGGAAAACGTTGACCCGCAAAAGACCTCTATATTTGAAATAATGCGCAGACCCCAGGGAGTCGATTTTTATTCGGCGAATGCAGAGGAGAACGAGGAATACGTGAACGGAGTGCTTTCCAGAACTGCGGATGTAGTTGCTCCTCCGGTGGGAGCGGGGATAGGTTTATGGAGTGATTTTGCCGATAATGTCAGGCGTGGCGATGGGATAATCTTATCTACGGGTAAATCCATCTCCGGTAATGCTATTTACGGCCTTACAGGTTTGGTTGGTTCCTCCATCGATTTGGTTACTTTTTCCGCGGGGGGCGAAAGCCAGCACAGCTTACAAGATGCGGTGAAGGGTAATATTAATCTGGTTTGGGATATCGTCACGAGGGTGGAAAAGGAAGAAAAGATAGCCAGAGCCCGGGACGGTCATTACGGCTACAAGCACAGGTATTATGACGGCAGCGCCGATTATTTCGATAGTAAAAATACCCAGGACCCCCGGGAACATGAACGGTTCAAGCATGATGAGGTGGCTCCCGGAAATGATGCTTTCTATTAAATGGTTGAAGAGATACAACCGATAGGGCTGTATCTCTTTTTATACTACCAGACTTTCATGCTATATGGGCAGCATCACTGATGAATTAAAGGCATACTCACAGCGAATAAATGAACGTACAAAATGTTTGGTGCAGATGACATTGACTACCTACGATGAAGATTTGTGTAGGGTTTTAGAGCCGAACGTATCTACGACGCATAAACGATTTAAGGTACTTGAAGTTTTACGTGACGAAGGGATCCCAACGGTTGTGTGGTTATCGCCTATATTGCCGAGCGTGTGCTGAAGATTGAAACAATGCTGGAGAAAGGAGAGATAGATGGATACTACAGAGTACATGCAAAGGGTTAATCAGGCTGTTGACTACATTCACAAAAACCTGGACAAGAACCTGACGGCGGAAGAAATCGCAGATTATTGCCGCTTTTCGAGATTTTATTTCAACAGGATGTTTAAAGCGATAATGAACGAAAGTGTATACTCTTTTATAAAAAGGCGGAAGTTGGAGAATGCGGCTTTTCTTCTGAGGGCAAAGTCAAACCTACCTGTAACAGATATTGCTTTTAGAAACGGTTATAGTCCGTCTAATTTTGCCAGCGCTTTTAAAGACTATCATGGTATAAGCCCAACGGAATATCGGAAAAAGAACGATATTCCCCAAAAAGATTCCTATCTTGAGGTTACCGAGCATATAAAAAGTATGAGGAAAAGGGCGGATTGTTTTGATGAGGTAAACAATAAAATAAAGATAAGAAAAATTGAGAAGATGAACCTTTTGTATGAAAGGTTTATCGGTAATTATATTGACTTAGCGGGTTTTTGGAGGGGGTTTTGTCAAAAGGTAACCGAAAAGCAACTTGTTAACGAAAATACGCGTTTTATCGGAGTATCCTACGATGATCCGCTAATCATTGATGAAAACAGGTGCATTTACGATGTCTGCATCAATGTAGAAAACGGAGGCGGTCCTAATGTGCATATAGTGGAGGGAGGGTATTATGCCTGTTATAAGTACCATGGGAGGGTAGAAAATCTCGTCAAGGCGTACAACGAGATTTTTTCTATTTGGTTACCCTTTTGCGGCTATGATGTGGATCATAGGATTCCTCTGGAGATATATAATTGGGTATCGGATGGAGAAGAAGGTATGTGGTTGGACTTGGATATCTGCATACCAATAGTTAAAGAGGATTGACCATATTGCTCACAGCACGAATTCAGAAGTTATAAAAAAACTCATGTCTTAAAATCATTCTATAGAAGTTTGTTAAAAGGAGAAATGCGAATGATTCAGGACAAGAGTAAAAAGGGTTTGATGAAAACCTTCTTAAACTATTCAATCCCTTGTATTATCGGTATGTTTCTTGCTTCTTTCATTACCATAGTTGACGGCATATTCATAGGGAATAAGTTAGGAGGGAACGGGCTTGCGGCGGTAAATTTGACCCTTCCGGTTCTTTATTTGTTGCTAGGTATAAGCATAATGATGGCACTGGGTGGAGTAACCCTGGCAACTCAAAATTTGGGGGCCAAGGAATATGACAGTGCCAGGCAGCGTTTTAGCTTTACACTATTTTTGAATGTGGCGGCAATTCTGGTAATAGTTCTACTGCTCAGACTGTTTCTTGATGATGTAGTGTGCCTACTGAATGCTAAAGGCCATCTCCAGGGATATGTAAGGGATTATTTAGGTACGATGTCGTTTTTTTATGTATTTATGACTACAAATATTATCTTCTCAAGTTTTATCAGAGGTGAGGGCAAACCACAGCTGTCTTTGTTCTTCGGGGTTGCCGGTAACATAATCAATATACTTCTTGATTATTTGTTCATCATTAAATTGGAATACGGTATGAAGGGAGCTGCGTTTGCATCGGGTATTGCAGTGCTTATTCCTTTCCTTCTCGGCCTTTTCTATTTTCTGCGGGGAAGGTCGGTATTCAGGTTCGTTAAGCTTGTTTTTGACTGCGAAGATTTCAAAAAAATCCTGTTTAATGGTTTTTCGGAATTTATCGGACAGGTTTCAATTGGATTTACTACATACCTTTTCAATTACGTTATCTTAAGGAGAATTGGTGTTGACGGCGTTGCTGCTTTTGCAATTATCGGTTATGTGGCCTTTATCCAATATATGATACTTACAGGTATTGCTCAGGGTGTGAATGTCCTTGTCAGTTATAGCTACGGAGCACGGGATTTGGATACGATACTGGGCTTTCTTAAGCTAGCGCTGAAATCTGTTATTGTGGTCGGGGCGCTTTCGTTTATTATTTCCATCACCGCAAGTGAAGGGATAGTAAGGATGTTTGTGGGAGATCGCAGCGGCATAGTGGAAATAGCAAAAGGCGGCTTGAGGATATTTGCCCTGATGTTTCTGTTTAACGGATATAACTTTATAGCCTCAGCATATTTCACTTCTCTGGGAGATGCCAAGACTTCCGCCACCATAGCCTTGCTTAGGAGCATTATCTTGTTGAGTGCATTTGTTTTAACGCTTCCCCTTGTCCTGGGGGATATAGGCATATGGCTTACAGCACCGTTGACAGAAGCTGTAACCCTTATCTTTTCTTATTTATGCATAGCGAAGTCAAAGTCACAGCTTTTCTTAAAATAGTACTGAGGGATACATGAATGGAGTCCTTTCTGGGATAGTTAGCAAACTATGCTAAATTAAAGAACTGTTCTTGAGATATAGAGAATTGTGTTTCCTTGGCTAAATCCATTTCTTTTCGGAAGCCCACCTTTTTAAATACTCTTTTTGATCTTTTGTTTTCCATATGGATTTTAGCGATTACTTTTCTATGTCGTAATGTGAAGAAGGCATGTTTTAAACCAAGATATATGGCTTTACAGCCGAACCCTTTACCCCAGTTCTTTATATCACCGATTATCACAACTATTTCAGATACATCACCATTAGGAACGAGCCTCAAAAATCCTATCGGCTCGTTCCTTTTAGTAATTACAAAAAAACTGCCGTTCCTATTGAACAAATGGGTAAGAATAGGCATTTTTACCCTGTATATTACTTGTTTAATTGATTTGCTGATATTCTGTCCCTCATTAAGATACTGTGTCACTTTAAATTCCTCTAACCACTCGGCGATTTTCCAAGCATCAGATGCAAAGATTTCTTGTCTTAATTGTATTGTGGATGGCACAGTTATAATCCTCCTTACATTAGGCTTTTGCGTTGTTGTAATATAACAATTAATGGTATTTATCAAAAAAATACAATAAGACACCTCACATGTAAAATGCGAAATGTCTCATCCATTAATATATCACTAATGTTAATGGCTGTCAATTATGGAGCCGAATAACACTTAATGGCAAATAGGATATTTCTTGGGCATAAACCTGCAAAAAAAATAATATTAAGATATTTACAATACTGTATGACATACAGTATAATGTGACCATGGGGGTATGAGAAATGGAGACAGAGAATGCCACTAAGTTGCTAAAAAACTTTTCACTTGAATTGAGGCGGGGAACTTTAGTGTTGAGCATCCTCAGTCAACTTAAGGAACCTAAATACGGTTATCAGCTTCTTGCGAGTTTTTTAGAAAAAGGAATGGAGCTTGACCAGGGAACCATTTATCCTATGCTTAGAAGGCTAGAACAGCAGGGAATACTGGAAAGCAATTGGTCGGTGGAACAGCCTCGCCCACGTAAGTATTATCACTTGACCACGAAAGGCTCCGAAATTCTTGAGTGGTTGATAAAAGAGTGGGAAAAACAGACTGAGGTAATGAAGCGTTTGTTGCATGAGTGAAGCGAGGGGGGTATCGGTATGGATTTGGTAAAAAGATATGTTTATTCTGTTGGGCGCAGGCTTCCGGAAAAGCAGCGGATTGACATTGAGAAGGAATTGGAGTCATTAATACTGGATACATTGCAGGGGCGGAACCCTGAAGGTGAAAAACCGTCCGAAAAGGATATTATCGAGGTTCTGAAGGAGTTTGGACCGCCCAATGAGGTAGCAGCACGTTATACTCAACGTCCAAGGTATCTAATAAGCCCTAGGTTGTATAATGCATATTTTATGTTAATGGGCATAGTATTAGGTGCACTTGCACTTGGGCTTACAGTCAGTGGCGTGATTGGTTTTATTGGTAGGACAGAAGGAGCGGGGAACATATTTACGGCAATGATCGGTATTATACCCGGCTTTATTTCAGCCTCGTTAAGCGCAATAGGTTCCGTTATAATTGTTTTTGCTATAATGGAACGTGTTATACCGGAGGATGAATCAATTGAATTTAATGACGGGGATTGGAATCCTTCGGATCTACCTGAAATTCCCATTAAAAATGAAAGAGTCAAGTTAGGTGAATGCATCGCGGGAGTTTTCTTTATTCTGGTTTTCTTTGCTGTGATAAATCTGTTTCCGGATAAGATAGGATTATATTTTTATGAAAAGGGAATAGGCTGGCAAGTTATGCCTTTATTTTCTCAACAGGCCTTGGCATCATATATTCCTTATTGGAATGTTTTGATGTTTTGCTCACTCATTCTGCATTTTGTGTTGCTTTACAGACGTCGCTTTAGTCTTACTGCACATATATTTGAAATTGTATTGTCTTTCGGCGCATTAATTGTTCTGTCAGTTATGGTTGCTGATCCGAATTTAGTCAGCTTAATACTACCGGTTGGAAAGATTGACGTTGCCGCATTTGAAGGATATAAAGTTGCAGCAGAAATTTTGCGTAGACTCATCAGGGTAGTATTAGTTATCCTGATATTGATTACTTCAGGAGTAAACATAAAAAAGATATACTATTTATTTAGGCAAAGAACGGCTGAATAAATATAGGGGTATCACGTCTGAGAATAAGAAATCGTTTGTGCTATGCCAATAAAATATTCCGATTCCCGGCGGATGTGGCTAATCACTGTGAGAGCCACAGGATTGTTTCTGACGGCCTCGCTTTTAACAGTGAGTTCATTTAAAAATATAATGAATTGTTGACTCTGTTCCAGACAAAAGCAAACCAACTGTAATATTTGTTGCTCCAACGCGGCATCAACAGTACTTCCTGCTCTGATCACTGTTTCTATATACCTTATTACCGTATCCTCAGTCTGTGAAAAAGCAAGTTGCCAGTTTTTCAACTTTTCTACATAATCATGCTCCAAACCGATTACAATCTCACGGATTACAACGGTATGCTCTGATTCCTGGTGTTTCCAAAACTCGGCTTCATCCAGTACTCTTAGTAAGTTTTTATCTCCGTACAAAAAACGCATAGATGATGCTCCTTTCTTATTATGACTACAAAAATCAAATCAAAAGGATTGTTTGTTATATAGTATTCAAAACGGCCAGGGTTGCCACAAGATCTAAACAGGGGATTACAGCTATAATTAAACAGCCTTGGTTCAATGAAAGTTCGAACCAAGGCTGTTTTGCCGTAAAGCGCTAATTTTGATTGATATACATACCTTTACCTATCCGGGAAGATGCTGTCAAGTTCAATCTGCAATTCTTCGAAATGAAAAGACTTAATCATATCTCCCTTTCTGAAGTTGGCGCTGTCACAAATGTCCTTATTTGAAAAAAGATGAACGGTGGCTTCTTTTGTCAGTGGGTTGATGATCCAGTATTCTCTGATACCGCAGGACATATAAAGGTCCAATTTTTTGACCTGGTCTTTGCTGCGCGTGTTTTCTGAAAGGATTTCCACTACCAGGGCAGGAGTTCCCATGTAGTAGTCCTTTTCATTCAGCTTCTCTTTTAGGTCACAGATGACCATGATGTCAGGTTGGACTATGTTGATGTCCTTGGGATACCTGCTTAGAGTGATATCAAAAGGGGCAACATAGGGACGGCATTTCTTGCCTTTGAACCAGTTGTAGAAGAGACCGAACAGTTCGGTCAGGGTTGCTTGATGTTTAACTTTGGGCGATGAAAGCAGGTAGATTTCACCGTCGATGTATTCGTACCTTTCCTCAGAATCGGCTGAAAGGCCAAGGAATTCCTCATAAGAGGCTTTCCGTCCGCCGTAGTTGCCTTTGGTCATTACCTCGCGAACCATATCTGGCGATTGGGTGGAACCGGTACAAATACCGGCATCTTTTTTTGCCGATAGTACAGCAATCTCCATGCCGTTACGGGTGATGACGATATCTGCTTTAGCGGCCAGCTGCAGGTATTTGCCAAAGTTGTTTTGCACTTCTGTAGAGCTGACTTTCATTGGTACACCTCCGCTGAGAAAAATAGGGTATAGTTATATTAGCTAATTTAGCTAATATAACTATACCCATGCCGGAAAATCGTGTCAAGTCGTTCCGTTGCTCATATCTTGCTGTCTACCGTCGCAATCGTTCATCTTCTCAGTATCTGCTAGGATGTTACCACATTTGACTTTTCGCCACAAAGAGCCAAGAGGTCTTCCCATCTTTGGTCTATCTCTTTCTGGTATTCTTGGATAAGATGTTCATTATCCGGTGTAAACAAATGCTTAAATCTGCCTTGCGGTTTCAGGAAATCTGCGATGGGCAGCTTCTTTTTCGGAATATAATTCAGCTTCCATTTACCGTCTTCAACCTCATACAGTGGCCAAAAACATGTATCGACGGCTAATTTACACATTTCCATAATGTCCTCGGTAGGATAACGCCAGCCTCTGGGGCAGGGGGCCAGGACATTCAAGAAAGCAGCGCCCTTTTTGTAAATGGCTTTTTCTGATTTTTCATGGAGGTCCTTAAAGTTCCTGAAGAAGGTGGTTTGAGCTACGTATGGAATATGATGATTAGCAATTATTTGGGTCAAATCTTTCCTGCCCTGCGGTTTTCCGGTAGATTCCTTGCCGGAGGGCGTTGTGGTGGTATCGGCAAATTTCGGCGTAGCCGAAGATCTTTGGATCCCCGTATTCATATAAGCTCCGTTGTCATAGCAGACATATACCATGTCATGTCCTCTTTCCATGGCGCCGGAAAGGGATTGCAATCCGATATCGTAAGTTCCGCCGTCTCCGCCAAAGGCGATGAATTTGTACTCGCCTTTGATTTTGCCTTTTCTCTTTAAGGCCTTGTAGGCTGCCTCAACACCGCTCATAGTTGCTCCGGCATTTTCAAAGGCGTTATGGATAAAGGAATCCTTCCAGGAGGTATAGGGGTACATAAATGTAGATACTTCCAGACAACCGGTTGCGCAACCAACGACAAGCTTATCTCCTTCTTTGACAGCCCGTGTGACACCCCTTACTGCGATGGGAGCACCGCAACCTGCACACATTCTATGTCCTCCGGCCAGCCTATCAGGCTTGGACAGTTCTTGTTTCAGATTATATGCCATTTATTTTCCCTCCTGATCTCTTACTGAAAGATATCTGTATGTTTCTCCGGTAATACCGGTTGCCAGTATTTTATAGAGGTCTTCATAGACACTGCCGATGTCCTCTACCCTGACATCCCTGCCGCCTAAGCCATAGATATAATTTATTACTGTCGGGGATTCTTTTTCGTGATACAGGGCTGCTTTGATTTCGGCGCCCAATGGACCGCCTTGACTGCTGAAGCTTTCGGTCTTGTCCATGGCGGCTAAGACCTTGACATGTTTTAAGGCTTTGGCGATTTCTTCGGCAGGGAACGGTCTAAAGAGCCTTATTTTCAGTAAGCCTACTTTCTTTCCTTCGTTTCTCAGTTTATCAACTGCATCTTTAGCTGTGCCGGCGGTAGAGTTGATAATTACAATAGCTGCTTCCGCATCCTCCAGCTTGTAGGCTTCAAACAAACCGTATTTTCTTCCGCTGATCTTTTCAAACTCTTTAGCAACTTCTAAGGCAACTCTTTTAGCGTTTTTCATGCCTTCCGCTTGCTGTCTTTTATGCTCGAGATAGTAGCTTGGTGTATCATAAGGCCCAATCGACATAGGTTGTTTTTCGTTTAAAAGATAGCACTCCGGATTATATTCACCGACAAATTCCTTAACTTTGGCATCTTCAATCAATTCGATATTTTCTACGGCATGACTAGTGATAAAACCATCCTGACAAACCATTGCAGGTAATTGCACATCCTTATGTTCCGCGATTTTAAGGGCTTGGATAAAATTATCATAGGCTTCTTGATTGTTTTCGGAATATATCTGTATCCAGCCGCTATCCCTTGAACCCATAGTATCCGAATGGTCAGCGTTGATGTTTATTGGTCCTGACAAGGCCCTGTTGATGGCTGCGATCGTTATCGGCAGTCTATTCGAAGCGGCCACATATAGTATTTCGTGCATCAGGGCTAAACCGCAGGAGGAAGTAGCTGTCATGGTTCTCGCTCCCGCTGCTTGCGAGCCCACGCAGGCCGAGATGGCGCTATGTTCACTTTCCACAGGCACAAACTCCGTATCTACCTGGCCATCGGCTACATATTGGGAAAAATACTGGGGTATTTCTGTGGAAGGTGTTATCGGAAAAGCCGCTACGACATCGGGATTTATCTGTTTCATGGCAAAGGCGATCGCCTCATTGCCTGATAATCTTTCTCTAATGGACATTGGTATTACCTCCTTTAACTTCTTAATTATCGGCTTTCATTTCAATGGCTTTAACCGGACATACTTTGGCACAGATGCCACAGCCTTTGCAATATTCATAGATAAAATCGCCCCTTTTTCCGTCCTTGACCGGAATTGCCAAATCCGGGCATACGGGTGCGCATAGTAGGCATTGGTTACATTTATCGGCTATGAATACAGGTTTGATTGTCCGCCAATCACCGGTATGAAACTCTTCGGAGTTACCGCTGGCGCATACATTCCCGCCCGGGGTGATTTCTTGCCAGCTGATTGTTTCATCAATATTTATTTTATTTGTCATCATCCAACCTCCTCAGTGTCATAATCAAAGCATTCATGTTACCCTCGATAACATTTGGCTTAGCTGCGAATTTGTGCTCGAAGGAATGCTTCATTTCATCGAGAAATCTGTCTTCGTCCATCAGTTTGCTAACTTTGACTACGGCTGCCAGCATGGGGGTATTGGGGAAATATTTACCCAGCGTACTTTCGGATATTTCCTTAGCATCAATGGTATAGATGCGACAATCATAATCAGGATAATTGTTCTTGATTTCTTCCGGGGTCTTGGCGGTGTTGATAATAATGGCGCCGTCTTTCTTCAAGCCTTTGGACACAGGAACCGATTCTAACAAGGATTCGTCAACAACGACTACATAGTTCGGTTCATAGATATTGGAGTGGACCCTGATTTTTTCTCCGCTTATTCTGTTATAAGCTGTTATGGGTGCTCCCATTCTTTCAGGCCCGTACTCTGGGAAACCTTGTACATACATGCCGGTACTAAAGGCGACATCTGCCAAGAGTAAGGCCGCTGTTTTGGCACCCTGGCCGCCACGCCCATGCCAGCGGATTTCTGTTAAATTGGACATTAATTGAACCTCCTCACGTTTGATTAACTTAATTTATAATGCAAGAAGCATGCCAAGGCTAAAAAAAGCTAACATGCAACGTTTTTCTTGAGGAAATATGTTATAAATGTTAGAATGATGGCATAAGATGTTATAAACGACGGGTGGTTATATTGCTAAAATATGAAGATTTGCATGAGAATAAACTGTTTGAAAGGATTCTTAATAGTTGTAATGATGGTATTAACGTAGTGGACAAAAAGGGGATATTGATTTATGCAAATAAAGTGTCTGCCGATTACGCTAATAGTAAACGAGAAGAGATGATAGGCAAGCATATTTCCCTTTTTTATCCGCAGGCAGTTGTACTGAAAGTGTTGGAAACTCAAACTGCCATATTAGATGAAAGAATCCATTATGTAGGGCAAAAAAAGTATGTGATTAGTTCCTATCCTATCTATATTGGTAACGAATTTCAAGGGGCATATTCTGTTTTTCAGGATATTCGGGAAATTGATGAGCTTAATCGAAGGATTAAGTATTTAGAACTCCATTTGGCCTTGAGTAAAACAGAAACGAACATCACCTCTGTTATTGGTAATAAGGGGAGTCTGGAAGATGTGCTCATTAAAGCCAAAAGAACAGTCGGGTCGCTGGCAGGACCCAGACACTCAATTATTATCGGGGAATCCGGGACAGGGAAAACAATGCTGGCGAATCTTATCTATAAATATGCGATAGAAGTAGGTGTTCTTGATAAAAAGGCCCCTTTTATTGAAATAAACTGCGGGCAGTTTACCAACTCTGATATTGCCGCACTAGAGATATTTGGCAGTGAAGAGGGGGCTTATACCGGGTCTAAGCAAAAAAAAGGCCTGTTTGAACAGGCCAGCGGCGGAATTTTATTTTTGGATGAAGCACATGCTTTAGAAAACTACCAAACTCTTCTTCTTAAAGCGATTGAATCAGGACGTATTCGCAGAATAGGAGGCAATAGAGAAATCCCGGTGGATGTAATAGTTATCGCAGCCTCCACAAAAAACTTGAAAGAAGCAATGCTTCCGGAACTCTATCAACGTCTGGCGCAATATGAGTTATATCTTCCTTCGTTGAAGGAAAGAAGTTTTGCAGAGAAAAAAAGTTTGTTTAATCATTTTGTTGAAAAGTACATCAACGCCGTGGAAAGCCTGCATGGAATCAAATTCAAAATTTCTTTTGATAAGGAAACCAAAGAATCCATTCTCAAAGCTAATTATCCTAGAAATATACGACAGTTGCGTGACGTGATTAATTACAGCATTGATGCGGCTACTCCTTTAATTACAGATATCAAGGATGAAAATACGATCAGCGTGATTGTTGATCTTGAACATCTTCCATTTGAAAAAAGCCATGGTAAGAAGATAAGCATCGATGAAAGGGCAGAGGATCTGATAAAGGGGTATTATAGACAGGGGTACGGACCGAGAAGGATTTCAAAAAAACTCATTAGTGTCGGTTACAACATTGAGTACTATAGGATAGCTTATTACTTAAAGAAACATACAGGATGATTACTAATGTGAAGGATGATTTAATTGTACAAAGGGATAAGATGCAGATTATGTAATGCTGAAACAACGTTTTTCTCTGAATTCAGGGGTAATCGGTATTACCGATGTTCTGGCTGTTTATCTCTAATGTTGGATCCTCAAAAGTATCTTTCACAAGAAAACGAAAAAAAGCTCTATGAAGAGCACAATAATGACGTGGAAGACCCGAGATATCAACAATTTGTGACTCCTATACTCGAAAAAGTTGAACATAGGTTTGATCAAGGACATTTAGGCTTGGATTTTGGTGCCGGAACGGGGCCTGTTATTACAAAGCTTTTGCGGGAAAAGGGTTATAACATGGAACTCTATGACCCTTTTTTCTGGAATGATCACAAGGTTCTTGAACTGAGGTATGACTTCATCGTTTGTTGTGAGGTAATCGAGCACTTTCATAATCCGGGCAAGGAGTTTGAATTATTACGGTTGCTACTAAAACCCGGTGGTTCCCTTTATTGTATGACGGTAGTTTATAGTGAGGATATTGATTTTGGTAAGTGGCATTATAAAAATGACCCAACTCATGTGTTTTTTTACCATGAACGTGCGCTGGCGTGGATCAAAGAACATTATGACTTCTCGGCAGTAAGAAAAGAAGGCAGATTGATTCAATTTGAAGTTTAGCAGTACAAAGCGAGGTAGTATTTTGAAAATTATTACGTATATAAGAGATAAAATAATAGTAGTTTGTGGTTTGCTTATAGTTGTTTTAATACTTGCCGGTGTATATTGGTTAGCGACGCAAGAAAATAATACGAATAAGCTCATTAATAATGGTTTTCTGGATTTAGCTTCTTGGGATTCATCGTCTGATGGTATCTTTAATCTTAACGGAGAATGGGAGTTTTACTGGGACAAGCTTTTCACGTATGAAGATCTCTCTAGCGACGACATTCAACCGGACTTAATGGCTGAAGTGCCAAGAGTATGGAACAAATACCAGTTGGGTGGTAATAACTTACCTGGTTTTGGAGCTGCAACCTATAGGTTGAAAGTAAAAAATGCCCAAGAAGGACAGAAGTACGCAATAAGAATGCCGGCTATTTCAGCGGCATATAAACTTTACATAAATGATGAAATGCTTGCTGCAAACGGCGAGGTGGGATTAAGCCCAGAACACTTTAAGCCCCAATATCAACCCACCCTGGTTCAATTCAAACCACAGCCCGAGAGTTTTGATATAATCATCCAGGTTGCCAACTTCTCTTATGCCCGTGGCGGTTTGTGGAATCCCGTTTATTTGGGTTTTGCTCAAAGTATCATCAATTACGACAAAGCCATAGGGTATAAGGATTTATTTTTGGTTGGCGCATTTTTAATGATGGCGCTATATTATCTATGTGTATTTTTCATGCGGATCGATGGGAAGCGCAGTCTATACTTTGCTTTATTGTGCCTGACGGCAATAACCATGACCATAATTTATGGTGATTATCTGATAAATAGGATATTTTCATGGGTAGATTATAATTTTATTGTTGCCGTAGATTATATTTCAACCAGCTTGGCTCCAATCATCCTTGTTTTTCTCATAGGAGAGCTTTTTCCTGAGCATACCTCCCGAAAAATCAGAAAATTGCTTGCCATATATGCGGTTATTGTATCTCTTTTTATTCTCCTTGTTCCTATTCAGATTTATACCAGTCTGCTCTATTTCTTCCAAGCCTTAGGTGTGGCAATGGCTGTTTATGCAGTAGCTTGTGCTGCAAGAGCCTACGCAAAAAACAAGGGAGATTCTGCTCTTATTATGCTAGGGGCGCTGATTGTTACCTTAGGGGGTACATATGATGTTTTTTATCACAACAACGTAATATCCTCGGATTTTGGCGAGGTTTCTTCCGTGGGATTTCTTATCTTTCTCTTTATCCAGGCCTTTATTTTAGCAAGGCGTTTTTCCAGATCTTTTCTTGAGGCCAAAAGGCTGTCGGAGAAGTTAATTAAACTGGATAAGCTCAAGGATGAGTTTCTGGCCAATACAACTCATGAACTAAGGACTCCCCTTAATGCCATGATCAATATTGCCGACGGAATATCCAGAGGCACAGAAGGCCCGGTAAATGAGAGCCAAAGGATGGCGCTTGATTTGATTTCCGGTAGTGGCAAGCGACTTACCAATTTGATAAACGATATCTTGGATTACTCAAAGCTGAGAAACTTAAATCTCAAATTGAATATTCAGCCGGTAAATCTAAGGCGTGTTGTTGGAAGTGTTATAAACACATTGGAAAGAACAAACAAGCCGGAAGGGGTACAGCTGGTAATCGATATTCCCGATGGTATTCCTGATATTAAGGCGGATGAAAACAGGCTGGTTCAAATATTTTACAACCTGCTTGGTAATGCTTTGAAATTTACTGAGTCAGGATATATCAAAGTTAGTGCAGTCCAAGTCGAGGATGCTTTAGAAATATGTGTAAAGGATACGGGGGTTGGCATTCCTGAAGAGAAACAGAAAATCATCTTTGATTCTTTTAAACAGCTTGAAGATTCATTGACCCGGAGAAGCGGAGGTGCCGGATTGGGACTTTATATAACAAAGCACCTGGTTGAAGCTCATGGCGGTGAAATAAATGTAAAATCGAAGGTAGGAGTCGGTTCTGAATTTTTCTTCACCATACCCGTTTCTACAGGGACTGCAATTGAAAAACCATGGGATTTTGAAACATCTGAGGCAGAAATGGCAACAACTCAATACAGCGGGAGTGATATTAATAAGTTTCCTTTCAGATATGCTGGGGAAGGACCCCATATCATGCTGGTGGATGATAATAGAGCAAACCTTATATCTTTGGCCGGTATTTTAAGACTAAAGAATTACACTATTACCGCAATTACTTCCAGCGAGGAGTTCTTTACAGAATTTAATACCTCAAAGGATGTTTCCCTTGTTATTTTGGATGTAATGCTGCCGGGCTTATCGGGCTATGAGATATGCCGGGAAATCAGAAAAAAATATACGGTTTCCGAACTGCCCGTATTGATGCTGACTGCCAGAACAACAACAAAGGATATTGTAATGGGTATGGAGGCAGGAGCCAATGATTATCTCGCCAAGCCTTTTGATACCGATGAACTTTTAGCAAGGGTGGGTACTCTTATACAGCTAAAAATATCGGTGGATAAAGCCATGGCTTCAGAATTAGCTTTTCTCCAGGCCCAGATCAAACCCCACTTTTTATATAACGCCTTAAATACCTTTGCTTCGATATCTTTGTATGACATTGATAAGGCAAGGAAATTGATTATAGAGTTCGGGAATTATTTGAGAAGGACCTTTGACTTTAAGAACTTGAGCCAGCTGGCACCGTTAAAGAATGAAATAGAGCTTGTAAAAGCTTATCTGGAAATTGAGAAAGCACGTTTTGAGGAAAGGATAGAAGTCACATATGACCTGCCTGATAATCTGGAAATAAAAATACCTATTCTGACACTGCAACCTATTGTGGAAAATGCCGTGATACACGGAATACTTCCCAAAGACGAGGGAGGGCGCATTGAAATAACCATCAAAGAGCAAGAAGAAAAATTGGTTTTCATGGTTAAAGACAATGGTGCATGTATGGACTCGGCTCAGAAAAGTCGTATTTTTGATCATGATTTTGGAAGCGGTATCGGACTTTCGAATATAGATTACAGATTGAAGAAGCTTTATGGAAAAGGGCTTAATATTATGAGTAATCCTGGTAGTGGAACAGAGGTAAGATGGGAGATACCGATAAGATAGGAGGGTCAGTGGTTAAATGATTAATGTTGTACTGGTGGATGACGAAAGACCGGCACTTAAGGGGCTTGAATTTTTATTGAAAGAGTATCCTCAAATTTCCATAACCGGTATGTATACTAATCCCTTGACTGCCATCGAGGAAATTGGACGCTTGAAACCGCAGGTGGTTTTTCTGGACATCAACATGCCCCAACTGCGGGGTATAGATGCGGCATCAAGAATTTTAGACTTAAGTGCGCGCACGGATATTGTATTTGTAACAGCCTTTGATCAATATGCCGTTGAGGCTTTTGACTTGTATGCCCTTGACTATTTGTTAAAACCCATTACCCCGGAACGCTTTAAAAAAACCATTGAACGCGTAATGCATAAGAATAAAGCAGTCCGTAAAAGCGTTGAACGCAGACTTAAAATTAAATGCATGGGATGTTTTCAGGTGGCCTGGGATAATCAGGAACCCATCAAGTGGCGTACGGAAAAGACGAAAGAGTTGTTCGCTTTTTTACTGCAGAATAACGGCAGGAATATATCAAAGGATGAGTTGTTGGATAAGCTTTGGGCAGAGGATGCCCCTGAAAAAGCAATCCGTCAGTTGTACAATGGTATTTACTATATTCGTAAAGCCCTGGAAGAGTATGGGATAGATAGGTCATTGACTAGAATAGACAGCAATTACAACCTTATGCTTGGGCCGGTGGATTTTGATGTAAGACGTATTTACGAACTATCTAAAAAAGATATGCATGATTCGGATATGCTGGAGGAAATGGAAACCCTTTATACAGGAGAATATCTGGCAGGTGAAGACTATCAATGGGCATATTTTGAGAGGGAAGGTTTGAGAAAGCTATCCCAAGAATGTTTAATAAAATTGGCAAGGCAATACATTAAAAAAGGTTATTATGACAAGGCAGAGAGTAAATTAACTAAAGCTTATTCTCAAAACCCATATGAAGAAATGATCACGGAACTTCTCTTGCAACTTTACATTGCTACAGGGAATAAGAGTAAAGCTGTTATGCATTTCAAATCATATTCTGAGATTCTAAAGGAAGACTTGGGTATCGAACCGAATGATAAATTGAATGGAATATATAAATCCATCAAGTAATGACTGCTTATCAAGGATTATAGCAAAAGCCGTTGGTCTATCAATCAGATTTTGATAGATCGGCGGCTTTACTTTTTTTGATGAAATTTTGATGAAAACCACCCTGTATAATCACATCCAAGATGAAAAATTTGTCGATTCATGTCTAATGCTGTTTCGATACGAGGAGGTGGGTATTTGAAGGTATATATTCTGGATGAACGCGGTAAAAACCGCGATCAGTTGCAATATTGGTTGGCTGAGGATATAAAAACAGGTACGGTTGAGACCTTTGAGGATTATGTCAGGTTTATTGAGAAGGTCGGTCAGTCTCCTCCCGATTTTTGTTTTATTCGTGTGGGTAAGAGTAAAATACCGGGATTGATAACGTCTGAGATGGTAAGGCAAGTCAGTGCCGATATCCGGGTTGTTTTTATTTCTAATGATAGGGACTATGCCGTGGATGCGTATGAGGTCGGAGCTTATGGATACCTGGTATATCCCCTTCAGCGGGATAGTGTGGCACGATTATTCCGACAATAACTATTTAATCACATGAGAAAAGAATGGAGGTTAGGTAATGAAGAAAAAAATTATGAAAGCAATGGCAGTATTTCTTGCGCTGATAATGATGGGCGGTATGCTGCCGGGGACAGGTTTTCTGTCCCAGAAAGCCTATGCGGTAGTTGAAGCCCCTACGGTCTTGCCTACGAGCGGCTTTTTCCAGGATGATGACGGAGATGAGAACGAAATCGGTGGAACCATATCCTGGACAGCGGCCAGCCCCACAGACTACATTGACGGCTATAAGGTATACTGGGGCTCTGATACGTCAACTAAGCTTGCCGGTAATGATGGCGTCGTCTATACCGTAGAAGGTGCGTCAAGCACATCACAGACAGTTGCAGAAAATACGGCTTTGCCGGCAGGAGCGACCCATTTTCTGATTTACAGCTATAATGCTCGCGACAATAGCGCAACCTGCCTGGCCGTGAACATAAATGACGTAGCACCTGTAGTTGCACCGACACTTTCGGTAACTATTGGACCGGGTTCAGCGGGGGGGGCCACGAAGGCAGTAATAACGGGTACTCCGGATCATAGCTTCAAGATTAACATAACAGATTCGGCCGTTCCTGTACCCAATGCAGGGGATCCTATCCCATTTCCGTTGGTCGTTAATAATTATACCTCGGGGGACAACATCGCAGATGATAGTGTGGCCGCAGGAAAGTATATTCAGGTTTATGACGGGACCGTAAACGGTTATGTCGTGAAATTCTACCAGCAACAGCTTACCGCAGATGATATTGGGGACGGTTCAACGCCTCCTGCCCCCACGGTGCTGCCCGCAGGTGGTTCCTTCACCGATACGGATACAGATGCGGACGAAATCGGTGGAACCATATCCTGGACAGCAGCCAGCCCCACAGACGGCATTGACGGCTATAAGATTTACTGGGGTTCTGATATCACTACTAAGCTAGCGGGGAATGATGGTGTCGTCTATACCGTAGAAGGTGCGTCAGGCACATCACAGACAGTTGCTGAAAATACGGCATTGCCGGCAGGGGCGACCCATTTTCTGATATATAGCTACAATGCCGGCGGCAACAGCGAAAACTGCCTGGCCGTAGCCATTACTGATGATACCGGGGCGCCTCCCGGTGATGAAGACTATGGCCTGACTTTTAGCGGAGGTTCCTTCAAGGTAAACGGAGCCGGGGAATATGCAAGCCTGGCAGCAGCCTTGGCAGCATGTACAGAGGCCGGCGGTGACGGGGAACTGGTGATTAAGTTGGGGGATGCAGGTTCACCCCTTATGCTGCCTCAAGCCGACAGGCATAGCCCGGCTAATAACCAACTCCTAACAGCCACCTATACAGGCAATATCCAGATCCAAAACGAAGATGTATCCCATAGGCTGGGCTTGTTCATACCTAACGGCGTCACGGCGACCCTCCGTGATTTAGTACTTACCCAGACGGGTACAGCAGGCTCGGTTTTCAACATGGTGGAAGTCGACGCCGGCGGTATACTGAACATTGAAGAAGGTACAAGTCTTACCGTGGGAAATTCTGATGATAAAGGCGTCTATAATGACGGCGGTACCGTAAATATAACCGGAGGGACCCTTTCGGCCACTGGCGATTGGGCTCAGGCCATTCATAACTATGACAATGGAACTGTTAATATCAGCGGCGGTACCATCAGCGCCAGCGGCACCGATACGACATATACACCAACGCCGATATACAACCGCAGTACATTGTCGGTATCAGGAACAGCAACTTTATCCGGAGTCAGGTATGGCGTCTATAACTATGGCAATGACGCAAATATGGAAATAAGCGGCGGTACGATCGAAGCAACGGGAGCCGGTGAAAATGCTCTTTACACTGCGGGTACGGGGACAATAAACATGACCGGAGGAACGATAAGGGCTACCGATACGGGCGATGGCAACAGCCACGGTATATATAACAGTAACAGCATTATCAATATCAGTGGCGGAACGGTCTCCTGTGCCGGACAAGGAACCAGCAACGCTGCTGCCATCTTATTAGGGGGCACTGCTACCGCAAATGTTAACATTTCCGGTACGGCCACCATTACCGGGGTGAAATACGGTATATACAACAGCGGTACTAAAACATCGGATAACGGTGCGGTATATATAATCGGGGGCACAGTCACAGCTACCGGAGCAGGTGGAAGTGGAGGCCTTGCAATAAACAACCAGAGAACAGGTATTGTCACCATAGCGGGGGGGACGGTGGAAGTAGCGGGCTCCGGTGCAACCGCGGTGAATAATAACGATAAGGGCATCATTACTATCACCGGGGGTACGGTACAGGCCACCAACTCAACGGATAATGCCAACTATGCCCTAACAGTGCCATACGGCGGTACGGTGAATATCAGCGGAGGAACTGTTTTTTCCGCCGGAACAGGCTCATCAGCGGCAGCAATCAGACTCAACAATCCGCCGGCAGGCGCGATAACGGTAAGTACGGCAAATATTACCGGAACCCCAAGAATCATCTCGGCTTCCGGCAATACGGTGAAATTGTCGAAAAACAGCTCCTTCGCCGACGCGGAAAAATGCGTTGTTTTCGGTAAAGCCTTCTACAGCGACACTCTGGCGGATATTATCATCACAGGTGCCACAGTTGACGGTAAAAAGGAAATCAACTCCACAAATTATGGTGACGCCACAGTCACGGCGTCAAGTATCACTTTTGGAAAATCATTCATCGGTTGGATGAGCGATTCCGCACGGACAGTATCCATCAGTACCACCAACGGGGCTGACATTACTAGCCTGACCACAGGTGATAATAACGGGGTTACCGATGTCTATCTTAAGGCCGGGGAGCCTCTTCCTGTGCCCACGGTCTTGCCTACAAACGGCGCATTTACCGATACGGATACGGATGCGGAAGAAATCGGTGGAACTATATCCTGGACAGCGGCCAGCCCAACGGACGGCATCGACGGCTACAAGATATACTGGGGTTCAAATGAGACTACTGTCCTGGCGGGAAACACAGATGTGGTATACACTGTGGCCGGAGCAGGTACAGAATCTCAGGAGGCACCGGCTGATACGGCATTACCGGCAGGGGCTACACACTTCTTGATATACAGCTATAATAGCGGTGGCAACAGTACAAACTGCCTGGCTGTAGCCATTGCCGACGATACAAGCTGGGGCCCGGGTAGTGATTCCGGTTTCATTGATGGCGACGGTGAGAACGGGCTGAATAAAAACCCTGCCACTGTGGCTTGGTATCCTCAAATCACCGAACTAAACGGCAGTTTATATGTTGCCTGGGAAGAAGGGACACCCAATCAAATAAGGGTGGCTAAATTTAACGGAACAAACTGGAGTTTTATCGACGGTAATCATGATACTAACGGGTTAAACTATAATAACGCCGAAAACGCGAAAACTCCGGATATTGCAACTTATAACGGAAAAATATATGTAATATGGAAAGAGAAAAATTTCCCATCGCAGATTAGAATCAAAGCCTATGACGGGATAAGTTGGACAACCTTTGATGCCCTCAATTATTTACCGTTGGAGGAAGAACGGTCGTCGACCAATCCGCAATTGACGGTGCATAACAATGAGTTATATGCGAGCTGGGCTGAATATGATGCAAATTATGAAACCCAGATCAGGGTGAAAAAGTATGATGGGACAAGCTGGACCTTTGTTGACGGTAATGGTGTGGCCGGTTTAAACAAAGCTTCTCTTTGCTCGGCGGATAGTCCGCAACTTGTATCCGACGGTACAGACCTTTATGCCACCTGGGTTGAGTATGATGCAGCTTATAACAACCAAGTGAGGGTGAAGAAATACAACGGCACAAGTTGGGAATTTATTGATGGAGACGGTGATGCTGGAATAAACAAGCTTAGTACAAATTCTGCATCGGATCCGTCGATTACAGTATCTAATGGAAACATTTATGTAGCATGGGAAGAGAACAATCAAATCAGAGTTAAAAAATATGACGGCACAAGCTGGGAATTTGTAGACGGGGGCGGCGCAACGGGATTAAATTACAATGTCTCAAGCGAATATACCGCTGGAGTAAGCTTAGTAACAGTAAATAATGTGCTTTATGCCTTTTGGAATGAAAATACTGGTTTAAAAGCACAATTAAGGGCTAAAAAATATGACGGTACAAGCTGGACCTTTGTTGATGGCGGGGGTGCAAACGGATTAAATAAGGACAACGGGCAAAGTGCCCTTTTCCCGGAGGCGATAGTAGTAAATGGGGAAATTTATCTTGTCTGGTACGAGGAGAATGACGGCAATGGCAATTACCAGATAAGAGTAAAAAAACACGAAGACTTATTTAGTTACAACGTAACCTACAATGGCAACGGCAGCACCGGCGGGACTGTTCCCACTGACAGTAATAAATATGTGCAAGGAGCGACGGTAACCGTCCTTGATAATACAGGCAACTTAGAAAGAACCGGTTATAACTTTGCCGGTTGGAATACGACAGCAGATGGCAGTGGAACAGATTATGCCGTAGGAGCAACCTTTACCATGGAAGATGCAGACACAATCCTCTATGCAAAGTGGACTGCTGTGGAAACAGGGAATAACGACGGTAGTTATCCTTCCGTTGATTCTTCTAACAATATGCCTATAACAGTTGATGGGCAGACCCAGCAGCAAGGGGCTACGGTTTTAACTCAGACCCGAAACGGTACGACCGTAACTACTGCTACGCTGGATACGGATAAACTGACGGAACGCGTTAATCAGGGGCAAAACGGCAGTCGTATTACTGTTCCCATAGCAGGTAACCCTGATGTAGCGGTGGGTGAACTGAACGGACAATTGGTTAAAGCCATGGAAAGCAAACAGGCGGTTGTTGAGGTTAAGACCCAATCGGAAACCTATACCCTGCCGGCTCAGGAAATCAATATTGATGCGGTCTCGGCACAATTGGGACAGGATGTTGATTTGTCCGATATTAAGGTAAACATAGAAATAGCTAAAACTTCACAAGAAGCAGTTAAAGTGGTGGAAGACACCGCGGCCAAGGGTAACTTTTCTATTGTAGTTCCGCCTGTTGATTTTTCGGTAAAATGCACTTACGGCGATAAGACTGTTGAGGTCAGCCAGTTCAATAGCTATGTAGAAAGGACTGTGGCCATACCTGGTGGAGTCGATCCCTCGAAGATCACAACAGCCATTGTAGTGGATGTTGATGGTACAGTAAGACATGTGCCGACAACTATAGTAATCATTGACGGTAAATATCATGCAAAAATCAATAGCCTTACTAACAGCACCTATTCTGTCATCTGGAATCCGGTGAAATTCAAGGATGTAGAAACGCATTGGGCTAAGGATACATTGAATGATATGGGCTCTAGAATGGTCATCATTGGGGACAGCAACGACATGGTTCATCCGGATGAACAAATCAATCGTGCTGAGTTTGCCATGGTTATTGTCAAGGCTTTAGGACTAAAACCCGATAGCGGCAACAGCATCTATGAAGACATTAAAAATACGGACAACTATTGTGGTCATATCAATACCGCAACCCAGTATAAGATTGTGGCCGGGTATGGCAATGGCATATTTGGTCCCAGTGACAGAATAACCCGGGAACAGGCTATGTCCATGACTGCCAGAGCTATGGATATCACAGGGCTGAAAGCCGAGTTTGCGCCCGGCGAAAGGGAGCGGTTGTTAGCACACTTCATAGACGCGGACAAAGTAGAGGATTATGCCGAAAGCAGTGTGGCAGCGTGTATCAAAACGGGTGTCATCGTCGGTAAGGGCATGAATACGATAGCTCCTAAGGATTATATTACCAGAGCGGAGCTGGCAGCGGTCATACAAAGGTTATTACAGAAATCTAAGCTCATTTAATCAAAATATCAGTCTCCTAAGGATGTCCCGTAGATTAAGCTATGGGACATCCTTTTTTTTAGTGAATTATTATCCCATTCGTTTGACATAATAAATGAGGCGAGGATATTTAAAGGAGGAGAATGTCGTGACTGTCGGTTCCCAGGTCAAACAAACGCTTGCCGGTCTCAAGGGTGTCGGTGCTACCTTGAAAATCTATGCAACACAAAGCGAAGAAGAAGAGATTAAAACCGTTTTTACAGATGCAACCGGGATTACTGAAAGCGTTATTAAAGACTTGGAAGAAAGAATCAAAGTATTGGAATTTCAGGAACCACAATACAAGGGTCATTAGTGAGGGATATATATGCCGGAATGGATTAATATTCTGCTTCGTTCAGTTGCGTTCTTCATAATCGTGCTTATCTTGGTCAGGCTCATGGGGAAAAGGCAACCTGCCGGGCTGACTCCGTTTAATTATGTAACATATGGGGTAATTGCCTTCATAACATCCCTTGTCATTTTAAATGTAGTAAATAATATAGCCTTCGGTCTCGTTGCCTTAGTTGTCTGGACCATGTTGCCCATTGCTTTAGATTTGGCAGCCATGAAAAGCAAATGGCTCCACGACTGGATCAATGGGAAACCCACCACCCTGATTAAGCAAGGTAAGGTGATGGAAGAGAACTTGGCCCAGGTCAGACTGACCGGGGAAGAGCTTTTACGCGAACTGCGGGCCAAAGATGTTTTTAGACTGGCAGACGTGGAATTTGCCATCATGGAACCAACCGGTGCGGTAAATGTCATGCTCAAAGCGGATAAAAAACCTTTGACTCCCCATGACATAGGAAAACAGGTTTCACCTCAAACCGAACCCCAAACGGTAATCCTGGACGGTAACGTTATGGATGAGTCCTTAGCTAATATGGGTTTAAACAAGAACTGGCTGGAAACCCAATTAGCCGGGATCGGCGTGTCCCTAGACAACGTATTTATAGGACAAATCGATACTACCGGAGACTTGTACGTCGATTTATATGATGATGCGATTCAGATGCCACAGCCTAAGGTAAAGGAGCTTCTTTATGCAAACTTAGAAAAGTGCCAGGCTGATTTATTGACGTATGCTCTGGAAACAAAGGATACAGGGGCTAAGGACATGTACGATAAAAATGCCGAAAAGCTGGAGCAACTGATCAAGAAATTAAAACCCTATTTATTAAGGTAGCGGGTGATTTTTATGTCCAATAAGAAAAAGAAAAAGTTGACACCAACTCAACAGGAATACCAGGCTTTAGCTAACAACCTGGAACCCAAACGACCTGTGATGGCCAACTGTATAAAAGCCTTTTTGGTTGGCGGAACCATTTGCACCTTAGGTCAGGGGTTGCAGTGGATGTTTATAGAATATTTTAATTTCACGGAAGACACAGCAGGTGATCCCACTGTTGCGGTATTGATCTTTATTTCCGCCTTGCTTACCGGTTTGGGTGTATATGACCATATAGCCCAATTCGGTGGTGCCGGTACAGCCGTACCTGTTACCGGATTCGCCAATACCGTTGCTTCCGCTTCCATTGAACACCGCAGTGAAGGCTACGTCCTGGGTGTGGGAGGCAATATGTTTAAGCTGGCGGGATCAGTGATAGCCTTTGGGGTATTTTCGGCCTTTGTAGTTGCCCTGGTGAAAATAACAATCAAAAAGTTAGGTGGGATGTGAATGCTCAAGGGTCATCAGACTTGGGTTTTTGAATCCAAGCCTGTTATTGCGGCCTCCTCGGCGGTGGGAGGGCCCTTTGAAGCCCAGGGGGCTTTAGCCGGTGATTTTGACAAACTGCACGAAGACATCTGGTTAGGTCAGGACAGTTTTGAGAAGGCGGAGAAAAGATTGCTGGAGGAGGCCTGTGAAGTTGCCATTAATAAAGCCGGCCTGAAAAAGGAAGATGTGCAGTTTTTTTTAAGCGGCGATTTGATGAACCAGATAATCTCCAGCAGCTTCACTGCCCGTACACTGGGAGTCCCTTTCCTGGGTCTTTTTGGGGCATGCTCCAGTTCTATGGAGGCGTTATCTTTAGCGGCCTTGCTGATTGATAGTAAAGCAGCCGAAAATGCCTTGGCTGCGGCATCAAGTCATAATGCCACTGCTGAAAAGCAATTTCGTTATCCCACAGAATACGGAGCGCAAAAACCGCCCACCGCCCAGTGGACGGTTACAGGAGCAGGAGCGGCGTTGCTGAAAGGAGAGGGAGATGGGCCCCGGGTTGTCGCCGCCACCATTGGCCGGATTGTGGATATGGGTCTTTCAGACCCGTATAACATGGGGGCTGCCATGGCGCCTGCTGCTGTTGATACGATTCAGGCCCATTTTCGGGATCTAAACAGAGATATTACTTACTATGACATTATAGCCACCGGAGATTTGGGAAGAGTCGGTCACCAAATCGCTTCGGCTCTCTTGGTCAAACATGGCCTGGAAATCCCGCCTGGAATATTTACCGATTGCGGCATTTTAATATATAACCAAGAACAGCCCGTTCTGGCCGGAGGCAGTGGATGTGGTTGTTCGGCCACGGTGACTTTTGGCCACTTTCTAAACAGAATGCGAAAAGAAGAACTTAGAAGGTTACTTATTGTTGCTACAGGAGCATTGATGTCACCTTTATCTTATCAACAGAAGGAAAGTATACCCTGTATTGCTCATGCTGTAGCAATTGAGATATAAAGAGGGAGGTATGGCTTTGGAAAAGTTCTTGTGGGCCTTTGTGATAGGCGGAGGTATATGTGTAATCGGTCAGATTATGATGGATGTATTTCGCTTGACACCTTCACATACTATGAGCACATTGGTTGTGGCAGGCGCTGTTTTGGGCGGCCTTGGTTTATATGAACCGTTGATTAAATTTGCCGGAGCCGGGGCCTCAGTTCCTATCAGTAGTTTCGGAAATTCCTTAGTTAAAGGTGCTCTGGCCGAAGCTGAAAAAACCGGCATTATCGGAGTATTAACAGGTATCTTTGAGGTAACCAGCGCAGGTGTATCTGCCGCTATAATTTTTGGTTTCATAGCTTCTTTGCTATTTAGGCCAAAGGCATAAAAGCTTGAGGAGGTGATAACGTGACTGTATCTACCCAGCTTCAACAAGCCATTTCCAGTATCCAAAGCGTATCTGCCAGCATGAAGTCTTTTGCTTTAGAAACTGAAGACCAGCAAGCAAAACAGACCTTTGAGCAACTGGCTCAGACCATGGATTCATCTTTAGAAAGTCTGAAACAAAGACAGCAATATATTGAGAGTCAGGAGCCTCAGTATAAACAGCACTAAACTGTCATTGATTAAACAAATATTTTGAGTAAGCGCAATGAAAAGGGCGTGTCGCGAAAACTTTGTTTAAAAACATAGAGTGACGCGCCCTTTTCAATTCTTTATTAATATAATACGGCTGTCACGTATAGACATCACCTGGCATATTATGAATTATCCAAACGTTAAAAAGGAGGAACTAAAAATATGGCACAAGAAGTTTCCGGTGGCTATGGAGCATTTGGTGGTTTTGGGCAAAAAGGATTTGGCATCTTCTTTCTAGTTATTCTTATTCTCCTTTTATTCCCCAGCTTTTTCGGCGGATATGGTTACTAGAACTCGTCATGAGTTCTCAGAATTACAACAAAATGGCTCCCAAGCGGTACCGCTTGAGAGCCATTTTTGTTCAATCAAAATATGCTATTATAAAATATTATGAAAAATAAACAAAAGAGCAGGAATTATAACTGTTTAAAGAGAATAAGTTTTCATAATGTGCAGATTATTGCACAATTCGAAGGGCAGGAGGCGGGATTGTGATTTCGAGAATGAGTTTAAGGGTCCGCCTTATTGTCATCTTGCTTTTTACGGTTACAGTCCCTATACTTTTAACCGGTTATTTTATGATGAGCCAGGCCGAAACCGCTCTTCTCAGTGAAAAAGAGGCTAAGCTGTTTGGTTATGCCCGCTTACTGGACAAGCACTTGGAAGGTTCATATAATGATATTTTGGCCAAAGAAGGCGCCCTAAACAGTGACCGGGATACTAAAATTAAAATACTGAACCGCGCCCTACGGGATTATACGGATCGGGTGGCTTCGACTCATCCGGGACTTGGAATCGGTTACTACTCTAAAGAATTGGATGCCATACTTACTTATGGTCCCAGCAAAGAGTTTGCCGAAACGGTAGGACAGTCCATTTTTACCGGTCACCAAGGCTATACTGTCATGGAATCAGGGAAGGAAATGGTACAATCAGGGCCTTTGGTGAGGGGAGCCATCATGAATTGCATGGTACCCATCATCCGGGACGGGGAGGTTATCGGATATATCTGGTCAAATGAGTTGTTGTCGGACATCGAAGCCCAGATTTCCGGCATGGAAAACCGGGTTCATGAAACCATCGTTATTGGAATTTTTTGTGCTTTATGTTTGGCGTATCTCTTAACGGCAAATATTGCTCAGGGTGTGGAGACAATAAAAAACGGTTTAAAGACACTCCAAAAAAGCATTTCCTACCGTCTTCCGCCACTTAAGGCGGAAATGGGAGAGATTGTTGAAGCTATCAATGAAATGTCCGATGCTTTGAAAAACATGAAAACACATACTGAAAACATTGTGGCCAGTACCCCTAATGGATTAATTACCGTTAATAATCAAGGTATTATTACAATTTTTAATTTACAGGCAGAGCGCTTTACCGGGGTATCCGCACGTGACATCATTGATCGGCCATATATGGAAGTTTTTCAGTCTTGGCCGCAAATGGTGGAGATTTTCAAGAACGCCTTCGGGGGTGAGCCTTTTCAAAACAAGGAATTAACGCTTTCTTTCCAAAACAGGCAAATGCCACTGCTGGTAACCACTTCTGCTTTGTTAAGCGCTAATGACGAGCAAACGGGTATTCTCATGATTATTCGAGACCTTACCGATACTAAAAAGCTGGAAGAACAGGTGCGAAGGGCCGATCGCCTGGCTGTTACAGGAGAGCTGGCCGCAGGTATTGCTCATGAGGTAAGGAATCCTCTTACCGCAATTACCGGTTATCTCCAGCTTTTAGCCGTTGAAATGAAAAAAAATGATCCCCGACACGAATTCACCAGAATAATTACCAAAGAAATAGTCCGGCTCAACCATTTGATCGACCAACTCCTTTATTTTTCTCGGCCGCTGCCTCCTCAGTTCTTGACTACTGATCTGCATAAAGTAATAGAGGAGTGCCTGCTGTTAATAAATAATCCGGCAATCTTAAAAAAGGTTAATATTATAACCGATTTTAAGGACGATTTACCCCCGGTAAAATTGGACGCCGTTCAATTCAAACAGGTTTTATTTAATATCATGCTCAACGGGATTCAAGCCATCAAGGATTCCGGTTCTTTGTTCCTAAGCACCTGTTATGATAGTACTTCTTCTCATGTATGCTTGCAAATCGAGGATACCGGAAGTGGCATTCCGGCTGAAAACATTCCTCGGCTCTTTGATCCCTTTTTTACCACAAAAGAAAAGGGAACAGGATTGGGGTTATCTGTTGTAGATAAGATTATGGAGGTGCATCAGGGATTTATTGAGGTAGAAAGTGAAATAGGGAAAGGAACTTGTTTTTCGTTATATTTGCCTGTGCAAGAGGAGGTTAATAATAATGGCTGATTTTTCTTATACCATACTGGTTGCAGATGATGAGTCCAGTGTACAATCCTTGCTGTGCAGTGTACTGCAAAAGGAAGGCTACAATGTTGTCACAGCGGATAACGGACGGGAGGCCCTGAAGGCTTTTCGCAAGCATACTCCCGATTTGATCCTTTTGGACATCCGTATGCCGGAACTAGACGGTATCGAAACATTTAAAGCCATCCGTCAGGAGAATCAGGATATACTTGTCATCATGGTCACGGCTTACGGTACTATTGAAACTGCGGTGCAAGCTATGAAAATGGGTGCCTTCGATTATCTGGTAAAGCCTTTTAATATTGAGGAAATAAAGGTTGTTATCAAGAAGGCCCTAAAAATGCGTAACATCAGTAAGGAATTGACTGTCCTGCGACAAGAACTTTCTGAGAAAAACACCAGGAATCTGGCTCTTTCCAAGAGCCCCCGTATGCAGGAAATAATCAATTTGGCCAGTATCGTAAGTAAAAGTGATGCCACTGTATTGCTGCGGGGGGAAAGCGGTACCGGGAAAGATTTGCTGGCCCGTTTTATCCATGCTAATAGCCCAAGGGCTAAGGGACCTTTTGTCAAGATACATTGCGGAGCTTTGCCGGAAACACTGGTAGAAAGCGAACTTTTCGGCTACGAAAAAGGGGCTTTTACGGGAGCCGTTAACCGCAAGCAAGGCAAAATAGAGTTGGCTCGTGGAGGTACGCTTTTTCTGGATGAAATCGGGGAAATAAATCCCGGGATACAAGTCAAGCTTTTACGAATACTTCAGGACAAAGAGTTTGAAAGACTAGGGGGGACGGATGTCCTGAAAACAAATGCCCGCATTATTGCGGCCACCAATAAAAATTTAGAAGAGGCAATGCAACGCAAGGAATTCCGGGAGGATTTGTTTTACCGCCTTAATGTAATACCTATTCATTTGCCTCTCTTAAGAGAAAGAAAGGAAGATTTGCCTAACCTTGTAGAATATTTTGTTGATTTCTTCTGCAAGGAACTGAGTCGTTCTTCCCTGGAGGTAAGTGAAGAAGCTCTTGCTATTTTAATGTCTTATGATTGGCCGGGGAACATCCGGGAGTTGGAAAATACCATTGAGAGGGCGGTAATTCTTACAACCGGTTCTGTAATTACTCCTCAAGTTTTGCCGCACAACATTAATCATTATAAGCAGCGATCAACACAGCTTTTGTCTTCCTCCGGCGAGCGTCCTTTGAAGGAAGTTATGTCGGATATTGAAAAGCAAATCATTATAAAAATCCTGGAGGAAACAGGTGGGAATCGTTCAAAAGCCGCGCAACGTTTAGGAATAAGTCGTCGCTCCCTTCATTATAAACTGGTGGAATATAAATTGGATTTTGACGAATAATGGACGAATAATGATTGTAATATTTTGCTCAGAGTGCGCAAAAGCATGCGCACTTTTTTGTTTATTCAATATTGTTCAAATATCCTTTTAGGTTCGGAAGATACCGTCGATTAAGAATCCCCAAGGGGTATAAAAATTTTCAATTATCACAAAATTATATGGCCCGGTTCTTGCAATATCATACCGACAGGGCTTGGAAAATATCTGCTTAAGGGGGTGAAACGGACGCCTTAGTCCTAGTCCTAACTACCATTATTATTCTTTAAGATTTAATAATTCAAGGAGGTATAATAATGATTAAAAAACTTACCAAGGGTTGTGTGGCTTTGGTCCAGCGGTATTTGCCCGATCCCTATTTGTTTGCCGTTATTCTGACACTTATTGTGTTTATAATGGGCTTGGGTATTGCTCAAAATTCCCCGTTGCAGATGGTCCAGCACTGGGGTAATGGATTTTGGAGTCTGCTGGCCTTTTCCATGCAGATGGCTTTGGTCTTAGTAACAGGACATACTTTAGCGAGCAGCCCACCCTTTAAAAAGCTGTTGGGCAGTATTGCCGGAGCTATGTCAAGCCCGGCTCAAGCCGTTATGACCACAACTTTTATAGCATTAATCGCAGCCTGGGTCAACTGGGGATTCGGCTTGGTTATCGGTGCCCTGTTAGCGAAGGAAATGGCCAAAAAGGTCGAAGGAGCCGATTATCCTTTGTTAATAGCTGCCGGATATATCGGTTTTCTCATTTGGCACGCAGGTTTTTCCGGCTCGATTCCGCTGACTATTGCTACTGCAGGTCACTTTATGGAAGAGACCATGGGTATTGTTCCTACGTCGCAAACGATTTTTGCCGTCTTTAATATTGTGCCCATGCTCATTATCATCATCACCATGCCCTTTTTAGTCAGGGCTATGATGCCTGATAAGGATAAAGTAATTACTATTGATCCGGCTTTGCTGGTTGAAGCTCCGGTGGCAGCGGTGGTGGATAAGGCTGCTCAGACTCCTGCCGATAAACTTGAAAACAGCACAATAATTTCGATGATTACCGGGTTATTGGGCATGTGCTATATCGTCTGGTACTTTGCCACTAACGGTTTTGCTTTGAATTTGAACATTGTTAATTTCATTTTCCTGTTCGTTGGCATTATCTTCCACGGTACTCCTCGGAGGTTCTTGGATGCACTCGCTGTAGCAGCCAAAGGTACCGGGGGCATTATCCTCCAATTCCCCTTTTATGCAGGAATTATGGGGATGATGACCGGATCGGGTTTAGCGGCGATAATTTCCATGTGGTTTGTAAATATCTCTACCCCCACCACTTTCCCTCTCTTTACCTTCCTGAGCGCCGGACTGGTTAACTTCTTTGTTCCTTCCGGCGGAGGCCAGTGGGCAGTGCAGGCACCGATTATGGTACCGGCCGGTTTAGACTTAGGTGTATCTATGGCTAAGACATCTATGGCCGTGGCCTGGGGCGATGCCTGGACCAATATGATTCAGCCTTTCTGGGCCTTGCCTGCTTTGGGCATTGCCGGCTTAAGTGCCCGTGATATCATGGGTTACTGCGTGGTCGCCATGCTTTATAGCGGGATAATCATCGGGCTTTGCTTGATGTTTATCTAGCATAAAATCTGATGTTTTTTGGGGATTACATAGGGTTTAAACGTGACTGAGGCCTGTACAATGCTGTGCAGGCCTTTTTTGTTTTTATTATATTAATGCCCCTGTATAATATATGGGTAAAAAAGTACAGCATAGAAGGGAAAGCCCGGTACTTGACGAATATAAAAAATAAGCATGAAATTGTTGGTAAAAATATTTTGATCTAAAGGAGGAAATATTTAATGAACAAGGTTGAAAAAGCTTTGATGCATGGCCTTTTTGTACACTTGCATCATAATATCGATAAGGCTATTGATTTTGGTGCATTTAAAAAGCTTAATCAAAAAGTAAGCGATACATGGCCGGGAGTTCTTTTGGTAGGGCCTGATGCTAATGACGATGCGGGGGTTGTTAAAATACCCGGGGAAGGAACGCTTGTTGTAGCAAAGATGGAAAGCCATAATTCTCCCTGTGTTCCAAGACCGTATGACGCAGCGGCGACGGGGGCCGGTGGAGCTATGCGGGATGTGGTGGCGATGGGGGCAAGACCCCTTTTCATTCTGGATTTTATAGGGACCCGTCCCCTGGAAGAAAAAGTATTGGTTGGACCCTGTGGTTTTAAAGGAGAATGTACCTGCGGCAAATGTGAGGTAATGACCAGCCAGGATCGTGTGAACTTGATGCTGAAAGGCATAAAAGATATGTGTGACGTTATGGATGTTTTTGTTGTAGGCGGAGGCTTTTCTACCTCCTTTAGTGATATAGTACCTGCTTGTGTTGTTTCTGTTGTTGGTAAGCTTGTAACTGAAGAACCGGTGACCAAGCCTGCCAAGTTTGCCGGGGACAAGATAATAATAATCGGAGAAACCGGGACCGACGGGAACGATACCCTGTACAGAGCAGGTCTGGTTTCAGAAATGCGTCCTGCTGTAGCCCTTTTTGAAGAGGAACGGGCAACCATGGAGGCCAGTATTGCAGCCTTCAAAACGGGAAAAATCAATGCCTGTTCCGACCTGGGGGCGGCCGGTATAGGGGCGGCAGTGTCTGAATCAGCCCGTTTCGGTGGTTTTGGAGCAAGAATAGACTTAACGAATGTACCGGTCAGGGATAAAGAAATTACCCCGGAGGAAATACTAATCTGCGAGACCCAAGCCCGGATGCAGTTCCAGGTTAATCCGCATGATGTGGATGAAGTTATGGAAGCAATTCAGTCCCAGAATGTAAAGGCTGCCGTTATCGGAGAAATCACTGATGACGACAAAACAGTTTTTGAGTACAACGGAAAAGTAGTTGCCTCGATTCCCAATAGTCCTTCCGAAGAAATCATTGCAGAGCTATCTAAGCCATGATGTTTTTAAGCCGGATAAACTGAAATTTAAAGGTGGTCAAAATGGATCATATAATCGGGTTTTATTATTCAATTGACAGTATTATCGTTGATGCAGGTGTCGCTGCAGCTATATTTTTGGCATTCCTTGTATTTAGGAAAATTTTTGTAAATTACATATTAAAATTGCTTTTGAAGTTTGCAAAAAAGACAAAGACAGAGTTAGATACCGCTATTGTAGTATCTTTTGAAAAGCCCTCAAGAATGTTTTTAATCATACTGGGGATATATTTTGCGCTTTTGTATTTGCCTTTGCAACTAAAATATGACTTAGTATTGCTGAAGCTGTTCCGCATTTCCGTTATTATATTTATTGTGTGGGGTCTGTATAATTTTATCGAGAACTTTGCGATCCTTTTTGCGGAAATGGGAAATAAGTTCAACATCAGTTTTGATAAAATATTAGCGCCGTTTTTTTCCAGGGCAATAAAGTTTGTTTTAGTATTTCTTGGGTTGATGCTGGTCATTAGCGAATTAGGCTATGATATTAACGGCTTTGTGGCTGGGTTGGGACTGGGTGGTCTTGCTTTTGCTTTGGCTGCTCAGGATACGGTAGCCAACATATTCGCTGGTATTGTAATTATTATTGACAAGCCTTTTTCGATCGGAGATTGGATTAATACTACGGGTATCGAAGGGGTAGTGGAAGATATAAACTTTAGAAGTTCGAGGATCAGAACATTTGCCAATGCTTTAATAACCGTGCCAAACTCCACGTTAGCAAATCAACCGATAACAAACTGGACAAAGATGGGCAAGAGAAGGGTCACCTTCAATTTAGGAGTGACCTATACTACACCCAAGGATAAGCTGCAAAAGTGCGTCGAGAGGATCAGGGAAATGTTAGAATGCCATGAGGGCGTTCACCAAGATACAATATTTGTAAGATTTGATAAGTTTAACGATAGCAGTCTTGATATTCTTCTATACTTTTTCACTAAGACAACGGTTTGGGGAGAGTTTCTTAAGGTTAAGGAAGAAATTAATTTTAGAATTATGGAGATACTTGAGGAAGAAGGAGTTTCGGTTGCGTTCCCCAGCAGAAGCTTATATTTAGAAACCCCTTTGGATATTTCTAAGTAATGTACTAAGTGTACAAAGGTATTTGAGCCTGCAGAGCCCACAGCAAACGGTTTTCTACTTGACTCCAATTTACCAGTTTCCACCATTCTTCAATGTAATCGGCACGGCGATACTGATAATCGAGATAATAGGCATGCTCCCAGACATCCAATACAAGAAGGGGAATCCCTCCCCATTGGGTAAGATTCTGATGTTTTTCGGCTGTTAATATTTCCATATGCCTCCAGGTGGGATGCCATATCAGGACTGCCCATCCGGAGGCTTCAATGTCTGCAGCCGCTTTGCTGAACTGCTCTCGAAAAGCCGGGAAGCTACCGAAATAAGCGTTTATCATATTGAGGGTATTGGTTTGAGGTTCTCCGCCTGTGCCAACAGGAGCCATTACTGTCCAGAAAATACTATGCAGGATATGCCCGGAGCCGTGAAAGGCTAATTCGCGCTCCCAGTGTTTCACAAGGGAAAAATCTCTATTTTGTCTGGCTTCTGCCAGTTTGAGTTCGGTTTTATTTAATCCTTCTACGTAGGATTTGTGGTGCCGATCATGGTGCAGTCGGAGCAAGGTAGAGCTTATGACCGGTTCAAGAGCATTATAGGGGTATGGAAGGGGTGGTAGTTGGTGACCACCAGGTGGAATCATATAGTAAGGCATGAAAAGTTCCTCCTTTGAATTCACTGTTATATGATATGCCGGTTTTAGTAGTTTGTTCCGGTAGCGGTGATAATAATAGTGTTTTACGATCTGCGTTAATCAGAATGGAGGGAAGCCCATGAAGAACAGTTTTCAAATAAAAGGCATGAGTTGTGCAGCTTGTGCCGCCAAGGTTGAGAAAACGCTCAATTCCTTGCCGGGTGTGAGTAAAGCCAGTGTAAATATTGCCACTGAAAAAGCTGCCGTATCATACTCATCTTCCGAAATAACGATCAATGATATCTGGGATGCTGTGGAAAAGCTGGGATATAAGGTGGAAGATAATGAGGAGGACTTAAGCAATGACAGGGAGCGGGAAGACAGAGGACAGGAAATTAGGCGACAAAAAGTCTTATTGGCCTTTTCGCTGTTGTTCTCCCTGCCTTTAATGGTTGTTATGTTTGCGGAAATGTTTGTGTGGGATTGGATGCCTACCTTTACCGGCAACAAGTATTTTCAACTGGCATTAGCCACTCCTATACAGTTTGTGGCAGGAGCCCAGTTCTATAGAGATGCCTATTATGCACTGAAGAATAAGAGTGCTAATATGTCGGTGCTGGTGGTTTTAGGAACTTCTGCGGCTTATTTTTTCAGTTTGGCGGTTACATTCTGGGGAGAACAACTGGGGCTAATGCATGTCTATTACGAAACGTCTGGAATTATCATTACACTGATTATTTTAGGCAAACTATTAGAGGCTATTGCTAAGGGCAAAACCTCTGAAGCTATCCGGAAACTGATGGGGATGCAGGCCAAGGCCGCCCGGGTGATGCGGGAGGGGAAGGAACAGGAGATTCCTATAGAAGAGGTAAGGATGGGGGAATTAATAATAGTTCGTCCGGGTGAGAAGATACCTGTGGACGGGGTAATTATAGAAGGATATTCTTCTATTGACGAATCTTTGCTGACGGGTGAAAGTATTCCCGTCGACAAAACCGTTGGTGACGAAGTTATCGGGGCCACTATTAATAAATATGGTACCTTCAAATTTGAGGCGACTAAGATTGGCAAAGATACGGCATTAGCTCAGATAATCAAGGTAGTGGAGGAAGCGCAGGGTTCCAAAGCCCCTATTCAGAGGATGGCCGATATTATTTCTTCATATTTTGTGCCGGCGGTTATTGGGATTGCAGTTCTAACATTTTTGGTGTGGTATTTTGTAGCTGAACCGGGAGATTTTAATAGAGCCCTCATCAATTTCACGGCAGTTTTGGTTATTGCCTGTCCTTGTGCTCTGGGGTTGGCTACCCCTACTTCGATTATGGTTGGGACGGGTAAAGGTGCGGAGAATGGTATTCTGTTTAAAGGGGGAGAACACCTGGAAAACGCTCATCAGATTGACACGGTGGTTCTGGATAAGACCGGAACAATTACCAGAGGGCAGCCGGAGGTCACGGATATTGTAAATCTTACTGAGCTGGAGGAAAAAGAGATTCTTTATTTTGCAGCTACCGCTGAAAAAGGATCGGAGCATCCCTTGGGGCAAGCAATTGTTAAATACGGGGAAGAAATCTTGGGGGAGGTGGCTTCTGCTGAGGAATTCGCTGCAATCCCGGGAAGGGGGATTGCAGCGAGAATAAAAGGCAAAAGTGTGTTATTAGGCACCAGAAAGATGATGCAGGAAAAGAAAATAGTCGTTAAAGAAATTGAAGGGCAAATGAGCGAGATGGAAGATTTGGGCAAGACTGTTATGCTCATGTCCCTTGACGGAGAGATTGCCGCTATCATAGCCGTTGCCGACACGGTAAAAGAGAATTCCGAGGAGGCTGTGAAGGAACTGCAACGGATGGGAATGGAAGTAATCATGATTACCGGGGATAATAAGCGGACAGCACAGGCGGTAGCGCGGCAGGTAGGTATAGATCGTGTATTGGCTGAGGTCTTGCCTGAAGATAAGGCTGAGGAAATAAAGAAATTGAAGGCTAAAGGGAAGAAGGTCGCTATGGTAGGGGATGGGATCAATGATGCCCCGGCTTTAGCAATTGCTGATGTGGGAATTGCCATTGGAACCGGAGCGGATGTAGCCATGGAAGCCGCCGATATTACCTTGATGGGAGGGGACCTTTTGGGAATACCTGCCAGTATTGCCTTGAGCCGGGCTACAATGAAAAATATCAAACAAAACCTTTTTTGGGCCTTGATATATAATACTTTGGGACTTCCTATTGCTGCTTTTGGGTTGTTAAATCCGGTGATTGCGGGGGGAGCCATGGCTTTCAGTTCGGTGTCCGTGGTGACAAATGCTTTGCGTTTGAAACGATGGTCATTTAAATCAGACTTGAGATAGATTGAAATTTGCAGAGGAATAAAGTTAAGGGCTAAGGATTTGCTCCTTAGTTCTTTTTTTGTACTTTTAATTTACAAACATATAAATAACAGATAAACAATTAACAATAATATTCGATATATATATAAAAGCATATTGTTGATTTTCAGTAAAAAACGGCAATAAGTGAATAATTCAAGCCTGACCCCATCAGGGTTTTATCGAAATTTGTCGAATAAAGTCACATACTGAAAAGAATCTAATATGACTCTAAGAAGGGGGATCGGTAATGAAAGGTTATTTTAAGAGTTTCTCGTTTACACTTGTTATTCTTATTAGCATTATTTTGGCGGTGGTATGTGTTAGTCTCGGTGTTATTAGTTACAATTCGGCTTCACAGGCGGTTAATGATGAAGTCGACAAAGCTTTGTTAGAGCTGTCCGAACAGGGTGGCTATCTTATTAGGTCTTATCTTGATTTGCAAATGGAGAAGTTGGAGATGGTCGCTGACGATGACATTATCAAAGATGTCGATAGAACCTGGGAGGAAAAGCTTGCAGTATTAAATGAGGAGATAGCAAGAGCCGGACATGTTCGCATGGGTATAGCTGATCTCAACGGGGAACTGACAAGCTCAAACGGAGCCGTTTCGGATATTACGACCCGCGAGTATTATCAGGAGGCACTGGCCGGAAAAACAGCGGTTTCTGATCCGATAGTCAGTAAAGTTGATGGCTCAGTAATTATAATTTATGCGACTCCTATCAAGAGTGGTAATCAAACTGTCGGTGTTTTGGTGGCTATTCGTGACGGGAATGATTTGAGTGAAATTACCGATAAGATAACGTTTGGAGAATCCGGAGAAGGATATATGAATTCGAAAGATGGTACTATCATAGCCCATAAAAATCGGGACTTGGTAGTTAACATGCATAATGCATTGGAACAAGTAAAAACCGATCCGAGTGTAACGGTCTTAGCCGAAATGGTTGAGGTCATGATGCAGGGGGAAGCAGGCACCTGGGCCTACACATTTGAAGGGCAAGAAAGTTATGTGGGTTTTTCGCCCGTACCGGGAACAACCTGGTCGTTGGCGGTAAAGGCACCTGCAGCAGAGGTGCTGCAGGGAGTAGAAAACCTAAGAAATACAATTTTTATGACATCTCTAATCTTTATTATCGTTGGTATAATGCTTGCCGCTGTACTGGCCAACAGAACTGTTCGTCCTTTGAAAAAGGCTACTGAACTGACACAATCGTTGGCTGAAGGTGATTGGCGGCAAGAGGTTTCCGAAAAGGATCTGAAGCGAGGTGACGAATTTGGAGACCTGTCACGTGCTATCAATGAGATGATTATTAATATCCGCAAGTTGGTATCCGGTATCGTTACAATGGTAAATGAAGTGGCGGCTTCCAGCGAAGAACTGATGGCTACCAGTCAGAGCACGGCAGCTAATATGGAAGAGGTTTCGGCTTCTACTGAGGAAATGGCGGCAAGTCTGGAGGAAGTGTCTGCTTCGGCTGATGAAATTAGTGCTTCCAGTCAGGAGATGAACGGAACGGTCGAGAACCTCAACAACGAAATGAAAAACGGTAGCGATAAAGCTAAGGCAATCGAGAATAACGCTTCTGAAATTCAAGCCCAGGTATTGCAGAATCAGAAAACAGCTACGGAAGTATATACGGATTTAGAAGGAAGAATGAAGGCTGCTATTGAGAAAGCAAAGATTATTGATGAAATTTCCAGTATGGCATCGTTAATATCCGATATTGCTTCTCAGACTAACCTGTTAGCCTTGAATGCCGCTATAGAGGCGGCCAGAGCGGGCGAACAGGGACGAGGATTTGCCGTTGTGGCGGAAGAGGTCCGCAAACTGGCGGAGCAATCTGCGGAGACGGTCACAAGAATTCAGGGACTTACTGAACAGGTACATGCCAATGTGGGTGAGTTGACGAAGGATGCCCAAGCCTTGCTTGAATTTATGAGCACTGATGTGGATAAGGATTACAAGGAATTTGTCAACACGGCAGATAAATATAAAATGGATGCGGTTGCCTTCTATAATCTTACCCAAGAGGCTGAGAAGCAAAGCCAGCACTCCATTGAGGTTGTAACTCAGGTAGCAAAAGCAATTGAAGAGGTAACAAGCAGTATCAATCAGAGCAATTTAGGTGTTCAGCAGATTGCGCAGAGTACGGATCACTCCAGTAAGTCTATGGTGCAGATTAATGACGCAGCCGTGAAATTAGCTGAAATGGCTGAAGAGTTATCTAACATGGCTGGAAAATTCAAGGTATAAGAAAAGGATATTTACGGTAAAAGACACAGCGAAAGCAGGGGCAAGATTGCCCCTGCTTTTAGTTCGTCCGGATGGTAATCACTTTTTTTGTCATAACTTCCTTGACTTTTGTTTTTGTTAATAGATCATGCCCTTATTAAAAGCCGCAAAATCAGAGATGTCGGAATAGGGTAAGAGCCAGAAAGTAGACTTATGGCAAACATTCAGTAGATTTTTTATTTAATTATCCTGATCATGAACAAATATGGTAGTATAAAATAAATCGAACATAATTGTTTCTGCTTATTAGGTAAAGGTTATTTACATATAAGGGGGTATATAATGAATACGGCACTATATGCGGCCATTGCTCTTGGAGGTGCTTTGGGAGCTTTAAGCAGATATTTTATTTCTACTTGGGTATATAATAAGTGTGACTTTGCTTTCCCTTGGGGGACATTCGTGGTCAATATCCTTGGCTGTTTCATTCTTGGTATGGTTTTCATCTGGGGAACGGAAAGGGCGATGATAGGCCCAAACATGCGAGCCTTTCTGGGCGTAGGATTACTAGGCGCTTTTACGACCTTTTCCACGTTCTGTTTGGAAACAATAAATATAATCAAAGACGGGGAAATAAAATCAGCCTTGCTTAATACTGTGGGAAGCGTAATATTGGGTTTGTTGGCTTTGTGGCTGGGTACAGTTATCGCCGCATTGTTATCAAAATAGATAAGACCCACGAGGAGGTGCCTGTATGGTTAAAATATCGGGGAAAGCAAGAAGGTTGCGGGTTTATCTTGGTGAAGCCGGTAAGTATAAAGGAGTCCCGGTGTATCACGCTATTGTGCTTAAGGCCAAAGAATTGGGGCTGGCGGGTGCCACCGTTTTTCGCGGCGTTGAAGGGTTTGGGGCTAATAGCAGAATTAAAACAAGCAGAGTACTGGAATTATCCAATGATCTGCCTCTGGTAATAGATATTGTAGATAGTATTGAATACATAGAAAAAATCATGCCATTTTTAGATGATATTGTGACGGAGGGATTAATAACTATTGAAGATGTTGAAATAATCAAATATACAACTAAAGGCGGATGAATATTGCGAAGTTCCATATATTTGTCTCTCAGATAGCCTAGTTAGAAATATTGTATATTGATGCATAGATAAAAGTACAAAAATTCAGAAGTAATATAGTATATTGATACATTTTAAAATATGACTTATAATGGCGATGGATATTTGATTTTTTGATCTCTTTAATAATTGTCATATTGGGGAGGCGGTCCGGTGGTAATAGAACTGAGTGTTTTGATTGAGGTATTGCCTGTTTTGGCCAGGATATCGGGTGGGTATGCTACAGTTACAGATAGGGAAGGTATCAGAATCAAAACATTTGATTCTAACGGTAACGAAGTTAGGGAATTAGTTGGTGTGCAATACTCGATGGCCAAGGAGGCCGGATTAACAGGAAAGATTCAAAGCGGGTTTTCGGAGATAGTAAAAAGCGCAGAAGCTTGGGCGTTACCTCTGGGGGATTATGTTTTAGCGACCAGTAATGTAGAACGCATCCAAAGAGATAAGGAATTAAAAGAATCAATAAAAACGGCGTTACCTTTTATTGCGAGAGTTGCGGGAGGCGAAGCGGTATTATTTGATAGTAGCGGTAAAAGATTAGCCAGTGTTGACCATAACGGAGAAGTTAATCCTGATTTTATTGGTAGTGTAAGCAATGCTGCTTTGCGGGCTATGCAAGAACAAAAAACAGTCATAGGGGAATCCATGTCAGTAAGTGGAGCAGTGGGGGTCAGGATACCTATAACTGAGGATTTCGGTTTTGGTTTTAACAACGAACAGAGTGTTAAGCGCGAACATAAACTGCTCGAAGAAGTGAAAAAGTATCAATATGCTAAGTATAACTTTAACGATATAGTCGGTGAAAGCGAAGAAATCAAAAAAGTAAAAAAAATAGGCTCTTTTGTTGCGCAAGGGTTATCTTCGGTTTTAATTACCGGCGAAACCGGGACAGGTAAAGAATTGTTCGCTCAGGCTATTCATAATAGCAGTGAAAGAAGAGCAAAGCCCTTTGTAGCTGTTAATTGTACTGCCATACCATCTTCTCTGATCGAAAGTTATTTGTTCGGCTATGTTGAAGGGGCCTTTACGGGCGCAAAAAAAGGAGGTAGCCTCGGTTGCTTTGAACAAGCGGAAGGGGGTACTATTTTTTTGGATGAAGTCAGTGAAATGGAGTATGGATTGCAAAGCAAGCTGTTGAGGGTATTGCAGGAAAGAGAAGTGACAAGGATCGGTGGTTCTGCAAATACCAAAGTAGATGTTAGGGTTATTGCGGCAACCAACAAGGACCTTATTACTGAAATTAAGAAGGGACGGTTCAGGGAGGATTTATTCTACAGACTCAATGTTGTCCAATTAAACATTCCGCCGCTGAGAAGAAGGGAAAAAGATATACCGTTATTAATTAAGTTTTTTATCAATAAATACAATAAAACTCTTGAAAAATTTATTCTGGAAATTGACCAAGAGGCATTAAATATTATGCTTTCCTATGAATGGCCGGGGAATGTTCGACAGTTACAGAATTGCGTTGAATATGCAATGAATATGGTTGGTATTAATGAATCGGAAATAGCCGTTCAGCATTTACCGACATATTTATTTGAAGATAATCCGGAGCTTATGAAAAGCAAATATTTAACATTAAAAGAAACGATAAGAATCGCTGAGAAAGAGGCAATTCTTAAGGCTCTGGTTCACTACAATAATTCAAAAATAAAGGTTGCTCAAGTCTTGGGAATCAGCACTACTTCATTATGGAGGAAAATGACGGAATATAAAATAGATGTATAAAAAACATTCCAAAAATGAAATAGCATTTCAATTTTGAAATGCTATTTCATTTTTTAGCGGTTAAACAAAGGTTAAACGTTTTTCAGCAAAGGATAATGTGATAAAAAAGCGAACAAACATTTCAGAAATGAAAAGATTTAAGATGAAACCATGGTGATAAGCTATCTTTCGGGGTGGCATGATTATTGCTTATTAATTATGTCGAGAAAAAAATTGTATAAATTAATATATTGGAGGTGATTTTATTGGATTTTGTATATCATAATCCTCGAAATTTGGAACAACTTTTCAATATTGTGAATGGAACAGGAAATTGTACTTTATTTGCCGGCGGGACTGACTTGTTAGTAAAAATGAAAAAAAAATTAATAGAACCGGAAAACATTGTTGATTTAAAAGGAATCGACGATTTAAAGGGGATCGTGCCGGAAGGAGAATTTCTTAATATTAAGCCGTTAGTTACCCATGACGAGATTGAGAATTCCGAAATCATCAAGAAAAAGGCCTACGTTATTGCAGAAGCCGCAGCACAAGTGGGATCGCCACAAATCAGAAACATGGGAACGGTAGGGGGCAACATTGGGAATGCTTCACCGGCGGCAGACATCGTTCCCGCTTTGTTGGTTCTTGATGCAAAAGTAGAGATGCAAAGTATTCAAGGCCAGGAAGAAAAAGAGTTATTAAGCGTTTTTAAGGGACCGGGACAGTTAAGTATCAAGAAAGGGCAGGTCATCAGCAATATAAAAGCAAGGGTTTTGGCGGAGCAAGAAGGAGCGGCATTTATGAAATCAGGGCAGCGCAAAGCCTTGGCCATATCGGTTATCAATGGTGCCGTATGGCTTAAAGTAAATGGCAACAAGATTGAAGATGTGAGAATTGCCTTAGGTGCCGTTGCCCCTACCCCTATAAGATTGTTTGATGTGGAAAAATGGCTGATAGGCAGGGAGGCTAATGAAGACGTATTTAAAAAGGCCGGTGAAATGGCTAAAGAGGTAGTAAAGCCAATTGACGACATTCGTTCCAGCGCGGAATACAGAAAAACAGTGAGTGCTGCTATTGTCTATAACGGCTTAAAAACAGCTCTGCAAAGAATAGGGGGCTTAAGTCAATGAATACGATAAATATCAGTTTCAAACTAAACGGTAAAGATATGAAAATGGAGATTAAACCACAATTGTTGTTGCTGGATATGTTACGGGAAGAGTTAGGTTTGACGGGGACAAAAAATGGTTGCGGCGAAGGGGATTGTGGTGCATGTACCGTGCTTTTTGACGGTAAGCCGATTTGTTCTTGCCTGGCTTTAGCGGTAAATGCGGACGGACATGAAATCACTACCGTAGAGGGATTAGGTAGCGAAGAAAAGCTTGATCCGCTACAGCAGGCATTCATTGATGAAGGTGCGGTGCAATGCGGGTTTTGTACACCCGGGATGCTCTTAAGCGCCAAAGCCCTGCTGAACAAAAACAATGACCCTTCAGATGCTGAGATTAAGAGGGCTATCTCGGGCAATCTTTGCAGATGCACCGGTTATACAAAAATTGTGAAAGCGATAAAAAAGGCTGCCAAGATGAAGGAGGTGTGAGAATGGTTGAAAATAGGGTTGTCGGGAAATCCGTCAAAAAAATAGATGCTAAAGAAAAGGTGTTGGGTACTGCCTTATATGCGGCTGATATAAAAAAGAAAGAAATGCTTTATGGCAAAATACTTACGAGCAATATTACTCACGGTATTTTAAAGAGTATTAACACAGAAAAGGCTAAAGCGGTAAAAGGGGTACATGCTGTATTGACCGGGGAAGATGTGCCGGGTTTGAATTCTACCGGAATGATCATTAGAGATGAACCGGTTATTGTCAAAAAGGGTGACAAGATAAGAAAGATTGGCGATACTTTGGCGATTATCGCTGCTGAAACTGAAGAAATTGCAGAAAACGCTTTAAAAATGATAGAGGTGGAAATTGAAGAACTAACGCCGGTCTTTTGTCCTTATGAAGCTATGAAAGAAGGCGCTCCGCAAGTACATGAAAAAGGTAATATTTTATCTGTCAGAAAAATAATCAAGGGTGATGTGGAGGATACGTTTAGTAAGTGCGCAGCAGTGGTGGAAGGTACATTTAAAACAGGAATTCAGGAGCATGCCTATATTGAACCGGAAGCAGGCATTGCGGAAGTTGTTGGGGATGTAATCAATGTTTGGTGCTGTACGCAAAATCCACATATGGATCGTAAAGAGATCGCGGCGAATTTAAATGTAGGATTACAGAAAGTCAGGGTCATCCAAACAACAACTGGCGGCGGGTTTGGAGGTAAACTTGACGAATCTGTGCAAATCCATCTTGCATTATTGGCGAAAGCGACCAATAAACCGGTGAAAATGGTTTATTCAAGGGAAGAGTCCATCATTTATACCGGGAAAAGGCATCCCATTACCATGAAATATAAAACAGGCTGTGATGCTCAAGGCATGTTATTGGCGATGGAGTGTGAAATCGTGGCCGACACGGGAGCTTATGCCTCCTACGGACCCGGGGTCGCCACCAGGTGTGCTGTTCATGCCACAGGACCATATTATGTTCCCAATGTTAAAATAACAGCCTTTTGTATTTATACAAACAATCCACGGTCAGGTGCATTTAGGGGTTTTGGAGTCCCGCAGGTAGCGCTGGCACATGAATCACAGTTAGATATGCTAGCAGAGAAAATCGGTATTACCCCATACGAGATTCGCATTAAAAATGCGCTTAGGCCTAATATGAAAACTGCAACGGATCAGTTATTGGAGCAAAGCGTAGGAATAACCAAAACACTGGAAGCCGCTAAAACCAGAGCAGAACAACTGCTTAAAATAAGGTTATAGAAAGGAGGGAGAAAAGTGAAAAAGAAGGGCGTTGGAATTGCAAATATGTGGTATGGGATTGGCAATACAGGTTTACCCAATCCGGCCAGTGCATATGTAGAATTATTAGATGATGGGACAGCGATAGTTTTAACGGGGTGTGCCGATATCGGTCAAGGTTCTGATACTATCCTGGCACAAATAGCGGCTGAAGAACTGGGTATAGACATGGATGACGTTGCCTTAATATCTGCTGATACCGGGGTGACACCCGATGCGGGAAAAACATCGGCCAGCAGACAAACATATATTTCCGGTAATGCGGTACGCTTTGCCGCACGAGAAGCAAAAGGGGTTGTAATAGATGAAGCGGCACGGCTATTGTCAGTTGACCCTGAAAAAATAACTTTAAGGAATAAGATATTGACGGCTGAAGGTACCGAAAAATCAATATCACTGCTTGACTGCCTAAATGAATGCAGAAAACAGGGAAAATTAACCCTTGGGCATGGCTCCTTTAATCCCGAAGTTATTGCTTTAAACTCGGAGACGGGCGAAGGCAAACCTTATGCATGTTATGGCTTTGCCACTCAGGTTGCGGAAGTCGAGGTTGATACCGAAACCGGCGATATAACAGTGCTGAGAATGGTATGCGCGCATGATGTAGGTAAAGCAGTAAACCCGTCAAATGTAGAGGGGCAAATCGAAGGCGGGGTATCAAATGGTTTAGGATACTGTTTAACGGAAGAGATTGTTGTTGAGAATGGAGTTATTAAAAATACTGATTTAGCTACGTACTTAATTCCCACTTCGTTAGATGTTCCCGAGATCGAATCTATAATAGTGGAGGACCCCGAGATGACCGGTCCTTTTATGGCCAAGGGTGTAGGGGAACCAGCGCTTATTCCTACTCCGGCTGCAATTGCAAACGCCATTTATGATGCTGTAGGTGTCAGGGTAACTGAGTTGCCGGTTAAAAAGGAGACCTTATTATTTAAGATGTTAAAAAAGGAGGTTAGTTGATTCATGAGTCAAGCGCAAGCGGAAACTAATGAAAAAGTCAGCTTTTTAAAGAGGAAGAACATTGAGTTTTCTCTAAAAAGGTATGGCGTTGATGCTTTGGGTGCAATGGCATTAGGACTTTTTTCTTCGTTGATTGTCGGATTGATTCTTAAAGTATTGGGTGAACAGTTGGGCGTTGGATTTCTTCTTGATTTTGGTTTGCGGGCTATGGCTATGACGGGTCCTGCCATTGGTGTCGCGGTGGCCTTTGGACTAAAAGCTCCGCCCCTAGTTGTGTTCGCGTCTACTATCACCGGTATGGCCGGAAATGAGCTCGGAGGACCCGCCGGTTGTTTCGTAGCGGCAGTAATCGGTGCGGAATTTGGTAAATTAGTTTCGAAAGAGACAAAGGTGGACATAATCGTGACGCCCGTTGTAACAATTATCACAGGTGTGGCAGTGGGTATACTGGTTGGCCCCGGGATTGGTAAATTCATGACTTGGCTGGGTATCGTGATTATGAAAGCGACCGAATTGCAGCCTGTTCCCATGGGGATTTTGGTTTCCGTATTAGTCGGCGTCGCACTGACATTACCGATTTCCAGTGCTGCCTTGTGCCTGATGCTGAGTCTTGGTGGTTTAGCCGCAGGGGCAGCTACAGTAGGCTGCTGCTCGCAAATGGTTGGATTTGCCGTAGCCAGTTACAGGGAAAATGGTTGGGGAGGGCTGCTATCCCAAGGTTTAGGGACTTCAATGCTGCAAATACCGAATATAGTTAAAAATCCGAGAATATGGATTCCGCCTACTCTGTCTTCAGCAATCATAGGACCTATAGCGACCACTGTTATGCGGATGGAAAACGTTCCGGCGGGAGCAGGAATGGGTACATCGGGGCTGGTTGGACAGGTAGGTACTGTTGAAGCTATGGGAGCGAGTGCAGGGGTGTTTTTCAAAATCGGTATTTTGCACTTTGTATTACCTGCCGTATTGACTCTAATCATTGCAGAGTACATGCGGAAGAAAGAATGGATTAAATTTGGTGATATGAAGCTGGATGTATAAACTAACGAGATAACGGGCTTGTTTTTAAAACAAGCTCGTTATCAAATTAAAATGTTAAAGAGGTGCGGTCATATGAGTAACCTGATCATTACAAATATAGGAACTATTGTTAGCGGCAAAATCGAAAAGCCGATTCTAAAAGGCAATACGATTGTGATCAAGGACAAAAAAATCGTAGCCATCGGCGGAAGTGAATTGGTTAAAGATTACAAAGACTTCAAAATGATCGATGCTAATGGTACCACCGTTACTCCCGGTTTGATTGATTCTCACGTTCATCCTGTCATAGGGGATTTTACACCCAGGCAAAATACTTTGAACTTTATTGAAAGCTCAATGCATGGCGGCGTGACTACCATGATTTCGGCCGGTGAACCTCATACGCCGGGCAGACCAAAGGATCCTGCCGGTGTGAAGGCTTTAGCGGTGTTAGCCAGCAAATGCTTCTATAACAAACGTCCTGCGGGCGTTAAGATGCACGCCGGTGCCCTTATCTTAGAGCCTGGTTTGACAGAGCAGGACTTTGCCGAATTAAAGGAGCTTGGAGTATGGCTGGTGGGAGAGATCGGCCTGGGTGGGGTGAAAAAGCCGGAGGATGCAGCTCCTATGGTGAGATGGGCCAAATCATACGGTTTCAAAGTAATGATGCATTGTGGAGGCACTTCGATACCGGGAAGTTCAACGGTAACGGCAGATGATGTTATCAAAACGGATCCTACGGTAGTAAACCATATCAACGGAGGTCCTACCGCTATCCCTCCGGAGGAGATAGACAGACTGATCGATGAAACAGACCTTCCCGTTGAAATAGTCCAATGCGGAAACCCGAAAGCTGCCCATCATGTGGCCGATAAATTAAAGACAAAGGACCAGCTCAACAGATTGCTTATTGGGAATGATTCTCCTTCGGGAACGGGCATTATCCCCTTAGGTATCCTGCGTTCGATATGTCAAATATCCAGTGTCTCAAAAGTAAGCGGCGCAGAAGCCTTAGCCTGTGCAACAGGTAATACTGCTCGGGTTTTTGGCTTGCAGGTAGGGATAATCGAGGAAGGTAAAGAAGCCGATCTTGTTATCATGGATACCCCGCTGGGTTCTATCGGTAAAGATGCCGTAGGGGCGATAGAGGCAGGGGATATTCCCGGTGTCGCTACGGTGATCATTGACGGTGAGATTATGTGCAAGAAGAGTAGGAATACTCCTCCGGCGACAAGAAACCCTATTTACTGATCAAGGAGTGAAGACTGTGGTAATAGTCAATGCAGAGCTATGTAGGGGATGTGGGCTTTGTTCGAAAAATTGTCCTGTAGGTGCCATAGAAGTTATAGCAAGAAAAGCAAAGGTAAATGAAAAATGCGTGCAATGCGGTATTTGTATTCGTGTTTGTAAGTTTGATGCAATACAGCGGGCACAGGAGATAAAAGAAGGAACCGTAAAATGTACTTCCTGTCCGGTCCAATGTGAAATTCCTGAAGGCTACACAGGTGCCTGCCAAAGATATTCAAATCAAAACGGAGTTTTGGTTCGTAATCGTGAGCTGGTGATTGATCCGGTCTATCAGGAAAACATTAATGAAGCAGTAAGGAAACCTTTGACCACTGGGGTTGGTGCCGGAACTGCATATCCTTGCTGTAGACCGGCACCGCATATTGTTAAGGATTGTGTTAACGGGGTGGAGGTAGTAACGGTAGTAACGGAGGTTCCCTTAAGCTATAGCGGCGTAAAAGTGAAAATCGATACCAATTTCCATATCGGTGAGGAAGGTGCCAAGGTAAAACAAAACGGGAAAACAGTTGGTATAGTTGAAACAGAACAATATGGTTCTAAAATGCTCTCTCTTGGGGGGGCGAACCTTCTGACCGGTGAGGATGGTTTTATTGTAGCCAGAACAATAGTGGATTTTGCCAACGGTGAAAAGGTAGCCCTGGTGATCGAAAACGGTGCCAAGCTTGTCTTACAGCAAGGTCAGCCCGCTGTTGTTAATGGTATAAAAGACACTAAAATGCGTGTTGGTTGCGGCAGCGCAACCGTTGGCTTGTTTGCTCGCAGAATGAAGGGGGTCGTGGACGAAGCAATTATTCTGGACTATCATGTTGTCGGCCTGTTCTCTGAGCATATGGCCGGAGCCGAAGTAGGGATGACCTGGAGCGGTGTTGTACCTAAGGCCAGAAAGAGCACCAGAGGCAGGTACTTTGGTGAGCCGGGGAATGGTTGGGGCGGAACTAATATAGAAGACCCTCTTGAGGCGATAGCATCAGTTGATATGAGTATTGCCAAACCGGGCATGAAGATTTTAGTCACTGAAACGACAGGACAAAAATTTGCGCTCTTTGAGCTGTCGGAAACAGGAGAAGTAAAAGAAATACCCTTGACCCAAGAGGTTGAAAGCCTTGTTGAACATATCAGAGACAATTGTGAGGATTCCAATGTTTCCGTAATATATTTTGGGGGAACCGGAGGCAGTGCCCGAGCGGGCGTGACTACCGAGCCCTTAGCCCTGACAAAAGCCATTCACCAAGAAAAAGCCTTTCTGACGATAGGCGGGGGACCTGCATATATCCTACCCGGGGGCGGTATAAACTTTATGGTTGATGTTGACAAGGTTGTGCCAAAGGCTTTTACCTGGGTGCCGACTCCGGCGACTGTCGCACCGGCGGAATATACGATGAGATTGGAGGATTATAAAGCGATGGGAGGGCATATCAAGCAAATCAAGACCCTCAAAGAACTGAAAAAGGAATTGGAAAACAAATGATTAATCTTATTTCACCGGGCAAAGTTTTTTTGGATTATGGACCAATATCGATGGTCATTTCTGCCTGGCAAAACAATGTGCCGATGACGGATGAATGCATAAGCAGCTGTCAAACGGCCATTATGGAACTGGAGCAAATAGCGAATCATTTGACGGAACTAAAAAAAGCCTGGCCTTTATGCAAAACAGAAAAGTTAAGTGAGTCCGCCTTGCTGATGTGGCAGAAAGTGAAAGAGACAAATGACGAGAACCTAACTCCTCTGGCGGCAGTTGCAGGCATAATAGCAGATGCGGTTGCCGATTGGTTGGTTCAAAAAGGTGCAACAAAGGTCATTGTTAATAACGGCGGCGATATAGCTTTGCGCTTGTGCAAGGAAGAAACAACAAAAGTAGGATTGCTGCCGCAGATAAAAACCGACAAATTAAGTCGTACCGTAAGCTTAAAAAGGGACGACGGTATAGGTGGTATCGCTACCAGCGGTTTGGGCGGCAGAAGCTTTACACAAGGAATCACTGAGGCGGTAACAGTGTTTGCGGATGACTGTGCAACGGCGGATGCTTTTGCGACTTTCCTTGCTAATTCAAGTTTTCTTCCTTCGCCCCGGGTAAAGCAAGTAAGGGCAAAATGCCTGGACCCCAATACGGATATACCGGAGCTATTTGTGACCGTTGAGGTTGAGGAACTATTGCCTGAAGAAAAGGAAAAAAGCTTGAGTCAAGTACAAGAAAGAACAAACAAGGCTTTGGAAAAACAAAAAATTAAAGGTGTTATGGCTTACCTGCAGGGTGAAACAGTTATGATGCCGGAAAGTTTTTTTGAAAATAAATAAAACGGAGGGATAAACATGGAACTGCAAATAAGAAAGTTGGCGACAATAGTTGAGGAGATTTACGAGGACGGTCAAAAGAAACTGGGAAAGCCCATAAAAAAATGTGCTTCTTTAGCGGTTATTAAGAACCCTTTTGCAGGTAAATATGTTGAGGATTTAAGTGAGTTAAGCGATGTAGGGGAGTATCTGGGTGGATTTCTAACAAAAAGGGCAGTTGCGGCCTTAGGGATAGAAAAAGAAAAAGCTGAGAATTACGGCAAGGGTGCAATCGTGGGTTTAGACGGAGAATTAGAGCATGCGGCAGCAATTTTACACCCGAAATTGGGCAAACCCATGAGGGATGAAATCGGCGGAGGCAAAGCAATCATTCCTTCGGCAAAGAAAATAGGTCCCGCCGGAGTGACTTTGGATGTACCGCTTCATTATAAAGACGCGGCTTATGTCAGATCGCATTATGATGCAATGGAAGTCAAGCTGCATGACGCACCGAAAGCAGATGAAATACTAGTCGCTTTGGTTGTGACTGATGGCGGACGTCCCCACGCGAGAATCGGCGGGCTGAAAAAAGATGAAGCAAAAGGTGAAGACGGCTTACGTTAAGGTACGATAAATAATCATAGTTCGGGAGTGGTTGAAGATGCAAGTAGGTATTGTTGGTTTGGGAGCAATGGGTAAGCACATGAGTGCCAATCTATTAAAGAACGGTTACACTCTACATGTATATGATGTGGTGCCGGAAGCGATAGAAGAGATTGTTAGACTGGGCGGACTGAGGTGCTCCTCTCCCAAGGAGATAGCCCAAAAGGCCGATATTGTTATAACAATGCTGCCGAATGCTCAAATTGTTGAGAGTGTAATGACAGGTGATAATGGTTTGTTGGCGGGCGGAAGAGAAGGGCAAATATTCATCGATATGAGTAGTGTTGCTCCTCACTCCACCAAAAAAATGGCCGGACTGGCTGATAAAAAAGGCATCAAATATATGGATGCACCGGTAAGCGGCGGAGTTACCGGGGCTGAGGCGGGAACTTTGACAATAATGGTGGGCGGAGATGAAGAAATATTTAAAAAGGTAAAGCCCATTCTGGAAAGCTTAGGGAAAAACATCCGTCTCATCGGTGAAGTCGGGTCAGGCGATGCCGTCAAGATCGTTAATAATTTGCTCTTAGGTTCGAGCATGGCAGCCTTGGCCGAAGCTCTTGTTTTAGGGCTTAAAGCAGGGCTGAAACCGGAGACCATGTATGAAGTAATAAAATCCAGTTCAGGCAGAAGCTATGCCTTGGAAGCAAAGGTACCGGACTTTATTTTCAAAGGTGAGTTCAAGAAAGGGTTTCCGATCGATCTGCAATATAAAGATTTGGAATTGGCAGTCGAAACAGCGAAAAACCTAGGCGTACCCCTGCCCATGACTAATAATGCCCAGCAAATATATGAACTGGCAAGGGTGAAGGGCTTGGGAAGAGAAGACATCTCGGCAGTAATAAAAGTTTGGGAAGATATGTTGGGAGTACAAGTTAGAGGGTGAGAAAAAATGGATGTAATATATGAGATAGCGAAGAGAAAACAATTAAATATGGGAGAATTGACCTTAGGAGATTGTATCGAAATTGCAAAGGAAGCAGAAGCAAGAGTCAGCGACGTGGTAATAGCGGAAGCAATGGAAGTAAATAAAATGAGCAGATCCGAAGTTAATTCGGCAGTAATCAGCAGTTTTTCCCACAATCTTTATGCGCTGGAACTGGGGATTACCACAGGATCAAGCTTTCTTTTCGGTACAATCGGCAAAGAGCTTACAAGAAATGGTGCTCCGAAAATAGTTGAAGATAAATTTCTTAATAAAGCCCTTGCTTACACCCTTGGCACTCAAGTCGGCAATCATTCGGTCGGTTTAGAACCCTGTGCAGGGACAGGGGACTCCTGCCCTTACGCAGGTTTTATGCAAGCGATGCTGGAAGAAATTGAGGATCAGGATACTATCGCCCGAGCTTGTGCCGTAGTTCTTAAAATCGGCACTATATTCAGAGTGGGGAAAACCACTACTGGATGCAATATGGAAGGGTTTGGTGCCGGTGCGGCGGCTTTGGCGGCAGGGTTTACCGAATTAGCGGGAGGGACGCCGGAACAGTTAGGAAAAGCAGTAGTCCTAGCTATTTCGCCTACGATTGCCAATCCTTGTACTCCAAGAGTTATGGTGGCCGGTCTTTGCGCAACTCATATCGGAGGAGCAGTCATGGTAGGAAAACTAGCCAGTCATTTGGCAGTGCATACCACAATTCCGGTAAATGTTCCTGTGGATGTGATGATATCCATGGCTGCGGCTGTTCATCCTGTTTCGGCAAAAACGGTAGTACCCGTAGTAATACAATACATGGAACCGTTTTTCAAAACTAATACTGCTGTTGAGGATTATGTGACCGATGATATTAAAGAGGAAGAGCAAAAGAGAAAAGAAGATATTATAAAAAAAGCCATGCTGGAAGCAAGGTATTTGGCTAAAAACTCTAATTCCATCGTGAAGCCTTTTGGAGCGTGTGTGGTAGGAGGAAGCAGCCAGGCGGTAGGTTCGCCGACTAATACGGCCAGAATTGCTCATTATTTGACTAAGGGCGAGATAAAGAAAGTAAAAATAGAGTTATACCCCGAGCTTTTTGCCAGGAGAGGGATCAATGTTCCCGGCATCCTGATGGCCGCTGTATGGGGGTCAGCCACAGATGACGGCAAAGCTTACCGAAAAATAATGGAGGAAGTAAAGAAACTGGGAATAGAAGTGGAAATACTGCAAAAAGATGAGACGCAAATACAAAAGATAACGATCCTGACCACAGAAGGACATTATTCAGTAACGGCTTTAAACCGCGGGGGCGGCAGATTAGTGCTCAGGGATGCTTTTCCTGATTTGAACGAAGCAAGAGCCATAGCCAATAGACTGAACATCGATCTTGTAGAAGAGAGGTGAGATTTTGAACATTATTGAAAAACATCTTGCCAAGGCGGCAGATCTGGAAAAAGTTTCAGTCGGCGAGGATATCCGTTGTAAGGTGAGATTAGTTGTGGCCCATGATGTTACAGGGCCTATGGCTGTTGAACAGTTCGCAAAGATTAAGATAGAAGAAGTATTTGATCCTCAAAGGGTCGTTATGGTGATAGATCATATCTACCCTGCTTCGACTGTACAAGCGAGAAACATGCATTGGATCTTAAAAGACTTTACAAAAAGATATGGGACTATTCTTTATGAGCACGGGCAGGGTGTTGTTCATCAGATCATCTCAGAAAATCATGCTCAAAATTACGGCGACATCATAATCGGTGCAGACTCCCATACGTGTACGGCGGGAGGATATGGTGTTATCGGTATTGGCGTCGGTTCTACGGAAGTAGCTGCAGCCATGGCTACAGGTACTATTGATTTGGAAGTACCGGAGGTAGTTGAGGTTAATTTAACGGGAAGCTTCAAGCCTTTTGTAACTGCCAAGGATTTAGTTTTGACGCTTATCGGGCGTTTCGGGACAGATGGCTTGACAGATAAGGCTATTTTATTCACAGGTCCGGGGGTAAGAGGTTTAAGTAAAGATGAACGGATGACTGTCAGCAATATGGGGATAGAGATGGGTGCAATGATTAGCTTTTTTGCTGATGAAGACAAAGATGAAGGTGTCGCTCAAACAGTAGCTATTGAGTTATCAGAGATCATACCTGTTGTGGCATGTCCTTATTCTCCCGCTAACATCAAACCTGTTCAGGAAGTGGCAGGAACAGAGGTAACGCAAGTGGTTGCTGGTAGTTGTACTAACGGCAGGTTGAGTGATATGAAGGCTATAGCAGAGGTATTAAGAGGCAAACATATTCACCCCGATGTCAACATGATCGTAATCCCTGCATCGGCCAGAGTATACGAAGAGATGGAAAAACACGACTATTGCAAAGTCATCAGAGATGCCGGTGCTGTGCTCTTGAATCCCGGTTGCGGACCATGTTTCGGAGCCCATCAAGGCTTGGCGGCAGATCGGGACGTGGTGGTTTCAACAACGAACAGAAACTTCCCCGGAAGAATGGGAAGCCGTGAGGCCAAAATTTATTTGGCTTCTCCTGTTACAGCTGCAAAGGCAGCGGTTCACGGCAGGTTTGTCGATCCGCGAGAGCCAAGTGGCGGGGGGGAGAATTAACAATGGATATCATAAAAGGACGAGTTTGGATTTTCCAAGATAACGTAGATACGGATCAAATTCTACCCGGATATGCAATGGCGGAACCTTTTAATGAATTGGGGAAGTATGCAATGAAGGGCAGTGAAAAGGTTGATTTTGCAAAGAGGGTCCGTGTCGGGGATATTATTGTTGCCGGTAAAAATTTTGGTTGTGGTTCCAGCAGGGAACAAGCGCCGGTCGCCCTTAAAGAGGCAGGTGTAGGTTCGGTGATAGCGGCATCGTTTGCCAGGATATTTCGCAGAAATGCCATAAATATAGGGATGCCGGTGCTGGAAGTCGATTTGCGAGAACATTTCAACGAAGGGGACACCATTAGTGTTGATATCGCTAAAGGGCTGATTTTCAAAGACAATACAACTTTCTACGCCGCACCTCTTTCAAAAAATGCTTTAGCTACGTTAGAAGCGGGAGGGCTTATTGAAAGAGTTAGAAAAGAGCTGGGCGTGGAGAAAAGGTGGTAGGTATTATGCAGAAAAGAACAATGGAAATAATTTTAGAAGATATTGATAGAATCAGGGCCTATGAAGAAGTATTCAGTGTTGAAATGCCGAAAATAGGGAAAGACGGTTCTGTTATCGGCCTTCCTAAACCATATCCCAGGGTGGTTCATGGTGTGGAAAGAAGCGGATATCGGATTTATGAACTTGGTAAAAGGGCTGAGGAAACAAACATTCCTGTTCTTAACCCTATCTTGGGGAGGAACACGGCGGAAGAAACATATAAAGAGTCTGTCGAGATGTACAAAATGGCGGAAAAGCTGGGTATAACCTTGTTTCACTTTGTACATGCGGAAGCCACGAGACATATAGATCCCTTAGACGGGCGGGAATTGATTGAACAATCCAGGGGCAAAGGCGGTATTACACCTCTGGGGGAACGCAAATACGTTGAATTAGGCGGGGGAACTCTTCACCCGATGCGAATAAATGCCACCGGTGATACCTATCATTTATCAATTTTGAATGCCTTTATTGCCGGATTTGACGGAACCGACATCGGTCCGGTCATCCACGTTCACTTTGGGGGAAGGGGCATTCATGATTACAAAACAAAAGTTGTTAACGGCTTCAAATCATTAGAAATATGCGGAGAGAATAAAATATTTGTACAGATTGATTCCCACAAGCATCTCAACAATATCGGCGGTACCGACGGAATGGCTTTAGCTATGTGTATGTTGGCGGAGGGTTTGGGAGTGTTGGCCGGACTGCCGAAAGAGCTAAGTGCCGTGCAAATGAATGTGGGAGGGATCAATTTACTTGCCGATTTGGCGGTGATGAGGGCTTTTAAAGAACACATTTGGAGCAGCTCCTTAATAGTTGTGCCGGAAACCTTCCAAAATCCGCCTGGGGATTTGATTGCGGAAAGCGCCCATTTTGCCAGGATGGCTTTGAGCGCGAAACTGGGTGGAGCTAATTTCTATCGGCCGAAGGCGGCGGAATCTGTGGGGATACCGACAGGTGCATCCATGGCAAAATCTATTTGGGCTACACAAAACGTTTTCGAAAATACATATAAAGTAGATATTAACGATCCAATGATTGATAAGCGTAAAGAAGAGATATTGACAGAGGCGATGGCGGTTCTTGAAGCGACTTTGGGAATAAACAGGACGCTGGATCCTCAAGAAGTGAATGAAGCGTTCTGGAAAAAACACGAGAAAGAGGAATTGATAGATAAGATAGTCAATGCGGGAAAAACCGGGATATTGGATGCCCCGCGGGCAGCCGGCTGGGATCTGAAACGTTATGTCAAAACCCATCGGGACAGAGACGGAATAAAAAGATATATAAACGGATTTTCTCCCTTGAATATCAATCCTCAAAGGTTTGTCTTCTCTCAAGAGGTAACCGATGTACCGGAGGTTAAAAAACCTACCAGAAAAGAAACAGTGGTCTTGGCAACGGTAGGGGCCGATGCCCACGTTAACGGTATAAATATGATCAAGGAGGAACTGGAAAACAACGGGTTTGAGGTTGTCTATCTGAGGGGCATGAACCTGCCGGAAACGGTTGCAGAAGTTGCAGCTGAAGTGAAAGCCGATGTGATAGGGATCAGCAACCTGTTAGGTCTGGGTATCGAACTGTTCCCGAGAGTAGACACAAGGCTAAAAGAACTAAATTTGCGGGATAAGGTCATAGTAGTAGCCGGCGGCAGGATTTCGGAAAAAGAAGAAGAGCATGTCTATTACGAGACAAAAATAGCAAATGAAGGAGCAGGATTTTTGGGGGCAGACGGGTTTTTCGGCCCGGGAACGGATCCTAAACAATTCATTGAGTGGTTGACAACAAACTTAAAAAACAAGAAAGGTAGGTGTTAAGGCAATGGAAAAAACAAGAAGAATACCTTGTGTTATCATGCGTGGAGGCACCAGCAAAGGAATATATATCAAGGGAAACCATCTACCTGCGGACCCCGCGTTAAGAGATAAGACGGTATTAAAAATATATGGCAGTCCTGATGTCAGACAAATAGACGGGCTGGGGGGAGCGGATCCTTTAACGAGTAAGTTGGCGATAATAGGTCCGCCAACCCGCAGTGATGCCGATGTAGATTATACCTTTGGACAAGTAAGCATCAACGCCCCTTATGTCGATTATTCCGGTAATTGCGGTAACATCTCCTCCGGAGTAGGGCCTTTTGCTATTGATGAAGGTTTAGTAAGAGCACAAGAACCTCTTACGAAAGTCCGGATCCATAATACCAATACAAGTAAAATATTAGTAGCGGAAGTATCAGTTGAAGACGGAAGGGCGAAAGTGTATGGTGATTGTAAGATAGACGGAGTGCCGGGAACCGGCGCAAAAATAATGATGGACTTTGCCGATACCGCGGGCTCCGTTACCGATAAGCTTTTGCCTACAGGAAAGACGGTAGATGTTATTAAAACTAAAAAAGGTGAAATTCAAGCTTCGATTGTTGACTGTGCCAACCCCTGTGTTTTTGTGAGGGCAAAAGACGTTGGGATGAAAGGTACGGAAACGCCGCAAGAGGTAAATAGCAATAAAGAACTGTTAGAGTTATTAGAAGAAATCAGGGCAAAAACAGCGGTAATGATTGGCATGGCAACAGATGAGAAAATAGCCATAGAAAAGAGTCCTGCTTTTCCGATGATTGCGTTCGTAGCCCCGGCCAGTGATTATATTAACTTTACAACAGGTAAAACAATCAAAAAGGACGAGGTTGATTTTGTCTCCAGGCTGATGTTTATGCAAGTACTACACAAGACATATGCGGGTACGGGTACCGTGTGTACCGGAGTCGCCGCCAAGATCCCCGGGACAATAGTTAATGAGGCCATACCTCATATTGACAAAATCGATGTGATCAGGATCGGGCATCCGGCCGGAGTTATTGAAGTAGAAGCCAAAGTGGTAGACGGCGAAGTGAAAAGAGCAGCTTTTTCCAGAACCGCCAGGAGGATACTTGAGGGTTATGTCTGGATAAAAGAAGACGATCAATAAAGGGTGTGTTGCTTGATGAAGGCAAATACTTTTGTCTACGATGTTGGAAGTACCTATACAAAATTATCGGCATTTACCGTAAATAAAGGCGAAATAAATTTCATTGCGCGTACGCAAGTTCCGACGACGATTGACGATATTGGCAAAGGCTTTCAAAACGCAAGAAGAAACATTGAGAAAGCAGATGGCTGCGAGATCTCAAAGGAAGTTATGATCTTTTCCTCCAGCAGTGCCGCGGGAGGGCTGAGGATGGTTGCTTTGGGATACATGCCGAGAGTTACGGCTAAGGCAGCCAAAGAAGTGGCCATGAGTGCAGGAGCCAGAGTATTAGAAATAATATCCCAGGAAGACCAAGTTGAGTTCCGCATCCAGGTGCTGCGTGAAATAAAGCCTGACATCATACTTCTGGCAGGAGGAACCGATGGCGGTGATAAGGATTCGTTGATCGAAAACGCTCAAAACATCGTTAAAGCAGAAGTCAAGTCCGTAGTGATTATTGCAGGCAATAAAAACGCCCAGCCGGAGGTTGAGCGGATATTAAAGGCAAACAGTATTGAAACAATACGAGTACCGAATGTCATGCCCAATATCCACGAGTTAATAGCGAAACCGGCGCGAGAGGCTATTCACGGACAGTTCATCAAACAGATAACCAAAGCCAAGGGTTTAAAGAAGATGACAAGCCAGATTTCCAACAATAAAGTTATACCAACGCCGGGCGCTGTTTTATTGGCTGCTGAATTATTGGCCAAAGGAACTCATAAGGAAGAAGGAGTCGGTGATGTTCTAGTTATTGATGTTGGAGGTGCTACCACCGATGTCCATTCTGTTTTGCCTGAATTGGAGAAACTTAGCATTGAAGAACGGGGCTTGTTGGTCAATAATGAAAAACAAACCACCTACCGCACCGTTGAGGGCAATCTCGGGCTTAGAGTGAGTGCTACCGGGATAATCGATACCGTAGGCCCGGAAGGTGCCTTAGCCAAGGTCGATAAAAAGGGAGATGACTTGGAGGAAAAAATTGTGGAGTATGCTCATTTCCTGGAGAGAAACACTGAACATGTGGGTAAGACGGAGCTCGAGAAGGAATTTGATATTGCCTTAGCTATATCGGCAATAGAGATAGCCTTAAAAAGGCACGCAGGATACATTGCCCGGAATTTTGACCCCTTGATGGGGGTAGCACCAGGGACTCCGGTCGGAAGAGATTTAAGGAAAGTAAAATATGTTATAGCGGTTGGCGGGATATTTGCGTATTCATCGCCTGAAATAAGGCGGTATGTTTTAGAAAAGGCTTTTAAAAATCCCGGAATATCTCTGCTTCCGGAAGTTCCGTGCTTTGTATTTGATGATAAATATATAATGTATGCAATCGGTGTGTTAGCTCAAGAATATCCTGATATGACACTTAGATTTGCCAAAAAGTATTTCAAATTGGAGGAGGAATCAGAATGAAAAAAACCACTCAATTGAGGAAGCTACTGGCTGCTCCGGATATTCTTGTCGCGCCGGGAGCACATGATGCCATAGCGGCAAAAATAATTGAAAAAGTCGGTTTCCAAGCAGTATACGTGACAGGATATGGACAGGCTGCCAGCCATTTAGGAAGGCCGGATGTGGGGTTAATCACTTTGAACGAAATGGTAGCCAGAGCCGGCAATATCGTGGAAACAGTAGATATACCAGTAATAGCCGATGCGGATACAGGCTTTGGGAACGCCATAAATGTAATGCGTACGGTCAGGGAATACGAAAAAGCAGGTGTGGCCGGTTTGCAATTGGAGGATCAAGTAGCCCCCAAAAAATGCGGGCATATGAAGGGTCGGGAAGTTGTCACAAAAGAAGAAATGGTGTGGAAAATCAAAGCGGCTGTCGACGTCAGACAGGATCCGGATTTAGTGATAATTGCCAGGACTGACGCCCGAACCATAGACGGGATAGATGCAGCGATAAGCAGAGCAAAGGCTTATGAAGAAGCCGGTGCCGATGTGCTGTTTATCGAGTCGCCGGAGAGTGTTGAAGAAATGAGAAAAATAACCTCAAGTATTAAAGTGCCTGTTTTGGCAAACATGGTCGAAGGTGGCAGGACCCCTTTGTTAAACAACGAAGAATTAGAAAAAATAGGATTTGGCATAGTGATTTATCCCACAGCATCAACATACATTACGGCCAAAAGCGTTATGAAACTGATGGAGACATTGAAAGAAAAAGGAACGACAGAAAGCCTTATTGATGAAATGATAACTTTTTCGGGTTTCAATGAATTAATAGGTCTGGGTGATATAAGAGGGCTTGAAGCAAAGTTCTTGAAGTAGTGGAATGGGGTCCAAGTGATAAAATGAGGCAGACAGTAAATTAAACTGTCTGCCTTTGACATTGTATGAAATGTATGTTAATAATCCTCACTGGAATTCGGATACTTCATTTGTCAACATATTTAATTCCTGAGCCATAGAGGTCAACTCTTCACTGGATGCAGCTATCTCTTGAATAATGCCGGCCTGATTCTTTATGAAGGACTCTAATTCCTGACTATGGTTACCAAACTCCGCAAATGACTTTTCTATATGAAAAATAATTTCTCGAATCTGCTTAACCGCATCGGAACTATTATGTGCCAGTTTTCTTACTTCGTCTGCCACAACCTTGAATCCGCTTCCTATCGTTCCTACCCTTCCGGCTTCGATAGCAGCATTTAACCCTAAAATGTTTGTTTGAGATGCGATGCTGTTGATGTGGTCAATTATACTCTCATAGCTTTTTATATTTACAGCCAGGTCATCACTGGATTGTCTCATCTCATTACTGGATGATACAATTGTTTCTGATTGCATGCTTAATTCTTGTAACGACTGGGCAAGGTTTTCAGAGGAAGATGTCAGTTTGTCGGCGGTGTTTTTAATAATATATTGCTTATCTATCCTCTCTGTTGTTACAATACAACCCACTGCTTCTTCGTGCTCATCTAAGAAAGGTATGGCACAGGCTATATAAGGGATACCCCAAGCGGATTTTTCCTTGCTTACTTCCACAGTAAGTCTTTTTTTCTCTATCATACATTTTTCACCAACCGATCCGGGTTTCATTTTTTCACCAACCACGAGACCGAAATCTAAATTATCTGCAGGCACATACATTGTACAAGTATCTCCTTCAAAAAGTGAAAAGCCGATATCAGAAGCAATAACAGAATTAAAATAAGGTGCAATATGTTTGAACATATGCAATATTTCTTGTCCATTCATTAAAACCATTCCCTCCAATTAAATTTATAGATAAAAATACTAAATACGCAATAATCATGCCAAATGCGCAAACGTGCGGCCCTTAAACAAAAGATAAAAACAAACAAAAGAACATCTCATTTTTGAAATAGTACCTTGTTGTTTAAGAGGCAAGAATAAATCATAAACTATATAGCATTGGCCTTAAAATACAAGCGATTTCACGAATGAAATGGTCTTTCACTTATGAAATGATTTTCGGGATTCAGATAAAATGGCAGATGGATATAAATAATAATTACTGTGTAATGAATCCGGTCCATTCGGTACTAATATAATAGTATGAGTATGATATTAGTGACAAAGCACGTTCGGAGGAGATGCCCGTGGGTTTATTGCAGTATGATGAGAAAAAGCAATTCGGAGCCGAAGAATCTTCGCGTATCGAAAGAATATACAATTTTATCTATCGTTTATCTGGCAGTACAGAGGTGGCGGAATCTCTGACGGAAGGGGTTTTTTCCCGGTGCTGTGACAATCGAGGTGACGAACTTCTTTTGCTGAAACAGGGTTGGCTTGAATTTCTCAACCGTTATAAAGAGAATGTGTTCGAGGGAGAGGGCTTTATCCAGCGGTGCATACTGCAGTTGGCGCCGGAACCTCGTTGTGCCTTGATTCTTCGTGATGTATTCGGATATTCTTACGGGCAGATTGCCTTTGTTTTAGATAAAGTAGAGCCGGTGGTAGTTTCCCTTGTTTCCTGGGGGAGACGCGAAATGAGGGAAAATAACCATATTTTAGCAAGTCTCTAGGATTATTGTTTGTTGGAGGGGTGATAACAGATGACTTCAAAAGAATGCAAACTGATCCGCGAGTTGTTACCCTTATATGCGGAGAAACTGGTTAGTGAAGAAACAGCCGAATACATTGAGCAGCATTTGAGAAAATGTGATGGTTGTACCTGTGAATGGGAGACATTTAACAGTTCTCTTCCCGATCCTTTGCCAACAGGAGAGGTATCCTTTACTAAGACAGTCGAAAGTAGTTTGCTTAACAAGTTAAGAAAAACGGGATTTGTGGCGATGCTGTTGTTAGTTGTTTGCGGAGCCGGTCTGGCCTATGCTTCATATAACGCGGGGAAGCACGTGGGAACTGATGACCCCGTTTATCGTTTTGCTCAGGAATTAGGCTTGTTCACGGAGATTGGGCAGACCAAAACGATGGATGACGTGCAGGTTACCGTAGAGAAAGGTCTTTTTGAGAGTACCCGCAGTATTCTTTTTGTCCGGTTTTCTAAACCGGTGGATCCCATGCTTCAGACATTACTTACTGATGAAAATGGACAGTGGTACGAGCAAAAGAGCGGTAAAGGCTGGCAGAATAAGTATTTTATGCTGGAATTTGAACCACTTAAGGTGGAAGCAGAGCAAGTGAGCTTCTCTTTGGATATGAACGAAAACGATCACCTGGAATTCACCTTTCCCGTTGATATGGTCAAAACAGCCCAATATACGAAGATTGTCTATCCCAATCAGGAGAAAAAAACCTCCAATCTTAGGATAACCTTTGATAAGGCCGTGTTAGGAGTTAGTGAGGCGGAGTTTAAGGTGCGGTTAGATTGGCCGGTGGATGGGTCGGTAGCGGGAATTGCCCTGGGTGAAAGTGCGGCCCATTTTCACACTTCTGTCTTTGAGGTACCCGATGAAACTTCCTCCTCAAGTCCGGGTGCCCCTCCGGGTGGATTGAGTTCCGGATATGCAGCCGCACACGGAGAGTTCTATCGTCCACAGGACCCTTCCATGAACCGTCCTGTGCTTTATGACTTAACCGATCGTCAGGAGGTAATGGCGGAAAGCAGCGAGTACCGGACTTCTCAATTTCCCTGCCAAGTCGAGGCTATCATGAAATTTGCTCCGGTGAAGCAGGAAACCGAGCATTTGGAATTGCATCTGCCGCCTATATACGTATATCAAGAGGTGGAGGATTCACCTCGGTTGTATCTTGACTTTCAAGATGAAGACGAGATTAAGCCGGCGAAAGTTTTGCCTTATCATGGCGGGAATGTAATCATTGAGAAGGTATGGATGGAAGATGGCAGAGTTTATCTTGACTACAAGACAGAACCCTATGATGACGACGAGATTACGTTGCCTCATTTTGTGCTTACCGACACGCAAGAAATGAAGCAAGGGAAACCCTACTTTGACAGAGAAAGATCTCAGGTAATCATGTTTCCCACCTATAATGAGGAAACCAAAGAATTCTATCTTACACTGGATAGTATGGGTTATCTGCAGCCCAGGGAAAAATTCATCTTGGATCTGCGGGAATAATAGCAAGAGAATAAGGTTAATACATACAAATTTTCTGTATGCATTTCAACGGGGATTCCTTTCGGGGATATCCCTTTTCATTGTGGATACAACAAGGTTTCATTTTATTGATAGGATTTATTTTCCCTACGTCGAATTAAGAGGATTAGGGGGAAACCATGGAGAGAATCAAGAACCTTTATGTGCTTCATAAAGAGGCTGTATATCGTTATTTTTTGCGTATGACCGGCAATGGTGAAGAGGCTGGGGAATTAACCCAGGAAACATTTTACCAGGCTTGTCTATCCATCTATCGCTTTAAAAAAACAGCCTCCTTAAAAACCTGGCTTTTTTCTATTGCCCGCAATGTATATCTCAAAAACCTTCGCCAAAAAGGCACTCATAAAGTGGCACCCTGGGGACAGGAGGAATTTCCCAATAGCGTGGATATGCATATTCGAAAAGGGTCCTTGCCTGACCAAGCCTTGATTCTAAAGGAGGATAAGGAGAGGATAAGGAAGGCTTTGTTTCGTCTTTCTGAGAATGATAGGACCATCATTATTTTGAAAGAGTACGAACAGCTTTCTTACGAGGAAATTGCCGGGGTTTTCGGTCAATCGGTCAACTGGGCCAGGGTGACCTTTTTCCGGGCTAAGAAACGTTTAAAACAGTTCTACGAAGAATTGGAGAGCGATAACAGATGAAAATTGGTTTAATCAGGTGCAGGCAAACGGAGGATGCGTGTCCGGGCACCACAGATTTTAAAGTGATCCGAGAAAGAAAATGTGCCTTTGAGGGAATTGAAGAAGAAATTGAAATAATCGGTTTAACGACTTGCGGGGGCTGTCCGGGGAAAAAAGCGGTGACCAGAGCGGCAGAAATGGTAAGAAGAGGTGCGGATACCATTGTGATCGCGTCCTGTATTACCAGAGGAAACCCAATCGGTTTTCCCTGCCCCCATGCCGAAAAAATAGTGGAAGCAATCCGCAAAAAAGTGGGCGACGACATCCGGATAATTGAATATACCCATTGATAATCACCAAAAAGTGAATAGGCACGTATCATATACCATCGCATATTGTTTTAGCGGTTATAGCGAGTTTAACGGAGGTGATGGTTTTATGATTTCTGATGAGGCGGGTGCGAGGCAAAATCAGGTCGTACCCGGGGAGTGCCCGCCGGATGGCTGTCCTCCGCCTACACGAATTGAGTGTATTGATGTTGATAAGGTATACGACAGTTGTTTTCAAGTGGAAAATTTGGTGAGGAATATTGCGGTTTCCAGAACGGATTTTACCAGTCCCTTTGTAATCGGTGAGGAGATATTTTGCAGTCCCTTTGGTAATATTGCCTGCAGTGAAATTTCGCGAACTGAGGTGGGCGAAGGTTTTTTTAATATAACCCTTCTAATTACTATCCCCATAGCTTTAATGAACCTGCAAAATCCTGCGGAAATGGTATTGCGGAACGTAACCTTAATTAAGACTGTTACTCTTTGTTGTCCGGAAGGCGTTGATATTACTTGTGGAGAAAGCAATATTATGTTTTGCAATTGTCTGGTCTCCGGTCTTACCGCAGAAGATGTCATTTTGACCTGCGAGTTGCAGGTGTGTCTATTCTTAAATTGTATTTCAACGGTACAGCTTTTAGTGCCAAGCTACGGTTTTTGCCAACCTTCGCCTTGTCTTACTCTGCCCGGGGAGTGTCCTCCTCCTTTTGCCAGACCCACAACAACCACTACGACAACCACAACAACCACTACGACAACGACCACAACAGACTCGACAACCACGACGGTGCAAACGGAGTGTGAATGTTTTGCCACAGGTGGCGGCACTGCCATATTGCCAAACGATGCTTTCCCGGAAGGAGCCAGGGGAGAAAGGGCCAACCTCGGGTTTAATTCTTGCCCGGGATGTAACTTTAACTCCAATGTAACCTTCCTGACGGAGATCGATAATGAGGTGGCAAGGCTTTTGGGACCTGACCTTATTTCCATGACCTGCGATGCAGCCGACACCGAAGCCACGATAACCGGTTCCGGGACGTTTGAAGTAGGGACGGATATTCAGCCGGTGACCTTTATCCTAATAGTAAATGATCCGAACAATACCTTCGTACTGAGGATATTCGATGTGAGTATGGAGTTGTTATTCAGTAGCAGCGGAAGCCCTATCGAATTATCCGGGGGACCGCCGATTATGGTACGCAGTTGTCCTTTAGAGCCCTAACAGGGGTTCCAGTTGATTCTTCCAGATCCAGGATGGGGAATACCGTTGTCTGATCAGAGTCTTGCCATAGACCACAGGATTTTCTCGCATAAGGTTTACTATTCGTTCTCCGTGCTCTGCCAGGTAGGCTTTTTCGGAAGGATGGTACTTTACTTGTGTGTCGTAGCCGAAGTTTCTGGCATCCCAGCGCATAAAGTAGGCGTGCAGGTGTTTGCCCAGTTCCTCTAAAGCCGGTACGGCCTGATTGAGTACAAGAAAATTTCCCCTGCTGGCAGCTTCCAGGACAGTTAGGCCGAATGATTCGGAATAGGAGGGGCAGATAAACAGATTGGAGAAGATAAAAAGCTCCAAGACACTGTCGCGCGGAAAGCCGTGGGGATAACCAAGATCAGAGGTAAAAAAGAGGTCATTGCTGCCAAGTCCGAAGTTTATACCGACCGAACGAATCCTCCTTTTATATGTTTCGGGGTCGATATCCAGAGAAGGGAAGTCGCAAAAAATGACGCGGACTTCTCTTTCTGTTTGTTTTTTTATAGCTCCGGCGAAGGCGGTCAGCTTTTCAAACTGTTTTCCGGGTGTCAGTCTGCCGGGATAGACCATGAGGATATCGGGGGAAAAGAGATCAACATTTTTGGCAAGGTCGCAAAGGGCGTTGCTCATACCTGCCAGAAGGTCAAGGCTGTTGTTTACTACCCGGCATTTACCTTCCGGTACATCATACTGTTTGGCCAGAGCAGGAAGACCGGATTGTGTGGGATAGGCATAAATCGTCTTGGGCAAGGGTGTAAAGCGGGCAGAGAAAGGCCATTGAGGTTGGGGAGGACGGTTAACGGGCAGGGAGTGTGTAAAGGACACAAACCTGGTATCAGGAAGGTGGTCTTGGGCTTTTCTCAGGGCGACGTTGTGGACAAGGTGCCAGCCCTGATAGAGGATATCATGGAGGAAACAAACCTCCACATCGGCAAGGTGTTTGACAAGGTCAACTGCGATGTGTTCAGCCTCAGCAAAAAAGGTGTCGTGCGGTTTGCAGTTGGGCCGAGAGTAATCATGCCACTTAATCTGTTTGTTGTTCAATCGGTTGGTGATCTTGCACCATTCCAGCCGTGGATCAAGAAATACCCCGAAGCGTTCCTGAAAAGGGCAATCTTCGCTTACCAGCAGTTTTGTTTTTATTCCGGCGTTAAGAAGCATGGTGAGCTGCTCGGCGACAATATTTACTAAAGAATATGTCCTGTTAAGACCGTTAAACATGGTCAATATTCCTACCTTCATTTGCTTGTCACCTAACTTTGTTTATATAATTTGCTTATTCCTATGCTTATGAAAAGAAGGTGAAATAGATGCACAGGTAGCAATCTTATATGGACAATCCTTAAACCCTGTGGCATAATTTAACTAATCAACAACGAAAGGAAGTGCGCGAATGAAGACGAAAGTAGAATTCTACCGTTGTGAAGTGTGCGGCAATATTGTCGGTCTTATCAAGGATGGGGGAGGACAGCTTGTCTGTTGCGGCCAGCCGATGATAAAAATGGAAGCCAACACCGTTGATGCCTCATACGAGAAGCATGTTCCTGTCGCCACAAGAAAAGATGGCAAGATAGTTGTTGAAGTAGGTTCCGAAGCGCATCCGATGACTGAACAGCATTATATCGAATGGATTGCAGTGGTCTCCGAGGAAGGAACCGAAAGGATTTCTCTTTCGCCTGGGGAGGAGCCGAAGGCTGAGTTCTGTGACAAGAAAAATGCAGAGGCATATGCCTATTGTAATCTGCATGGTTTGTGGAAGAGTGACATCAAATAATTGCTCAAAGTGGGGTCCTAAAAAAAATTAGGATCCCTTTTGTAAGCATTTATCGATTTACGAAAGACTTATGATTATTGAGATGAGAGAAAATTTAGGTGTCTAATATTGACAAAAACTGTCTTAACAAGTTATACTCAATACAGAATTAAAAATATCCAAAATATTATACGCGAAATATACATTGGTGTTGTTAATTAATAATTTTATAGTGGAGACAGAGGGACGTAACAGGCTTTATGCCTGTTGATGTTCCTTTGCTTTTAAAAGGAGGAGATTATATGGATGAATTACAGGGTAGAGAGCTTGTGGATCTATTTATTAAACTTGCACCGTACATAAACGATTTTATTCCGACGGATTTCGGTATTGCGGTAGTCAAGGATGGCAATTATGTTCACTATACCCCGGCAAGAGGACTGAATCTGGGCACCAAGGTTGGCGCCCCTGTGAATCAGGGAGCAGCTAAGCAGGCTATTGAGACCGGTAAGCCAGTCTCGCGTATAATTCCTATTGACAAATCTGCCTATGGTGTAGCATACACGGCCTTTGCCACACCAATCAAGGAAGGCGGTAACGTGGTGGGCTGTGTTACAATCACTCAAAGCGTCGAACTCTTAGATCAAATAAACGGCATTTCCAACGAAGTTGCCTCCTCATCCCAAGAGCTTACCGCAGGGATGCAAGAATTATCAAGTCAGGCAACAGAAGTATCAAACAATAGTTCGGAATTAGATATGTTAAGCAAGAAACTCATTGAATCTGCACAACGTACCAATGAGATCATAAGTTTTATTAAAAATGTTGCGGATCAAACTAATCTCCTTGGTCTTAATGCCTCTATTGAAGCGGCCAGAGTCGGCGAGATGGGACGTGGTTTTAGTGTGGTTGCTGAAGAAGTTCGTAAGCTTGCGGCGGTCAGTGCAGAATCTGTTAAGAACGTCACGGCATCACTGAATGAGATACATGAGGCTATAAAAACCCTATCCCAAAAATCTAATATTATTGATAATGCTATTAATGGACAGAGTTTGGCCATAAATGAAATGACTGAGTCAAGCCAGAGCCTGGCAGAGGTAGCGGGCAAACTGGCAGACATTGCTAAACAGCTTTATGAGATAAAGGATTAGAGCAATAAACAAACAGCATTTTATATTGTTAACTGATGTTTGTATTTGTTATTTTTTTGTTTCCTTGAAAATTTTCTCATCATTCTTGTTGTTATAATCTGGTAATCTGTGCGAAAGCCAAAGACTTTATGTAACCTACCCCCCCGGCATTTTATATCTAGGATTGCAAAAATCCATTGCAATTAGTTGATTACAGCAGTTGACAAGCACCTCCATAGATACAAAATATATCTATGGAGGTGCTTTCATCATGGCTAAGGGTACGCAAATTATCAACGGAACTGAGTATGTGTTCGAAGATCAGCCTTACTGGGATGCCAAGAAAAAGCGTGGGGCACATAAACGTGTCTACATCGGAAAGCTCGTAAATGGCGAGTTCGTGCCGAACAAGAAGTATCTTCTGGAGCAGGAACTGGCAGAGACCAGAAAGAGGATTCAGCCAGGGCCTGTGCCATCAGACAAAAGTCTTCGTCAGTTCTATGGTGCTGTTTATTTGCTTGAGCAGATTGGAGAATCCACTGGAGTTGTCTATGACTTAAAACGCAGTTTCCCCAACACCTATCGGCAGATGCTCTCGATTACCTATTATCTGATTCTAGAAAACAGTCCATTGTACCGGTTCTCTAAATGGAGCCGCACACATAAACATCCTTATGACAAAGACATTCTTTCACAGCGAAGCAGTGAACTTTTATCCGCGATTGATGAAGCAGGAAAGATGAACTTCTTCAGCCAGCAGGCCGAGCGCCGCTTGGAAAAAGAGTTTTTTGCCTTTGACATCACTAGCATATCCTCCTATTCACAGCTTATCAAACAGGTCAAATATGGCAAGAACAAGGAAGGTGATCGACTCCCTCAGATTAATCTGGCCCTGTTGCTGGGGGAACAGTCCGGGCTACCTGCCTATTACAGAAAACTGCCCGGCAATGTGTCGGATGTCAAAACCGTCACAAATCTTTTGAAAGACATTACCTTCCTCAAGATCGATAAAGTGAAGTTGGTGATGGACCGTGGCTTCTACAGTGCCGATAACATCAACGCTTTGTATAAGCACCACTACAAATTTCTGATTGGCGCCAAGCTCTCACTGTCGATAGTGAAGAACAGGCTGGGAGAAATCAGGAATGAACTGAAAACCAGAAAACACTATTACCCGGAAGCTGGTCTTTTTGCCCTCAGTTTTCTTGAGACTTGGCCCTATGAGGACATCAAACCGCGAAGCGGTAAAGAGATCCGTGAAAACCGGAGAGTTTACCTCCACTTCTATTACAATGACCGAAAAGCAACAGATGACCGAACACGATTCTATCATGAACTAGATGCCATGGAGGAGGAACTACGTAGCGGTCATCTAAATCCTGAACACGAGAAGAAATACAGCAAGTATTTTGATGTGACCATGACGCCTGTCAGAGGAATGAAGATAGAGCCGAAACAAGCCGCCATTGCCACGGCTGAGCAAAACTTCGGATACTTCGTGCTGATATCAAACGGCATCAGCGAATTGATGGAGGCCCTTCAAATTTACAGAACCAAAGATGTGATTGAAAAAGCCTTTGGCAATCTGAAAGAACATCTGAATATGCGAAGAGAATCCGTAGCTTCAGAAGAAGGGCTGGAAGGAAAACTGTTTCTGCAGTTTGTTGCATTAATCTACCTGTGCCAAATCAAGAAGGTCATGGATGAAAAGAAACTCTTTTCCAAGTACACCCTGCAGGAGCTGTTGGATGAGCTCGATATCATTGAATTGTATCAACACCCTGGAAAGCGTGCGCACATCGGAGAGATTACAGGAAAGCAACGGGCCATCTATGAAGCCATGGGAGTGGCTATTCCAACCTAGATATAAAACACCGGGACTTTAGGATGTAAGGCATCGGTAAAATCTGTTCTTGTGTATATTGGTTCATAACCTTCACCTTTAATCTCCTTGAAATCCATTTCTCTTAATTTACTAATAATATTATGGCATGTAAACTTTTCAAGATTCTAAAGCATTCTTCGATTTCCCATCTTCTGTGATTTATCTTGATGATTTCAGAAACATCATCATCCAAGTTTGTACAGATTCCATAAAAACCGTCAAAGGCTGCCTCTTTCTGGATTAGAGCAGTGTTAATACTGTATATTTCCTTATCTGCAACTTCTCCATCGGTAGTTATGTTTGTCTTATGGATAAATCTTTTGTAATCGTTTTGTTTGCATTTCTTTATTGCCTCGGGACTGTCATCTATTGTCTTTTGAGCACGTTCTATTTGAAAATTCCGGATATTACGCAGATAATTCCTACATCTTATAGAATATGTAACAACCAGTTTCTGTTCAAGACCATTTTCCTTAATCCAACGTTCTTTGTAGAAAACATGGCTCGTATTTTTTCTTTATTCAACTGTCAAAGACCCGGGTGACAATATCACAAGATAAACACAAACAGCATTTTATGTTGTTGACTGATGTTTGTATTTTTTATACAACCTGACTTTGGTATCAGGCATTAAAAAATGGTGCAAACAAGTGGAAATATCGAAGCAGCAAGGCTGTCGCAGCAAAGCGGCAGTCTTCTTTTGTGGGTAGATGGAGTTACAGTTTGAAGTTGAACAATGACTTTATTTG
>JAHDSQ010000015.1 GCA_018432615.1 Clostridia bacterium
ACATTTTAACCACCCCTGACGATGTTGTTATGTGCAAGCTTTTTTAGCCATATCGTACATTTCCTTTGCACTTAATTATATCATTTTTCAGGGGAAAAGTCTTATTTCATGCGGTTTTGCGGGTTATTCATCAGCCCCTATGGTAACGGTCGCACTTTCTTCACCCCCGGAATAGATCGCCTCGCTGTATAGTCCATAAAACTCGCTCCCACCAGATATAGTGCCACCTGTCAATATAGTGTACGTCTTACCCTTTTCAAGACTTGGCGAACTGAAAACCATGCTTTGATAACCTTTTTCCGCCTCAAAAACCAGCGCCTCTCTGTCATCTTCCATAATACATAAGGGAGTATTTGTAAGAGTACCGCCATTGATAGTAATATCCGTTTCCGCGTTAAACCCATCGTCACTACACACCGCAGTAATCAAACCACCATTTATAATAATATCACCCCCATTGATGATCACATCATCATCGCTTTCAATGCCGTGTCCATTATTTCCTGTCACAACTAACTTCCCGTCTCCTTCAATAATCAAGGTGTCATTGCTGAAAATAGCCGCATTGTATTCACTGTTACCTCCGTCACTCATCGTGTTAACCGTACCCGTTTTCAAAATCACTGTGATTTCTTTGGCATCGATGATTTGTAGCGCAGGCCCTCTGCTGTTGGTTATTTCAACGCCGGCCAGTTCAATATATACCTTTTCTTTTGTATCAACCGTTATCTGTCCGCCATTAAGCTCACCACTGATAGAATAGTAACCGCCTGAGGTAATAGCTTCATTGTTTCCTTCGGTAAGGATAATAACCTTAGTCGAGGCAGTATCTTCATCATTCTCAACTTCGACTTGAACACAACCTGCTACAAATACCATAGTTAATAATCCCAGCAGTAGTAATAATAAAGGCATCCTTTTCATTCCTTTATGTCGAGCAGATACTCGACTTCCACCTCCCTTAATTATAGCCCTTTTCGCCGTATTCCTTTGCAGTCAGAATGATTCTTAGGTTACCATTTCTGGCCCGCAGCCTGTCAATAAACTGCTTCTTACCCGCTCCCTCTTTCATATTGATATTGTAGGTCACTTCAAAAAGCGCGCCGAAGTTCACTGTTTTAAGGCGCTGAAAGCTGCTCGCTGTGGTGTATTCGGCAAAAACATCCTCAAATAAACCCTGATATTCCAGATCCTCGGGTATAGTGATCCTCAATTTCATCGGCGCATTTTTCTGTTCGGCATACTTGAGAACATTTAATGCGGTTATCACTGCACAGAGAATCACTGCAAACATTACCGCATAAGCGATATATCCCATACCGCAGGCTAACCCTACTCCCAAGGTAAAAAAGACATAAGCAATGTCCTTCGGATTCCCGGGAGCACTTCTGAAACGGATCAAACTGAAAGCACCCGCTAAACTGAAAGCCCTTGCCACATTGTTGCCTACTAATAATATTATTAAAGCAATAATCGCCGGAAGCATAATTAATGTAACGGCAAAACTGCTTGAGTATCCTTCTTTCCGTTGATTCCCGATATAAACGATGCTGATAAACAGCCCCACGGCAAGAGCAGCCAAAGAGGAATAGCCTCTGGCATCTTAATTTCCATTAAGTACTGGTCGTCTGCAAGTAATTTCTTGTTTGGGGCATCAATCTCCGAAAACGACCTGTCCCTGGATGTCTGAATGTTTTTGTCAAAGGTTATACGCAGGCTTTCGTTTTCTTTGCTAAAAAAGGCCATTCTTTCATAACTTATCAAGACCTTAGGTTCCACCTTGTAACGATTTAAAAAGCAAGTGATTTCCTCTATTACCTGATCGTTTAAGAAATCCTTGCAAAGAGGTCGTTTACCCTTTTCCACAAAGTCATAGGCTTCAGATAATTTCATTGTCGCCCTTCTTTTGGAAACCACACCTCCTATCTTTTTCTTCAGCTCTAAAAATACGATTTTGTCCGGACAATCGGGAATAGTGTAACTGCGAAGTCTAAGCTTTTCCTTGTAATACGGCTTAGAGATTGAGTGCCTGATAATATCGTTGTTGTCTGTGTCATAGTAGATATTAAAAATGGTGTAACACTGCCCGTTACGGCAGTACTTATCCGGTTGCATAACTTGAAAAAGCCTTTCCTGCAGGATTTTAAAGGTGGCTTCACTCAACAGGTATTTGTTTTCGCATCTTTGAAAAGACCTCCCCATGTGAATACTCCCCTTTTCTTTTTATCCTGCACTCATTATAAGCGGTCTCCTTGAAATTCCCTTGTTCACACCGTGATTATTTCGTGAAGCTTTTACGGCACAAAAAAAAACGCGCCTAAGTCGCTTCCTTTGGCGCGTTTTGCCAAGTCTTATATTTTTAAAACGAACCAAAATACACTGCCCCGTTTCACTTCAGAAGAAACACCGTATTCACCATCATGCAAATCAATGATTGATTTTACAATGGAAAGGCCCAGTCCTGTACCGGCAACGGCTCGCTTGTGGGTCTTATCCAGTTTGTAGTACCTATCCCAAATATACGGCAAGTCTTCTTCTGAGATGCCCTCTCCGCTGTCAATAACCTCTATCTTCACTTTCCCACTGTCTGCCGTTTGCCTCACAACGACACTTTTGTCCTTACCGGTGTAGTTAACAGCGTTAATCAACAGATTGTAAAATGCCTGGGAAATCTTTGTTTCATCCGCTGTGATATAGATTTCACAGTCATAAAGAAATTTAATAGTATATCCGTCTGTACGAAGCATCTCATTCATTCGCTTAATAGTCGCCTTGATACTTTCCGTCAGATTGTAATTGCTGAGTTGCAGACTCTGCACACCGGCCTGGAGCTTGGAAATATCTAACACATCGTTGACTAAAGTGGTAAGCCGTCTAGTTTCATCTACGATAATCTGTGCATTTTCAGCATTGCTCTCATCCGGAAAGTCACGCATCGCTTCGGCGTAACCGCCGATTAAGGTCAACGGCGTCCTGAGATCATGGGATATATTGGCAATAAGTTCTTGTCGTAAGCCTTCGACTTTGGAAAGTTCTTTAGCCGTATAGTTCAATGTCTCGGACAACTCGCTGATTTCCTTGTATCCATCCCCATGGAACTCCGTCTCATAATTGCCGGAAGCCAACATTTTGGCACTTTCATTTATTCTCTCAATAGGCTGTGATACTCTTTTGGCTATAACAAAAGCCAGAAGAGCAGAAAAGATAATCATAAATCCCGTAACATAATAGAGTTGAGTCCGCAACGTTGTAACCGTTGCATTCACAGGAGAAATGACGGAATTCAAAAGCAGCATCACACTACGCCCGCTATTATCCGTTATGACTTTAGCATAAATAATTGTTTCTTGCCTCTCTATACCCGGCGGAGGAATCCTGCCTATGAACTTATTTTCCTCATATACCCTGTCTTGATAAATGTCGCCATGGCGATAATACTCCAAGAGCTCACCGCCCTTTTCCTCTGTTTTCTTGAACAACACAGCCTTTTCAAAGGGTGGCATCCTTTGTATGATACCGTCCCTCAAGATGCCGGAAGAAAAAAGCTCCATGCCGTTTTCTAATACAACTTCAACGCAAACGTCATTAGCGACAGCAATCCGCTCTATTAATTCAGGCAGATCCTCGTTTTCAATATTCTTGATAATGGCAGCCGCACTGCTATTTATTTCTTTGATTTTGATGTTTTTATAAAAGCTTTCTAAAAACACAACCTGAAAAAGCCACAATAAAACTAAAAGGGCGGAGCAAAACCCCAGGAGGAAAATGAAAATCTTCCATTTGATGCTGATATTGATACTTATACCTTTCATTGCTCTCTTCCTTTTCTTGAATCAAAACGATATCCGACACCGCGGAGGGTAGTAATATGATTCGCATAAACACCCAGTGATTTGCGAAGCAGCTTGATATGCGTGTCCAACGTCCTGTCATCACCGAAAAAGTCGTACCCCCAAACCTCGGTAATAAGCCTTTCCCGGGTCAGCGCTATGTCGATATTTTTAAGCAGATAAGACAATAAATCGTACTCCTTTGGTGACATATCAATATCTTTCCCGTCTATCGTCACCCGCCTGGCAGTAAAATCAACCACCAATCCCTCTATTGTCAAAGTTTCATGAACATCCTTTGCCCCTTTACCGCAACGTTTTATTATGGCTTCTATTCTCATCATCAGCTCTCGGGGAGAAAAAGGCTTAACAACATAATCGTCTATTCCCAACTCGAAACCGTGAATCTTATCATACTCCTCTCCGCGCGCCGAGAGCATTAAAACCGGAGTATCCTGAGTTTTTCTGATTTCCTTCACCGCAGAAAAGCCGTCAAGTTCCGGCATCATAATATCCATAATAATAATATCGAACCGCTCTTTTCTGCAACACTCAATCGCCTCCATACCATTGGAAGCCTCTGTTACGTCGTGTCCTTCAAAAAGCGCATATTTTTTTATTAGGGCCCTGATTTTTTCCTCATCATCTGTAATCAATATCTTATACACGCCGTTTCACTCCAATTAATCCATCTCATTGAATTTATTGTAACAAAGGTTTGTGAAGCTTGCTTGAATTTTTATGGAATTCTATCTGAATAACTGCTAAATTTATTAGGCTTGATTCACTCACTTAATTCACTCATGCCTTTACTTTAAGTGTTGTTATAGATATAATTAATTATGTACAGGCAATGGTTGCCAAAAAGAAGAAAGGAGAGGGATTACCATGTTAGTTACAAAAAAAGCTCCAAATTTCACGGCTAATGCATTTTATCAGGGCAAAATCAAGAAAGTATCATTAGAAGACTATCGCGGGAAATGGCTCGTCCTTTGTTTTTATCCGGGGGATTTCACCTTTGTCTGACCCACGGAGATCTCACACATAGCAGTTGGCTATGATAAACTTCAAGCACTGGGAGTAGAAGTCCTTTCTGCCAGTACGGACAGCGTTCATTCTCACAAGGTATGGAACGAAACAGAACTCAGTAAAATGGTTGGTAACGATATTCCCTTCCCCATGCTTTCCGACCAAAACGGCACTATCGGAAAACTCTACGGAGTTTACGACGAGGATGCGGGCGTCAATATTCGCGGACGTTTCTTGATTGACCCGGAGGGAATTATTCAAGCGGCAGAGGTTTTAAGCCCACCTGTAGGTCGGAACCCCGCTGAATTGCTCCGCCAAATCAAAGCTTTTCAACACAATCAAAAAACCGGCGAGGTTATGCCCTCAGGTTGGACTGAAGGAGGACAAACGCTGAAACCTACCCCTGCCATGGCCGGAAAGGTTTGGGAGGTTTGGCAGCCACCGAAGGAATAAAAAGAAAGTACAAGGTTGAATTATTTAGGGGCAGTTGCTTTTAGCAACTGCCCCTTTAACTTGCTATCCTTTTTTAATATACCTTGCTGCTTATTACAAAGTAACTGACTTTATTTCCGTTATCTCCCACTGCCCTTGTTGAGTTTTTACACAATCAAACATTACGGTATCATTCTCATTAATTAATATCTGAGCCTCACCGGTTCCCTGGAAATGCTCTTTAACATCTTCAGAAAGCTTGAAAACAACCGGTTCGTCATTTCCCGGAAAATCCACACCCGGTGCCAGCTCTATTTCTATAAAGTTGTTATCGGCCTGCCCAATATACATACCAATTAAACCACCGTAGCAATCGGAATTATTCTCCCCTTGGTCCCTTGCTTCAGTCATATCAAGACTTGCTAAAAGACAGAGTTCGGCCTCTTCCGTAAACCTCAACAGTAAATGAGGATATAGTCCCTGTTGTTTCACTTCCTCATCTTGTCCGGGCGATAATAGCTTTGCCGAAAGGTAAATAAAATCATCCTCTTTTTTTGCATCGGTAATCTTAATACCATAGCCTTCCTCCGGCATTTCGCCGGCACATATCAACATGTACTTGTAACCATCTACATAACTAACGCTATGAGTATACTTTGTTTTATACGATTCTTCGTACCACTGTTGCAAAGCTTCGTCTTTAAGAACATCAGGTTCTATCGTCTCGAACTCCACATTCCCTATTTTTTGGGGCACCGCTTCCTTCTTCCCGCATGCAATTGCAAGCGTAAATATCAGAATAATTATTACCGGTAGCAACAGCTTTTTCCTCATCTTTTCATCCCCCGTTGATTAACCCTTTTTAAGGTACTATGCCCATTATATCATGAAAAATATATCTTAGACACGGTAAACTCTGTATATACGAACCATTCATACAGGAGTTCACCTGAAACTACCCGGATAAAAAGATATACCCCTCCAAAGGCGCAAATAAAACAACGGTTGCCAATCTGAGAATCTGAAAAACAGCCACGCGCCCTGAATCCGCCTCAAGCTCCATGGCAAGAATGACAATCGGGGTCAAACCGGCCGGGGCTGTCGCTAAAAAACAGGTAGTCAAGTCCCAAGCGGTGGTCTTATGCAGGATAAACCCTAATAAGAGACTGCTGCCCAGAAGCATAATATTCAAGCAAATGATAGGGATTAAATAGTCTGGTATCCCCAAAATACTCTCCCTGGTCGCAGTTAATCCAATCAATCCTCCAACACCGATTTGCACATAGTTCTGGAAGTTCCGGTTAACCTCAAGTTTGATATCCCTTACCCTAATGTAGAGTCCAACCCCCAGCATTGGACCTAATAGATTACTCGCAGGCATCCCCGTGAGAGTTAATAAAACAGAGGAAACAATACTCACTATAATAATTGCCAGCCATTCCCGTTTTGCCGAGAGTTCTCCCTCAACTGCAATACACGTAGACTCCTTGCAAGCCCGCTTTGCCAAGAAGGGAATAATCAACATTGTTGCGAAAAGACGTGAGGAATGAAGCAGCGCCACAACAAATGTATCGGCATCAAAAGACATTGCAATTAATGACACTTCCACGATTCCGCCGGGTAGAGCGGAAAACAAGGCCGTCTCTTTTGTCAAACCCAGAAATACCAATAACCTGGCCGTTACCCAAGAGGCTGTAATAATCCAGCCGGCTACCAATAAGATTTCTTTAATCATACCCTTTAATTTAACATTGAATCTCAATCCCATTATCATACCCATCAGCGTCGACAGCACAGGCTTCACCCATATGGGAATAGCCATATTCATCCCAAAAAAGCTGGCCATACTAATCACAACCAGTGGGCCCAAGATTGTCGGGGTAGGCAGTTTTAGTTTTTCAAAGCACTGCCAACCTGCAATGCAAAGAAGATAAAATACTATTAAGTCCATGATGCCATCACTCTGCTGTTCATTATTTTGTTCATTCCAGGCACATCTTCATCTTTCTTTCAGCCAAACGCAATTCCTCATCATAAGTAAGAACCTTGCGGGCGACCCCCGATTTCACTGCTGCCTCGGCCACTGCCGCGGCCACTCTCGGACCCACTCGCAGGTCAAATGCCCTAGGTATCACATACTCGGCATTTAGCTCCTCTTCTTTGATTATATCGGCTAGCGCGTACGCCGCAGCTATTTTCATTTCCTCATTAATGTCCTTAGCCATCACATCCATAGCTCCCCGGAATATCCCCGGGAATGCTAAGACATTGTTGACCTGATTCTGAAAATCCGACCTGCCGGTCCCTACTACTTTTGCTCCCGCTTCAAACGCCTCCCGGGGATATATTTCCGGGTCCGGGTTCGCCATGGCAAAGACAATCGAATCTTTACTCATACTCTTTACCATTTCTTTTGTCAGCAGACCCGCTTTTGATACCCCTATAAAAGCATCCTTACCTTTTATTACTTCCTGTAGCGTTCCCTGTTGATTGTTATTATTTGTTTCCCGGGCAATGATTTCTTTTTCTTTGTTCATGCCTTCTTTGCGCCCTCTATAGATAGCTCCTTTGCTGTCGCACAACACGACATCCTTGATTCCGACGGATTTTAGGAGCCTGGTCACGCTAACGCCTGCAGCTCCTGCTCCGTTTACAATAACTTCTATTTCCGTTATTTCTTTACCTATTACTTTGGCGGCATTGATTATTCCTGAAAGAACTACCACTGCCGTGCCGTGCTGGTCATCATGAAAGACGGGTATATCTAAGATTTTCTTCAGTTCCCTTTCTATTTCAAAGCACCTGGGCGCCGAGATGTCTTCCAGGTTTATGCCACCAAAGGCTGGGGCTAATTGTTTGACCAGTTTTATGATTTCCTTTGCGTCTTTAGTATCAATACAGATCGGAACGGCATCTACTCCTCCGAATTCCTTAAACAGTACACATTTCCCTTCCATTACCGGCAGAGAAGCTTCCGGCCCAATATCACCCAATCCTAATACAGCTGAACCATCCGAAATGACAGCTATGTAGTTTGATTTGATGGTGTAATCATAGACCAATTCTTTGTTTTCCGCGATCCGCCGGCAGGGCTCGGCCACCCCCGGCGTATAGGCTATTGACAGGTCATCTTTGTTCTGAACGGGAACCTTGCTTATTACTTCCAGCTTTCCCTTAAGCTCCTTGTGTATCCTTAGCGCTTCTTGAGCATAGTCCATTTCTTTATGTACCTCCTCGAATTCTACCACTATCATCTTTTTTTAATATTCAATTTCGGGGACAACCATTTTTTCAGGTCTAACGTATTCGTCAAATTCCTCACCGGTTAACAAGCCTGATCCGATTGCCGCTTCCTTTAAAGTAGTACCTTCTGTATGGGCTTTTTTTGCGATCCTGGCCGCATTATCATAACCGATATATGGACTTAACGCTGTCACAAGCATCAAGGAATTGTTCAGGTTCTCCTCAATTCTTTTCTTATTCGGTTGAAGACCAACGGCACAGTTCTTATTAAATGACTCTATCACATCCGCCAAGAGCCGTACCGATTGCAGAAAATTATAGATACAAACAGGCATAAAGACATTTAACTGAAAATTACCCTGGCTTGCCGCTATGCCGACAGCAACATCATTCCCCATAACTTGACACGCCACCATCGTAACCGCTTCACACTGAGTAGGGTTGACTTTTCCCGGCATAATGGAACTACCAGGTTCGTTAGCCGGTATTTCCAACTCTCCTATACCGCATCTGGGTCCGCTGGCCAGCCACCTGACATCATTGGCAATCTTCATCAAATCGGCCGCCAGAGCCTTTAAGGCACCATGGACAAAGACCAATTCGTCTTTACTGGTTAAGGAATGAAACTTATTTTCTGCTGTAATAAATTCTTGCCCGGTCAGCCTGGTTATTTCTTCCGCTGCCATTTCCCCAAATTCAGAAGGCGCATTTAGCCCCGTACCGACAGCCGTACCGCCCAGGGCTAACTCCTTTAGTTGCCTGACGCTCTCCCGAAGCATGGCTTCCGATTTCTCCATCATTCTGCGCCAAGCGCTGATTTCTTGTCCCAAAGTCAACGGCGTGGCATCCTGTAAATGTGTCCTGCCTGTCTTGACAATACTTTCAAACTCTATCTCCTGTAGAATAAAAGTGGCCCTTAACCCGCTAACCGCCGGAAATAGCCGCTCTTCTAAGGCCTTTACCGCCGCAATATGCATCGCGGTGGGAAAGGTATCGTTAGAGCTTTGGGACATATTGACATGGTCGTTCGGATGAATCGTCTTTTCCCCCAAGATCTGATTAGCACGATTGGCTATTACCTCGTTGAGATTCATGTTTGATTGTGTTCCGCTACCCGTCTGCCAAACAACCAGCGGAAAGCTATCATCAAACTTCCCCGCCAGTATTTCATCGCAAGCTGAAACAATGGCTCCCGTTTTCTTATCGTCAAGCCTACCCAGTCGGTTATTGGTAATTGCCGCCGCCTTCTTCAAAATGGCAAAAGCCTCTATTATTTCCAGCGGCATTTTTTCTGTACCTATTTTGAAATTTTCAAGACTTCTTTGGGTTTGAGCCGCCCATAGTTTGTCCTCCGGCACCTTCACCTCTCCCAATGAATCCTTCTCAATTCGGTATCCCATTTTTACCTCTCCCCCGCCTGTTCATCTCATTAACCAACTCTAAGACTCCCACTGATGGGACTCGCTTCATTTCAAAAAGCCCTGCAAAATAGTTTCTTCGGCCTCTCTGGCCGAGAGACCCAGTGTCATCAATTTGATTATCTGCTCACCGGCTATTTTACCGATAGCCGCTTCGTGTACAAGCTGTGCATCCTCATGGTGCGCAGCAATTTCCGGGATAGACCTGACGACAGCCTCACCCATGATAATCGAATCACATTCCACATGTCCCCGACACTTATTCTTTCCAATGACCCGGGGGTAAAAAACCTGTCTGGAGTTGTCCTGGGCTACTGTGCGGGATAACAACTGTACAGTGGAGTTTTCACCCAAAAGCTCAACTGTGACATTTGATTCGGCAAACTGTTTGCCATGAGTCAGCAATCTCTCAGTAATAACAAGATGGGCATTTTTGTACACCTTCGCCTGAGTGTCCCTCTTAGTAGAATCAACACCCCGTATCTGCACCATCTCTAACTCCGCAGTGGCACCTTCTTCGATAATCAGATCGGTCATTGGATTAAGTATCCGTTCCCCAGTGCCCTCTCCCTCACCGTAATGCTTTTCCACATAGCGCAGACGTGCACCCTTTCTGACAATAAAATTATGGATTCCGTCATGCTGGGTTTTTTCCCCTCCCGGATTATGAATGCCACAGCCCGCGACAATAACGACATCAGCATTTTCACCGATGTCAAAGGTATTATAAACCATGTCATCAATTCCTGTTGCCGTAATCACAACAGGGACATGAACACTTTCTCCCTTGGTTCCCGGTTTGACAATAACGTCAATACCCGGCTTGTCCTTTTTCGGCCTTATTTCAATGTTAGCGGTCGAACTAACTTGGGCGCTTTCCCCATCCTTTCGCAAGCTGAAAGCACCCTGAGGAATATCATGTAATCCTGTTATTTCTTTCAGCATTCTTTTTTCGATGCTATCTATCAACGTTTTCAATCCTTTCCAGACAGTTTTTAGTATAGTTGCAGTCCCTGTATATATTGGGCAGTATGATATCCTTGTCCCCCTTTTGTTGAATCTGACCGTCCGCCACCAAGATTATTTCATCGGCCATTTCCATTATCCTTTCCTGGTGGGATATGATAACGATAGTGGTTTTTGACCTTTCATGCATCCTTCTGAATGTTTCTGTCAGCTTACTGAAACTCCAGAGGTCTATCCCTGCCTCGGGCTCGTCAAATATAGCAATGTCCAGTTTTCTGTTCATTAAAGTGGCAATTTCTATCCTTTTTAGCTCTCCCCCCGACAAGCTACTGCTAACTTCCCTGTCTATATAACTCTTCGGACACAGTCCGACGTCAAAGAGGAAATTACAGCCTCTGCCTCTTTTCGACTCCCCGGCAGAAAGATATAAGAGTTCGCCGACGGTTATTCCTTTAAAACGCGGCGGCTGTTGAAAAGCGAACCCAATCCCCATTCTGGCCCTTTCGGTTACATCTGAGGTTGTGATATCCTTGCCATTAAAGAGAATTTTGCCGCTTGTCACCGGATATATACCCATGATAATCTTAGCCAAAGAAGATTTTCCCCCGCCATTAGGTCCGGTAATAACATAAAACTTTCCATCTTCCAGAGTAAGATTGATATCCCTTAAGATGGTAGTTGTTTCCCCTTCTTCTTCCACCGTATATGTTGCATTTTTTACTTCAAGCATTTTTTTCACCCCTTATACCATTCTCCGCTTTTCTACTATATTATCACAGCTAGCATAATACCCATAATTATTCCTAAGTTTGCCGCATGACTGTGAGTACCATGACTATGTGGTATCAATTCGTCACTGCATATATAAAGCATGGCTCCTGCCGCAAAGGCCAGGGACAAAGAAACCAGCATTTCAGATATGGCTACAATATTAACTCCGATTACGGTCCCTAATAACGTGGCTAACCCCGTCATGGTTGTAATAAATATAATTCTTGTCTTTTGCATTTTCCCTATACTAAGGGGCATCGCCACGCTTAAACCTTCCGCAATATTATGAATACCTATAGACAATGCAGTAGCTATCCCAAGTTCCGCAGATACATAATGGCTAGTGCCGATGGCAATTCCCTCAGGAACATTATGAAAAGCGATTCCCAGCGCAATAAAAGAACCCATTTTCATATAAAGATCATGCTCCGTATCTGTTTTATAGATATGGGGCAAGGCCACATCAATCACCCACATAAAAAAGGCACCAAAAGCGAAACCTCCCAAACAGGAATAGAGTGAGCCCGTCTCTATACTCTCTGGGATCAAGCTCAAAGTGGATATCCCAATCATCACCCCGGAGGCAAAACCCAAAGACCAAGACATTAGCTTTTCCGTGGGGTTCTTCATCATTATAACGATCAAAGCCCCCAGCCCCGTAACAAGGCCGGAAACAAAACTCATTAGCATTATATTGATAAGATCACCCTCTTTTTCCTATTATTTTGTCTTGTCCACTAGTTCATTTTAATTTTATCTCCCATAAAAATCAAGCTATCCTGCTTAATAACCGGAAATTTTGTTATACTTAAAATAAATATCCTTACAACTGAAAAGGACCTGTTTTTTCATACAGATCCTCCTCATTCGCTGTTAATGATATTTGCGATATTTGCGTATTATTCTTGTTCATCCGTTGAAGGTGTGACCCTCCTGCCAATCTCTTCTAACTCTTTCACAAATCCGGATACCGGTTTGCCGTCCGCAATATCCCGAGCAATGTTTTCCAATCTGGTCACCGTATCGGCATCCGCCGTAACATGAACGTTTGTTATATCATCCTTTTCTGCTTTTACGATACTGGATACTTCTTCCTTGATGTTTTCTGTAACTTCATCCTCCGTATCTGCTTTCATATCAACGCCCACCCAAGCCGTATTATTTGACAAAACCACTGTCGCGGAGTTGATTTCGTCCAGGTCCTCAATCTTTTCCGCCAACATCTCCGCCTCTCTGTTATCCTCGGCCATTCCTTCATCCTGCGGGGCAGGTTGATTCGGCTCAGGCTGAACCGTCTCCGGACGTTGCTGAACATTACAAGCAGAAAACACAGCAAGTCCAAACAACAAAACAAAAATCAAAATAAGGGCACCGGATTTTTTATTCATCGGATAGTTATTCCTCCTTAATCGTTTAATTATTTTTCACTAATAGTATTAACCCTTGTTATTAAAATATGTACCCTTTTAGATAATAAAATTAATATGGTAAAATATTGCCTAGAACGAGAAAGGGCGTGAAAAACTTGTCCCATAAAGGCAAATTTATTGTTCTGGAAGGTCTGGACGGTTCCGGAACCTCTACTCAACTGGATCTTCTTAAAACCTGGTTAATTGAAAAAGAACACGAATTTGGAAAAACCTATTTCTCTCAAGAACCAACGAATGGTCCGGTTGGCAGCTTGATTCGACTGGCCTTGAGTAAAAGGTTAAAAGCTCTTGATGAAAGGGTCATGGCTTTGCTCTTTGCCGCCGACCGCTTAGACCATCTTTACTGTTCAGGCGATTTTGAACAAAGAGAAGGGATTAATATGATGCTGGAGAAGGGCCTAAACGTGTTATCCGACAGGTACTACCTTTCTTCACTGGCCTATCAATCACTAAGCGTGGACCTGGAATGGTTAAAGCAAATAAATAAATATGCCGTCAAGCCCGATTTAACCATTTTTCTCCATATACCGGTAGAAAAATCGCTGGAAAGACGGCATGGTTCCCGTATCCACGAGGAACTATATGAGAACGAAAAAACTTTAACGGCCATCGCTCAAAAATATGAAATCTTAACGGCAGAACTTAAAACAGCCGGAGAAAACATCGTCACAATAAACGGCTGCCTTTCAAAAGCAGCCGTTTTCGAGGAAATAAAATCTGTAGTTTCAAGCATATTTTCATAAACTACCTTTCATCAATGGTCACACTGACGTAAACAGTACCTCCCGAACGATGAACCAGCAGAACAACCTTTTGTCCGATTTCTGTTTCCCTGACCGCCTCTTGCAATTCCTCGGTGGTCTTAATCGTTTTATCATTATACTGCAGGATGATGTCACCCCTTCTCAGACCGGCTTTTTCCGCGGGAGAACCGCTTTGAACGTTGCTAATCAAAGCGCCTTCCGCTTTTTCTAACCCAAAATACTGGGCAAGCTCCTCTGTGACCGGTTGAATAATGACGCCCAGCCAGGGCCGGATCACTTTACCTTCTGTCAATAACTGATCAAGTATCTGTTCAACGGTTGAACTGGGAATAGCAAAACCGATGCCCTGTGCGGAAGCATTCACAGCCGTATTGATGCCAACAACTTCACCGTTTAAGTTTAAAAGCGGACCTCCGCTGTTTCCCGGGTTAATAGAGGCATCTGTCTGGATAAGGTTTTTGTATTCCTGCCCTTCGATATTCACCGGCCTACCTGTCGCGCTGATGACACCTACGGTTACCGTGTGATCAAGGCCATAAGGATTACCAATGGCCACAACCCAACTGCCGGCACTGACATTGTCACTGTTGCCGAAATTGAGCATCGGCAGATCATTGCCCGCTTCAATCTTAATGACCGCCAGATCAAGTTCAGCATCGGAGCCTATCATTTTAGCAGTGTAGGGCTCCTGCCTACTAGAAAGATAGACCTTTATTTCTTTGGCATTTTCAACGACATGATTGTTCGTCAATATATAACCGTCTTTCGAAAAAATAAAACCTGACCCCATGCCTTGGGTGATTTGCGACCGCGGGTTTATTTGAAAGTCATCGCCAAAGAATTCCCGAAAAAAGGGATCGTCAAAGAACGGATTGGTACTGCCTCCCGCAACCTCGACTGTCGTCTCGATTTTCACCACTGCCGGCCCCGCTTTTTTTACTATTTCCCGGATGGTATTTTCCCCGAACAAACCAGGCGCTGACCCTGTATCTTTTTCTTCTGCCGCTGTGCTCGCATGAACCGGCTTAGGATTGCTCCAGGGAGCATCATATCCGTTTACCTCCATATATGCTCCTGTAATAAATACTCCTCCCAAAAATGCCAACAGAGTACATACCACCAGCAGCCTGTTAATTAGTTTATTTTCCATACTGATCCCCCCTCGTAACTATTCTACTGCCAAGATACCACCCTTTCCTTAAAATAACCTGAGAATCGGAAGCTTAATTATAAAGTTCGTACCCTTCCCTTGTTCACTTTCCACCTTAATCTCTCCCTTATGCTCATCCACAATCCACTTGGCAATAGCTAATCCCAAACCCGTACCCTCCCCGCTTCTTGAGGTTTGGGCCCTATAAAACCTTTCGAAAATATGGGACTGTTCTGCCTGGCTTATACCCGGACCTTCATCGGCAAATGATATTATTATCCATGCTTCCTCTCGTTCGACGGTCAACCTTACTTCCTTCTCCGCCGGGGTGTATTTAAAAGCGTTATCAAAAAACGCCAACATCATTTGCTTTAAATAATCTCCGTCTCCCTCAATTATGACCCCCTGTGCTCCCTCCGTATTAAACGTAAAGTTTTGTCCCTTCACCATAAAACGGGCTTGACGAAGAGCCTCCTCGAGCACCGAATAAAACTCAAGGGGCTTTAATTCCGGTTTGAAACCCGCATCGACCCTGGCCAGGAGAAGCAGTTCCCTGACCATGCGCGCCAGTCTTTTTGTTTCAGCCGAGACATCTTCCAGAGCCTCCGTTTCATCCTCAACGCGCTCTTTACTCATACTCAGCAAAAAATCTACGTTGCCCTGGATAGAAGTAAGCGGAGTCCGCAATTCATGAGAAGCATCGGCAACAAAGCGCCGCTGGGTTTCCAAAAGATCGGCCATTTTCTTATATGCCTCTTCCAAGCTTGCTAACATGTCATTGAAGGTAACCGTCAGCTCACCTAACTCATCTGCCGGTCCACTGTAACCTACCCTTCGCTCAAAGTTCCTTTCCTGCCCTATTTTACCGGCCTCCAAGGTTATACTCCTGATTGGGGCAAGAACCTTATTTGACATAAACCATCCTAAACCGAGGAAGAGTAAAATACCACCGCCTCCGCAAAACAACAGTACAATCTTCAACCTATTCAGAGCCTCCGTTACCATACTCAACGGACGAGCCACCTGCAAAAAGCCCACAACACTACTATCCAACAAGATCGGCCTGATAAGCATCCTAAGCTTTTCCCCGCCAACACTTACCGAAGTAAACCCTTTGTTTCCTTGCAAAATATCTTCCAGCGCTTCTTTCGGCACCGGTAGTTTGTATCGACCAAGATTGTTGGATCTTACCGCCGCTTCACCCTCTCTGGTTATCACCTGAAAATATATATCGGGAGCTGCAAAGACCTCTACATCCGGCAGTACCACCTGACGCAGAAAAAAGGGCAGCGAACCTACGACCTTGGTAGATTTAATGACTTCCTCCGCCTTGTTTTCTAGATTTCTTTCTATCTCTGCAGTCAATGAATACTCCAGTACCAAATAAACACTGCTTCCTATTAGAAGCAAAACCAGCAGCAAAACTGCTGTATACCATATGGTTAAACGCCAGCGTATCGGCATAACGATTTCCCCCTATTCCTTCAGAACGTAACCGACTCCCCGTACGGTATGAATAACCCTATCTTCATTTTCCGCCTCAAGTTTATTGCGCAGATAACCAATATATACTTCCAATACATTGGACTCTCCCTCATAATCGTAGCCCCAGACTAATTCCATTATTCTTTCCCTTGTTAAGACTTGGCGAGGGTGCTTTAAAAACAGGCAGAGCAAAGAAAACTCCTTAGCCGTCAGTTCTATTTCCCTCTCCCCGCGTTTTACTACAAATGTCTCGGCATTTACCATAATATCGCCAAACTTTAAGACCTTTTCAACATCCTTCTCAAAACGCCGCAGCAACGCACGCACCCTGGCTAATAACTCCTCCAAAGCAAAGGGTTTGACCAGGTAATCGTCAGCCCCGCAGTCCAAACCTTTGACCCTGTCCTTGACATCATCCTTGGCCGTGAGCATCAGGATAGGTATATCCTCCAGCCTTTTTAATTGTTCGCATACTTCATAACCGTTCATTTCCGGCAGCATAATATCAAGGACAACCAACTGTGGCTTTACTTTCACAGTTAGTTCCCAGCCCTTTATGCCATCCTCGGCATCATAAACCTTATATCCTTTGTACGAAAGGCTTCTTACCAACATCGCTCTTATTTTCGGATCATCATCGATTACGACAATTCTCTTTTCAACCAAAGAAAACATCTCCCCGGTTAATGGTATTGTTTCTTCCCATGTTATTATAATATTATATCATTAGAAAAGACAGAAAGGATGATGGTTATGTGCGGCCGTTTTACTACAACCATGGATATCGATACAATAACCAAACACTTTAAAATAGACGTCATCGAGGGAGAATACTCTCCTTTATATAATGCCGCTCCCACCCAAAACATCCCGGTTGTTCGAGACATTCATCCCCGCAAACTTAGTTTTTTTCGCTGGGGCTTAATCCCCTCCTGGGCCAAGGACGAAAAAATAGGGTACGCTTTGATAAATGCCCGCTCTGAAACCGTGGCGGAAAAACCAAGCTTTCGCCAATCCTTTCTGAAAAAACGCTGTATCATTGTGGCAGACGGATTTTATGAATGGAAAAAAAGCGACCCGAATAAGCGTTCATCAAGCACACAGCCATACAGAATAACACTCCGAGATAACACTCCCTTCGCCATGGCCGGCCTTTGGGAGGTGTGGATGACACCGGAAAAACAGCCGCTTTTTACCTGCACCATCATCACCACAAATGCCAATTCCCTTCTTGCTCCCCTTCATAACCGTATGCCGGTAATTTTAAACACCCAGGCAATCGAAACCTGGCTTGACCCCTCTGTCTATGAACAATCGGTATTGGAGCCGCTGCTGCAACCATATCCTCCGGATTTAATGGATTATTACCCTGTCTCTTCGCTGGTCAACTCCCCTGTCCACAACTCTTCTCAGGTAATCCAACCGGTTGCCTTTCAACCTGATTTGTGATATAGTTTGTATAGGAATACCTATTAAAACTTCATTATCATTACCTCATCTCTTTCCGAGGTGAGGTAGAGGTGCGGTGTTTATCAGTACCCCTTCTGAGTTGGGAGACGTTGAAGATGGGCGAAAGGAAATACCGCCGAAGTCCGGCAAGCCCAACTTGCTGCGGCTGGGTCTGCATCGAACAGATGCAGGACTGTCACCGGCATCCCATATCTTTGTGGTTACCGGTGGAGCGCTATCTCACAGGGGAGGAGGGAATATTAGACTTCTAACCTCAGTGCTCCTGAGGTTTTTCGTTTTTAAAGAGGATATGACAAGGAGGTTTTAAAATGTGTAGATATTGCGGCAAGAGTATTAACGATGCTCGCTTTGAATTGTATATTGATGACGAGGTATTGGGGTTTTGTGGTGAAGAATGCGCCATCCTTTACAATCAAGAACAGCAGCAGAGACACTTTCAAACATGGGTTTCGGTTACAGCCCGCTGAGATAAAGTTTAACCATTGATCAGCCTATTGAGTTGATTGCGTTAAAAAACGGTTTCCAGGCATAATTCCCTGAAAACCGTTTTTTTGCGTCATTTTTAAATTATTTAACTTTGCAAAGCTGATCGTTTTGGGTAATACCGGGAATCCTCCCTCTCTTGGCAACCGGTTTTCCTTCAATCTCCTTGATATCCATAGTCATATCAATGGCTACAGCCCCGGAAATATAGCTTCCTACTCCAAAAGCATCCACCCCGGCCTCTTTTAACTCAACTATCCGCTCGGGGAACAGACCCCCGGAGGCAAAAATTTTCACATGATTGTATCCGGCATAATCAAGCCTGCCTCTCACCTCTCTCACCAATCCGGGGGTTACCCCTCCCCGTTCACTGGGAGTATCCAAGCGAATACCTTGCAGGGCCGGGCCGAGAGCTTTGGCAACACGCAGGGCTTCTTCCGCTTCATCTTTAAAGGTATCAACCAATACCGTGCGTGATTCCCCCTCCGGCATTATTTCATGATAGGCGAGTGCAACCTTAACGGAGTCACCCATGATCAGAAAAATAGTATGTGGAACTGTTCCGGCAGGCTCTTTCCCGGCCAGCTTGGCTCCCAAAATACAACTCGCCCCGTCGGCACCGCCGATTAGGGCTGCCCTTTCCATAACAGGAGCAACCGCCGGATGAACATGCCTTGCCCCGAAACAAAAGACCGGCTTGTCCCCTGCCGCCTTCTTAGCGGCATGGGCAGCCGTAGCCCATCCACTTGAACTTGCCAGAATGCCCAGAATAGCTGTTTCGTAAATACCAAAGTCACTATACCTTCCGGCTATTCTCATAACCACATCTTTAGGGCCAAAAGGTTGTCCCTCCTTGAGAGACCAAACCTGAGCTTCACAGTCGGACAACAATCCACAAACCTCCGGCACTCCGGCCAGTATCCCTTCCCGGCGAGCAAATATCTCAACTACAACACGCGTATCGGCTAATCCCTTCTTTTCTAGAATTTCCTGGGTTTTGATAAAATAAATGTCTGTTGTAATACCTTTGATGATTTCCTCATGTTCTGCCGAAAACAGCTTCCTGCCCTTATCAACTTTAAAATCCTTTACCTGACTAAGGGTTTTTATCCTCTTTTCCATAATGCTCCTCTCGCTCCCTCTTCAACGTTGTCGCGACCGCCTCACTTAGCTTCTTTGCTTATAAACCCTCTTGTAAACTTGATAATCGAAAAGCACCTTATCAATATACTCTCTGGTTTCTGCGTAAGGAATACGGTCCACATCCTGTAACAACCCTGTCCACGTACCCTCTTGAATCCAATCTCTGACCTTTTTTTCACCGGCATTATACGCGGCTAGCATCTCCGGTATATTACCCTGAAACATTTTGTCAAGATAGGACAAATACCAAATACCCATGGGGATATTATACTCCGGCTGATAAAGATAATCCACTGCAAAGCCTTCCTGCTTTGTCTGTTCAGCAATCCAGATACCCGTTTCGGGCATAATCTGCATCAAACCGCGAGCCCCGGAACGCGATTGTGCCTTGGTATAAAAACGGCTTTCCGCCTTAATTACAGCCAATACCAGATACTTGTCTACATTGTACTCCTCGCAGTGTTTCTCAATTAACTCCTTATGAGGAAAAGGATAAAATAACTTTATAAACCACGAACTGTTAGCAAGCAGTATCAACAAAAAAAGCAAGACCAACAGAACAACTAACACTTTACCTCGCCGCCGATTATACAACAGGTTTCCTCCCGTGTACGAGCCCAAATTTTTTTCGGGTATACGTAGGTATACTAACAAAATATTTATGCCCTTGCAATATAAAAATATAACTCAATTCACCGAATTCCATAAATCCCCAACCCTTTTCAAGGTCTCGGCCTGACTTCCGCTGTTATCTATGACCCTGTCGGCATAGGCAAGCTTATCGTCCAGCGGCATTTGCGAAGTAACCTTTTGTTGGGCTTCACTCAAAGAAATCCCGTCCCTCTCCCTCAAGCGCTTCAATTGGATAGCGGGGGAAACAGCGACCAGCCAAACCTCGTCGACCATGCCCGTCATCCCAGCTTCTATCAACAAAGGAGCATCGACTACTACAACCTTGGCTGTCCTTTCTTTCCTGTAATGTTCGAGAAGCTCCTCGGTCTCACGTATAACGCGCGGATGAATAATGCTATTTATTTTTTCCCGGGCATTGGGTTTTGAAAAAACAAGTTTGCCTAACTTTTTCCTGTCAATATTACCCTGTTTGTCAAAATACTCCTCTCCAAAATACTCATAGATTTCCTGCCAAGCCGGGCTTTTTGGGCTAACCGCTTTTTTTGCCAACTCATCAGCATCTATTATCACTGCCCCTTTTTCCTTAAGAAAGCCGGAGATCAGACTCTTCCCTGTTGCAATCCCCCCGGTTAAACCAATTACCAACATAGCCCGACACTCCTCACACTGAAAGTATAAAGAAAACCCCTTCAGGTCAAACCTGACAAGACGGGCAATACACCGTACCTCTTCCCGCCACGGTTTCTTTGACCAACACAGTCCCACACCTTACACACGACTTCCCTGCCCGGTCATAAACCTTCAACTTTTCCTGGAAGCGCCCACGCTCTCCCTTGCCATCCACATAATCACGGATTGACGTTCCCCTGTATTTAATTCCTTCAGCCAATACCGCTCTGATGGCATCGTAAAGGCACCCCGCCTCCTCATTGACAATGCTATTAACATTACGTTGCGGCCTCAAACCCGCGGTAAAAAGTATTTCATCGGCATAGATATTACCGATACCCGCTATATTACGCTGATCCAAAAGAAAAGCCTTCACTCCAACTTTTTTCTGTTGCAGGGCTTTTTGAAAAGCGGATAACGAAAATTCCGCCTCCAAAGGTTCCGGACCCAGAGTTGATAAACCCCCAGCTTCCTCCCACTTACCGGTCGGAATAAGGTAAACAAGACCAAACTTCCGAATATCGATAAACCTCAGCTCATCCCCGCCGGAAAGATGAAGAACCAAATGGGTATGCTTAATAAGCTCTTCTCCCTTACGGCTAAAAACCAACTGACCGGTCATTCTCAAATGAATAACCAGTAAGCCGCCTTGGCCCAAAGAGAAAAGCAAATATTTCCCTCTTCTCTTTATTCCTTGTATTTCCTTGCCTTGAAGATATTGAATAAATTCTTCCGCACCGGGCTTTTTAATGATACCGGAATAAAAAACATCTGTTTTTTCTATTATTCTGCCTTTAACTAAAGGCTCTAAAGACCTTTTTACAGTTTCCACTTCCGGTAATTCAGGCATATTTTTTCATCCCCTCTATATTGGTGCCAGCTCATACCAGTTTGGTCCTTTTTGTAAATCCACTTTAAGCGGCACGTCCAACGGATAAGCATTGCTCATTATTTCTTCTACATTCACGGCCAATTGGTCCACTAAAGCGGCAGGCACATCAAAAATAAGTTCGTCATGGACCTGCAGGATCATCGACCCTATATCACTGTTCTCCTGTAAATATCCGTGCATCCTCAGCATAGCAAGCTTAATAATATCAGCTGCGCTGCCCTGTATCGGGGTATTTATCGCCGACCTTTCGGCAAAACTGCGCAAATGAAAGTTTTTGCTCGCTATATCAGGAAAATAACGGCGCCGATTCAAGATGGTCGTAACATACCCCTTTTCTCTGGCTGTAGCAATAGTTTCCTCCATGTATCTTTTGACCCCGGGATAACGCCGAAAATAGTTGTCGATGTACTCCTTCGCCTCCTGGCGTGATATCCCCAAATCACGGCTTAAACCGAAATCACTTAACCCATAGACAATACCAAAATTCACAGCTTTGGCAGCCCTGCGCATATCCTTACCTACGGAATCCATCGGTACGCCGAAGACCTCCGCCGCCGTGCGTTTATGGATGTCCTGATTATTCATAAAGGCCTCAATCAAAACCTCATCCTGTGCCACATGGGCCAGCACCCTCAACTCGATTTGTGAATAATCGGCTGATAACAGCAGATTACCGGGAGAGGAAATAAAGGCTTTGCGGATACGCCTGCCCTCTTCCATCCTAATCGGGATATTCTGCAGGTTAGGTTCCGTACTGGATAAGCGCCCCGTGGCTGTAACGGCTTGGTTAAAAGAGGTATATACTCGTTTGTCATAAGGGTTAACAATGTTCCTTAACCCATCAATATATGTGGTCTTAAGCTTTACTAACTGCCTATACAATAGGATGTTATCCACGATTTCGTGTTCATAAGCTAATGACTCCAACACGGCAGCGTTTGTGGAATAACCTGTTTTGGTCTTTTTCCCTTTTGGCAGCCCAAGCTTCTCAAAGAGGATTACTCCCAGCTGTTTGGGAGAATTAATATTAAATTCTTCACCTGCTAACCGATAAATCTCGGTCGTCAGTTTATCAACACGTGCATCCAACTCCGTTCCAATCTGCTCCAGTATTGAACAATCAAGACAGACCCCGGTCATCTCCATCTCGGCCAGCACGCAACTCAAAGGTAATTCTACCTCACTGTAAAGGCTAAGCAATCCGTGTTCCTTTAGGTTTTCTTCCAGACGTTTCCCCGTCTCTTCCAGCATTTCAAGTGCTACATATGCAGCCCCATTACTATGGTCCTTTTTGTCAACCCCCTGATCTCCTTGACCCCGCTCGGGATGTAGAAGATACGACATCAACATCACATCATGTCGGATCCCCTGTATCCTCACTCCATACCCGGCAAAAGCCATTATCGCTGTCTTGCCGTCATACAAGGTCTTTTTGATCTCCTTTTCTTCCAAAAAAGGCTTAAGCACAGTAAGATATTCCTTTAAACCATCCTTGTCTTGCCAAGCAAGGCAAAGCCCTTCAGAGCCCATCTGTCCGTCCGTCTCCGGTTTCACAGCCATACCTGTTATGATTATACCTTTATGCCCTTTTTTTTGCCTGTCCTCTGTTCTCCTGTTCTCTATTCGCAAATAGACAGACAGTCCGGTGATTTTTCCCGTTAAAGCTTCCCTCAGCTCTTCCCCACTATTTATAAGCCTGCCGGTCGGCTGTCGGCTGCCCCCTGCTTCATCTTCTGCACGGTCGCCTCCAGCCTTTGCCATAGCATCCTGCAGAAGACTGTTAAATTCCAGTTCCTTTAACTTCTCGATTAAAGCCGGATAATCCGGCTCCCTCACCCGTAATTCATCAATATCAATTTGCATGGGCACCCGGCATTCGATGGTAGCCAGCCTTCTGCTCAACAAAGCCTGTTCTCCGTATTCCTCTAATAAAGCACCCAGCTTCTTCCCGCTATAGGCACCCTTGTTTGCCAATACGTTTTCTATATTATCATGTTCCTTAAGAAGTTTTAGGGCTGTTTTTTCTCCCACCCCGGGAATACCGGGTATGTTATCCGAAGCATCACCCATCAGCCCCTTTAATTCAATGATCTGCCGCGGTTCAAGCTCATACTTCTCGTACAGCTTCTTCTCATCGTAGCATTCCAATTCGGTAATACCCTTTTTGGTTAAAAGTACCCTCGTCTTTTCCGAAACCAACTGCAGGGCATCCTTATCGCCTGTCACTACGGCAACCTTCATACCCTTATCTTCTCCCCATTTCACGAGGGTCCCGATCAAATCGTCTGCCTCATAGTCTTCCAGTTCATAAGAGGCAACGTTCATCACCCGTAGCAAATCCTTCAGCACCGGAAATTGCTCCTTCAATTCCTCCGGCGTACCTTTTCTCGTTGCCTTATAGTTCTCATATTCCTTGTGTCGAAAGACTATTCTGCCCTTATCAAAAGCAACTGCCAAATAGCGCGGTTTTTCCTCCTCAAGAATTTTCTTGAGCATGTTGCAGAAACCGTACACAGCATTGGTAATCAAACCTTGGGAGTTTGAAAGCATGGGTATTGCATAAAAAGCCCTGTTTGCCAAACTATTACCATCTATCAAAATAAATTTATCAGTCAAATATCTCCCCCCGATAACCATATATTTGTTATTTGGTATTATTGTTTCCGGAAAACCCCTGGATTTGCCCCTGACAGCACAAAAATAGGGCCGCATAATAAAAATTCGGTGTGCGGGATGGATTTCCTGCACACCTTTTCTTTAATAATTATCTGCTCCCTGTTTAATATGCCTCAAGAGCAAGCTTTTATTCCTTTTTTCTCTTTTTCAAAAACCAAATACCACAGCCTCCCAAAAGCACGATTATTACCAGATAAGGAAGTGCCGCTCCGATAAATACCACAAGTTTGCCGACAAGCAGCAGAATATTGTTGATTGCTCGGATAAATGCCTCTTTTGTCCTTACCATTACTCCGCTGAGTCCGGTAGCAGTTATTTTTGTTGTGGAAGATTGAACCTGCTGTATGCTTATACCAATAGTAGAAAACTCCGTCCTGTTGTCCAAATACCGCAGTCTTCCCGTCAGGGATTCTAATTGTGCCCGGGTATTGGCCAATTCGTTTTCCACGGCAAGAATATCGCTAAGCTGCCCTGATTTCGACAGTATTGCCAAGAGACGTTCCTCTTTTGTCTGAAGAGCCTTTAAACGGCTGTCAATATCAACGTATTCTTCGGTAACGTCCTGCGAGTAAATATTCCTGTTTTTCACCTTACCCAAGACGTCCATTTCCTCAAGCATCTTCTCAAAATACGTTTGGGGTACTCTGACCTGTAAGTTTCCTCTCAGAACATCTTCAGGGCCAACCACACTGGTGTTCTCATTAACAATATAGCCGTTCATGAGCATTACTTTATTCTTAATCTCCGCTACTGTATATTTATAATCTTCGACGTCCAAAGTAACATCGGCATTTTTGATGATTTTCCTGTCATATTCTTCGAACTGTACTTCACTTTCTTCAGTTCTTACTTCGGCAATACTCTCTTTTCGCCCCAAAATGTGATTCTCACCATCTTCTGCAAAACCTCTGTCAGCCGCAGGTGCAGATGGGGCCGCACCGGTACTGCTTTGATACATTATTTCCTCCGACTTAGCGGTGTCCATATCACGAGCCACCATATTAGATAAACCCATTCCACCGCCTATTGGCGGGATAATCAGGGGAATAACTACAAGTAAAATAACAAAGGCCGCCGCTACCGGTATTAAGGTCGAACGAGGTACGCTCTTTAGTCGTCCTGCTAATGAATGTAAGATATTATTACGCTTTTTAACCGATCCCTTCTCCAGCTTTGCCCGCAATTTACGACGGAAATCCGCCGGTGGAATAAGCTCTTCTAAAGAAGACAGCACAGCTACCGTCTTTTTTAATTCCTCATATTCTTTCAAGCATTCCGAACAGCCCTCAAGATGATTCTTTACTTCCGCCTGTTCGTTTTCATCTAACATCCCGTCCAGATACGCGGATAAATTTTCTTTAACTTGTCTGCAGTTCATACTCTTCCCCCCCTTCCTACACAAATAGACGTTGACTGTTTGCTTTTTGTTCCTGTTCACTTATGAGCTTTTCTTTAAGATAGTTCCTGGCTCTGTTGATCCTTGATTTCACCGTTCCCAAGGAACATTCCAATTCTTTTGCAATTTCTTGATAAGAGAATCCTTGAATGTCCCGCATAACCAAGGCTATTCGAAATTCCGGCGAAAGAGTACTGATAGCTGCCTGAACATAATCCTGTAATTCTTTCTTTTCATAGACTTCTGCCGGACCCGGGTCAGAAGTCGGATACTGCTTAGTAACCTCACCCTCATCTAAATCTATTCTCTCGTCGTATGATTCAATGAACACATGGTGTTTTTTCCTCAACTCATCACGGCAGACGTTGGTGACAATCCTACAGACCCAGGTTAGAAAAGAAGCCTCGCCGCGAAATTTTTCTATCCCCTGAAAAGCTCTGAGAAAAGCCTCTTGAGCTAAGTCACTGGCGTCCTCGTGGTTTCCCATCATCCGATAAGCCACTGTATATACCCTACGCTCATAACGGCAAACCAATTCTTCAAAAGCATCGATATCACCGTTTTTGCTTTTTCTCACCAACTCTTCTTCCCTATGCACGGTCAACTGCCCCCCTTCACAAATCAATATTTATAGACGTTATTAACGTAGAAAAGTTCCTGTACACTGGTTATGTCACAAAACAATTTTAACACATGAATATTTTATCGGATAGTGTTTTTATTTTTGGGGAAAATACCCACAGAAAGAGAAAGGAGGGATAAAACTGCATCCTATTTGACGGCGGTGCAAAAATTGCTCCAGTACAACAAATTATTTTAGGAGGTTCTTATGAAGGATAAAACAAAGGGTAACCAGACCTATAAACCGGGGAATAAAAACTACCTTGACAAATTAAATCAAGAAACAGCTACCGAGTTTGGCACCCGTGACAAAATAAACGAATTAGGATTTGATGAAGAAAAGAACGCTTACAAAACAAAAAGTTACCAAAAAGAGAAAAACGAGAAGCAAAACGAAAAAGACTATGAGTAAATAAAGCATCTGATAAATACCGCTAACTACAACAAACAACAGCCGCCGTCACCTGTTGATAAAGAGGGGCTTACTGAAACCAGTGTTTCAATAAGCCCCTTTTCTTTATACTATTTAGGTTTCTTGAGATTACAGTTACTCAAGCAAGCCTTGAGCAACTGAAGCACACCTGTATTTAAACCTTTACCGCGTGGAGGGGAAGTGCAAGCTGATTTGATTACTGTTTGTTACCAACAGAACCCCGATTATGACAAAACCACCACCGACCAGAGACGAGAGAAGAAGTGCCTCTTCAAGAAAGAATACAGAAATAATCGTCACAAAGACAGGAATCAAATTCAGAAACACTGCAGCCTCCCCCGCACTTACTTTTACAATAGCCGCATTCCAACATACGAACGAAAGTAAAGTCGGAAAAATATTTAAAGCTAATAACCCTAAAATATGAGAGGAATTAAGATCTTGCACCCATCCTAGTCCATTTATCACACTGTCGATGAAAAAGAGAGTAAAATTCATCAATAGACCACCGAGAAGAAGCATCGTAAAAAGGGGTTTCGGGCTGAATGTTGCTGCATTTTTTCTGTAAATCAAGGAATACAAGGCCCAACTGATTACAGCCAATAGCATAATAATGTCACCGGGATTGACGTTCAACTGTAACAAACGAATCCATTCGCCTCTAAAGATAATCCAGAATACCCCCGTCATAGAAGCTAGGATACCTACAATCTGTATGTTGTCAATCCTTTCCCGATAAAGAAGAAAGGCCAGTAACGTAAAGATAATCGGACTGAAGGTTTGAATAAGGGAAGCGTTAATCGCCGTCGTATAATTAACGGCAAGATAGGTAGCTATGCCATTGACGCAGTATCCTGTTAAAACAAGCAATAACAAAAGGTGTATCCTCCCCCTGGAAAGATAGGAAGGCAGATTCCCCTTGATATCAGGCCAAGTCTGTGGAAGGAACACTAAAACAGCTATAAGCCAACGCAAAAAGTTTATCGCTATCGGCGGAACCGCTCCCGCCAAGAGTTTGCCTATAATAAAGTTTAGCGACCAAAAAGCAGCCGCAAAGGCTAAAAGCAGATAACGGTTGATTTGCATAAATTGCTCCTTAATATTTTCAGTTTGATGATAATTCTAACAAATAATCACAGAGAAAAGCAATGATTATATTATTCGCCGACAAACACACCATTACCTTGAACCTCTATTTTGATGAAAAGGGCAAAGCGCTAGATATACCACTTAACTATGAAACAAGACCATCTATTGAAAACATGTGAAACTCCTTAGCCATATTCCTTATACTCTAATTGTGCGGAGGAGGTAAGAAAATGCAAATCGAAATAAACGTAGATGAAAACTGCAAGGAACTTATAGAAGCATTGAATAAGAAGATTGTTAAATGATGATACCACAAGATAAACACATATTTTTCTATAACTGTTGTAATTTATCTTGCTTTAGCATATAATACAAAGTAGGAATAGTAGGAAATATCCCACTTGAAAGGAGCGAACTATCATGAACGTTCCCATGATTGATAACGCCAAAATAATGTCCAAAGGACAGGTTACGATACCAAAGGAAATCCGAAATCTTTTAAAAATCTCCGAAGGAGACAGAGTAACTTTCATCTGCGAAGGCGATTATGCTATAGTAATGAACGCAAATCTCTATGCTATGCGCACCCTGCAAAAGGAAATGAGCGGTGAATTTGAAAAGGCAGGGATTAATAGCGAGGAAGATATTATGAGCTTAGTGCGCGAGGTAAGGGCAAAGATTGAAGGTCTATGAGCGCACAGCAAACGATAAAAGTAATGCTTGATACGAATGTGCTGATTTCCGCTGTTTATAATCCAGGTAGCACAACCTTTCAGGCGTTCCGCAAAGCTTCGGAGCCGCCATATGTTTTGGTGCTTTGCGGTCAGGTCATTGACGAAATGCGCCGGATTTTCAACCGCAAATTTCCGACCAAGATTCAGGCGATGGAACGCTTTCTTTCGATTGCCCATTACGACTTGGTGACGCTCACAGCTGAGGATGCTCCAAGCGAGGACGAGCCGTACATAAGGGATGTTAATGACCGGCCAATCCTCCGCTCGGCTTTGAAAGCAGGCGTTGAAATACTTGTGACAGGGGATAAGGATTTTCTTGAAAGCTCTGTAAAGAAACCAAATATCGTAACGCCATCACAATTTATACAGTTATCCAGTTAGAGATTATTGAAAAAGTTATTTCCACATTAGGTACCTTAAGGGGTAGAATTTACTTTTTCAAATGAGGTTTTATGCGATTGCCCTGCCACAACCCGTTAGTGTATTGACATCTCGGGACTTCTTTGGTAGAATTATTTTTGCGTTCTTAAATGAGCCGCGGTGGCGGAATTGGCAGACGCAGTAGACTCAAAATCTACCGCTCGCAAGGGCGTGGGGGTTCAAGTCCCTTCCGCGGCACCAAGAAAGTTCAAAAGCCTTGGCAGACAAGGCTTTATTTTTTTGCCTTAATATGTAATTCCTACTTGAACTCTCGCAGAAACAAATTACTTTTTCAAAAGTAGCTACATATTTTGCATGCCAGCAAATTAAATATAGTAAAATAAAGCTACAAACATTATTAAAGCAGGGAGTGTAATAATGTTTATTGTGAAACTTTTCGGATTTACTATTGCTACTACTGCTCTATTTACAAGTATTGCCATGTTTGTAATGGGGGGCAAATGGCAGAAGATTGAACGAGCTGCTTATGGGGAAAACCGCAGACCTTGGTGGTTTATCTCTTTATCCGCTATAATTATTTCATTTTACATTGCTACGCTCGTTAGTTTTATAGGAAACGAAAAAACATGGGCTAGTTGGGCAATGATAGTTATTATACCTATTGGATGGGGACTTAAAGCGGCATTTATAGTATTCAATTCTAAAGGAAGATAAAGAGTATCTTCAATATCAGGAGGTACATCTTGGATCAAGATAGGCCTTGTGAGGTTGCCAATCGCGTTAATATTTTATTTACTGGCTATTTTTTCATAATACGTCATTTGGAAGGAAGCCCCTATAAAGGTTAACTCTTTGTCTATTACCTGCATATTCTAATTGTTACCTCTTCCCCTCCGTCAGTGCATAGTATATGTGTCCCTTCCGCGGCACCAGAAAGATAAAGACCTAAAGAGCCTTTTTTTGTTTTTTGGGGGTTGGGGGGATGAGGTTTTATAGAGTTTATACCTGATAAACAAACATAAAACAAATTGGATATCTCCCAGCTTTCAGAGAATGAAATAATACAGGACGTTATGGATATCCGCTACGGCAAAGAAAAGAGACTATAAGTATATTTATTTTGCCTGTTTATATTCTCCTATATTTATAGTAGAATAATGGTAGAATAATTACATTGGAGGATATTAATATGCTTATTAAATCTTCAACCACATTACGAAATGATTATAATTCCATTGCAAAACTCGCCCATGAAAAAGCCGAACCGGTATATATTACGCGAAATGGCGAGGGTGACCTTGTCGTTATGAGTATTGAAGCATTTGAACGTCGTGAAGCCATGCTTGACCTACGCGAAAAGCTAATGTTTGCTGAACAACAACGTCTTTCCGGTGAGCCAACAATTTCACTTAATGAAACTCATAAGCGGCTGAAAGAGAGGATTAATGGGAATATATAATGTTGACTTGTTGCCGGCCGCTGATTCAGACTTAGACGAAATATTCGACTATATAATGGCTGAAAATCCCCAGGCCGCTGATAGAATGCTTGAAAGTATTATGCAATCTTTGCAGCGACTTGAAAGTTATCCTCAATCTGGCGCACCACTTCTGGAACGTTCTCTTAGAAAATACAATTTTAGAACGACCGTCATTGATCCTTATATAGCTTTTTACCGTTTTATAGATAACAAGGTCTTAATCTATCGTATATTACACGGCGCTAGAAATTACTCCCGCCTTCTGAAAAATACCATGAAATAAATGTCACTAATGCTATTTTGAGCAAAGCAAAATTACTGCAATCTTACTGCCATAATTGCAAAAGCCAACGTATATTCATTGAATTACGTTGGCTTTTTATGCTCAACAGACCCAAAATCTACCGTTCGCAAGGGCGTGGTGGTTCAAGTCCCTATTTCAGGCAAAAAACGAAGCTGTGCTCTTTAACCTGCATTACACCTGTGAGCCATCGGTATCATCGCTGTCACCTTGGATACAAGGGCTTCTTTACCGTTAATGTTAATCCCTTTTTCAAAGCTAAAAACGGCAACATCTTCAAAACAACTTGCGTATAAAATTAAAACATTTTCCCCTTTACTCTCAGTAAGTGGTTGTGTAAATCCTGATGCCCCAAACGATAGACTATCACCTGTTTCGCTGTTAATATAGCTAATTTCATTTTGCTTTGTCATATCGCTTGGAAGCTTAAGGCTAATGCATATTTCCGTTGTAACAACAACCAAAGTCACTGATTCACTAAAAAATCGGTTCGAAGCGTAGTTGCATGAGATGTCGTTTTTATATCATGAAATGCATCTTATAAAATAACTCTCACCTTAAAGACTCCATCTTCAGCAGAAAAGGAATATAGACCGCTATATTTTCGCACGGTAGCTGCTATGCTTTTTGTGCCAAAACCGTGGTTTTCTTGAGCACTTATGGGCATATCTTCTGCGAATATGACCTCACCGTAGAAATTGTTCGTAACTTGAATAAACAGCTTATCATTTTTAGACTTGCAGCTAATATTGATCTTTCTGGCATTGATATCTTCTATCTTCATACAGGCATATATGGCGTTTTCTATAGTATTAGCTAGAATAACGCACAAATCCATATCTGAAATTGCACAGTCTTGAGGAATATAAGCCTGCGACTCTACCAGAATATTTTCATTCTTAGCCATATTGATGTAGGAGGATAAGATCAAGTTTACTGTTGTGTTTTCACAAAATTTTATTGTCACTGTGTCCTCAGGATCTGTTTCGATTTCCGTAATATATTTTTTTATTTCTGCAAATTTGTTCTCAGCCAAATAACCATTTAGCAGGTTCAAATGGTGACGCATGTCATGGCGATAGATAATTGTATTTTCCTCTGCTTCTTTCATCGTTTCATAGCGAGCCTGTAAGACAGACACCTGCATTGCTAAGATATTCTGTTCATTTTGCATAATAAGCTGTTCTCTGGTTTGTTTAAAAAAACGTAAAATTAACACATAGGCTGCAATAATCAAAATAGCAACCATCGTATCAAGCCATAATATGGGTTCTTCTCTCACCAGTTCCACGTCATACCTTCCAAGTGTATAAGTAAATGCATTGTAGGAAAGTGGTATCAAGCAAAATGTTGCCCAACCTTTTTTTGTATTACGTAACATATAAATAAATAAGGGACGAAAATACTTGTACACTATAAACGTCATGGGTAGATACATAACTATGCAAACAACATTTAATATCACGTCATTGTAGCCAAAGGTTGCTGAAACAATCTGCCCTAGCAACATGGGAGGCGAAGCTAAAACGATGACTGTCAAAAGAACAAAAAGGAGCTTTATTCCTTTATATTTCGATATGAACCAGAATAATATGAATAGCGGCACCTGTACAAAAACAGGGTAGAAAATCATAAAGCTCTGATAACCCAAGCTAAACCAAACAAACCCACCACAGACAAGTAAGATGGTCATAAATAGACCCATCATGTAAATCCCCTTTTTGCGCTTTACCTCCAGGTCCAAAAGAATGTACATCAAGACGATACTATAGCCAATGGTAACAAAAAATTCTATCAAATCCATCATAGCTACTGCCTCCGTACTGCCAAAAATCAATTTTGAGGAAAAAAGGCTCCAGGTCTTTTACCTGGAACCTTTTTTCTTTATGATGTTTCTATTTCACTACACTAACCGATCTACTAGCTGGGAACCACATTACCTGAGCGCCAAAGGTTTCCGAGATGTAGCGCAGAGGCACCATTGTCCGCCCACTAACGATGGTAGGTTGTGTATCCATGCCCGGGATAGTCGAACCTACGGTTAGGGCTAATCTTTGGGAACCACTTTGGAAGGTTACGGTCTTGGTCTTGTCGTTCCAGTCAAAGGTGGCGCCCAGTGCCTCGCCGATGAAGCGTAGCGGCACGAAGGTGCGGTTATTAATGAGGGTAGGCGGCACATCAATAGCTTTGTCCTGACCATTCAATTTGGTTATGGTATTGCCTATGGTCAGATTCAACACTACCAGGCCGTTCTTTTGCAATACCGTATAAATGCTGAACCGATCGGTGTAGAAGGTGATAGTTTTGGTAACCGGATCATAGCTGCCACCCAGAAAGACGGGAACTACATTGCCGTCAGCATCCTTCTCCAGACGGGCTCCGGAAAGACCGCTGATCTGCTCGTCCGTCAGGACCAAGCCGGAAAGGTCTATAGTCACGGCCACAGGCTGGCTAAAGGTTGAAACGTTTTCCGTATTTGTAGCACCGCCTGTTGTAGTACTTACTTGGGCCGTGAAGTTGAAGACCTGTCCGCCCACCTGAAAGATACCTGTGCTTTCACCCAAAGGAGCAGCCGCTAGGATGTCCAGTTGTTCCTGGCTCGTTACAGCCGCTGCGCCGATTTGCACGGTGGTATTACTCTGTCCCACGACTTGGGTGGTCTGCAAAGAGTCTGGGTCAAACTGCAAGCTGACCCCCTGCCCGGTGACGGTCAGCGGCTTACTCAACTCGGACAACTGATTGAGTACATTGCCGGTGATATTAGCCTGTCCGGTTCCAGTAGAAACCAGATCTATCTTCGCTTCCCCGGTTTTTTGCAGGCTGATTTCCAGCTTCTGCTCATCCTGAGTCATAATATCGGTGAGTATTGGTGCAATCAGGGCTGGAAGTTGATTACCTCCTCCGCCTGAACTGCCTTCTCCGGAATCACCTCCGCCAGAGGAGGAATTGACCACCTGGGTTACTGTGAAGGTCACATTCGTCATGTTAGTTGCTGATACGGTTACGGTTGCCGTATATGTACCCACTGCCAGTCCATCATTTGCTTTTACGGTAAAGGTTGTATTTGGTGTTCCGTTATTTAATGTTGTTACAGCAGGTTGGGTTATGGTAAAGCTTCCTGCGTTTGCCCCGCTTAAGGCTGTGGCTACGCTCGCAAGGTCACCTGTTCCTGTTCTGGTGATGGTCAGTGTTTTTGTCTCCTGCGTACCTGCTCCATACCCCGCCGTTACTGCTGTCAGTGTCTGATCGGTGATAACTGTCATGGTATAGGTAGTTGGTGGAACTGCTCTTGTTACTTTAATCGTATAAGTCTTGGCTGTTTTGCCTGTTTCTGTGGCAACTACAGTTATCGTCTTCTCAACTCCTGCGTCTAGTGGGATTGCACCAGAAGCCACTGTTGTTGCTACTGGTGTTCCATCTACTGTGATTGTTCCTGCACCTGTAGGTGTTACCGTGATGCTGGCTACGCCATTTGCTACCGTTACTCCATCGTAGGTGTAGGTTCCTCCGGCAAATGTATAGTTACCCGGTGTTCCGCTTAGCACTAATCCGGTTAGGTTTGCGGATGCTGCTTGGGTATAGGCTGCGCTTCCTATTGCACTGTTGGTCATGCCTGCTTTTACGGCTATGGCTTTTACTATCACTGGCGCATTGATCACCAGTGGGGTCGTTGCTTGGTTGGTTGATGCTGTTGTTGGATCGGTTCCGTCTGTTGTGTAGTAGATGGCATCGGCTCCTGCTGAGCTGATTGTTACCGTGCTTCCATAGGCTATTGCTCCCGCTCCTGGGCTAAAGGTCGGCGTTGCTTGGACTGGCGCTGCCGCTACGCTTACTGTGAAGGTTCTTACTCCTGTTACTTTACCTGCCTCTGTTGTTGTTACTACGATTGTTAGGTCACCGACTGAGGCAATGGTGTAGTCTGCTCCGCTTGTGTATGCAGCTCCATTGACGGTTATGGCTGATGTACCACCTGCATCTGTTACAGTGAGTTTAATCTTATCGTTTGTCCCGGTTACCCAACCGGTTATTGCTCCTGTGGTGTCTGTTGCTCCTGCTGCCGGGATGACTACGTTTGTTACACCGCCCACAGGATTTGCACCGCCTCCAGCTAAAGCGATGGCACTAGGTGCTGTGGCCACTGCCTGGGTATAGGCTGCGCTTCCTATTGCACTGTTGGTCATGCCTGCTTTTACGGCTATGGCTTTTACTGTCACTGCTGAATTGATCACCAATGGGGTCGCTGCTTGGTTGGTTGATGCTGTTGTTGGATCGGTTCCGTCTGTTGTGTAGTAGATGGCATCGGCTCCCGCTGAGCTGATGGTTACTGTGCTTCCATAGGCTATTTCTCCCGCTCCTGGGCTAAAGGTCGGCGTTGCTTGGACTGGCGCTACCGCTGTTGTAAATGCGATCGTTGATACTTCGGATTTGTTTAGTACTACATCTTCTACAATTACGTATGCTTTATAGGCTGTTGATGCCGTTAATCCGTTTATACTCACGCTATTGGCTGCTGCCAATGCTGCCGCTGTTCCTTTTTTCACAGCGGCACCTTGTGCTCTTACTGTTGCTGAAGAAGGTACTGCATCAGTCGCGGCATATACCAGATAATAATAGGTCCCCGCTTCATCTGAAGTAAAGTTTATGCCAGCACTTGTTGCTGTCTCGCCGCTTGAGCTTGTCGCACTCAGTATCGGTGGTCTTGCATCGACAAGCACGTTGGTTGTGCTACCCACTCCTACCAGTGCCCAATTTGTGAGATCGTTCAAGGCTACATCCTTTATTGTACTACCATTAGCATCCAGAGGTGAATTGACTGCAATACCGTCAGAATCGTTCTCATTCACTATGGTATAGCGGAAAACTAAGGCCGAAGTACCGCTTCCGCTAATATAAGCGGCATTGACACTAGAGCCGCCTATATCAATAATCAGACGGGGAGTTCCACTGACAGTGACATTTTCACTAAAATTGACGGTGAAATCCAAGTTCTGCCCAGCAGTGTACGTTGCGTTGGAGGGAACGCTCACAGAGGTAACCAACGGTGCTGTTGTATCTGCCGCTCGGGTTATGGTTACGGTATAATACTTCACCGTTGTCGTATCCTGTGCCGTAACCTTGATATAGGCTACAGTGTTACCTACTGCTAGAGGAAGGGTATCTGCACCTGTGATTTCTGTGGTGAAAGCCGCATTAGAGTACAGCTTGAAGGTTGCATTTGCCGCCACTGCAATATCTCCCAGGGCTAATGTGGATTTGGCATTGGCCACGTCCAACTCCCAAGCTATGGCATTTCCTGCATCCGCGCCACTTTGTGCTCCCGGAGTTGCATCCGTTAGCGCTGCTACAGTTGTCAGATCTGCGTTGCTGCTTGCTGTTGCAAAGGCATTACTGTCATTGTTCACCACAGTTACAGCATAACTATTCGGGGCGTATGCTGCTGTCGCAGCGCCGGTGGGAAGGTAGAAGGTCAGCAAACCAACGTCCGTGGTCTTGACGCCTGTCAAGCCATAGCCAGAAGCTGCCGATCCTCCCAGGGTCAAACTGCCGCCACTTACATCTGTTACGGCACTGATACCTGGTAGCGTGAGCGTGGTTTTGTAGACGGGCGTTGTGCCGTCAGCTTTGGTCAACTTCCCAGCAGTATTACCTGTCACTGTGTCAGTAATACTGCCGCCACTGATTCGGATATTTCTTGAGCCGGTAATAGTACCACCTATGCTACATCCACCATTGACTCCTATGAGTGTGCCCCCGCTGATGTTAACATTCGTACCGCCAGTAATATCGTTGGACCTACTACCGCCGTAAATTGTATTCGCGAACGTGCCGCCGTTAATGTTAACATTCGTACTGCCGGCAATATCTCCAACCCATGTGCCTCCATGGATAATACCACTGAACGTGCCGCCGTTAATGGTAATATTCGTATTACCATTAACATTGGTACCACCACTATACTTCCCGCCGCCATAAACGGAGGTGAATGTGCCGCCGCTAATGATAATATTCGTACTTTGGGTAGTAGCGGGATCGTTAGCACTGTCAGTGCCGCCATAAACGTATTTTAACGTACCGCCGCCAATAGTTACATTTGTGTTACCTGTAACATCGCCATCTTCAGAGCCTCCGTGGACTTCCGTGTCGACCGTACCGCCGCTGATAGTAACATTCGTATTACCTATAACATTGGTATAACTAGAGCCTCCGTAGACTTTAGTGGCCTGACCGCCCCTCATGGTGACATACGTATCGCCGGTAACCGGGTAAAATTTCCCACCGCCCATTAGATTTTGAACTTTACCACCGAGCATAGTAATTTGGGTGTTACCTACCAACGCAGCTACGGTTCCTTTTCCACCGTAAATATTGTAAGTCGAGAGGTCGTAGCCACCGTTAGATGCGCTCGGCGCGCTCAGCCCAAGTAAACTGAGATCAACAATTGTATCTGTTCCAGGTTCGTACATACCAATAACACCATTATCTAAATAGATATTGGATAATAAGGGAAATGCATCGCTGACCTTGTCAATGATAATCGTGTTGCCATTGGCATAAATATCCTTATTATTAATTCCCTCCCCAATCGAAAACTCCTCAGCCGCTAAGGCCGCTGTAAATGCCACACCTGATATTGCAGAGATATTCCCTGCTACATCCACGGCATATACTTTATATTCTGTTCCATTTGTGACGCCTATATTATTGGGCAATATTGCTATTGTCGTATTGGTAGCTGCGCCCGCTGAGGCCGCACTTCCTATCGCGGCACCGGTGATTGCACCTATTGTGTTTCCTGTTCCTGATGGTACTACATATAATGTGCCTGTTGCTTCACTGCTTATGGCTACTACATTAAACCCTGCTGCTTTCTCTGCTGCACTGACCAGCGCATCACCACCTGCAGTTGTTCCTGCTACGATTGTGGCGGTTGGAGAAGTATGGTCAAAGGTATAGCTTTCTCCGCCTGTATAGCCTCCGCTTATATCCATATTTGCAGTATTCTTTATTCCTGTTCCGCTATTATTTAAATCCAGTCGCATCGTACCGTCGCCGGTGATTGATTGAATTAATACATCATAGGTAGTTCCGCTGACTTCTGTTACCGTTGCTATTGTTCCAGCTGTTCCTGATGTTGTTAGTCCAAAGTCAGTGGTATCTACTCCGGTAACAGGTTCACTGAATATCACCCTATAGGTGACTTCAGTTGCATTGGTTGTTGCTGAGGCAGGAGTTTGGCGTGAGATGGAGTTCACCTGCGTTGATAGCAATCCACCTCCAGTGATAACGAGGGTTGATTGAAGTCCATCAATATCCCAATTATATATGCCTATGTAATAAGTTTGACCAGCTGTAAGATTCCATGTCATACTGAAATTTTGATCTAGAAAGTCATCATTGTCACATAATTGCATGCCACTTTCATCGTAAAGAGTACCCACTGTATCCACAACACCTGTTGTTTTGATGGTATATTCACCGCTAATTGCGGGCACAAATCTAAAATTACGCTCGGCTGGGTAGCTAACGATATCAGTAGGTGATGTAGTAATTAAGGGCGTAGTGATATCTTTTGTCATTCCTCCCTCAATCGCTGCATAGACATTTGCACTTGGCAGCACAAATAACATTAGCATTACCAAAGCAATAATTACTTTGTATCTTTTTTTCATTTTCATGACCATTCCTTTCACTCTTTTATACCTTTTTGTGTATTCCTCATGATTGTTGGAATTGCTTGATCCAAAAGCCAATTATAATAAGGAATATTCTGTGCCGCCGGTAATGCTTGTTGAATGACAATTTTGTGTGAAAATAAAGAAGCTATACCTCAAATTACTTTGGCTGTATAGCTTCTTTGGTTGTCAATTTCACTCTAGTTACTTTAAGGGAACAGCAACCGCTTCTTTATAAGCCTGTAAATCTTGAATTAACCCATCAAGATCTGCACTCATTACATCGGCATCAATGTTTTTTGCCTGTTCTGGATCTTCAATGAGGGCTTTTATTTTTTCAATTTCGTCGGCAAGCCCATTATGTATTTTTAGAAATTCTGCGTCATCGTTCCAGCCATTTGCCTCTACGAGCTTTGCTGCCTCATTAAAAATATCCGCAGCCTGATTATACTTTTTCGTAACCTCTGTAAGGTCTGGAGCACTGTCTAAGGGAACAGCAACCGCTTCTTTATAAGCCTGTAAATCTTGAATTAACCCATCAAGATCTGCACTCATTACATCGACATCAATGTTTTTTGCCTGTTCTGGATCTTCAATGAGGGCTTTTATTTTTTCAATTTCGTCGGCGAGCCCATTATGTATTTTTAGAAATTCTGCGTCATCGTTCCAGCCATTTGCATTCACAAGCTCTGCTGCCTCATTAAAAATATCCGCAGCCTGATTATACTTTTTCGTAACCTCTGTAAGGTCTGGACCGTTGCCGCCGCATCCGGCAAGCAGAAAAACTGATAAAACAAGCATAAGTAAAATAGAAATATTTTTTTTCACGCTATTTTCCCTCCACAATAGTTTTATTTTCAGTGCACCTGATATAGGTAACTATAAACTATAAGTCGCTACTGCATTTCACCCTCTGCATGAGATGTAGTTTTTTCGTCATGAAATGTAATTTCAGCCATTTCTTTGTGACTGTTCTGTTATAATAGAACTTGCCACCGAGGCCAAAAGGTTGATAGGGGATAAAATATTATGATGGATTATATAAGGTCTCTTCTTAGCTTTATTTTCGCAATCAGCGTGATGTGTATGCTCTTGGATTGCGAAATCAAATACAAGAAGCACCGTTATCTGTTGGGGTTTTACGTAGCTGTCGTACTAGTTTTCGATATGCTTGTTTTACTCAATTTCGGGTATGCATATTTTATGAAGCTTTATCCCCTGCTTGTCCACCTTCCGACATTTATAGCGTTTTTGTTTGTTTCAAAATTCAAACCAATAAAGGTATTTTTTATTCTTTTGACACTTGTCGCTATCAGCACATCGTTTTCTATTGTAGGTCTCCTTATTTCATTATTTTTTGACTCCAGTAGGGAAATCGTGAACATTGTTTGCTATATTCTGTATCTACCCACCGGTGTTATTGTTTACAAATATTTACGTCCCTCTTTCCTTTATATGATGCACAACACAGATAAAGGCTGGTTAGGATTTTGTATTATTCCGCTTACATACTATATGCTTGTTTATTCTATTGCAAAATATGATTTGGACAATCTAGTTAGTGATTGGGTTGTAAGGGACGCTGTGTTACTCTCTATTTTGACTACTTCAGCTTATTATCTGATTCTACGATTTTTCAAACAAACCAGAGAACATCTCCTCCTAAAAAACGAACAGGATTTATTGAAAACACAAGTAACAGCAGCACAGGTGCATTTGAAATCCTTGCAAGACTCACAACAAAAAACAATCATTTATCGCCACGATATGCACCATCATTTGAATCTGATCAATTCCTATCTAACTGACAACAACCAAGTGGCTGCACAAAGATATATTGCCGAGGTTGAAAATTGCATTGAAGATGTTATGGTTGAAAAATATTGCAACAATTATACGGTTAATTTGATCGTATCTTCCTATATTGACAAGGCCAAAAATGAAGGAATTACAGTCGAAACCCAGATCAATCTCCCGGAGAAAACCGCCATATCCGACATGGACCTTTGCGTTGTTTTTGCCAATGCCCTAGAAAATGCGATTAATGCCTGTAAAAACATTCCGAACTCAAAAGACAGAACCTTAAAAATCCTCTGCAAGACCAAAAGCAATAAGCCCTTCATCCAAATCACCAACAGCTATGGAGGAAAGGTAGTGTTTGTGGACAGCATGCCTGTAAACACTGAGGAAAATCATGGTCTGGGAACGAAAAGCATTGCTGCAGTAGCCCAGAAATACGGCGGCATGTATTCCTTCACTGCCCAAGATGGATTATTTCAGACCAGTATTATACTGTAATGAACTTAATTTTCATTTAAGGATTCTTTAAGGATTCTAGTGTCGCAGAATACCCTGTCCCGTCCTTAACGAACAAGTGCATGGTCAGAGAATATTGACCATGCACTTGTTCGTTTTTTTAAACTACGAGATAGGGGGGTAAATTCCTTACTGGGTATCTACACACCTAAGTCTTTCTTCATGGACTCAGCCTTTGTTAAAAATTCTTCAATCTTGGCATCAGATTCATCTAACACAGCAAAGGCAGCATCTACTTCAGCTTCAGTAGCAGGTTGCGTCAAAACTTCAAATAATTGTGCATATGCATCTTTTCTTAATTCGACAGCCTGAATAAAAAGATTATGCACTTCTTGAACTTCCGTCGTTTGTGGCGTGTAAGCTTTCATTTTTTCAAGCAAGGCATTATTCTTTGCAGGAAGGGTTTCTGATAATGCTTTTGCTAAAATCTTACTATCTGCAGTTAAGGCCGCCTCTGTATAGATTTCCTGGATAGCTCTATCTTCAGGTTCAAAAATTGTACCGAAATTATTATAGAGATATTCTGAAAAATCGTCTTTTACAGAGGTGCCAGCTGAAGTACTTGCAGATGTACTATCAGGGGTACTAGCAATCGTTATGCTGTCGATACAAGCTTGTAGATTTTTATAAAGTGCGCCATCTGTTTTATCTTTTCCATAAACAAAATTTACAAGATAATTATTCGTGTCATCAGTAACCATAACAAGTGTAAGTGTAACCTCATCGCCTTCGGGAGTTGTTAAATTTTGCTGAGATACAACCGCTTCCTTACCGTTGATTTTTATGCCATTTTCAAAGCTTGTTACTACAACATCGTCATATTTACTTTGGTACATTGCTAAAACCTTTTCCTCTGTCGCGCTCGAAAGTGGGTCTCCACCAATTTCTGTAACGCCAAAGGCTGCAGTATCACCTGTTTCCATGTTAGCATAGGCACCATTGTCTTGCTTTGTCATATCGCTTGGAAGCTTAAGGCTAATGCCTTGCTCTGTGGTGACATCAACCAAACTCACAGCTTCGGCAGTAGTACTGGCTTCTCCACCACAACCAGCAAAGCTAACAACTATGACCAATAATAGTGCGATGGTCATCGTTAGTGTAATAATTTTTTTCATCATAATCTCCCTTGATATAAGTTTAATGTTTTTCTATTCAGTTACAAAATCAATATAATCTATGTAAATTAGGTCATCAGAACCAAGACGAACCATAACCTCTGCGTCTTTTGGAATTTCAACATTGAATGTAATTTCTTGATAATCATTATATCCATGCGTGTTCGGAAAATTAAACGTATCAATTTTTTCCCCATTAACATATAAATTTACATTTCTTGTATTTTTAATATTTGCATATCCAAAAGTTAAAGAAGTAGCAGAAGGACTATTTTTAAAAGTAACCGAACCATCAGCGTATTCGAATTCTACAGCTTCTCCGCCGCTAATACGTTTAATAGGAGCTTTGTAAGCGAAATATATATCTCCATCTTCAGCTTCTAATCTAACATATTTAGGAGGTACAACAGAGGCAATTGCTGTATCAACCGTAATTGTATTTGTTACGCCATCCCAACCAACTCCGATACCGAACACCTCTGCAATATCACGCAACTTGAAATAGTTGTTGCCGCCGATATTGTAAGCTGTAAATGACGTTTCTTTGCCGTTTACATAGATTTTTGATTTGGTAGCCGTAGCGGTTTTTGCCTTGCCGTCACCTTTTGAAAGCTCGCCGCCCACAGCATTGTACGCTTTTTGGCTGGTAAGGGTGATAGCGTTTGTCGCATTGTCATATCCTACTGCAAACTGCTTGCTCGTACCCGATACCACTTTCGCAAGGTCCCGGAGTTTAAAGTAATTGTTCCCGGCAATGCTATAAGCTTCAAAAGAGACCTTTTTGCCATTCACCAGCACCGTGGACGCGGTGGGAGTGGCTGTAAGCCCTTGGGCGAATGGCACACCGTTACTTAATCCAGAGTCTGCCATCAAGGCTTTCGCTTCTGCTTCCGTTACGACATAAAAAGCAATATTGCTTCCTAGATCATGAAACTCGTCAGGGAATGGGTATATTTGGAATGTCCCATGATCATTTATCGTCTTTTTAAATGTATATGTTTGTGCCTTATCGCCGCCCCACATTTGGTAAAAATACGATTTCCCTCCTCTTACCGTTAGCAACGGGGTCGTTCCTGGGAATGCATGAGTCCAATCCTGTTGGTGTTGAAAGTATCCAGTAGCTCCTAACTCTATAGTCATTTTAGAACCTTCAACAACAGGGATAAGCTTAATTTGAGATTTTTTTTCAGGACCAAAACTTTCTCCAAATTCAATTATAGTTTGAGCAATTTTTTCTCTCGGTACAATGACCATTTCTCCTCCCTGATATGAGTGGACCTTGTATCCTGTTATAGGAACGTTGTCACCCGGTTTGTTAGGGGAATAATCAGGATGTCCTATAAATGGATAGGTGTAACCATAAGCGTCTGGTAACGTTGCAAGCTTTACATGATCATCGTCAATTTGTTCACCCACCACTCCAGTAAGTGTTATTTTTATAGTGCCCTCTAAGTTAATATTAGTTAGATTAACATCCCACTGTAGTGTTGCGTAGTCTTTGACAGCGGCAAAGCAAGTACTTACCATAAGCACGGACATAACAAACATCATAATAATTAAAACAACTAACTTCTTTTTCATTTAAAATCCTCCCTTTATTTATGGTGCCAGCCTCTACTTCATGCTCAGCGTTATTATAAAAGAAAAGGCGACTCATATGTTCATCGCCTGCATGAGATGTCGTTTTTGCTTCATGAAATGTAAGTTTTGATATTTTCTAACTAACGACTATGGTAGATTAATAGAAGCCAACCGCTATCATAATGTCTCTACAATTACTAACCTTGTCAGCCTCAGAAAGTCTCAATCCACTTGAAATAACACGATCGTTATTTTGAAGCCCTAAGATATAGGTATTTCTTGCGGCGAATTCTGGTATAATGTAGAGCGTGGCACAAAATATTGAGGTGACAGCATGAAAATTGCTATATGTGATGACAACAAGCAAGAACTCTTATTGATCACTGGCCTTGTGAACGAATTTTCAGACTGCAATTCTGCAGAAAATAAAATAGAAATTAAGAGTTTTACTAGCAGTATAGAATTACTGAGCCAGCTAGAAAACGGTAGAAATTTTGATGTTTTTATTTTGGACATCATTATGCCTATCCTAAATGGTATCCAGCTAGCCGCCGAGATCAGAAACAAGGATCAGGTGGGCAAAATCATATTTTTGACTTCATCCTCGGAATTTGCCGTGGATTCATACTCTGTAGATGCTTTTAACTATCTGATAAAGCCCATACAAAAAGATAAGCTCTTTACTATTTTAGAAAAAGCCTGCCTCGATATTTCCAGCGACCTGCAACAATATATCGTTGTAAAAACGCAAAACGGCTTGTCCAAGGTCTTCCTCCACGAGCTGCTCTATGTTGAGGTAATCCGAAGAACTATATATTTATATCTAAAAAGCGGGATTGTATTAAAAAGCACCAGTACGATATCTCAAATTGAAGCTATCTTATTACAAGATATACGTTTCATCAAACCTCATCGCTCCTATATCGTCAACTTAAACTATATCAAGAACCTATCACAAGATGGCATTACGACGACAAGTGACTTGCTTATACCTATATCAAGAAATGCTTTCAAGGAAGTAAAACAGGCCTATATCAACTATTCTTTTCAAGTGGAGGATTAACAGGCGGGCATTCTTAATTTTTATCCCCGTTATTTTTCATTTTGCAAAAATAATAGCAATTATCTTTTTCACATATTCATCCTCCATCAACACATTGTTCTTTGTTTCTGAAATATTAATAGACACCCCACCCCGCAAAAACGGAAAGGACTAAACCGCAAGCTGTGTTTAATTCTGTTACAGTCGCTTCATCTGCTTCCCAGCCATTTTTAACTGCCAAAGCTGCGACCTCATTATAAACCGCTACAAGCACTTCATTTTTTCCCTCCAATTCCTTTAGTTTTCTATGTTCTTCCATAACCGTCGGATCTTTGGAAGCTTCGGAGGTAGATGGTGCCTGAGAAGGCATGGGTTCAGTTGTATCACCACTATAAACAAAAAAAGATTTCGACATTTAATCACCTGCATGAAATGTCGTTTTTCTGTTTTGAAATGCAGTTTTCGGTATTATTTGATATCTTCTTTATATCGTCTGAAAATACTATCCTTTCAGTTGGAGAAAAAACACGGACTTGGCACGAAAAGTATTGTAGCGATAGCACAGAAATATAGCCGAATGAATTCCTTCGCATGCAAATAATGAGTCTTTTAGACGAACGTTATACAATAGAGAAAGACCGCACCTTGTTAGGGCGGTCCTTTACTACATCAGGATATGGCTCATAAAGCTTTTTATAATATTCTTCATTTTTTACAGTCATCATCTCCAAAATTACTTGTCAGTGGTAGGATGACGTCCATAAATTTCTCCAAAATGAGTTTTTTAAAGGTCTTGAAATGCCGGATTTTTTTGAGATCGAAGCGCAGGAAAGGCCAGTTTTACAGGGTTTTTTTGATCTGTAGCTTCCGATAAATTACACTCAGCTCCGGATACTTCCACTGGAACTGTAAAACTCATAATCTACCGCTCGCAAGGGCGTGATGGTTCAATGCTTTTTTGTTATACTTTTATATTTGCCCTGCTTAAACTCACATTCTAGTTGATAATGTCATTCCCTTTCCGCTTTTGATTTTATAGGTGATGCCTCTAAAAAACCTATGAGTATATCTACTACCTCTTCCATAATATCTGCCGGAGCTTTTTCTTGATATATTACCTTTCTGGCGTTTATATCAAGTGATTTGACCTGGTCACACATAATAACACCATTCGTCTTTGTTCTTTCATCAAGAGTTACATGTAAAGGAAAACCTCTATTCTTACTCGTAATAGGACAAACTATGGCTATCTTTGTGAAGTTGTTAAAGGTATTATTACTGACAACCAGAGCCGGTCTTTTTCCCTTCTGTTCGTGACCGGCCTGGGGATCAAACTCAAGGGTGATAATATCTCCTTCTCACCTCCACTATTAGTGGATACATTGTATCTACATTTGTCAAAACTATCTCTTTATCTTGTATTATTAGGATGGCTTATCCGAGGCGCCAAACTTAAGCATAGCAGCTTCCACATTAAATCCGGAGTTTTTCAGCACCTTTATTATCCTTTCCCCGTGTTCACGCCCCTGGGTCTCTACTACAGCCTCAATACAAGCCCGGTCAATAGGCAAATGAATCTGGGTACGGTCATGGTTAATTGAGATAACATTACCACGTTCCCGAGCCACAATCTCCAAAAAAGCCTGCAGGCTGCCCGGTATATCCGGCAAAGAAGTAACCAGACGAATGTGACGGCCTGCTTTCACAAGACCTTTCTCAATTATGAGGGAAATGAAATTAACGTCAATGTTACCGCCACTGATTATCACGGCAGTTTTTTTGCCGGACACGGGATATTTATTATAAAGTACTGCTGCCAGGGATACCGCTCCGGCACCCTCTACTATCATTTTTGCCCTTTCCAAAAGTAAAAGAATAGTACTGGCTATCTCTTCATCATCAACTACTACCACATCATCCAGATATTTATTAAGCAAGTTATAAGTTAATTTACCGGGACACTTTACGGCAATCCCATCGGCTATAGTATGAATGGATGTCAAAGGGCAAAGGCTGCCTTTCTCTCGGGATGCCTTCAGGCAAGCCGCCCCTTTTGCCTCCACACCTATGACTTTCGCTTTTGGATTAATACTTTTGGCCGCTAAGGCTACACCGCTGGCAAGGCCTCCACCGCCCACGGGAACAAAGATTAGGTCGACATCAGGAAGTTCCTCCATAATCTCCAAACCAATCGTACCCTGCCCCGCTATAACTTCAGGGTCATCAAAGGCATGAATAAAAACCGTTCCTGAGCTTTGTTGTATCTCTTGCGCCTTTTCACAGGCTTCATCATACACTCGGCCATGAAGCATCACTTGTGCACCATAACCGCGAGTTGCCGCTACCTTGGAGAAAGGAGCGATTTCCGGCATCACAATCAAAGAACTGATCCCGGCACTATGGGCAGCAAAGGCTACTCCCTGAGCATGGTTGCCTGCTGATGCCGCAATTACCCCTTTTGACCTGGAATTTTCGTCAAGTCCGACCATCTTGTTATAGGCTCCCCTGATTTTAAAAGAACCCGTCTTTTGCAGGTTTTCGGTTTTAAGATAAACCCCAGCGCCGGCCATCTTGCTAAAGGTAGTGGAAAGGTCTAACCCAGTCTTATGTATCACACCCTTGAGGTTCTCACGGGCTCTTTTTATGTCACGGATATCCATATGTTATTAACTCCTCCCTACCAGTTAGATTACAAAAAATGTTCTTATCCCTTATTCTATCATAATATTTCTTCTGCTTCTAATTTTTATTTTCCCAGGAAGAGCTTAACTTTACGCAAACGTAATCATGAATAAGTTCCGATATAAAGAATTGATCGTGCGGAGAAACCTACGGCCTTACATATAGATATGAGCTTTTTTGAACTTGTTTAGTTGAATTCTTGCCATAAACAATGACCAGGATGTTAGTTCTCGCAGTCTCTGTTATAGTGGCCTTGTAAATATTGCCGTGCTGCACCCCAAGGGAGGTTTTTTGATTGTTTTTTACGATACAGACCTCCATGGTTTCGCAATCGGTTCCGATAGCGGAAATGGTAATATCTCCGGGAGGACAAATCGTAGCATCATAAGCCTCGTATGGAATAAGTAAGCGTACAGTCGGTGCCGGGGCTTTCACAACGATTGAATTGCTGGTCCAGACACTGATCGAGCCGGGATATGTATCATCAGGAGTATTGCTGCCACCGACTGTTATTTTGTAGGTTCCGCTTTGTTGTGTCGCAAAGGATGTGTTGTAGCTATTGCCGTTTTGTACTCCAAGGGAGGTAACCTTGCCGCCGGGGTCCGTATAAGAGGCTGTCAGATGATCGCAGTTGGTCCCGGAAGCTGAGACGGTAATTGTTTCCCCGGACAGGCATTGGGCGTTGTAAGCCGGGGATTTTATAACTACTTTCGGTGAGGCGAGCAGGGGAACAACCACTTTGATTAAGGGCTGGGCATCAATCTTCCTTTCGTTTTGCTCAGCAACAGCCTTCTCACTGATGCTGAAGAAGGCCAAAGCGGGTATATCCCCGTTGTCCACTGAGGCCTTAACCAGATAATCCCCCGCCCGAATCTGTCCCAAGCTACAGGTCTTGCTGAAACTTCCGTCGTCAAGGGAGGATGTTTGGCTCGAACAAATCTCTGCGCCAGCGTTGTTCATAATCATAAAAGATAGTCCCCTGACCAAGGTTGAATCGGAGTCGATCTGTCCTGATACGGTTACCGTACCCGTCTCCGGGTCCGGCAAGACACTAAGGGCACTTATCCCGGTCGAAGCTAAGACCGGTTGCGGCATTAGAACTAGCCATACCGCCGCCAACATAAACAAGATAAACGAAAGCCTTTTCATCCCCCTGTTCCCCCTTTGCATGTAGAAACGCCGTATTCGCTTACTCATCCCTCACACACCTCCCCTGCTGTCAGTAGATGATCAGTAAAGGCCATGATCTTACCTGAGGCATCCAGGGCATAGACACCAAGATGATGCATGTCTGCTGTCACTTCGTAAATTATATCACCGGCTGCGCAGGGTAACGCCCCCGGGGGTGGACTGTCCCCTACCTCCGGTCTGCTAAAGGCTCCCACCTGCTTGCACACTTTGTAGGATACAGCTCCCGGATGGCTAAGGGAATCTATCTTGGTGGCATTTTCTATTCCCGGACCAATTGCCGGAACAAATACCAGTGTCTGAATCCCCGGGGCCGTGGCACTTCCCCCTCTATGGACGTAGGGTACCTCTACGGTGATTGTCCTGGACGCCCCGGTAAAACCGGGCTTATCGGCTTTCACGGTAATAGTGACCGGAGTATCGGTTATGTAAAAGGGAGTCCCCGCTTTAAGAGCAAGCTGATAATTGCCCTCACTCCCGCTTAGATCCCATGAGACTGTGCCTTGTTTGTCGGAGCTTACGACCACGTTTGCATCTGCCGGATACACGGTAAAGAAACACCTGAGCTGACCTTCATTATTCATATTTAGTCTTGTATCGGCCAGGCTCAAAGTGACTATCGCCGTAGTCTGGATGGTAAATTCTTTTTTTGCTGTCTTACCGCTACAGTCCCTGATTGAAGCATAGACAGTTGACGTAAGACTAGCTTGAGGGTAGCCGGTGATGGTACCGTCATCCTTCAGGGTGAGTCCATTGGCCGGTATAATCGCTCCGCTCCATTTGTATTGCCCATCACCGCCAAAGGCAGCCAGGGAAGTACTGTATAACTCTCCTACTGTTCCTTCCGGTAACTCGTCGGTGGTTATGATCACAGGCAGAACACTCTGTTTCAAAACAGAAAGCTGCAGGGTTATACCGCCGGCGTTTCCACTGTCGTCTTTGACCACAGCTTTAACGGTTAAGGGTCTGGCATATGTGGGGTCGCTTGGGGTGCCGGTAATCATTCCGTCCTCCGTCACCTCAAGAGTACCATTAGCGGGTGTTATTGTGCCGCTGTAGGTATAGTTTCCATACCCGCCGCTGCCGTCTAATTTGACTTGATATAATTGACCAACAATACCCAGAGGCAGGGGGTCATTGATAAACATTTTAAAGTCGGCCTTTGCACTGTTTCCGCTGCCATCCTTAACCACAGCTTGAACAGTAAGGGGATTAACCTTGGTAGCAGCACTTGGGGTGCCGGTAATTTTCCCATCCTGAGTTATTTGAAGTGTTCCGTTGGCAGGCGTTATTGTACCGCTGTAGGTATAGTTCCCATCGCCGCCTTTGGCGGCCAAAACAACATCTTTTCCGGTAGGAGTCCGGTAAGATTTCCCGGTCAACCCCCCGGGCAGTATGTTAGTAGTGATCTGCAATTTGTTGAAGACATGGAGACTAAAGTTGGTCTCTGCTTTATTGCCGCTGCCGTCGCTAACCACCACGCTGACAGTTGATGAGATTGGCGACTGGGGAGTACCTGAAATGGTCCCGTCAGATTTTAGAGTCAGTCCGTTAGCCGGTTTAATAGTCCCGCTCCAGGTATAGCGACCGTCCCCCCCTTCTGCAGCTAATTTTACGGTTTTCCCGTCTGAAGTCTTATACGCGGCTCCCGTGGTACCGGCAACCAGCTCGGAAGTAGTTATCTTAAGTCTTTCCAGGGCACGAATAGTGAAATCGACACTTGTTCTAAAGCCCTTGCCGTCTCTGACCGTAGCCTTAACTACCGACTCGAGGGGTTTCTGCGGGGTACCGGTGATGGTTCCGTCGGATTTTAGAGTCAGTCCGTTAGTTGGCGTTATCGTCCCGTTCCAGATGTAGCGACCGTCCCCTCCTTCTGCGGCCAGAAGCACGGTTTTTCCTTCTTTGGTCCCATAAACAGCTCCGACCATGCCGTCAGGCAAATTATCTGTAGTTATATTGAGTTTTTCAAGAATATCGATGGTAAAACTTGCGCTGCCGGTGTTGCCGCTACCGTCCACCACCGTGGCCCAGACTTGCAAGGGCAGGTTCTGTGGTGAAGTGGGAGTCGCCGTGACCGGTCCGCCCGTGATAACACCGTTGGGATATAAAATCAGGCCGTCACCTTTGGCAATTGAGCTGTCCCAGGCTGTGACAGTACCGTACCAGGTGTATTTCCCATCACCACCGGTAGCGGTCAAGGCACCGCCGTACGATTTTTTTACCATACCTGTGGGCAAGGTTGCATTAATCGTGAGCGGTTTGCCACCGCCTGCCGTGAACACAAAGGCGTGGGCGCTGTCGTTATAACTGCCCAACATGGTCATGTTAACGCAAGGGTAAAATCGATAAGCATGGCCTTTGGTAAGCCCGGAAACAGTAGCGGAGAAATCTCCGCCATAGGTAGGTATGGACATCACCCGAACCGTTTTCCAGTCCTTCTCACCGTTAGTGATATCCTGATACTTGAAATATGCTTCTCGCACTAAGTTGGTCAGATAGTTCTGATTTTGCCACTCCACATGCCCGCGCAGAACAACCGTGGAAGTATCTATATGGCTGACCGGCATGGTAGAAATAATCCCCATGCTGCTTTTATCCTTCCAGGGTGTACCTGTACCCGGCAAAGTAGTGACGGTTACTTTCTGAGCCTCGGACATCCATTTGCTGTCCGTTCCGCCCATTTCAACATAGGGATAACAGGTATAAGTATGACCGGGTTGCAGACCACCCAGGTGTACGGTGAAGTCTCCGCCTTTGGTGTGAAGAGGCAAAGGACTTCCCTTAAGCAAGGCTTCTGTTGTTCTACCCGTCGAGGAACCATCATCATAACAAAAACCCAGTTCAGTTATGTAATCTTTGTTAATGGATTTGTTCTGCCACTCCACGTGACAGGACAGATCGGCCGAGTATTGCCCGATATTCTTAACCGGCAATGTAGCCAGGATTCCGTCGCTATCCCCGCCATGATTGACCCAGGGAGGTTGCCAGGAAGCCACCTGTCCGGGCTTAGTGGTAAAAGTGCGTTCATGCAAGATATCGGTGTGTTTGCCGGACATGGTCATGTTTATGTAGGCATAAAATTTATATTTATGTCCCGGAACCAAACCTGACAGATGGGCGGTAAAATCGCCGCCCCGGCTCGGTATCGGGGTCACCGTGACACTACGCTCACCCGCATGGGGATTGGTAGTATCTATATACCAGAAGTGGGCATCCCGCACCAGATCAATCATGCCATGCCGGTTTTCCCATTCCACATGGCCTTTCAGATCGGCCCCGTACTGAGTGATGTTTTGGGCGTCCATGGTAGCCACAATACCGTCGCTACTGTATGTTGACCAGGAGGTGCCCGTTCCCGGCAGAGTAGTAAAGGTCATGGTATGGGGACTGTCGTTGTGTCCACCGGACACGGTCATATTAAGATAAGCATAAAACTGGTATTTGTGCCCGGGAGCCAAACCGTTCAAACGCACGGTAAAGTCTCCGCCTCCGCTGGGAACAGGCACCACCGTTACCGATTGCCAACCCTTGCTGGAATCCGTCAGATCAAGATATTTGAAGTGGGCATCCCGCACCAAATCGATCATGCCGTGCTGGTTTTGCCACTCCACATGTCCTTTCAGGTCGGCCCCGAACCTGGTGACATTTTGCGCGGCCATGGTAGCCACAATACCGTTACTGCTGTATGTTGACCAGGGGGTACCCGTCCCCTGCTGAGTAGTGAATTTCTGCATGTTAGCGCTATTTTCATGGCCACCGGTCATGGTCATATTCAAATAAGTATAATACTGGTATGTATGCCCGGGGATCAGACCGCGCAAACGCACGGAAAAGTCGCCGCCTCCGGAGGGCACTGGCACGACTGTCACCGACTGCCAACCCCTGCTGGAATCCGTCAGGTCCAGGTACTTGAAGTGAGCATCCCGTACCAAATCAATCATTCCGCGCCGGTTTTTCCACTCCACGTGTCCCCTGAGTTCGGCCTCATATTTACCCACATTCCCCACCGGTTTAGTCTCTATTACCCCGTTGCTGCTGTATGCTGTCCAAGGAGTACCGGTTCCGGGCAGAGTAGTGAACCTCTGACAATGCCCGCCGTCATCATGACCGCCGGATGAGGTCATATTCAAATAAGTATAAAACTGGTATGTATGCCCGGGAATCAAGCCGTGAATCTCTTCAGAATAATCGCCGCCTCCGGAGGGAACCGGCACGACCGTTATTGACTGCCAACCCTTGCTGGAATCCGTCAAGTCAATGTACTTAAAGTGGGCATCCCGCACCAAATCAAGTCCTCCGTGACGGTTTTTCCAGTCCACATGACCGTTTAGTACGGCGCTATACCGGGTGATATTATCAGCGGCGCGAGTGTACACAGTGCCCGTGCTGAACCATTTTTCCCAAGACGTACCACCGTCAGCTTTTCCTATATCCGGAAAAACAAACAACCCTGTAATTAGAATCAAGCAGAGGATAAACGATAAGTGCCTTTTTATCATGTTTTTTACCTTCCTCCTTATTTAACCCTTGGTATTCAATAGTATCTATATTATATATTTTACGCTGATTTTCTGATTTATATTATATCATATTACCCTTTCGCCTCCCTAAGATAAGCAGCCCGTACGGCCAACCGGTAAGCTTCGCCTTTCCGAAACAATGCTTCTGACTCCTGCCTGGCTTCATACATAGCTATTATCGCTTCATTAGTATAAGCCAGCTCATTCTCCCCGGCATTTCTTCACCCCTTGCTCAAGACATCTTTATAATTCTCCAAATCCACACGGAATTTTCATGTTTGACCCTTTTGTCTTATCCCGACAACGCTTCTCGGATCAAGGCCTTAAAACTATGGTACCCGGCATGTTGAAGCGCTTCGGGCCTTCGCAGAACTTTCGTATCATATCCTTTTGCCGCAAGCTTCTCCCACAACTCGGTGTTTGGAAATATGAAACTAAATTCTTCTGATGACAGCTTCAACATTTCTTCATAGCTATACCCGAGGTTTCCGAGAACACCGCTTTGAGCCTCGGTAATGCCATGTGCCGAAAGCTCCGCGCGTTGCGCGTCGTTGGGCATAAACGCGGGGGCTCCGTCAGGGGTGGCTCCCGGCGCAAAGATACTTTTGATTTGATCCGTCGAAAGCGCTTCATAGTCCTCAACGCCGTATCCGAATCCAAGGTTCCCAAGCGTACTCAATTCCCACCTCTCAAATCTGCCCGTTGCCGCTACCTTGAAACTGTCTATCAGGAACCGGCCGTCGGAGCCTTCCGCCAGCTCGATTTCCACCGTCGTGTTTTCGTCAAGCCCAAGCGTCACACCGAGGCGGTCGGGGTCTGTGGCCAAAAAGACCGGCTCCGAAACGGAAACGGGAAAAGCCACGCCGGTGATTCTCCGAAACTGCATAAGGTCAATCGCTTCCGAAGCCCTGTTATTATTCCATTTTTGAATTTCTGCCTTTAACCCGTCTGTGCCCAGCCTATCAATCAGCTCGTACCACCGAAAATGCGCCGCCTGACAGAAAGCCAAGCTACGGCTCATAGCAGATCCGAGCGTTCTCATATCGTACCCGGAAGAAAGTCGATCCAAATCCGCATTTCTGTGTACGATAATCTTTTGACCTAAAATTTCCGCTCTGTCCGGCCCCATATAACTAACAAATTCCATGCCGTCCAGCCAGTCGTAAACGGGCTTAAGAACCTCGGCGTCAAGCGGGCCTATCGTATGGGTATAGACTCCGTTCTTGGAGAGAAAAAGAAGGTCTTTGCTCTTTGTGAAACAGACAAGCATCCTGTCGCACGGATAGGAGTGCCTGATATCGCCAAGAAGAGTATATGTCAGTTCGGCGTTTCCTTCAAAGACAAGCTCGATGCAGGATCCCTGCTCCCAGTAATCGCGGACAATGCTCTCATTGTCAATTCGGACCGCCGCCTGGTCGAGTATTTCAGGCAGCGCGCCAATGAGTGCGTTGGCGACAAAACCTATCCTATCCTCGTCCATCGTGTAGCTGTCCCATCCTATGTGGCGGTAATTCATCCGCACGGCGGTTTTGACATAATCGGAAAGAGGACGCGATGCCGAGTGAGAAATAAAAACAGGCTCTTCGGTGGTTTCGTCCACATAATAGCGGAAAGATTCCGTCCGGACTGTAATCAGTTCGCTATAATCGGCCGCGACGACGGCGGCGCGGATTTCCTGCCACTGTTCGTCATTCAGGGGATATTCCTTGGTCACGCAGTAATCCATGGTAACAGAGTATATGGTGAGGTTATTTTCGACAGCACTTTCACAATTTTTGAGTACGTAAATTGGTTTATCGTTTATGCCCACGGGAAAAGCTGTGTATTTCACGCCGTCATATTTCCAATGCTTGTTTATGAATATGGATGTAGGAGTAATCTCCCTTACCTCAAAATGGTCGCGGATGACCTTTTCCACATAATCGCGGGTCATGATGCCCTTGTCGTCGCCCCAATTGTCAAGGTTTATCGCAAATGCGTAAAAAAGATATTCGGCGATGTCTGTGGGCGCATCGCCCGCCTCAAAAAAAGGCACATAGTCGAGGCGATTGCGCAGGGCGAAATCGAAGTACTCGCCCCGCAGGGAGGCGTTGGCATCAAGATTTGCTTTTCCACTCGTGAAGGTACAACCCCCCGCAAGGGCAATAATCAAAATAACGGCAAGCAGAACATATTGCAACCGCAGACTTATTTTTCCTTTAAGTCCCCTCCGTAGCAAGATGACAACAATAATCAACAACACGAAGGTTATGATCCAACCAGCCATTTTTTTCTCCTCCCCCTGCTCAGGTCTTTTGTTATTGAACTTTCCCTCTGGCCTTAACTTTCCAATTGTTTACTCTATTATTCTCATCAAAAACTACTAAAGATTCGGCCAAATTAACAGCGGTACAAGCGTGGTTTGGAATGATTTCCAATACATCCCCAATCTCCGGCATCTTTTCACTTTTCATACCTTCAATTATGCCGTGTTCTTCTGAAAGACGGCTTAAAAGCAGGTGTGGGTAACCTTTAATAAACCCAAATCCTTTTAACATTTCATTCCCATGTGCTCCCTTATCAAGAGAAAGCGTTTTACTTCCCGCATCAATTATTACTCTGTTTTGTGTTGGCTTGCTTATCACGGTTGCATATATTGACAAAGCACAGCGTTGTGCTGGCACGACCCCTAAACTCACTTGCATAGCATCGTAGAAAACATAATTACCCGGTCTTATTTCCGTTACCCCTTTAATTCTGCCTGATATCTTGGCAGTTGGCGTTGAACCGACTGAAACAACTTCTACCGGAATACCTTCTTTATTTAAACCCCTTGCTAGATCGACCATTATTTCGCCTTCTTGCCTACCTATTTCATCTACCTGGCTCGGGGAGGAAGCGCCATAAGCGTGCCCGGCATGAGTAAATATACCTTTAAAATTCAATCCGGGTATTTGTCTTATTTTTTTAGCTAAAACTATAGCCTCATGTCCGGACTTAACACCGCAACGATTCAACCCTGTGTCTACTTCCATTAAAACCGGGATTTTTCTTTCGACTTTTGCGGCCATATCCTTTAAATAGCCGACTCCTACTTCACTATCTACCGCTAAAGTTAAGTCGGCAGCACGCATAAGATTTATGACCCGCTGTATTTTTTTCTCACCAATAATTTGATAAGCAATAAATACATCTCTGATTCCGGCTTTTGCCATTTCCTCTGCTTCACCAATTTTGGCAACCGTTATTCCTTTAGCTCCCGCTTCTACTTGTAATAACGCTATCTCTGGTGTTTTATGTGCTTTAATATGCGGGCGGAGATCAACTCCTGCTTCTTTTGAAAACTGAGCCATCTCGGTAATATTTCTTTTTAATTTATTCTTATCTAAAACCACTAAAGGCGTATCAATACTTTTCATTTTATAACACTTCCTCTTCAGCTAGAGTTTTCTTGCATTTCCTTTCTTATTTCAGGGACTTTTCTTATGCCACTTTTAATTTTACCATAAAAGACTAAAAAACCCCGCCATTTTTAAATGACGGGGTTTCTCGCTATCCTCTCTTTTAACTGTTTTATCGCAGTTTTAACAACCGTTATAACATAATTCTTCATTCAGACAGATTATTGCTTTGTTATAATTCTCCCTTTCAATTACAAACTGTATATTGACTTGCCGCAAAGACTGTGAAACGCAGAGCACATTAATGCTGTTCTTAGCCAACACATTTACTGCTTTGGCCAAAACACCGGGTTTTGATATATTTGATCCGATTAAACACATAATAGCAACCTCTTTAATGGTTACCCTTTTGAAATTGTCACTAAGCTCACTGACAAGACTTTTATCAATATCGTCTTCCCAGAGCACTACCGAAATGCTATTGGCGTTTGTTGCTTTCATGATGTAACTTATATGATGCTTTTCAAGTATTTTCATCATATTCAAGTCGGCTCCGACTTCACCGACCATTGTTGAATCAAATATTTCACAAACCACAACCTTATCCGAACCTGTAATGATTTCAATTTTTGATTCTTTACCGACATAGTCCTTAGTAATCAATGTTCCCGGATGTTGCGGGTCAAAAGTATTTTTGATTCGCAAATTAATCCCCAGATTTTCCAATGGTTTTGAAGCCTTGGGATGAATGGCCTCCATTCCTACATCCGCCATTTGATCTGTTACATCGTAATTTGTGAATCCCACTATCTTTGTATGCTCTACCCCAACGATGTTCGGATCCGCGGAAGACAAATGGAATTCCTTATGAATAATGGCCTCGTCAGCCTTAAGTACAACAGCGATTTTTGAAAATGTAATTTCTGAATAACCTCTGTCAAATTCACGCATGATGCCTTCTGTACCCTTAGTGTAACCGGTAGCAACTAAGATGCTTTTTTTAACATCAACTGATTCGAAAGATTTGATGATTCTTTCATCGATCGTGAGATGTCTCGGGTCACTGAAACCCGTCAAATCCACGAACTTTGCGTTTATACCGTTGTTATGCAATATGTTCACTGTATTGTATGCCGAATGAGCTTCCCCAATAGAAGCAAGTATTTCTCTGGCTGCCAGGTTGATACTATTTCTCTCAACATAACCTGATGCTATAACGTCGGCCATACTGCTCAGATAATCCTTTGTCTTACTTATCCTTTTTGTTATGAAGTTATTTGCTTCCTCTATATCCAAACCCAAATCGGAGAATTCATTGTTTATTTTAATAAGCCTTTGTAGCAATTCATCAATTGCACTTTCATAATCCTGATGCATGATGAACTTTGTATAGATACCGGCCTCTTTGGTTTTTTTATTTTCCAATAGCACATTAGTAATACCGCCATATGCCGATACTACAAGAACCCTGCCGTATTTAAATTCTTTCTCATGAGGATAGTGCACAATGTTTTTTAGCACATCCTGAAACCTTAACATTGACGTTCCGCCAATTTTTTCAACTGTTAGCATGTTAATCTCCTTACCATGTTTTTACAAATGTCTTCGTATTAGTATATTACAAAACTATTGAACTATAATAAAAAGTTAATATAGGCTTACAGAAATACATTATAGCACTATTTTCACCTGAGTAATAGTAATTTTCTGGGTTTGTTATCTTTACAACATATTTACATCTACAATGACAATATTGACTTTATTTTTACTTAATTTGGTTTAATCTTAAGACAGCTACATTGTTGTATTATTCTTCGTATAGTTTGAATGCAAAATATATCAAACAAGTAGATACGGACGACAATTTTTTAAATCTGGTCTTAAGTATTAAAGAGTATCTTCAGGAAACGTCATTAAGTCAAACTGAGAAAGAGAATATAATTACCCAAATTATTGAGACAACTGATTCAATCAAAAATACAACTAAACATCAACAGGCCTGGCAATGGGAAATACTAAATAACAGGATTGTTAGTATCCTTAATACGCTTATTGGCATGGAAATCACAAAACAGTGATGATTAACTGTTTGAACGTCACTGTTCTATGATTCTTTACTTTCTTTACTATCTCTAATAAAGTATTCTTTCATCGGTGTAAATATAAATATCATCCCTGTTAAGCCTACTGTCATTAATCCGCAACTGATCAATCCCATAGCAGCACCATGGTACTCCATAACCGTTCCGGCAAAAAGATTGCCGAGAGGATGGGAACCCTGATTGACCAGGGTGTAAATACTCATCACCCGACCCCGATATGAGTCTGCTATGTTTAACTGGATAACAGCATTAGCCATATTAAGGAAAGTAATACTGTAAAACCCGATTATAAACAAAAAGACTATACTTGCAGCATAAACTCTTATATAAGCAGTGGCAATATGCAAAGCCGATATAATGACCGCATCTATGACAATCTGTTCCCTTTTTACCTCTCTTGACGATTTATTGGCCATATAAATCGCCCCTACGAAAGCCCCAACACCCATAGCAGATAATAAAGTTGTATACCCATTAACACCCCGCATCAAAACTGTATCGGCAAAAACGGGAACAATCACTTGAGTGTTCATGGCAAATGTACAAAAAACCAGCATCATCATCAGGGTTATGCGAAGGGTATTATCCGCGGTAATATGTTTAAGTCCTTCAACAATTTCATTGCTAATACTCTTCTTTTCCTTAGGTTTCGGAGCACCCTGATCCTTTATAAAGAAAAGACTGGCAAAAACAGCGATGAAGCTAACGCCGTTTAAGAAAAAACAGAATGCCATCCCGTATTTTGCCATGACAATACCTGCCAGCATCGGCCCTACAAACTTAGACATTTGCGTGACCGTACTGTTGAGAGAAATAGCATTGGGAAGATCATCCTTCCCTACCAAGTCATAATACCAAGACTGACGAGATGGTATATCAACCGTTTGCAAGGTTCCGAAGATAGCTATTAAAAGCAAAACATGCCAGTATTCAACACGATTTGACCAAACTAAAAGAAACAAAGCAATAGACTGGACCATAAATCCAGCCTGGGTAATAAAAATTAGCTTTTTTTTGGAAACCCGATCCACCAATACACCGGCAAATAAAGAAAACACCAGCATCGGCATAAACTGAAAAAATCCGAGCACGCCTAGAGCAAATGGAGAATCAGTTAACGTATACACCAACCAAACCTGAGCCGTACGCTGCATCCAGGTTCCTATCCACTTAATGCTCTGTCCGACCCAGTAATACCTGAAGTCTCTATGTCTCAAAGAGCTAAAAGTCACTTTAGCTCTGTTTGCTATCGCAAGCAACAGAGTGTTTTTGTCCATAATAATACATCTCTTTCCGCAAATAGCTGGTTTTTTTGTCTTATCTTCGCCATATTATATCACAACATATCATTAATTGTTCTCCAATTTAACAAAGATTGGTCCTATTTGCAATAGGATTTGCTCTATTTTTATATACAACAATACCCTGCATCTTCCTGATAAGCGATGAAGTATTGCTGGGGTATTGTTGTAATCCATAAAAAATATTTAGATTATTACATAA
>JAHDSQ010000064.1 GCA_018432615.1 Clostridia bacterium
ACATCTTGTATTTTTGGTAATGAACTTGGAGAAAAGGTTAAGAGCCTTTTTACGCTCATTTTTGGAATCAATATATTGGAGCTGGTTAAGACCTGTTTTTTTGACTTGATAGAAAAACTGCGTTATTCATCAGCCCCTAACATAGGAGTTATGTAAGGTTCGACCATCGCCTTAAGCCTGGCGGGCGTTGGAAACACAATACCGTTATGTGACATTATCTGGAGAGGAGTGTTGTTCATGATTAAAGGAGTAATGATTTTTTTGATTGCTATTTTTACAATCATTTGTACTATAAAGAAGCCCCCCTTTTTTTGGGAAGCCAGGAAGGCAGTTCGTCTCAGAAAACTTATAGGAGATAACGCAACCACAATATTTTACATAGCAATATCGTTTGTATTAGTTGTTGTAGCTATATTCCAATTTATAGATGGAGTACAAACGAACTATTGCGAGAAAGCTTATTCTTTACATAAGAATGGTGATTTAGAAGAAGCTTATGAGTATTATAAAAAAGCAATAGAGATAAATCCTGATGATGACATAGTACAAAATAATATTTCTTGGGTTTTATGTGATTTAGGTAGATTTGAAGAGGCTATAGTTCATGCTGACAATTCAATATCTCTTGATCCTACTGATGCACTTCCTTATGTGAATAAGGGAAATGCATTATATGGATTAGGAAGAAATGAAGAAGCTATTGAAAACTATAATGCAGCCATTATATATGATGATAATTGTCCACAAGCTTTTTATGGTAGGGGATGCATTTATTTTGATTTATCAGATTTAGAAAAAGCTAAAAATGATTTTGAAAAGTATATAACTATGGAACCCGACGATACTGATGGCTTGTTTTACTTAGGAAACATTGCGTATATAGCTGGTGAATACGAAGATGCAATAGAGTATATAGATAAAATCCTTGAATTAAATACTAACGATGAATATGTATATCTCAATAAAGGGCATGTATACCAAGCAATGGGAAAATATAGTGAAGCAATCAAATGCTATGAAAAGAGTATTAACATAGATCAGTTAAGTGCAGAAACAAATTATTATTTAAGTCAATGTTACGCGAAACAAGAGAAAACAAATGAAACAATACAACATTTGAAAAAAGTTTTAGAAATGGATCCAGAATGGCTAGAGCTTATTAAAAAGGATGAATCATTTGACAAAATAAGAAGCACACAAGAGTTTGTTAATAGTATTAATTCATAGATGTGTTAAAGAAAAACGTCACATACGAAACCAGCTAAACATAGTCAAGAGAGCGATTAAAATAAATATTTAATAGGTCAAAAAGGATATAGCAAAGCTAGAGTACTAGATGTACGCTTAAAAAAATGAATGTCGTGTCAGAAAATTACACAATAAAAGGTTGCTGAATATTCCAAATCCTGTAGATAATCCGAAGGAGCTTGCTTGAAGTTGCCACAATAGCTACCTTTGAAGGCTTTTCTTCACTGGGTTTTTTAGAATAATACTCATACAAAACCGGGTTTAAGATACCGGTGGTACGTTTACTGATACCCACCACAGTAGCTTGGCAACGTGCCACCACGCAGCGGTTTAGTACAACATTGCATTGCCGCAACAGGTGCGGATTAGCGGGCTCAACGTGGGCCGAGATTAGTAGAAGGGCTGAAGAATGTCGGGAATGCAGAGACGATAAGCGGACATCGCTCGCCGCGTTATCTGAAATGCGGCAAAAAAAATACGCTCATCCTTGGAGCGTGGTAAACAGGAAAATTATCTAAAGAACTTTTCCCATATTATATGCTTTTTTTAGTATCTTAACTTCTTTTTCTGGATAAAATTGTGTCCCTGAATATAGGATAGTTTTATATAACTTACATTTCATTTCCTTAATATAGTGTTTTAATGCTTCATATGTAGTTCTAAGTTCACCACTTATAGTTAATAGGAAGTAAGGTTTATTTGCTGCTATTACTCTTATAATTTTTTTACCTTGCATTTCTTTTTTGGGACCATAATCTTTAGAAATTTTTGAAAAGAAGGATTTCAATCTTTCCTTTGATGGAAGTTCTTTTAATTTAGCCATCAATGGAGGGGTGAACATAGCATTTCCATTATGCCTATCAATAAAATTCTTCATTAACCCACTTATATTTCCCATATATACAGGACTCCCCAAAATAACTACATCTGAATCAACATATTTTTCAAAAACCTTGTTAAAGTCATCTTGGATATCACAATTAGAATTACCAAGACATTTAAAGCATCCCATACATGGAGAGATCGAATAATCAGATAAATATATTGTATCTGTTTGATGTCCATTTTCTCTAGCTCCATCCAAAATAGACTGACATATTTTGTCTATTGTACCATTTTTCACTCCTGTACCTATAACAGCTGTAACTTTCATTAAATAGCCTCCTTATCTTTACAATTAATGTTAATGATGACAAAATAATAATATCATGCAATGTTGACGGAGTCAACATTGTGGGTGTACAATTTTTGTGAGGTGAAACATATGGATAAAAAGAAATATCATAATAAAAACTTAAAAGAGAACCTTATAAATCAGGGATTGCATCTTCTAAATGAAGTTGGCTATGAACAATTTTCTATGAGAAAGGTAGCCAAGCTTTGCGGAGTAAGTCATAATGCTCCTTATAGACACTTTGTAGATAAGGAAGATTTGATAAAGTCAATACTTGAAAAAGCAGTGAAAGGTTTCCAAGATACTTTGTTATCTGCAATTAATACGAATAAAGGAAAACCTCTTGAACAGATTAAAGGAATAGGTATTAATTATGTTAATTTTTTTGTAAGAAATCCAGAGTATCTTAATCTCTTCTTTAATAGTGAATTAAAAGGTGAGGTGTATGTTAAGGACAAGCAGTTTTCATTTGAAGATGCATATCTTTTTGGAATACTTATTGACTGCTTAGATAATTATTATGATTTTCTTGGTAAGAAAAATGAGTTTAATCCAATTATAGCTTTAGAGTTCTGGAGTACATTGCATGGTTTAGCAACATTTATAATAAACAAGAAGGTTGTATTTCTAGATAATTATAAAGATTATGTTATAGAAATAATTGAGAGATTAGTTTTAAGGTTGGAAGACAAATAAAATTAATGCATAAAACAATTAAGGTGTAGCATCCGTGCTACTCTGACGTTGTAGTCTGCCGAAATCAGAACACTTTGGATTGGTTGCGCAGTTGCCCAGAAAAGCCCGCATCCCAATAGAGAATGAACACGAAGGCAATTGCGCAAATCCGGTTTGAACGAAGCCGCTTAAAATGGAATGATGATCTTTAATTTGGAGGATACCGGCACCATTATTCAAAAGATGAGTAGCAAAACAATGACACAGAGTATGAACCGAATCCTCTTAGAAATTCCGGTAGTCACAAAAGCATCTTGAAAAACAAACTGAATTGTCCGAATGGAAATGGGCTTAGAATCAGGAATGCCCGGAAAGAGCCCGGTGCGGTAATTCTGCACGCCGGGAACTGAGCGGGGTGCGCTGGGTAACTGGCGCGTCTACCGTGAATAAGAAATGGGGCGCAAAAAAGACCGCCGCGTCCTGCGGCGGATTATAAAAGCAAACTTTTTAGCATGGAATTTAGCAAATTTAAGGGGGCGAATCAATTGAATAACATTACTTTTTGTGAAATTAAAGATGAACACTTGACGGAAGTCTTGGAGATATATACATACTATGTTCTTAATACAAATGCAACATTTCATGCGCATGCTTTATCATTAGATGAAATGAGAGAGTTAGTAATGTTTGATAATTTAAGATATAAAACATATATCATAAGTTACATAGGTGCAATTTGCGGATATGTAATATTGACTCAATATAAAAAACGTGAAGCTTACGACGGAACTGCTGAAGTAACGATATATTTGAAACCAGATTTTATAGGAAAAGGAATAGGCAGTCATACTGTCAAGTTCATAGAAGATATTGCAAAAAAGCAAGATATACACGTTCTTATAGCTACAATCTGTGGGGAGAATTCCAAGAGTACGAACTTATTTGAACGAAATGGCTATAAGAAGTGTGCACACTATAAAGAAGTAGGAAGGAAATTTGGGCAACTGCTGGATGTTGTGGCATATCAAAAAAAAATTTCTTAGATCTGAAAAATGATATAATTAAGTGCAAAGTAAATGCACAATATGGCTAAAAAAGCTTGCACATAAGTCCCTGACTTCGCCTGTAAGCTCAGAGGCGTCGGAGACACATGAACGTTATACGCCATGCTCTTGCATGTATGTATCCTAAGTGTTTGTTAAAAAGAAGGAGATTCTTAATATGAACCAGAATCAAAAATGGCAATATGATGAATTCAAACAGGTTGGTGTGGATTATGCAGATATAGAAGAAGTGCAAGCATATGACCTGCGTATGAGAAGAATGAGAAACATTAAGCAGGAGTGTGAACATATAAGAGGTCTCCTCAAAACAACTCCGTCAGATAGCATACTTGAAATCGGTACAGGAACAGGAGAATTAGCCCTGGATTTTTCAGATTACTGTAGAAGGGTTATTGCTATTGATGTCTCGCCAACAATGATTAAGTTAGCTCAAGAGAAAGCAACAAGCCAAAACAAGTCAAATGTTGAATTTCAGAATGCAGGTTTTCTAACATATGAAGGCACGGAAAGTTTTGATGCAATAATAACTCAGCTATCATTACACCATTTACCTGATTACTGGAAGATGGTCGCCTTACGAAAGATTTATAATATGCTGAAAGATGGTGGGAAGCTTTATTTACGGGATGTTGTGTTCCCGTCACAAATAAAGGATTACGATGGATATTTTCAAGGAATTATCTCTGGAATTAGAAAGGTTGCAGGAGAAAAGGTCGCGGAGGAAACGGTAATTCATATAAGAGATGAATTTTCAACACTTGATTGGATATTGGAAGGATTGCTTAAAAGTGTAGGTTTTAATATAGAACAAGCAAATTATTATGACGGATTCATGGCTAACTATTTATGTTTAAAAACGGAACGTAATAAGTAAAACCACGTCGGGAACGATTCCGGCGGGATAGCTTCATCTTTTTTGCGGTAGCCTCCATAACGATGTAGTTTCTTTTCGCATTGACAATTGCTTATTTGTGGTGTACTTTATAAATGAATAATTCATTCATAAAAGGAGGGGGAATTTTGAACACGCGAATTAAAGCAATTGCGGAGACCGCAACGCTATTATTCTTACGTCAAGGTTACGCCAAAACGCAGATTAACCATATAGCAAAAGCCATAGGCGTTTCTGTTGGAACCATTTACCATGACTTTGCAGGAAAAGAAGAAATCATGCACTTTGTTTTGAAATGCATGATTGATCCGGACTTCATCAACCGGGAATTTGAAAGACCTATTACAGATAATTTATTTTCAGGTGTGGAAAATGAAATTGTGTCCTTACTTGAACAGTCACAAAACGACTTTGCGAAACATCTTGAAAACGATGCTACCGGTTATAGCTTTGAAGATTTAATTTCAGACGCATTTGATATTCTTGCCAGGTATGCTGTCGGCTGTTTATTTATTGAAAAAAATCAATTTGAGTTTCAGTATTTAGGAGAACATTACAAGGTATACCGCAAGAAATTTCTTGATACAATGTCCCGGTACTTAACAATTTTCATCAATAATGGGACAGTAAGACCGATGGAGCACTTGGAACTATCTACCACGCTGATAATTGAAATCCTGACTTGGTGGGCTATGGATAGACGATATACATCTTTTGAAATTTCCGATATTCCTTTAGCATTAGCAAAAGAAATCTGCATGGATAATATCCTGTCTGCATATAAAAAATAAGTTGCAGGGCATACAGCCCTCTAATTTTCGCGCAAAATATGAATGAATAATTCATTTATTATGAAAGGAATGACTATAATTATGAAGAAAGCAATTACATTGAGCATGGCTCTTATCTTGTGTTTATTAGCGTTTGTTGGCTGTTCCAATTCTAAACCCTCTCAAATGGCGAATGAACTTCGATTTTCCCTTGATGGAATATCGTCCCTGACTATTTCCTATGATGAAGAAAAAATCACTTTCTTTGAAAGTAATGGTGACGACCTCGTAATCAAGGAATACATGACGGAAAACAAAAGCAGGTATTATGCAAAGGTAGACAAACGCAACAACAGTATCGAAATAAACGAGGGTGCCAAACCACTTTTCAAGGGCGGGTTTTCCCGATATATTGAGGTTTATTTGCCGGAATTGTATCACGAAAATCTTACCGTTACTTCAACGAATGGAGATATTGATTTTTCCGACATGAACTTCGATTTATTCATGCTCCATGTTGATAACTCGTCCGGGAATGTCACATTGGACAGTGCGGTTGCTTCTGATATTCATTTATCCTCTACCAGTGGAACATTAGATTTAGGAAGTATTCAAGCAAATCAAATCAGGCTGGAAACAACCAGTGGCAACGTTATTTGTGATGAATTGAACGGAAATGTGACATATACCTCTACAAGCGGAGACGCAGATATAAAATCCGCTATTGGCTCCGGTAGCTATAAGGCCAACAATTCCGGCAAGCTGCATGTAGTCTATACCGAGGTAAACGGCGATATTTCTTCCTTCAATAAGAATGGCAACATTACCCTCATGCTGCCAGCAGATTTAGAGTTTGAATTTGAGGCCATAACAAAAAACGGCTCGGTATCTACGACCTTTCAACAAAACGCTACTGTCAATGGGCGCACGACAAGCGGAGTTATTGGCAATAATCCGACAGTAACCGTTAAGGTAGAGACAAACAACGGGGATATAGAGGTAATACAATGAAACAGCGTACTTTCCTTTTGATATTGCTACCAACAATTGTCTTGGCCTGCGCTGCCCTGTATTGGGGCGGCGACTATACCAGCTTTAACCTCGTATATATTTTTTGCTTCATATTCCTGTTTTTCTTTGCGGTGTTTTCTTCCTCGACCGTATGGCAAAAGGTTATTCAGGTGGTTATATATGCCCTTATCATGGTGGCTCAAATCCTTATAAACACCTATTTTATCTGTCCATTTGAGGAAAGCCGATTGATTTATTATCTATGCCGTTCATTAGGGCTGCTTATCGTGTTTATCCCCTTTTTGGTGGAACGGAGTTTCTTTTACCACAGTATTGATAAAATCGCTACCCCCGTGGTGGGTGAACAATCCGTTTTGCCCTATTCGCTCTTACTCTATGACAGAGACAAGATTGTTTCTAACATTGAAAGGGTAAAAAAAGCGGGGCAGGTGCTATCGAAAGTCCGCCTGGAAGAAATCATACAAAACTTGCCCCGGCATAGTTCATTTTCTTATGTCAACGATGGCAGTCTTACAGACGAGTATTTCCAAAAAGCATACGCAACTTTGAATGACGGGTACATCTACCTTGTTGTTGCCAAAACAAAAACTGCGCCCAGTGAGGTTATAGGGCTATTTACCAATAAACAGTACAATCACGTTTCTATTTCATTTGACCGGGAGTTGCATACCGCCATTAGTTATACCGGAGGTGAAAAGATACTGCCACCCGGTCTGAATCCTGAATTATTGGAACGCTTAACCCGAAATAACGATTCGGCTGTTTTGGTGTATAGGCTTCCTGCAACCAGCGAACAGAAACGTATTATCCTTGGTAAAATACAAGAAATCAATGGGGAGGGCAGCGCGTACAACCTCTTGGGGCTGGTGTTTAAGTTTTCATACCAACCAAACATTATGTTTTGTTCACAGTTCGTATATACCATGCTGAAAACTGCGGATCTGAATTACTTTGAGAATAACGCTGCTCATGTAAAGCCCACGGATTTTGTGGAACTGGATTATCACAGGAAACTTGAATTTGTTTATGAGATTACTTTACGGGAAACAAACGCGGTTTAAGGAACCGCATTTTTACAGGCATTAGGAGTGGCATTCAAAAAGGCACACAAAAGAAACAAAAAAATATTACCGGAAAAAGATTTGCAAAATACATACTATTAGAGGAAACTGGCAATATAAAATCGAATGCTTAAGGCATAACCAAAATGAAAGATCAATCCGTGGCGGCTCTGAAGCTGGGGTCACCATCCAGTAGATAATATTTAGAGATTATTGATGTTCAAATGAGCCAAAACAAATAGTTTCGGCTCGATGAAAAGAAACGGAACGTAATAAGTAAAACCACAGACAGAACATCATGAATCTCGGGTTGTACTGAACCGTCTGCAAATCATATTATGGGCAATCAAACAACCTCTTTCTCCAAAATAAAGCGAAAATAGCTTAAAATAATTTCATATGAGTAGCCTCCGGTTAAGGTCAGTTTGAATGTCGGTTTACTCCAAGATGGTCTTTTAGGGCACTTTGTAATACCTGCGAAAAGTTTACTTTATTATTTTCAGCTATGTCATTTAGCCATTTTGGTATTGTAAGGGTTTTCTTAATTGCTCTATTCTCAATTTGATCACGGACTACAGGCATCCAGACATCAACTAAAATTACAGCTTGGTTGGACTCAGTTTTCATTTCTTTCAGACTGGAAGGGGAGGGAATGGTATCATGGTCCCTTTCCATCCCATATAGATGTAAGCCCAGTGCGTCCTTAGCCATTTTGAGTGCTTCATCCTCATTATTGCCACAGGTAAGGCAGCCAGGAAGATCGGGGAATTCAACCGAGATTCCATCATTGTCAAAGGAAAAAGTTGCAGGGTAGATATACTTTTCTTTTTTCATAACTAAACACCCCTTCAAATATTCAAAGTTCATTTGGGTTCGATTTCAGCTTGTTTGAAGATACCTTTAACGATTCTGATTGGAAGGTCCTTATTGGGATGAGGAACAGTAATCTTTCCTTTTTTTGAAGGATGTTTGAATTGATAGTGGTCACCAGAAACTTCAACGAGATACCAACCATCAGATGTTAATAGTTTGATTATTTCTCTCTTATAGCAAAATAATAACACGTATAAAACACACGTGTCAATAAGTTGTTGCGAATCCAATAAGGGTACATACGTCGAACACTTTAGATTGCCGTAGCAGGCGCGGTAAGCGATTTCAACGTGGGTAGGCATTTGAGGCGGGGCTGGAGCATGCTCGCCACATCCCCCGGCCTAACCGCGGTAGCGGTCGGCTCGCCCAAGCACAAGATAGGAACTATCAAAAGGATTTATTTTCAATGACAAAAAGGTTATCCTGGTGGGGACGTATGGAATGGAAAGATACAGCGCCAAGGCTAATATTTCAATTGAAGCCTTTGAAGCGAAGGTGCGAAAGGCATTAAACAAGTCTAAAGGAGATATTACTAAAAAAGAAGCGGCGGTAGTTACCTCTCTTGATTTGAGCAATGAGCACTTTGAAAAAAAGATGGTGATATCAAGGACATCAGTGATTTAACGCCTCTTGCCGAAATAAAAAGCTTTAAAACCCTAGCATTTAACGGTATTAAGGCAAGAGACTTATCTCCGTTAAAGGATTTAACAAATATGGTTTGCTTGATATTTTGTTGGAATGCGGGCGGATCGGACGTCGGGTTTGGGAGTTTGGATGCCTTATCAAACATGAAAAACCTTTAAAAGAAGTTTACAGAAATCTGGATGGCAAGGATTTTGAAATTAAATAACCGTGCCACATTTTTGATTATATTTTAGAATAGGGTGAAGCAAAGATGAAGGAAAAACTTATTGCTCCCTGCGGGATGAATTGTGGTTTATGCTTCAGTTATCTTGCAATGAAAAATGATTTAAAAAAGAAAGGTTTTAAAAATAAGTATTGTGAAGGTTGTTTACCTCGTGGTAAGAACTGTCTTCACATGGGTACTCGGTGTGAGATACTTGGAAAAGGACTCGTTCGATTCTGTTATGAGTGTAAGGATTTTCCTTGCAAACGTTTAAAAGACCTTGATAAACGTTACCGGACAAAATACCATATGAGCATGATAGAAAATTTAAGGGTAATTAAAGAGCATGATATGGATTACTTTCTTAGAAAAGAAGAGGAAAAGTGGAGTTGCTCTGATTGCGGAGATACGATATGTTGTCATAAAGGTCTTTGCCTAAATTGTCAAATTGATTTACTACGCCAGAATAAAAAATACCGTTGGGGTGAGGAGCAGATAAAAGCCTAATAATACGTTATATATAATTGGCCTGATGGGGTGATAATTTGAAGCCAAAGGGAAGATCATTGTTAAGAATAAAAATTGGCAGAGCATACTATACTTTTCGCAGATATATTAAATGGTATTTTGGCAAAAAGATATTTGCCAAAACAATGGAACCACAGCTTTATCCGGTTACAGTTTATAGACACCAGACACCTTTGTTAAGACAACTCAGAGACGTGGAAATGTGGTTACAACATAATAAAATAAAAAATTTAGAAATAGCTGTCAGAAAAATAAACAAAATAATTATTAAACCCCAAGAGACGTTTTCGTACTGGAAGATTATCGGGAAACCGACCAGAAGAAAAGGTTATGTCAAAGGTATGGTGTTATTTTATGGTCACTTTCGGGATGGAATAGGTGGAGGGTTATGTCAGTTATCAAATTTAATATATTGGATCACACTTCATTCTCCACTTACAGTTGAGGAGAGACATAGGCACAGCTATGATGTGTTCCCGGATTCAAACAGAACTCAACCATTCGGAAGCGGTGCAACCTGCGTTTATAACTATATAGATTTACAGATTAAGAATAATACTAACCATACATACCAATTACATATTTATCTCACAAAAGAGAATCTTATTGGAGAGTGGCTAACAGTTGAAACACCGGAATTATCATATGAAGTCTATGAAAAAGAGCATTGGATAACACATGAACTATGGGGAGGGCACATGAGGCATAATATCATTCACAGACGAACATTTAATAAATATAAAGAGATTATAAATGATGAGTACATTACAGAGAACCACGCAATTATGATGTATCAACCATTCTTACAAGAGGCTGCCAACAGCGAGTAACACTTTAAACAACAGCTTCACGCAAGGGCGCGTTAAATGGATAAATAAAGAAGGGATAGATAATCATGGGAAAAGAAGTCGGTTTGGAAAAATGCCATAGTGAGATTGAGGAAAGAGAGAGAAATAGTCTAGCCTCTCCATTTAAGCTGGCCGGAGGTATTGTTGTTTGCTTAGATGGATATAATGCTATACTAACTGCTTATTTAGCAACAACCAATCTTTATCAATACAAAGACGGAAAAAATAAAGTGTTTTTATATGTTGGTGCTTTTACGGCAATTACTGCGGTATTAAGTACAGTTTTGTTTTTCTTGAGAGGCAGTAATATTTATTAGTTTAACTATAATGATTAAATCGGTTAGGCTAGGGGGAGATAATGAACGTCAGATCAAACGTTATTAAGCGAATGTATATTATAGTCATAATTTTATTCAGCATAATATTCGGAATCGTTTTTTATGTTCTTGTTCCGTTGCCTAAAAAAGCGAGTAATCCTGGAGATTATCCAGCTGAATTCTACATTGAAAAGATAAATAGCTTCGAACTACAACCGCCAAATCAATGCGCGGCATATGCAACGGCTTATGTCTTAAGAAATTTTGAGCAAGAAGGAATAGGGAAAAACATATATGAGAAATTGTCATTCAAAATACCCATTTCTGGATATGTATTGCCAAAAGGAATTATCATGTTTCTGAGGGCAGAAGGGTTTAAGGCAGAAATATATAAAGGTGACATCTCAAGCTTGAAAAACAAAATAGCCGAAGGGCACCCAGTTATTGTCTTAATAGGACAAGGGCTTAGTTGGCAACATTATATGACTTTGGTAGGTTACAATGATGAAAAGAAAGAATTATATTTTTATGATTCCAAGAGGAGTACCGATGAGAATGAGTCGATACCGGGCAATAGGACAATGACGGAGGAATACTATATGGAATTATGGGAAAATGGCTTGCCAATATTTAATAGGGTCTATATTTCAGTATCAAAGTAGGGCAAATCTGGAAGGTAGGTAGAGTAGTGAAAAACTACGTGAGACAATAAGAAATATTATTGAGTTATCTACAACCATCGGATAAACTGTTTAATATAATGAGGTGATACAAAACGAAACGAATAATAATTATTTCCCTTGTACTCTCCATGCTTTTTGCAAGCGGATGCCAAAACGATTCTAAATTGGAGCCCCAAAAAATACCCAATAAGAATGCAGATGCGGACAATACAGCCTATGAAAAAGTCTGCTTGTCAAAATAAAGTGTGCCTGAATACAAGGATAGTGAAGATAAGGTCGACGGTATGAACAATATGCCGGAAGACCAAATAAATCCACTGGATGCAAAGGCCGGTTCAACCGGAGATGGTGGGAGTGCGCTCAAAGACGGAGCGTTTTGGGTGAAAAATTCCAATACTTTTCTCCCGGTTTCGCGTGTGGAAGATGGCAAACAAAAGCTTTTGAACAAAGAGCCGGAATGGTATCATATAATTCAAAAACGTCTTGGTGTAGATTATGAGCCAAATGAAGCTGTTATCCATGATACGCACAAAATGTACATTGGCCTTGAGCAAAACCCCTATGACAGTTCTCTTTCTGACGGCTCTTGGGTTTACAGTCCATCAGGAGTTTTCGAGGATGCGATAGCCATATCGGGAGATTGGGAACCATTTGTCATAAATGTGAGGTATGTGTGCTATTCGCTGCAATCACAGCCCGGCAATCAGGCATGGGAGAACTATTTCAACGCTAAAATTGAAGAAGCATCCGCTGTTACGCCGCTTATCATCAAAAATGCTTGGTTCTTTGATATAGACGGTGACGGCAGGGAGGAAAGCATTGTCAACGCCAGCAACACTGTCTTTGCAAGCGGTCTTGAGCAGCACCCCCCAGCTAGTGAGGATACTGCCATTTACACCCTAACGGCCTATTTTAATAGTGACGGAGCCGCTATCGACATGGGCGGTAGTGTTTCATCAAGCGTTTCCAGTGAACCTGTCAATATACAAAACAACATATATGAAAGCTATACATTTGATAAGAACAGCCCGGAATATATAGAACAGTTTATCGCAGCTTATCAATATGACCGGAATGGTGACGTTGCTGTCTGTCCTATTTTTAATTACGGAGAGAATTATCGTTTGCCGGAAAAAAGTATACTCCTCGTAGATATAGACGGCGACGGCAGGGCGGAGCTTTTGACGATGCCCACTTTAATCTATGCCCCTATTACTGTGTATCATTTTGATGAGAACTGGCAGCCATGCGTGCAATTTGCAATCAACACCCCCGCATAACCAATTAGAATAACAAATCATCGATAAGGTTGTGATAATATGAAATATATGTGCCCCTTAATAGTTGTAAAAGACATTACAGTCTCGAGAAAATTTTATGAAAAGGTGCTGGGTCAAAAACTGAAACATGATTTTGGCGAGAATGTTGTATATGAAGGTGACTTTTCAATCCATTTGGAAGAACATTATAAAAAGCTATTAGGGAATGGCCATAACCGGATACTAAAGAAAGCCAACAACTTTGAACTGTATTTTGAAACAAAAGATTTGGAAAAAGTAGTTCAGGAACTGAAGGACATTCAAATAGAGTTCGTTCATGGGATAAAAGAACAACCGTGGGGACAAAGAGTCGCACGTATTTATGATCCCGATCACCACATTATTGAGATAGGTGAGGTAATAGGGTAGTCTACCAAGTAAGCATTAATAGCTATAATTCTATTTAGAGGGGGAGCAGATGAAATTAGAGAAATGGATGAAAATAGTAATTATGGGGGTAGGTGCCGGGATTCTTATCTTCTTACCTTTGTGGGGAGAAATTTATCACAAAACCCCTTATTATATCGGGATTATCCTATTGATTCCGCTTGCCATCGGCAGGATTATGTGGAATGAAAAATTTGAGGAGAGGTTTTATACCAGCTGGGGTAAAGCTAGGGAACAAGGGTTCAAAATCAACTTAGTTCGGGAAAGCGCAAAAGGGTCTGTCTTGATGGCTGTATTAGTAATAATAAATCAGTATTTCGGGCGTGGATTTACACCAATAGAAATAGTATCCCAAGTTTCTAAAGGTATCCTGACATGGCTGATTCTGATGCTTTTGGGATTTGGCTTGATTTACGGAATAGCGGCTTGGTATGAAAAAGAAAAAAGATATTGCCGTATTTATTTCGAAATGAAAAAACAACAGGAAGATATTTGTAAATCGAGGTGAAAGATGAAAACATATCGAAAAGAATTACACTTCAACCTTCCCACAAGAAGGGGCTATGTTAACATTACACCGCAAGTACAAGATTGTATCAATGAAAGTGGCATCAAAGAGGGACTGGTCTTAGTAAATCCAATGCACATCACAGCAAGTGTATTTATTAACGATGATGAGTCGGGATTACATCAGGACTTCGAAAAATGGCTGGAAAGATTAGCTCCGGAGAAGCCTTATAGTCAATATCATCATAACGGGTTCGAGGATAATGCAGACGCCCATTTGAAGAGACAGGTGATGGGGCGGGAAGTTGTTGCGGCCATCACTGATGGTAAACTTGATTTTGGTACATGGGAACAGATTTTTTATGGTGAATATGACGGTAAAAGATCGAAGAAAGCTCTTGTTAAAATAATAGGGGAGTAGAAAGAAATGAAGATAAGAAGAGCTGAAAATGGGGATGAAAATAACATTGCAAATGTAATTATAAAAACATGGAAGGTTGCCTACCAAGGAATCCTGCCTGACGATTTTCTGGAGTCATTAGACACAAAAAGGCATGAGAAGCTATTCAAAGAACATATTAAAGAGCAAAAAGAAACGATTATTGTGCTTGAAAACAATAAGGGTGAAATAATCGCAATGATTTCCGGGGGAGAGGATCGTTCCAAAGAATTTGATTGCGAGATTGTGGCGATATACGTTCTGCCGGAATATCAAAAACAAGGTTATGGCAAGCTGCTATTCAAATACATAGTTGGGGAGTACAAAAAGAATAATTACAAATCGATGATTATTTGGACATTCGCTAAAAACAAGGACCAAAAGTTTTATGAGAAATTGGGCGGAACTATACAGAAAACCGGCAAACATAATCTAGGCGGAACAGAAATACCGTTAGTTGGATATGTATGGGATGATATATGAAAGGTAGATGACTATGACAGTTTTAAACACGGAAAGACTGACAATTCGGCCGATACAAGCAAACGATTTGGTTGATATTTTTAATTATTCAAGCACTCCGAATGTTGGACCGAATGCAGGCTGGAAACCTCATGAGAGCAAAGAAGAAACACTTGAAATAATGAAAGAGATTTTTCTGGACAAGGAAACGGTGTGGGGGATTGAACTAAAAGAGACATCCCGAATTATTGGGTCGATCGGTCTGATTGATGATCCCAAACGTCAGTATGATGTGGTTAGAATGATCGGCTATGCTATTGGTGAACATTATTGGGGTAAAGGTTTCATGACTGAGGCTGCTCAAAAGGTAATACAATATGGCTTTGAGGAATTAAAGTTGCTCGCCATTTCGGCTTATTGTTTTCCCAATAATGAACGCTCAAAGAGAATAATAACGAAGTTAAATTTTGAATATGAGGGTACATTAAAAATGGCGGAGAAGATATTCAACGGTAAGGTATTTAATCACGATTGCTATTTATTGACCGCGCATAAATACAATAGATTTTAGCAGTTCTGAGGGGGGTACTTATGAGGTCGTATAAACTAGTTCCGCTTACATTAATAATAATATTCTCTATTCTGATTAATGGCTGCAATACAGGTGAAAGCACACCTGCGCCAAATGTAATAGCCACCGTAAATGGGGATGAAATAACTATCGAGGATATAAAAAAGACAATTGAAGCAACTGAGGTCGGATTAATGATGAGCTTACAATTTGAAGGAAATACCGGCAATGCCGCTTTAGAAAAAGATTTTTTTGCAAGGCAGATTGAACAGGCACAAACGGAGGCACAAAAACGGTATTATCAGAGAATGGAAAGGGAGTATCAAAGCCGATACTCCAAAAATGAAAATGATATATTCAATAGGGTAATAAGAGAAGTTGTCGTATCCCAAGAAGCGAAAAAGCAAGGATATGAAGTTTCAATAGAAGAAGCACGGGAGTCCAGAAAGCAAATGGATGAAATAAATCGAAAAGCGTTGGAGCAAGAAGGCATGACCGAAGATTTGAAAAGGCTTGAAGAACTGGAAGAAGAAGCAGCACGACGGTTAGGATATGAAGATCGCGAGGAATGGTTCGAAGCAAGTCTTGTCGGCGTAGCTAATAATATGGCAAAATCAAGAATGGAAGAAGAATTCGTTAAGTTTCTCATGAAAACATATCCGGATGTTCAAAGGGAGCAATGGGTAGCTCTCAGAAGCAATGCCTGGGAGGAATATATTGAACATTTACTGAGAAACTCAAAAGTAAGAATATATAATGATGATTTCAAAGTTGTGTACTATGAAGAGAAGTGGGAACATGGCGACCTTGATTTAAAGAATCAATAGAGCTTAAAGGTTAAAAATGCTGGCTTTTTTTACTGATTGGTATCCAAATTTGACTTTTGAAAGTCGGAGAAGTAAAGTCGTTATTTTCATTCCATAAGATTTCAGGGCCTTTCGCTATCTCATAGTGTGAGGATGGAAACCATTCGGAATATATGCGACCCCAAATATTTTGAAGTGTATCGGGAAATGGGCCAACTGCTTCGAACACTGCCCATGTTGAAGCAGGGACCTCGAGATGAGCTAGGTTGCTTGGACATTCCTGTGTTATTGCTACTCCGATATAATGATCAAGCTCACCTTTTTCCTCCATTCTGCCTTCAGAGAAGTTTGTGGATGCCTGAATTATTCCCATAGGCTCGGTGTCGGAAAGCTCCTTGAGTTGTTGTATTATCTCACTATTTAAGCTTTTCCACATTGCGGCAATCTCCGGATTGACTCCGTCAAATATAATAGGAACCCTTTTCATGATACCTGCAATTCTAAAGGTATCTTTTTCAACAATACGATATTTCATTACTTTTCCTCCTTTAATTGATAATTGAAACGCCATACGGGGGTAAGCATTAAGGGAATGCCCGCTATTTTTACATTCAGAAGGGGTTATCCCATGAATGTTTTGAAATGCTCTTGTGAAAGAATCCGGTGAATTGTAGCCATATTTAACTGCAATATCAATTACTCTAATGTCACTGTTGCAAAGCTCAAACGCTGCAAGAGTCAGGCGTCTGCGGCGAATGTACTCTGAAAGGGTGATACCGGCAAGAAAAGAGAACATTCTTTGGAAATGGTACTCCGAGCAGAAAGCTAACCTGGCTACTTCTTTCATGTCAATATTGCCGGTTAGATTATCTTCGATATAGTTTATTGCTTCATTTGTATTTTCAAGTGCATTCATAAAATGAATCCCCCTTTCAATAATAGAATATCAGAAATAAATCAGGTATATCCGACATTTTGCGCACAATTTTGAGGGGTAGTTATTTAAAAACAAATAACAATACAAAAAATACCAAATATTAATTGACAAAATATCTTAAAAGTGGTAATATTTCTATATAATACGATTTCCAGCAAGAACGGGGTCTGTTCATGAGACTATATACAATCTATTTCTGCTTAAAATATATTGAATAGTGTAATAGTGAAGGATTTATTGGGGGGGTGTATATGCCTTATATATCAAATAAAACCAATATCGACTTATACCAAGAATATAAAGAGAGCAGAAAGGGCATTACAGATTATAAAATTGCCAACATGCTATGTCTTGATTATGCCAGAGAAGAAAACATCAATGAAATCATAAAAGATCTAAATGAAGTACTAAAAGAGCTAAAAAAAAGATTTGTATACGAGAGCTTAAAGAAAGAAGATTTGTTGGAGATCAAACTAACCAAAAGGCAGGAGCAAATAGCCTTGTTGAGGCAAAAATACACGTGCACGGAAGTCGCAAATATCCTGGGGATACCGCCATCAACAGTATTCATAACATATAACGTTGTGTTGAATAAGGTTCTGAGGTATAAGGAAAAGATCAAAGAAAAAATTCCACCTGTGTTAAGCAAACAACAGATCGATATTTACTTCCTGTATATACAAGGCAGCAAAAACGCTCAAATAGCTGAACAACTAAACATCAGTGTCGATACGGTGAAAACTCAATTAAAAAGGATTAAGAAGAAAATGAATACGGGGAACAAAAGTATATAAAATGTACTACTAGGATTGTCATTGTCTTAAGGAGATGATATTCAGGTGATTTTTGCAAATAAAAGGGGAAAGAAAGCCATACAGGGTGGATATACAACAAAACCGTGTGTAATTACTGTATGGTCACCGGCCGGTGAAAATACTTCTTCTATCAGTCTTGAATTAAGTGAGGCCATCAGTAAACACACGAGTGTGTTTTTGGCGGAATTGCCGTGTTTATCAATACCTAAATTAGGGTTTATAGCCGATACGATGGATAGGGAAAACCACATTGACAACTTGATTTTGGAACTGGATAAAAAAGGCGAGACATCATTTAAATATGTGCATAAGCTTCAAGAAGGTCTGGCCGTTATTACGGCCAATACATATTCCCTGCCGGATTTTCCGATTGCCAATAGGGTATCTCAAGATACATTAATTGAAACACCGAGCAAATTAATAAAGATGGCTAGAAAGAATGGATATTCGGTAATAGTCTTTGAATGTCAGGGACAGCTTACTAATCCAATGACGTTTTTTGCTATTAATCATGCTGACTATGTGCTTATACCGGTTAACAAACCGGAAGAATTAGCATTTACGTTAATTAATATCAAGCGATTAATATGCTCATTTAAGCACAGTATTGATAAATTCAAAATAGTAACCGGTAATATTGCTTTATTAGAGAATCATTTAGTAATAAAAGATGATGAAGGAAAATATTTAGGTGAATTAGCTTCCTACGAATTAAATATTAGCAATATTGTTAAATGTTTTATACAAAAGGACGTTACAGCAGCTGTTAAAGATGATTCCCAAAAGGAAATGACAGATGAAGAAGTTATTATCCGTCTGTAAAAGGGGGTTATATAATGACGAAGATTTTTAATCCTTATGAACATATAGGCAGACATGACACTGAGATAATAAAAGATATCGATGTTTCCAATACAGAAAGGTTACACAATATTGTAAACAAAATAAGGGCATACTTACGTGATGAACACGCCCAGTCTTTTGCAAAATCCATATTAGAGCCCGGGGCAAGAGAAGAATTAAAAAGGCTTATTGCTGACTACATCAATCAACGCAGAAACCTGCATGTTGAAGGCATCCCTCTTGAAAGCCTGATTAAAACAGTACACCAAGAGATACTCTATTACGGTCCCATTCAAAAAGCATTGGACGATCCCGCTGTAACTAATATCGATATTAATTCACCAAGGGATGTTTTTGTTGAAAGAAACGGCGAAGAAGAATATCGTCCGGAATATGGTTTCCGAGACGAAGATCATTTATATAGCGTAATAAATAAAATGCTGATACCGCTTGGTAAGACGTTAACTGCCAACGAACCCCATATTGACAGTCTTTTTGAGAGTTTCAGGATATGTGCGGTTTTACATGCGGAAAAAGGCGGTATATCAACTGAAAGTACTGTTGTTTCGATTAGAAAATTTGCCGAAGATACCATAACACCGAAGCAGTTAGTTGAATACAGCACCATGAGTCAGGAAATGGATGAATTCTTTCAAGAGGTGATTCCAAGTTCAAATATTATTATCGCGGGTGCGACAAACTCAGGTAAGACAACAACGCTTGTTTCGATACCCCTATATTTTCATGAGAATACAAGAATTATTACGATTGAGGACAGTCCGGAAATGATGTTGCGAAGGAAGAAGGCTTATCGCAACTATAGGAACATTGTTCCCCTACAAACAAAACACCACGAGAATATTGAAAAAAGGTATGATATCGCCAAGCTTACGAAGGTATCACTGCGGATGAGGCCGTGGAAAATTATTATCGGAGAAGTAAGAGACGGTGAAGCCGCTAAGCAAACACATGAGGCGATGAACACAGGACATTGCTGCTATATGACAATCCATGCTTCATCAGCCAGAAATGCAGCAACCAGGATCGTCCAGCTGGCCGGTGACGGTTACAATGATGAATCTATCGCTGCCCAGCTTTCAGATACGGTTGATCTAATTATATTCCAACAAAAAATAAAGAAGAGCCGCATAATAACAGAGGTTGTAGAGCTTGTGGGATACGAAGGGGCAAAGCACCCTATTTGTAACACCATTTTTGAATATGTACAAAGCGGCGTTTCGGAGGATGGGTATTCGCAAGGATTTCATAGGCGTGTGAATCCTATTTCTAAGGAGCTTGCCGGTAAAATGCGAATCAATATGATACCGGAAGATAGTATAAACAGATGGCTTAATGTATAGCTTGGGGATGAAATTTTGATTTAATGGGGTCTAAGAATATGTCTAAGAAATACGTAATTAAAAAATTTATACTTGATTGTCACGGGGAAGGAATTATTACCGGCCTTTATACAATGTTGATTTTGACTATTATATTTTTTATTGGGATAGATATTGCCGGATATACGTCTACAAGCTGGAAATTGAGGAATACATGCAGGGAAGCCCTTACCTTGATGAAGATTGAAAACGGCTTCGATAGCCAAATAGAAGAGTTTTTTTATGATGTAGCAGAGATCAATGGGTTAGATATAAGGCAGCTTAATGTAAGCGGAACACCAAAACCGAGACAAAGAGGAGACGTTCTTACTGTGCGGGCTAGTATACCATATAATCTACGTTCTATTAGGCCTTTTAACCAACAAATCACCGTAGACGTCGATTATGAAATTTCAGGTTTAGCCCAACAATATGTTAGGTAGGTGTAAATATGAAGGTACCATTCTGGATGCTACTGGGGCTTTTTATTTCAATCCTCATCATGGATGTTGCAACGGTCTGGTCGGTAAGGGATGAGATAATAGTTGCAACAGAAATGTCACTTGATGCTGCTCTTGTTGCCGGTGTTTATAAAGAAGACAGAGTCGGAGGCAAGCTTCATGCAAACGAAGAAGAATGCCGCTATACAGCAAAAAAGAGGTTTAAAGAGAATCTAAAGCTTAATAATCAATTGGAAAACAGTAGAATGAAGGATACTACGTTTGATGTACAGTTAATAAATAACCAGGGAAGACCGAGGGTTGAAGTGTATGTTGAGACATATATAACAACCATGTCCCCAAAAATTTTTGGGATGCCGGGGGTCCCCGTCAGAATACATAGAATTCAACATCATTTAGATGAATACAATTAAGGGGAGATACGTTTCTTAGATTAAACAAACAGACTTAGTAGCGATTATTGCCTTGTCACAAAAAAGAAATAGAACTGTGCTGGCGGCACAGTTCTATGAGGTGAAAACCTTGTAGATTGTTGTGGTCGGCCAGGATGGGACAACCACTCATTTAGGAGCATACGGTGTTACCGCACCGGACTAATATGTATTATCCATAAAAAATTCAAGTGTGAGGTGTTTTTTGTGAAAAAAGGTATTGCTATTGTTACTCTTACAACAATATTGATGATGTTATCAATTAACGTTTTGGCGGTTTGCCCCTGTACCCAAAATACAGTGGCAGTTTATGTGGATGGAGAAAAACTCTCTTTCCCGGATCAAGCTCCCTTTATAAACCCTGACAACAGAACGTTAGTGCCTGTAAGATTCGTCTCCGAGGCATTAGGGGCAGATGTAGAGTGGAACGGTGAGCAGCAGCGTGTCGATATATCCCATCAGGGCAAGGGAATAAAACTTACCATTGGGCAAAAAGAAGCCCAGGTAGATACCGGCATTGTCACTCTTGATACCAACGCAGCCATAACCAACAGCAGGACGATGGTGCCATTAAGGTTTGTCAGCGAGTGTTTGGGGGCACAAGTAAGATGGGAAGCTGCTGAAAGAGCAGTCTATATAACCACTTCTGAAAGAGCAAAGGACGAAGCTTTAGTAAATAGCGATCTTATACTAGACACTCCTTCACCGGGGAATAACGAGAATAATGTTAATCTAATTGCAACTATAGATTACAGATTCAACAGGCCGGTTGAGCCACAAATTACTGACCTCCAGGAAATCCTTGAAAGAAGATTTACGCCAGATCAAGTGAAGCCCATTATTGATTATATCGGTACTAAAAAGGTTGGAGATGGTTCGCACCTGCCGGTAAAAGACTGGACTATAAACGGTAAGCTCGTAAGAGTGGGAGACGCAATTTTGCTTGTTACCGTTCAAATATGGAACTAGGGGGATTAATTGATGAAAAAAATAATAACATTACTCCTACTCTTATCCTTCATCTTTTGTAGCACTACTGTATACGGGGCAGACATTACCGCTGAAAAGGCTGTTCAATTGGCAAATGATAAATTAGGCGGGACTTATTACGTCTTTGATAAAATCAACAAAGAAATATGGGATAAATACGAAGTCTTGGTTTACGGAGGATCACAAGATGTACCGGCTAAAGACCAGGATATCGACAAAAACGGAGAGTATCGATATTTGGGCTATACACCAATGGGTGATTTAATGCCTAACTATAATTTTTTAGCTGATCATCCTGCCACCACCACCATTAATAATTACGATTGGGTTAAAGAGCCTTGGACTAACGAAATATTGACGGGTTCTATATTCAAGGACTGGGACAACAATCTCAACGATGAACAGTACATTATCGCCGCGCTTGCTGATCCCAATGGTTATGGCTCTGTCTTTGATGCCAGTAAACCACCCAAAACCGCCTCTAACTGGTATAAAGTAACGAAAATCTTGCAGCCACGTACGAGCGTTACGCCCGGCCTGGGCCGTATGTGGCACTTATGGAATGGCTCGTATTGGTATATAACAGTGGTGTTGCCAATTGAATTGCCTAAAAAGGTTGATATTGAAGTGATAAATATCTCGAATACAAATCCAGTTAAACCGAACTCAAATCAAACTGCAAGCGTAACATTCAGAAATAACGGAAATATAGAAGGTACTTTTGAAGCTCAATACTATATGAATGAATTGCAAGTAGGTAATGAGGCTATAACATTAAACCCAGGAGAGAGTGTAAACAAAAGATTTAACTGGAATGCTCCGGGGGAAGCCCAACAGGTAACACTAAAGGCTTATGCGGTTCCTTTGCCGGAAGAAACGAAGATTGATAATAACGAAAGGGCTTGCAGCGTTGATGTGATTAACATAAACACATCAACGGCACCTGCCAAACTAGGCTGCCTGGAACAGCCCAGCATAACACAAACCTGGGAAGAGCTTTATACATGGGAGGTCTACCATCCTGACACCTGCTACGATGAAGAAGGGAAGGAATACGACTGTTCCTGGACGGAGAGTAAATGGTCCATGCCAACGTATTCTGAAACATTAAGTACAAGTATATCTGTTAATACCAAACAAGGAATACCTACAGATCGGGATAATCCCAAAGAGTCTGATCGGGAAAGCAGAGGATCCTGGGAGATCATACCTGATACACAGCAGAGGACGCCAAAATACTCAGGAAGGCAGGGCACACCGTACAAGGATATAAGTATATACGGTTGGGATCCCAACGAAGTAACCAGAGCCGGATATGGCTTTGAAGTAACAGTAAAAACACAATACACCAACGACTGGGAAACAAAAGTACCGGATGGAGCATACGCTCATGGTGGTGCATACAAAGGGCCTACCAAGGTTACCGCCTACTTCTATAACACGGCAGGCAGGTTTGTCGAGAGTGTACCTATGGTTGCCACAAAGGGTAAACCAGGGGATAAGAATATAACCTGGGAGTTGCCGGAGAAAAGATTAGATTTCCACGACGGAACTCGCGTTTGGGAAAGGAAGCACTACACTGATATAAACAACAAAGACGGGTACTACGAAGTAGTTGTCTACATAGAAGAAGTCGGAAAACACGATCTTTGCTTGATAAGGTCAAAAGAAGTGGCCATTTATGGAGATATGTACGATGATTCATCCACTCGTATAGCCAGAAGAGACGAATAAGGTGGTAAAGGTGAAAACCTTGTAGGTTGTTGTGGTCGGACAGGATGGGACAACCACTCATTTAGGAGCATCCGGTGTTACCGCACCGGACTAATATGTATTATCCATAAAAAATTCAAGTGTGAGGTGTTTTTTGTGAAAAAAGGTATTGCTATTGCTACTCTCACAACAATATTGATGATGTTATCAATTAACGTTTTGGCGGTTTGCCCCTGTACTCAAAACACAGTGACGGTTTATGTGGATGGAGAAAAACTCCCTTTC
>JAHDSQ010000031.1 GCA_018432615.1 Clostridia bacterium
CGGTGGCCTTGTGGGGTATAACAGCACCGGCAATACCATCACCAACTCCTACGCCACAGGCGATGTGAATGGTGATGGTAGAAGCGGTGGTCTTGTGGGGTATAACTATGACAGTAGTACCATCACCGGCTCCGTTTTCAATCGAGAGACCACCGGCCGGGAAAACGGCGTGGGTGGGGGAAGCGGCGATGGCGCTACCAGCCTGACCACAACTGAGATGAAACAACAGAACAGCTTCAGCGAATGGGATTTTACCACACCTGTCTGGCAGATTGACGAAGGTATTACTTACCCTTACCTGGCCTGGCAGACTGATAACAGGGATCTGGCTCCCCCGGTCTTTGTCGGCGGGTATCCGCAGGTTGAAAATGTCACTGATGATACGGCAGACCTGCGGGTTCAGGCGGATGAAGACGCTACTGCCTATTATGTGGTCCTGGCGGAAGGAGCGGATGCGCCCGGCGCCGCTGAGATCAAAGCCGGTACAGACGCAGGCGGCCAACCCATAGCCGCTGATCGTAAAGGAAGTATTGCACTAACCGCCGGAACCGACGGGATGGCAAACATCACCGGGCTTACTACGGAAACGGCCTACGATATCTACATGGCGGCCGAGGATGATGCTGGCAACCTTCAACCAGATGTATTGACAGCAAAGGTGCAAGTGACCACTGCTCCGGATACAACAGCGCCTACCGTGGCGGACGGGGCCATAATTACCTCCGGGCTGACAGATACAAGCGTTACACTGAGTTGGAACAAGGCCACGGACAATACAAGTGTCCAGAATGCGTTGCAGTACCTGGTTTACCGCTCGGATGCAGATAACATTGACAGCGTGGCCGACGCGGAGGCCAACGGAACACCGGTGGGTGCGTATACAGCGGATATAGACATCTGGGAAGTCAACGGTTTAACCAGCGGCACAACCTATTACTTCAATGTCATCGTCAAGGACGGGGCGGAGAACAAAAATGCTTATTCCATGAAGGAAATAACCACGAACAATCCGTCATCGGGTGGAGGAGAAGACAACGATGACAATGACGGCGATAACGACAGCAGTGGCGGAAAGACTATAATTACTGTGACCATATCCAGGGATAGCGCAACAGGGATTGTAACGGCAGTTCCGGATGCAAATGACCTCAACAATGCACTGGCGAAAGCAAAAGCAGATGTCCGGGGAATTGTGAAGGTAAATATTGAGATAACGGAAATAACGGGGGCAAGTTCCTATGTGATAGAACTTCCCACAGCAGCATTGACTGGAAGTTCTGCCACCAGGATAGAGATAGAAACCGGAATGGGAACAATAATCCTGCCGGGTGATATGTTGAGCGGGAGTGGAGTTTACGGCGGCAGCGTGGGATTAAGCATAGGAACGGCGGACACATCGGGCATTGATGAAGAAATAAGGAGATTGATAAGCGGGAAACCGGTTATTGAAATTAAGCTGATATCGGAAGGAAGCAATATTGCGTGGAACAACCCGGATGCACCCGTTACGGTATCAGTACCTTACACACCCACCGAACAGGAACTTGCCGACCCGGAACATATCACCATATGGTACATTGACGGTGAGGGCAATGTAGTGGAAGTACCGTCAGGAAGGTATGACCCTGAAACAGGTATGGTAACCTTCAGCACCACACATTTTAGCAAGTATGCGGTAGCCTATGTGCATAAAACCTTTGACGATTTTGAAAGCATGTTCTGGGCAAATAAGCCCATCCAGGTACTTGCATCCAAAGGTATATTGAAGGGTATATCGGAAACGGAATATGCCCCTCAGGTAAACATCACAAGGGCGGACTTTCTGTATTACCTTGTGAGAACCCTTAGTGTTGATACAAAGCTTGACGGAAACTTTGATGATATAGAGCATGATGCCTATTACTACAAGGAAATAGGCATAGCCAAAAAGCTCGGTATTACCAGTGGTACGGGAAACAACAAGTACAGCCCTGAGGCAAGCATTACAAGGCAGGACATGATGGTATTAGCCGAGAGGGCCTTAAGAATATTGAAAAAGCTTGAAGTGCAGGGTACGGCTTCAGACATTGACAGGTTTGCCGACAAGTCCCTTGTTGCAGAAAATGCCGTAAACAGTGTTGCCTCCATTGTTAAGGCAGGTTTGATTGTGGGTAGCGGCGATAAGGTCAATCCCCTGGGTAACGCTACAAGAGCTGAAGCAGCAGTGTTCTTGTATAGAATATACAATAAATATTAAGCAACCTCCGTACTAAACAAGTAAAAAGTAAACGAGGCAGATGCGAATAGAATAGCAATCTAAAGCGGATAGCGGGTTTAAGTATAAATTTTTGTGATTAAGGGATGATAAATAACGTAACAAAAATACGAGGAGGTTTTAAGATGCAACTTAACAAACTGGAGCTGGAGAATTTAAGACACCTAATTTATTCCCATGAAACAGCTACCCAAAAACTAGGGGATTATGCACAGCAGGTTTCGGATGCACAGATAAAGCAGATGTTTCAACAATCAGCTCAATCAGCAAGAACAACTAAGCAAAAATTATTATCATTTTTACACTAAGGAGATGAAAACATGCAAGAAAAAGATATGGTAAACGATGTTCTGTCTATGACTAACAGTAGTTTGACGGGTTATGCTAATGTTATCGCGCAGTGTTCAGATCAAAATCTGAGGCAAACAATACAACAAATCAGAGATGCTGATGAACAGTTTCAATTTAATCTTTATAAAGTTGCCGAACAAAAAGGATATTATAAAGCCGCTCGTCATGCAACACCCGAAGATATCCAGCAGGTTAACTCTCTTTTTCAGCAGTAACCTGTAAATTGAAATGAATGGTATAGATTTAACCCCCTGGTTTGACATTAACTAGGGGGTTTGTGTTTTTTGAGATGGGTTATAAAAAAATAACCCAAATATTGCAAAATAATATTGAAAAAAGAACATATGTTTGGTATAATATTTTTGTATCTGAACCTCTCGAATTCGATAGGTTCAGATACAAAGGACGGTGGGAGTTATAATGAAGAAAGAAAATGCACTCATGTTGTCTAATAATAAAAGCTCAAGTGATTTAATATTTTATTTGTTTGCAGAAAACAATGAATTAAAAAATCAAGAAGGTGTTTTTGCAGTAAGAGAAGAAAATACCCAATATATATCAGAAGGATGCGGCGGGATAACATCTTGGGAACCAACTAATTTTGATATGGAAGCAACAACCATTTGGAGTTTTCCGCGGAGAGGGGATTGGGCAACCCATAATCCAAGGTATAGAGGGAATTGGACTCCTTATATCCCAAGGAATGTTATTCTAAGATATTCTGAAGAAGGTGACTGTGTTTTAGACCAATTTCTAGGAAGTGGAACTACATTAGTAGAAACTAAATTATTAAATAGGCGAGGCATAGGAATAGATATTAACTATAAAGCGATTAAAATAGCTAAACGTAATCTTGATTTTACGAGAAATGATTGCTTTGAACCGAAAATCGTACAAGGGAATGCAGTAAAACTTGACTTTATTATAGATAACAGTATTGATCTAATATGTACTCATCCTCCATACGCAAATATTATAAAATACAGTGAAAATATTCTTGGAGATTTGTCACTTTGTGATATAGATGTTTATTTAGAAAAGATGAAAAAAGTGGCTGAAGAAAGTTATCGGGTATTAAAGAAAAATAAGCATTGTTCTCTCTTAATGGGAGATGTCAGAAAGGGAAAACATGTAATACCTTTAGGATTCAAGGTAATGCAAGTATTTTTAGATGCAGGCTTTATTTTAAAAGAAATAGTTATTAAAGAGCAACACAATTGCAAAGCTACAGAGTTTTGGCATCAAAAAAGCATTGATTTCAATTTTTTATTAATTGCTCATGAGTACTTATTTATATTCAGAAAACCTCAATAAGGCAAAGATTGCATTTGGAATTATAAGCATGAACTTCCGAATGTCGTTGATGATTGCTATGATATAATGTAACTTAGTTAAAGAAGTAATTAATAAAAACATAAAAACAGGATTCAAATACGTCCGGAAAATAACTGCAAAAGAAAAAGGAAGGGGCTGTATACAGTGCCAAATTCAATACGCAACAAAGCTGAGCAGCACCAATCGAACATTCCTGCACGGCCATTACTGAAATGGGCAGGCGGCAAAACACAACTTCTTAATAATTTACTACCTAAAATACCGGGTTCATATGGTCGATATATAGAGCCATTTTTTGGAGGAGGGGCGTTATTTTTTGCCCTAAATCCTTCTGATGCTATTATTGCAGATAGCAATCCCGAGTTAATTAATGTGTACAGACAAGTAGCAGGACATGTAGATGAAGTGATTAAGCACCTTCAAGCCTACAGTAATACAGAAGAAATGTTTTATGCAGTTAGATCACTTGAATGGCATGAACTTTCAGCATCGGAAGCAGCAGCAAGAACAATATACCTTAATAAGACATGTTTTAATGGGTTATACAGAGTAAATAAAAAGGGGCAATTCAACGTGCCTTTTGGACGATATAACAACCCGAAGATTTGTGACATGGAAGCTCTTTATGCGGCTTCTTCTGTTTTGCAAAGTGCTACTATTGTATGTGCTGACTATCAAAAAGTCCTAAAAGAAAACGCGAAGCCAGGGGACCTTGTGTTTCTTGATCCACCTTATCTCCCTGTATCAGAATACTCGGATTTTAAGCGCTACACAAAAGAGCAATTTTACGAAGAAGATCAAGTAGAACTTTCGCAAGAAGTTCAAAGGTTACATGAGTTAGGTTGTTATGTGATTCTTACAAATTCAAACCACCCATTGGTGCATGAGCTCTATGGGGCTTATAATATTGATGTGGTACAAACCAAACGTTATATCTCATGTAATGGTAATCGCCGGAAAGGGGAAGATGTCATAATAACTATTCCCCCGAAAAGAGGTATTGTATTATCAGTTGTTCCCAAACCTCTACCTGCCCAGGTCGATAAATACCCATCTACTCGTTTTATGGGTTCAAAAAGTAAATTATTATTGCAAATATGGGATATTGCTTCTCAATTCAAATTTGATAGTGTTGTTGACCTTTTTGCAGGTTCGGGCATTGTAGGCTATATGTTTAAAGCTCAGGGCAAAGCAGTAATCAGTAATGATTACATGGCGATGTCCGCAACCTATGCAAAAGCCATGATTGAGAACAATTCAGTAATACTTCCGCGCAATGAGGCGCAAAAACTTTTGATAAAATCACAAGAGGTTGATTTCTTCGTTTCTACAACTTTTGCCGGACTATACTTCTCTGACCATGATAACGAAGTTATTGACACGTTACGTGCAAATATAGCAGCTATTCGTGACCCGTATAAACGAGCGATCGCACTGTCTGCATTAATCCGTGCATGTATTAAGAAACGCGCCCGGGGCATTTTTACTTACACTGGTGACCGTTATAACGATGGAAGAAAGGATCTGAAAAAATCATTTGAAGAGCAGTTTTTGGATGCCATAGTTGCTGTTAATAACTCTGTTTTTGATAATGGAAAGGTTAATAAGGCAAAAAACAGTGATGCTATGCAGTTGCGAGTTGAAACACCGGATATGGTATATATTGATCCTCCATATTATTCTCCTTACTCTGATAATGAATATGTACGTCGCTACCATTTTGTTGAAGGTCTTGCTCGAAATTGGGAGGGTGTCGAGATTCAGCAACATACACAAACAAAAAAGTTCAAATCTTATCCTACTCCCTTCTCTACACGAAAAGGAGCGTCAAAAGCTTTTGATTTACTATTTAAAAAATATGCAAGCAGTATTATCATAGTATCCTATTCATCTAACAGTTTGCCAACACTAGATGAAATGGTTTCTATACTATCTAAACATAAGGAACACGTTGAAGTTATCCCTGTGGATTACCGGTATTCTTTCGGTAACCAGGGCAACCGTGTAGGAAATAACAAAAATCAAGTACAAGAATATCTTTTTGTGGGATATTAAGGAGGTGTAATTATGACACCTTGGTATATAGGTAATACATCCGTCAGAAGCGCATTTCGTCTACGTGACGGTTTAGTTGCACTTTCTACATCGTATCTTCAAGGTAATATGCGCGGACAGGATGGTGATCGCGCCTTCCGTGACTTGTTAGGTCAGCATGGTATCGTTTCGCTGAAAACAGATGAAACATATAGCGTGGGGCGAAAATGGCGATCGGCTCTTGGCAAGCTGGGATTTTTATACCCGGAGATCCCACATTCTGCTACAATTCGTCAAGAGGATGTTGGCGCAATGGATACAATTACGCCAAATGGATGGCGGCTGATACGTGCAGATACAGTACCTGCAATGCAGGAATGCTTTTTACGTGCTTTAGCAGCTCAATTTATTGAAATTAAAAACGGTGAAGAACAGCCAACTTGGTTTTCGCCACTTCGACACACTTTAGCTGTATTACTTGAATTAGAACGACAAACCGGTGAAGCCTCGGTTAATTTTATAGAAATGGCTCTTCATATTCAGACAACAACCAGCGCTGATAATGTTGTTACAGTAGCTAAACGCATTATTGAACTAAGGAATGAGCGTAATTTTGCCGAATCAAAACGTCGTTTTGATTCGGCAAAATATGAAGAAGCGGGTACTATATTTGGTCTAAGAGCAGCTACCTTTCGTGATTATGCTGATGCAAATATCAGGTATTTGAAGGCTACCGGTCTTGTCCAAAACAAAGGACGTGGTATCGCCTTAATACCCGAAAAGCGTCTATTTGCGGAGTTAATGGCGAGGGATACTTCCGCACCAACAAGTGAGCTTGAAAGGTATACCACTCTATGTAATGGTGCGCAACTTCCTACTGATACGCAGGACGCAGCCCTGGATGTGCTTCATGATTTAATTGCGCAATTAAATCAAATGGGAATTCCGTTTGTGCTTGGTGATCGGCCTGTAAATACACCAGCCGATATTGCTATTATTAGGCACGAAATAGAAGATATCATTTTTAAGCAAAAAGAAGAAATATATGCTAGCGAGCAAGCAGGTCGGTGGGAAGAAATATCAACTTATATTGACCTCATCGCATCACGTAGAGATCGCCGCCGCATAGACGAAGAAACCGAAATAGTTATCCCTCGTAGTGAGACTCCTGCCTATTTAGAGTGGACGTTATGGCGGGCCTTCTTGGCTATCGATAGCTTAGAAAACAAGCCGTATGAAGCCAGACGGTTCAAAGTGGATCAAGACTTCTTACCGGTTGGCACTGCTCCGGGAAATGGTCCCGATTTGATTATGGAATTCCGTGATTTTGTTATTGTTATTGAAGTTACGTTGACTGAGAGTTCAAGACAAGAGGCTGCTGAGGGTGAACCTGTCCGTCGGCATGTAGCTGATTTAATGAACCAATATGCTGAGGCAAATGGGAAACCGGTATATGGCTTGTTTATAGCTAATAATATAGACTCAAACACTGCAGAAACATTTAGAATCGGCGTTTGGTATACACGAAATGATGAGAGGATGTACTTACATATTGTTCCCTTAACTATTTCTCAATTTAATTCATTTTTTAGGGCTTTGTTTACCACAAACAATGTCACACCAGAAGCAGTGATAAATCTAATGAACGATTGTGAGCAATACCGAGCAGACTGTGAGGCTCCTGAATGGAAAGACATGATCAGTCAGGCTGTTGAAAGAACAGTTAATGAATTGTATTAGGAGATATTATGTATATTGCAAATATCACAATGCGAATTTTAAAGAGGATGTTCCCCTGCGTATTGAGGTTGTAGTCAATATGATGATGTATAGTGAGGAAAACCGATGGTAAAACAACTAAACAGGGGTAGGTGCAATTGTGGATTATGAAGAGTTGTTTCTAAAATATCAAGCAGTATTGAAGGAAAATGAAAAATTAAAAGATGAGATAGGAAAACTGAAGTCCCAATTGCAGTTCCCAAAACCACTAAGCGGAACGGAGAATATGAGCTTTGAGATAACTAAGCCTGAAATAAAAAGGGCAGAAGAAAATATTTTAAACTTAGACAATATGGCAGCTCCTGAAGAAAAAATCAAACTGTTCATGTCACTCTTTAGGGGACGGGAAGATGTTTATGCAAAAAGATGGGAAAACCGTAAAAAAGGGACTGCAGGGTATTCCCCGGTTTGTTTGAATGAATGGAAACCAGGGTTATGCAATAAACCAAAGGCAAATTGCTATGGATGCAAAAACAAGGATTATGCAGCCTTGGATGAAAATGTTGTGGCTGATCATTTAAGGGGACACAATAGCTTTGTTGTGGGAATATATCCTTTGTGTCTTGATGAAACCTGTTATTTTCTCGCCATAGATTTTGACGGAGAAAATTGGCAAAAGGATATATCTGTGCTCCGTGTTATATGCTCGGAATTCTCTGTTCCATTAGCTGTTGAACGCTCTCGTTCCGGCCAAGGTGCACACGCTTGGTTTTTCTTTATTGAGCCGATACCGGCAGTACTAGCAAGAAAATTTGGCAGTGCTTTGCTTACTAATGCTATGACAAAAAGACACGAGATTAAGTTTAAGTCATATGACAGGCTCTTTCCCAATCAGGACACCATGCCTAAGGGTGGATTGGGCAACCTTATTGCCCTACCCTTACAAAAAGCTGCCAGAAATAATGGGAATAGTGAGTTTATTGATGAAAACGGCAGATCATATGATGACCAATGGGCATATTTATCAAGTGTACAAAGAATCTCCAAAAACGAGATTGAGCAGTTTATAACGGTATTATGTCAAGGCAGTGAACTTGGAGATTTAAGAATGAACGAAGAAGAGGAAAAACCATGGGATACAAAAAAACGTGAATTGAAAAGGAATGATTTCCCGGCAAGTATTGAAATTATCAAGGCTGATATGTTGTATGTTTCAAAAACCGATATAACACAACAGGCATTAAACTATCTAAAACGATTAGCTGCTTTTAAAAACCCTGAATTCTATCGGGCACAGGCTATGCGCCTTCCTGTTAGAAAAATACCAAGAATTATTTCTTGTTCTGATGAAACTGATGAGTATTTATGCCTGCCAAGGAGCTGTGAGGCTGATATAATTGAAATATCCAGCGAAATAGGAGTTGATGTTAGCTTTACAGATAAAACAAATCATGGCAAAAGAATTAATGTGGAGTTTAACGGAAAACTTAGGGATGATCAGCCTTTGGCAGTTAACAGGCTGCTGCAGCATAATAATGGCATATTGTGTGGGACAACAGCGTTTGGGAAAACAGTAGCAGCAATAAAATTGATTGCCGAAAGAAAAGTTAATACGCTTGTTATTGTTGATAAGGTTAATCTGGTATCACAATGGAAAAAGAGAATCGGTGAATTTCTGACAATAAATGAGAAGCTACCTGATATGGAGACAGTGAAAAGAAGAGGACGGAAAAAATCAAGAAGTATTATTGGTCAATTAGGAGGAGGAAAGAATGAGTTAAGCGGTATCATTGATATTGCTGTTATGCAATCGCTAAACAGGATGGGTGAAATAAAGGATTGTGTAAAGGATTACGGATTAGTTATTGTTGATGAATGCCATCATGTTTCTGCTTTTAGTTTCGAAGAAATACTAAAAAAGGTTAATGCCAGATATGTTTATGGTTTAACAGCAACTCCGACAAGAAAAGACGGGCATCATCCGATTATATATATGCAGTGCGGTCCTATCCGTTTTAGGGATGATGCAAAAAAACAGGCAGAGAAAAGGCCGTTTGAACATTATATTATACCCAGATTTACATCTTTGAGGATTCCCGTAAATAAAGACGAAAAAGATGTGATGATTCAAGACTGCTATTCGGAAATCATAGTTAACGAAATGCGAAATCAGCAAATAATTGAAGATGTAATCAAGTGCTATAAAAATGGCAGGAACTGTCTTGTTTTAACGCAAAGAACTGCGCATGTAAAATTATTGACAAAAGAACTATCCAAGACGATTCCTGATGTTATAACTCTTGTGGGAGGCATGGGCGTAAAAACAACTAGAGAAACATTGCAGAGAATTTCAGATACCCCCAGTGATAAGCAACTTACATTGGTAGCCACAGGAAAGTATATAGGCGAAGGTTTTGATGAGCCGAGACTGGATACTTTGTTTCTGGCGATGCCGATTTCCTGGAAAGGTACCTTGCAGCAATATGCCGGCAGACTGCACAGGCTGTTTGAAAACAAGGATGAGGTACAGATTTATGATTATGTTGATATAAACGTCAGAATGCTGGAGAGGATGTACCATAAGCGGCTTTCCGGCTATGCGGCTATCGGTTATAAGGCAAAAGGGGAAAGCATTGCAGCAGAATCAATTGATATTATCTTTAATAAAACCACCTTTTCTCCCGTATACGCTAATGATATATTAAATGCAACAAGGGAGATTCTGATTGTCAGCCCGTTTGTAACCAGAAAACGCAGTATGCAGTGTTTGCAAAATCTTAAAACTGCTATGCAAAATGGTGTTAATATCATTGTTGTTACCAGGCCTGCAGCTGATTTCAAAAACAAAGACTTACAAACAGTGCAAAACATCTTGGATTTATTAATTGACTCCGGCGTTAGTGTTGTATTCAAGTCAAATATACACCAGAAATTCGCTGTTATTGATCAAAAGGTTGTCTGGTACGGGAGTATAAACTTGTTAAGTTACGGAAGTGCGGAGGAAAGTATCATGCGGCTTGAAAGCGCAAACATTGCAAATGAGCTAATAAAAACCATTAATGATTGAAAGAAGGGGTCGGCAAAGCAATGAATTATAAGGAATTTATGAAAGCAGTTGATGAAATACTATCTAATATGACTGAAGTGGAAAAAACGGAATGGATACATAATGTGGCTCGAACTACGAAAGAGCATAAGAGATTTACGTTCTTAAATTCTTTAAAAGAAGAACCGGTTTATATGCCGCTTATTGCAAAAAATGAAGTAGAGGAATGGTGTAGGAAAATAGAGAATCAGGAAATATATTTTGAAGCCAGCAGTTATGAAATTTATGGAGCAAGCTATTGGGACACCGACTATGCATATGAGTACGCCGATAGTTTTGAAATAGGGAAGGAGCTTTCCAGAGCATTTCAGATAGCAGAGGATTTGCTGTTTCAAAAAGAATATCAGCAAGCATCAGTGTTATATGAGTGGCTTTGCAGTTTATCATTCCCAACATTGGACAGCGATATAGAGGAATGGGATGAATTGGATTTGGAGAGTTTGGTAGAAGAAAGACTGGTAAGCTTGAATTTAAAGCAGATTGCCTTGAACTTGATGTATGCAAAATATCAGGTTGCTGCGGATGAGGAAAGGGTAGCTGCATTATACCGATATTTATCGTGGAATATGTGTAAGAACATAAAAGTAGAAGAAATGTTTACCGTAGGACCGGAAGAACTTAAAGGAATAGGCACATTTATGGAGGAGTGGATTTCTTTTCTAAAAAATACAGCTGGCGATCGGGCAGGGGGGGCTATTGTCAGAAGCATGTATTTATCAAGGAGATATCAACTGCTTATCTAAAACAGCAAGGGAAGTATGGAGAAAGCATCCGGCTCTGTATAAAGATGCTTGTGAGTATTTGCTAAATAAAAAAAGCGCGCTTGAGTGTGAAAAGCTAGGAGTGGAAGCAATACGCACATTGCCTCGAAAGCTTATTATTCGTGGGATAATTGCAAATTTAACTGCAAAAGCTGCTGCACAACTAAAACATGCTGATATAATGAATGAATGTTATGAAGCCGCTTTTTTTTCCAAATCCACTCTGGAGCATTATTTGCGGTTATTTGAACTTCCGGACTATCAGAGCGTAGTAAAACGAGGGGCGCAGTATATTAAATCGCTGCCGGAACGTTCTGCATGGGAAGAATATCATGATAATAGACAACTGAAAGTGAATGAGCTTTCAAAGTCACATAAAAAAGTTATCCTTTTCTTTAGTGGAGACTTTGATAATATTTATGAAGAATGCATAAAAGATGAGGCTGTATTAGGTTGGAGTACCCAGTTTAAAGGAGTTGCTGTTCCGCTTTTTATATTATTACTAAATCAAGATAAGAGGATTACAAAAGCCAAACAAGAGCTAATAGACGGAATAAGACAAAGAATAGGATTGGCGGAAGACGATAACAAAAGCTTTGTGGACCTGTTTTTAATCTGGAAAGAAAAAACAGCCTTAAGTAAGGAACAATATGAAAAATACATTGCATGGTTAAAAAAAGAAGTAGGGGAAAGGACAGAGGCTATTGTAGGAGAAGGTCACCGGAAAAGCTATTATAAGGCAGCCTTATTGGTAACGGCATTAGGTGAAACATTGGAGTCAAATGGGCAGCTCTGTGGAAGAAGAGATATGATAGAGCATTATAAAAAAAAGTATCCCAGAAAAAGGGCGTTTAAAGGAGAATTTGAGAGGTTAAAATGAGAGACTCGGCCAGTTCTTCTTTCGAATTGATGTTTTTGTACCCTCTTTTGCTAAGCGGATGTAATATTGTAATATAGTTTCTACCATCAAGAATCGATTATGCTATAATATGCAGAAAGGAAAATATATTAAGGCAATAATCAGAGCAGTATCGACAAAAGGGAAGTTCCCGAATCTTATGGTGATGTATGATGAATAAGTATAAAATCGCGGTCTGTGATGACCGTCCGGAGGAATTGAATAAGATTTGCGATAAGATCGGGCGTATACTCGAGAACATTAATGGGGGTTACACCATTACCAAGTTTATGTCCGGAGAAGGTGTAGCGGATGCTATTGTCAATCAGAAAAAGAAGTTCGATATTGTGTTTCTTGATATTATAATGGCTAAAGTAAATGGCCTTGTAGCTGCACGAAAAATAAGGGAACAGGATGAGGATGTGAGTATAGTCTTTATCACCGGTTCCCCGAATTTTGTCTTTGAAGGATATGATGTTCAGGCATTGCACTATATTCTCAAACCCGTTGATGAGAGTAAACTTGCGAAAATATTGCTATACGACTGGAAGAAAAGAAATGAGAAACACTATATAGACGTAAAACTGAAAAATTCTGTCTGCCGGATAATACTAGATGACATCTGCTACTTGGAATCTAGTGGCAGAAAAGTAAGGATTATTACGAAAGACGGACAATACGAGACCTATGGATCATTAAGCCGGTTTACTGATATACTTCCTACAAGCCGGTTTATATCGTGTCACAAGAGTTTTGTGGTCAACCTAGATTATATCTCGGAAATATCCAGGACATCTTTTACCACAATCTACAATCAGGTTATTCCCATCAGTAAGGCTTGCTATTCCGAGGCAAAAAAAGCTTTTATAAACTTTATAGGAAGCACTACCTGACCTTAATAACCAGTTTTATGATGAAGCGGTTTCTGTCATACTCAATATCCAGCACACCGTGGTATTTTTCCACTATCTCTTCGATTATACCCATACCCAGGCCGCGCCTTGTATCACTTTTCGTAGCAGAAGATTTTGTCGAGATGTACCTGCCATCCTCCATAATAATGTCATTGTTTTTACTGTTCATGCAAGATACATGCATGAACTCGTTTTTTATATTACAGACCAGCTCTATATCTTTGGGTGAATTATCCTCTATAGCTGCACAGGCCTCTATGGCATTATCGATAATATTGATAAAGAGGCTATAGAAATCACTGTCATTGATTTTGATATTTTCCGGCAGGTCGATGTCATGTTTAAAGCTAATATTTTTCTGTTCCGCTTCTTTAATCGCGTACCCCATGATATGGTTAAGAAGCTGGTTTTTGCTGAAGACTATTTGTTTTTTCAAGGGATAACTTGTGCAAATTTGGGATAGATATTCCCTGGCCCGGGGCAGGTCCCCCTGCTCCAGTAAAAGTTCCAGGGCGTTAAAATGGTGATTGATATCGTGGTTTAATATGCTAGCCTCTTTTATATATTCTTGGATATCTTCAAAATGCTCAAGGGCCAGCCTGTTCTTGACCTCTGAGGCTTGAAAATCTGCCAGCAGCCGGGCATTCTCCCGGAAATAATCATTAATTCTGCCTACCACCTCAATGGTGATAAACAAGACGAGCCCGAATTTTGAAAATGTTTCTACATCGCTAAAGTGCATGGGATTTCCCAACTTACTGTTGGCCTTGTCGGCTAAAACCATGAATATGAGGATAAACCCGGCATATTTTAATCTTTGCAGAGCCGTATCATTTGCATGTATTTCCCTGATAAAAGCGCCAACACTGAGGGCATAATAGAGCGGAACAAGATAGACGAAGATGGCCAGAAGCCTTGTCGGGGGGGCGGGCATAAAAACCTGCATAAGTGAAAGGGGTAAATAGCCTACAAGATGCAGGATAAGAGCAATAAGAATAGGGACCCTGAATTTGCTGCACGAGGTATAAGTAAACAAAAGCACTGAGCATGGCAGCAGATAATTTACCATCATCAAGACCAGAGTTGCTTGCATAGGTTCAAACAGTATCAGAGGCAAAAGGGTTTTCCCCGGAAGAAAAAGGCCAACCAGAATCACAAACACTCCAAACCAGAAATCCGCTGTAACGGCCTGTTCATTATTCCTACGAATAAAATAGATGCAAAATAGGGTTAGGCCCAAGAGGCAAAGGAAAATTCCCGCGGCGAACAGGGGAATTGATTTTCCCACAGCAAAGGAGATTAAGGATTCCTCATCTCCCATGTATATACTGTTCAGGCGAAGATTCATGGTAGGTGTCAGTGTAAGGGTAATTTCCTTACCGACATAATCATTTGGCAGAGGAATCAGGACGAGTTTTTTCCCCGGTGAGGAAAATGATGTTTTTTCATAGCCGTAACGGTAGATTTCCTCCCCATCAAGCTGGGCAATGACTTGTAGATAATCTGATCTGAACATCAGAGCAGCGTTATTTCCCCGGTCGGACAGGCTATGACTAAGATAACAGTTTTCATGGAGATAGATGCCTTCCGTACCACTAGGAAGTTTGATGGGTTTTGGTGTTGGGTCATGTTCCGTATAATACTGCCACTGTTCTGATATATCCGTGATGTTTTGGGTCAGATAGGGGGAAGAGCATACCTGAATGAAAGCATATATTAACGTTATAAGGAGAAGAAGTAATAAAACCGGTAAGAGATAGCTGGACGGTTTTATTTTTTTATTTGCTTTTCCGAACAGGTGCATATCTATCCGACACCTTTCCTGTATTTTCTACCTTGTTCTAATAGTAGCAGTACGAAATCATTTACTCAACAGGGGACTCCCCCAAATATTACAAAAAGTAGCCCAATTTTGACAACCGAGTAGGAATCATTAAGGCTATTCGGTAACATAGAAACAGAGAATCTTTATGCTATTAAATTTTCATGCTATTAAATAAGGCCTTTATTTGTATTGGACTTTTAGCATATTAATAAAATCGAAGAGGAGGAGTACTTTAGTGAATATCAAGAAGATTTCGAAGCTGCTTATTGCGGCGTTGCTATTCCCAATTTTATCATGTTTTCTCTTTAGCTTTAACCTAGAGAGAGCGCAGGCGGAACCCTTGTCGTTCAACGGACTATATGAAACCTGGTATAACTCTGTTAGGCTTGATAAAAACGATCGTAGTATACCGGATGTCGTATTCGGATATAGTCACAACGTAACCGAGGGTAATGCAAAAGATCCTGAGGATAACATAGCCGGCTTTGCAAAAGAAGAGACAAGAAAAGCGTATGATACTTTTGACAAAAGTGTGGTATTCAAGGAGACGGGCATCTATCAAGGCAAGTACGGGTTCAGGATTAACAGCCTTGACTGGGATGATGAATGGTACAGCAAGTACATCTGGGGGGAATTTACCGGATATATTAAATTTCCTGTGGGTGAAACTCTATTCCATGGAACCCTTGACAGCAGATCCAGGTTAATTGTTGAAATTGACGGAAAGAGAGTTGTTGATAAATGGGATAGTATCCCAAACACAAAAGAAGCATTGGAGGGGAATCCTTATGATAGTTCCATTAGAAACACATATTTATCAAAGATAAAGGTGGAAGAAGAGGGAGCTCTTATCAGGATACAGAACGAACCGGGGAATCAATACAAGCAGATTCGTATTCTGATAGGGAGGACCGGCGAGAGAATACCTGAGGATTATTATTATTGTAAGGAGGCAGTTTCAATTGGTTATTATGGACTAGCTGAATTGTGGGCTTACAAACCTTTTCCCATATCCTCGTTCTATACCACAATTCCGGCCAAAGACCTGGGACCATATCTTAAACTTGATGATGAAAAGGATGACGTGCGATTCACCGGTGTTGCCAGAACTCTGGATTTATCACGGTATCAGTACGGTTTTGGGCAATTGACCCCTTCGGGTCAATTGCAAATGCCGCAAGAATTTTACGATTTCGATTTTTATAACCAGTATGTGGGTGATGTGGCCGGAATATTGATGATTAAAGACAAGGGCTCAAATTCCCAAGCGGAAATGCTGCAAGCCGGGGAGTTCACCAAAGGCCTGACCGCGCCGAAAGATCTTGCCATAACCTGTCGGGGCATTGCTGAAAACACCCTGGAATGGACAGCCGCCAAAACTAGCAGCGCCATCAAAGAATACCAAATATACAGGCGGACTATTAGGGATACGGAAGGATTTATTCAGATTAATCCTGCCTCGGAGAAGATTGGGGTAACAACAGCAACAAGGTACACTGATGAGGCGTTGGAGGTCAATTATATTCAGGAAGGAATTTATGAATACACGGTCAAGGCGGTAGACAAGAAGGGCAATATCTCGGAGGAAAGCAACCCGGTCAGAACCGACAAAGTGCCGATTACGGATCCTCCCACAACTCCCGCCGGTTTGGAGCTGGTGTCCAAGGGACCCGACGAGGTTAATCTGAAGTGGAAGGCATCTTCCGACAGTAGCGGTATAGAAAAATATGTAGTTTTGCGGCAAATGACCTGGCAGGAAAACGGCACCGGAAGATTAGAGTTGTTGCCTAAACTTATCGGGTCCTCCACAAGAACGGAATATAAAGATACTTCATATGAGGATGGTCCATACAAAGACCACTCCTTGGAAATGGGTCAGGCCTACAAATACTGGGTAATGGCCGTAGATTCCGACAAAAACCCCTCCGCAAGAAGCAATGCAGTGACTGTCAGGGTTCCTACGGCACCCTTGGCACCCACAGAGCTGAAAGCCGGTTCAATCTATCAGCCTGAAGGGAAGGTGGAATTCTTCATCCCGCCCAGCAAAAGGGAAGGGGTAGTAAATGCGGCCTATTCCGTTTTCTTAGGTCCGCAAAAAGAAGCCTACCTGGAGTGGAAACCCTCAGAGGGTGAGTATAAAGTTGTTGGCTATGATATCTATCGTGAAGGTCGTGGGTTGAACTATTCTGAAAGGGCCGAGTCGCTAGCCTGGCTGGAAGATAAGCATAAAGTGGCTACTACAAGGGATACATTCTTTACCGACAGCGGTCTTAATCCCGGTGGCAGCTATACTTATACGGTTGTAGCCCGGGGTGAGGAAGATTGCGGATTTCCCGGAGAGCAGGTTCGTGTGCATACCATATGTCCCTATTTGCATGATTTGACCTTAAGCAGCGGCACGTTGGAACCCTCTTTCAGCTACCATCATCAGGAGTATACCGCCCAGGTGGAATATGCGGTGGAAACTATCACATTAAAGCCTACGCATCTTGATGACTGTTCCACGGTCATGGTGAACGGAAAAGAAGTGCTTCCGGGCAGAGTATCGGAGAAGGTGCGGTTGGATCTCGGGCCCAATACTATAAATGTTGATGTCCTTTCGAGAAAAACTGATAATCCCTACATGGAAAAGCAGGTGCGCTATACAATTACGGTCAACCGGGAAAATATGAAAAACCCTCCTAAGCTGACTCTGCCTCAAGAGGTAACGGTTTTAGATGAGGGTGACACATACCGGGCGGAAGGACTTCTTGCTGTTACAGAGGAAACTCAGGCAATTTCAAAGGGCAAGTGGCAGGGTCTGGTTGATTACGGTGACGGCACCAAGCCGCAGAAGCTTTCTCTTAATTCCGACGGCACTTTCCAACTGCAGCATCAATATAAGGACGACGGGGATTATGACGTCGCTGTTACCTTTATTTATCAAGGTGTGGGTGAAGTTACCGAACACACATCTGTAAAAGTTCATAACGTGGCGCCTGAATTTAAAGGGCCGGGTATGGTTGACGAGGTCGAGGCCATGGAGGGAGAGACCGTCAGTTTGGATGGAATGGTTGTTGACCCCGGGGATGACACTTGGGAATTGGCTGTGGATTATGATAATGCCCTGGGGCCTCTAACGGTTTCTTTAAATCCTGATAAGACTTTTACCCTTAAACACAAGTTTTATGATTCTCGCCCCCTTTATGATATCTCCATAAAGGTAGCAGACGATGAAGGCGCTTTTGCGAAAAGGGATATCAAGGTGAACGTAAATAATGTAATTCCTGCTGTGGAAATCGGTTCGGATGCGGTTGTTCAGAAGGGAGTCACTTTTACCAGGGCAGGACAGTTTAGCGATCCCGGTCTTGACACTTGGAAGGCGTATGTTAATTACGGTGACGGCAGGGGTGAACAGGAACTGAGTTTAAGTGAGGGCAAAACCTTTAATCTAAGGCATGTTTACCCGACTAAAGGCAGTTATACGGTTACCGTAAGAGTTGAGGATAATGACGGAGGCGAAGGCCGGGCCTCTTTTGCGGTAAAGGTAAAGGACTATGTAATATCACCTCAGGCCGGGGATGATGCTTCCCTTGATGAAGGGCAGAATTTGCAGCGGACTGTTCAAATAAATGGTCCGGGGGACAAAATTGACAGTGTCACAGTCGATTATGGGGATGATTCCGGTGAGAAAACTCTTCCATTGTTAGAGAGGAACATCAGCGTGGGGATGACGGATGCTGTTGACAGGAGAGACGCAGGCGGTGCGTCTGGTATCGGTGGTAATCAGACGGATGCCATAACAATGAAAACAGGGGCGGTTCAGTTGGGACATGTTTATAGCGATGACGGAAGTTATACCGTGTCGGTGAAAGTAACGGATGAGGACGGGGACTGCTATGAAGATTCCTTCCATGTAGATGTTGCTAACGTGGCACCAGAGGTTAAGATTAACAGTTCCGGGAACATACGAGAGGGGGAAACATTCATCTGTTCAGGTTCTTTCAGCGACCCGGGAGCTGATGAATGGATGGCCACTATTGATTTTGGAGACGGCAGAGGAGAGCTTCCGCTTGATCTCAGCGGCGATAAAACATTCAGCGCAAGTCACTGTTATAATTCATTCGGGAACTATACAGTATCGGTCAAAGTACGCGACAAGGACGGCGGCGAAGGTGAGGATACAGTCTTACTATGGGTTCAGTCAAGAGGAGGCGGAGCTTCCGGCAATGCCGATTTGAGCAACCTTGTCTTGAATGGCTGTGTCCTTAGCCCTGAGTTTAGTGCGGATTGTCTGGATTACACCGTAGTCTACGGAGATGATTCAACAAGTGTTACGGCTACGGCGTCCGATTCGGAAGCTAGCATAGCTGCCTATAATTGGGGAACTGACACTTGGGTTAGTATGACAAGCGGAGAGTCGCAGAGTGTGTCCTTCGGAGGGGGGGCTACGCCTGAGGACTCGGCGAGGATGTTAATAAGAGTAACTGCAGCCAATGGTGCGACCAAAACATATACGGTTACAAAATCATGATTTTTTCGTAATCGCTTGTATGTTCCCCCTGACAAATAGAGTAGGGAAACCATATAAATGGTTTCCCTACTCTATTTGTACAGGCAGCCTACAGTATTCTACAGAAAATACCCGGCGGCTTCTTCATAAATCTCTCGGTATCTAATTCTTTTTTCAACTGCCCAATGTGCTTCGAAATCTGATAAATACTCCCCTTTATACAAGGATAGCAGCTTTCGGGCTTGTTCCTTGGTATTTTGCAGCTTGAATGCTTGATATGAACTTTCATAGAGGTCACAGTCCCACGCAATTTCGTCCCGACAGATAAAATAGCGGTTTTCCCGGCAGATAACCGCTTCCGCTATGCCGGCGTGTTTAAGGTCATTTCTGAGGTGCGTCAGATTGACTGCAATCAAATTCTTGATGTTATTGGCCTCCGAATCTTGCCAAATAGCGTTATATATCTGTTCTTTTGTAGCTCCCCGTTCACCGGCATCAAGCAAAAAGGCCAGAAGCTCACGTTCCTTTTTCGACCTGAATTTCAGGTGCTTTTGCCTGTTTTTGCCTTCATAAGCGGCAAAGCCGCCCAAAGTTTCAATATACACTATCTTTGGCTTGTATCCGGCAAAATCCATCATCTGCCTTGTGAATTCCGGTTCAATCCCATTGTCATACGCAAACTCAAGAACCTGGTCGTAAGCTTTACGCATCCTGAAATATTCATAGAGCCCATTGTCGGAGCAGAGCTTAAGATAACGCTGCGTGAGAACGGTCGCCTTTTCATAATCCTTTGTCTCTATGGCTGCTTTTACGAGTATTCCGTAGGCTAGGGAGGGATGAAGCATCATATTGGCTTTCTCTCCGACTTCTACACACAGGCTGGCACACTTTACCGCATTCGGGTAATCGGATATAGCGGAAAAATACCCCATCAGTCTTGCCAGGACAAGGTTCTTCAAATAAGCACCTGCCTTGTCGAGGTTTTCAAAGATTTCCCCCACACTGTCTTCCTGTGGGATGTCGGAGAAAATGAGACTATAGGTAAGCCGCTGCATTTTTGCCCAATGCATCTGGAAATCGGTTTTACGATAGAGAGGCGCGTACTCGTCCGCCAAGGTAAAATACTTAATCGCAGCCTCAAAGGAAGCATTTTCACCGTTCATTTTATCTATAAAGGCGTTCTGGTAATGGATTTCAGCCGCAAGCAGGTAGCCTGCCCACATTTCTTCATAGTTGCCTGTGTTGATGAGTTGTTGAAGCTCCTCCGACAATATTGACAGGGAACGGTTTCTGTCTCCCAACATCTGATAAGCCTTGGCAGCATAGATGTCGGTGCTGTGCATCCCGAGGTATTTCAGTTCCTCCACGGGTATCGCGAGGGATTTTTCATAATAGTAAACAGATTCTTTCATTCTTCCTGCAAAAAAATGTATAGTGCTCAAATACCTCTCAAACCAAAGCATGACCTTCAGATTACCGCCATTGGCACAGGCTTCTATCATTTGCCGGGACAGAGAATATGCTTCGTTGATCCGGGAATCCCAGCATAGGTTGTATAACTTTTCAATGACTACAGAATAAGCTAATTCGTCGGCTTGACTGTCAAGCTTTGCAATCAGTTCGTCCAGCAGTCTGTTGGATTCCTCAAAGGAGATAAAATTACGGAGAACCCTTGCTTTATGCAGCATGGCTTCAAAGTACAGGCTCTTTTCGTCAGTATTTAATGAAGGTAACGCCGCTTCAAGGCAGGCCTTGGCCCGGACAAAATTGCCCATAACGGAAAGCAAGGCACCCTTTGCTACAAGGAGCTCCGGGCTCCATTCATAAGTAGCATTATCCAGTGCCTTAAACCATATTCGGAGCTCATGGAAATTACCTGTCTTGATAAAATCCCTGTAACAGGTCAGGATGATTGTTCCCAGCAGTTCGTAGTCTTGTGAATCCATAGCGTAACGGGCTGCCCTTGAGTATTGCTTCTTTTTAAAATAATATCGGGCTGCTTTCTGTAGCAGTACAGGTTTTTGGGATTTATCCCCCGCTTCCAGCAGGCTGTTCCTAAAAAGCGAGTGGTAACGGTAGAATCCTTCGCTCGTCTTAATAATGAAAATATTACGGGATACAAGGCTTTCCAAGATAAGCCTTGTATTTTTTATATTCAGGACAACATCCAGCATCTCTGCGTCCAGTTCGTCAAAGAAGGCGGATTTTTTTACGAAATCTACCATGCCGGAGCTCAGATTAGCGATGCATTCATAGAAAAGGTAAGAGTACAGGGCTTCGTTTCCATAAGCAGGAATGTCATCAATGGATATACCGTTCTCCAGTAAGACCTTGAAAGAACCGATGGCAAGGGGCCACCCCTCTGTTGTACTGTAAAGGGAGAAATCGTCAAAGCCCAGGATACAGGCGGTCTCCTCCCTCGTAAAAGCAAGTTCCTTTTGAGTTACCTCCAGGAGATCACCTCTTATTCTGAGGGGTAGAAGATCACTCCAAGGAGCCTCCCTGCTGCCGAAACAGATTCTGGCGTTTTTGGGAGGATAATTGGTCAGGTAAGTTAAAAGCTTTTTAACTCCGGCTTCCTCAATTGTATGTACATCATCCAGGATCAAAACAAAATCTTGGGGGATATTTTCAATACCGCATATCAGCGAGCCTGCAAGCATAGAGACGAAATTATCTCTTTCGAAAAAGGGCAGGTATTCCGACACGGTGAAGTTAAAATCCGGGAAAGTCTGCTTTATGGCTTCGCAGAATGTATTTACCCAGATAAAAATATCATCCTCTCCATCCAGTGAAAGCCAGACGGCGTATTCCGCCGTATTGGCAATCTGTGAAAGGAGGGTTGTCTTGCCGTAGCCCGCACCCCCGTGGATGTATGCCAGTTTTTTTGAACCGGTAAGGACTTTATCCATTAAACTTTTTCGCTCGATTTGCCCCAGGGCGGGTTTCGGAACCGTCAGTCTTGCACTTGGTATCTTGAGCATATTCAATTACCTCGTATTCAATTTGGGTGATTAAATTATATCAGATATCGGAAAATTTGCGAAAAAGTTGTTATAAAAAGTCATAAATTGCAGTTTTGTTAACGGTTTTGTTAATTACCGCAGGTTTACAATGATATGGAATATGATATCGAAAATAATGTGCTTGAATGTCATAGGGATCGAAGCAAAAGCGAGGTGTATCCGGATGCGGGATGACGATACGAAAAAATTTCCCGGGGAAGATTGCGATGTAAGTGAAAAAGACTTTCCCTGCAAGGGGAAATGCTGTCATCAAAGCGTCGCGCCGTTTATGGCAAGCTATGTAAGTGATTGTCCCCACTGTCGTATATCTACATCTCTTCCGTATGGTACAGGCATGAAGACGGTGACGATTTTCGAATGCGAAAAACTCGGGTATGGCAGAAGAATAACGGAATAGGTAAAGGGTTAAATAGAATGGTTAGATGGAGGAGTGGAGATTGTGAAAAAAGATTTAGGTAAGGTATATTTTAGGCTGATTTTAATATTTCTATTGCTTATTTCTCTTTGGACCGGGGCGAGCACGGATATTGTCAATGCTATCTCCTTACCTGTAGCCGGATTTAGCAAGGCACTTGACTTTTCGACAGATAGGAGGATCGATATCCCCAATAATGCTTCAACCAGACTGGCCGGAAATTCCGATTTCACTGTTTCCATGTGGATTTATCCTGAAGCGGAAACCGGTTGCAGAACCTTGTACCGTCAGTCCGGAGCTAGCGGAGCATTGGGGGTATGGCTCAGATATGATTATGACGACGCTTCAGGTAAAGGATATTTATATTATGGATTTGACAAGCTAGGTACCGGCTGGCAATGGTCATGGCCTTGGGGAACTTTGCCTGAGGAGGTCACGAAGTTCCCTCTGAACCAATGGACTCACGTTGCCCTTACAAAGTCCGGCAACAGTGTAAAAACTTACGTTAATGGGGTAGTTGATTATGAAATGACTTTAGATGCCATACACTCTGGGGCACCTGCTCCTTTAACCGGTGGGATCAGTGTTGGCGGTGATAGTGGGAACTATTTTGATGGATGTATTGATGAGATTCGATTCTGGAATACCGGGTTGGACCAGAATAAAATAAGCAGTTGGATGTACAGGGAGATTGACGACACACACCCCAATTATGAAAATTTAGTCGTAAACTATAGACTAAATCAAAGCAGCGGAGCTGTAGTGGAAGATACTAGAATAACAGACAACAATGGAACTGCAATTAATATAACTGACGGCAACTGGATTCCTTCAGATATCCGCGGGTGGACTGTCAATGCGGGTACTACTTTAAGTGGGAAGCTGGTTGGCTCCCATGATATGGGGACAAGTACAAACGGATACGACTGGAATCTAACCTTCGAAATCGTAGATCAAGGTAGCAAGGGAACGGCTGCTGTTACCGGGGATAATCAGTTTACATATACTGTCGATACCGATCAGGAAGGCAGCGATTCTTTCACATATAGGGTTAGAAATGCAGATTCAAATTATTCTAATACTCAAACCGTGGACATTAACATCATCCCGGTCAAGGTCATCTCCGGTAATGCAGGGGTTGCGGAGGCAATCTTAAGCTATAACGATGGGAGTGATAAGACTGTCACTGCTGATGGAACCGGGGTTTACAGCTTCTTAGTACCATCTAACTGGTCGGGCACAGTGACACCCAGCAAGGCGGGTTATACATTTACACCGGCTAACATGGCATATACAAATGTGTTGGCCGACCAGGCGTCCCAGGACTATACGGCTACCGCTATAACCTACAGCGTAGACTCGATTTCCAACCAGACCATGGCACCCCTGACAGCAGGCTATGGCGCCGGGACCCAGGAAACCAAAACTATAACAATAACCAGGACAGGCGCAGGAGATTTGGTGAATCTCGCGGCGGCCTTAAGCGGAGCTAATGCCGGGGATTTTGAAATAACGCAGCCATTAGTGACCACATTAAATGACGGGGTACCAAACACCACCTTTACAGTGAAAGCAAGGGACGGGTTAGCGGCCGGAACTTATACCGCAACGGTAACGGTATCTGCAGACAACATGGCCCATGAGACCTTTGCGGTAACCCAGGTGGTAAATCCGCTTTCGTCACCGGTGCTCCAGTCGGCGAATGCAGGAGACTCCCAGGTTAGTATCATCTGGAATTCGGTTGACGGAGCTACCGAATATAGAATATTTCAAAGCACCACTTCCGGTTCCTACGGGGCGGCAATTGCAACTGTTGATAATACCGTCAGCAGCTATGATGCTACGGGTCTAACCAATGGGACAACCTATTACTTTGTTGTCAAAACTATTGTCGGGGCTAGCGAAAGCGTTAACTCCAATGAAATGAATGCAACACCTCAAGTGCCTGCGCCGGGAGCGCCGGTGCTGCTGTCGGCAGTCGCGGGAGACGGGTATGTTAATATAACCTGGAATACGGTCCCCGGTTCAACAGGCTATAAAATATATGCAAGCACTACTTCAGGCAGCTATACATTACCTGCCGATACAGTTGCCGGTGGGGTAAGCAGCACTGATGTAGAAGGACTTGTCAATGGGACAACCTATTGCTTTGTTGTCAAAGCAACCAATCCGGGTGGTGACAGTGCAGCTTCAAATGAAATCAGCGCTGTGCCACAAAGCGTACCGGGTGCGCCGACAAATGTAACAGCAGTAGCCGGCAACGGTGAAGCTACGGTAAGCTTCACTGCGCCGGCAGATAACGGTGGGAGCCCAATCACCGGGTACGTTGTTACCTCCGATCCCGATAATATTACGGCAACAGGGATAGCTACAACCATTACGGTTACCGGTTTGACTAACGGTACTGCTTATACCTTTTCTGTGCAAGCCTCCAACGGGGTAGGCTATGGTATGGCTTCGGCAGCATCAAATGCGGTAACACCTTATAGCCCTTCAAGCGGAGGAGATTCGGACAGCGGTTCGTCATCGCAAGCGGGAGGAGTAGGTACGGAAATACTCATTAACGGGAAAAGGGAGATAGCAGCTACAGCACAAACAACAACGATTGAAAACAGAACCGTTATGACTGTTACCGTTAACAATGCAATAGTAGAAGAAAAATTACAACAAGAAGGCGATTACACTGTGGTCACCATACCTGTGAAAGATGAAGCTGATGATATTGTTAGTCAATTGAACGGACTGACGGTCAAGAATATGGAAAATAAAGAGGCTGTCCTGGAGATCAAAACCGAAGGTGTGACTTATACACTTCCTGCATCGCAAATCAATATAGATAGTGTTTCACAGCAGATTGGAGAAGAAACGGAATTACAGGATATTGCCGTTAATATCCGTGTGTCTTCGCCTCCGCAGGATGTGGTAGAGGTTGTGGAAGATGTGGCGAAGGAGAATAATTATCAAATTATAGTGGAGCCTGTTACCTTTGAAATTAACTGCACTAATGGTGATAAGACAATTGATGTATCGAGATTTAATGCGTACGTGGAGAGGATAGTTGCCATACCGGATGGAATAGATCCCCACAAAATCACAACAGGCATTGTAGTGAATACTGATGGGACTTTTTCCCATGTGCCTACTGTGATTACTGTAATTGATGGTAAATACTACGCGAAAATTAGTAGTCTTACTAACAGTACCTATTCCGTTATTTATCATCCACTGGAATTCAAAGATGTCTTCAAACATTGGGCGAGGGTTGCGGTAGACGACATGGGAGCAAGGCTTGTTATCGACGCTCTTGGGAACGGTTATTTTGAACCGGACGGAGATATAACGAAAGCGGAATTTACTGCAGTAGTGGTGAGGGCACTTGGACTCATGCAGCCCGGAACCGGAAAGGATATATTTAATGATGTAACAAAAGATGCCTGGTATTACGATGGGGTATCTATTGCCTATGAATATGGCATTATATCCGGCAACGACAACGGTGAATTTGAACCTTTGGACAAAATCACACGTGGGCAGGCCATGGCTATGATAGCAAGTGCCATGAGAATCACAGGACTGGAAGCTAAATTGAGCGAAGATGAAGCTGATAAGCTACTGGCAGGGTTTTATGATGCAAAAGAGACGGCGGATGATGCGAAAAACAGTACTGCGGAATGCATAAAAACCGGAATTGTTATCGGTAGAAATGGAAAACTGTTGGCACCAAAAGATAACTTAACCAGAGCGGAGGCTGCGGTGGTTGTAAGGAGATTGCTGCAAGTATCTAAGTTGATTTGATCCATACTTCTAAATAATGTTGATGTCTATGAGATAAAGCGGTTTGCACGCAAACCGCTTTATCCCGTTCCCTATTTTGGCAGAAGCATGCATGCCTATGACAATAGGCGACACTTCTTAATAACCCTATCTTAGAATGTTAATATGCGACTACGACTTGACTATCCGAATAATCAAGAATAATATAAAATAAAATAGAAGTATCATGAAAACAAGAGAGCAGAATCTATTTGTTTTTATAACAGTAAACAGTGAGCAGATGGAAATAGCACATCGGAATTATTTCAAGGGTGGAAGGGCATGATGACAAAAAAAACAAGCCATGAGCCTGATATAAATAGGCTGCGGGCATCTTTTAAGGACATTTGGAAAGAGGAGGAACTTTCATCAAAGATTATTGAATTTTTTCCCTACCCGATACAAGTATATGGACCTGATGGGACATCGGTAATGGTAAATAAAGCAATGATGGATGAATTTGAAATTGCTGACAGAGAATTCATCATTGGCAGGTATAATATTTTTAAAGACCCCGATATAGCTGTTTCCGGACTTGTAAAACAAGTAAAGCGTGCTTTTAAAGGTGAAACAGTATATTTAAGCGATTTACATGTCCCTCTTAAAACAATTAAGAAATGCTATGCAACCGACAGCCATGATGTTAACGTAATGTATCAGGATGCAACTTTGTTCCCTATATACAACGGTGCCGGAAAAACGGTGTATGTGGTGGTAATACTCATCACCAGAAGAATATATAAGGGAAAGGAGAGTATTATAAAAGCGAAGGAGTATTTGAAAAACAACTGGGGAAAGGAGTTTAACATTGATGAAGTTTCAAAAGCAGCAAACCTTAGTCCTTATCATTTTTCCCGTGTTTTTAAACATGAAGAGGGTATAACCCCCTATAACTATTACTTGAATATGAAGATTGAAAAGATAAAAGAAAAGCTGTTTGACACCAATCTTTCCATCTCCGAGGTGTTTGCGGCTTGCGGTGTTGACTATCATGGACATTTTGCCGGTTATTTCAAAAAGATTGTTGGTGTTACCCCCTCGGAATACCGTAGGAAAATCAGAAATAAATAGGATTGAAAAATAAATAGGATTGGGTTGCAATTCGGGCTTTCAGGGTTTAAACTCTGAAGGCTTTTTTATGCAAAAATATAGCAATATTATGACTAACTTGAGCATTCAGTATAATATCTGCCGGAAGCAATTCAAGATATAATCAATTTTTGAAAGAAAGCATCAAGATAAAGAAGAACAGTTGTCCCCTATGGTACGTGTACCAATTGATTGGAAGGTATAAACCAATATTAAAGCAAGGATTATAAGGAGGGAGAACGGTGAATAAAAAATTTTTAATGGTATTAATGCTACTGATAATAGTAGTTGCAGGTTGCGGGGGAGAAGACTCTATTTCCGGTGCGGAGCCATCTGAAATTACAAATAAAGAAGGAAATGAAGCTATACAGGAGAAAGGAAATTCGGGTGGTACTACCCCGGAGGATAAAAACTCCTCAGCCAAAGATGTAAGTGTGGTTATTTCTCCTCCCGATGGGTGGGAGCGCGTTGATTCGTTAGGTTTTCTCGTACATTATAAGAAAAGCGGTGCCACTTTTATTGTAAAGGAGGAGCCGTACAGCGGCAAAACCTTAGACGATGTGGTGCAACAGGCCAAAGAGATTTTTGAAAAATCTTTTGATAAAGTTCAATTTCTGGATGAAGTAGAAGACATTATAGTGGATAACAAAAACGCAAAAAAGCTTGTCTTTTCCTGCGAGGTATTTGATATCCAAATGAAGTATCAATATATTTTCCTGTTTATTGATAAAGATGTTTATGTAATTACCATTGGAAGTGCAACTGAAAATTATGAGACACTTGCCCCTGACTTTAAAAAGCTACTTGATGAAATAAGGTTCGAGTAAAGAGAGAGGAAGAAGGAGGAAGAATCAGATGAAAAAAAAGCTTCTATGGGGACTTTTAATACTGTCGCTTATATTATCCTCGGTTTCATGCAACAGTACACAGGACGAAACGGAAAAAACGGTTCGGGAGGAAGTTGCTGAAGACTTGCAAGATGTTAAGGTTGATAATGACAGCGGTGAAGTTACTTTTACGGATAAGGACGGAGAAAAGGTCGTTTACGGAAGTACCGAATGGCCCAAGACAGATATCGCTAAAACCATTCCGGAATTCACCAAGGGTACTATTATGTCGGTAATTTCAAATAAAGAAGGTGCATTGATTGATATAGATCAAGTTGAGGAGAAAGACTTTCAAGAGTATTTAGAGGAAGTAAAAAAGAATTATTCCGAAGATGCCGTCGAAGGTAATTCGGACGGAATCTTTACATACAGTGCCGGAAATGGCAGCGGGATATTGGTGTTAGTTAATTATGACTCCGAGATGGGGGTAATGGATATCAGTTTATCAAAAATGATGGATTAAAGAGGAGGTTTTCAATTATGAAAAGAAAAGCTTTGGTCTGCGTTTTTCTGTTTATTATGATATCAACAGTGCTGTCTTTTACAACACTTGCGTCCGGCTATATTCCGTCTTCGAATTATGGATCCCCGCAAAATATAGGGGTTTCGTTTGATTTCAGTGATGATGATAATTGGGATTTTGTTCTGGGGTACGGAGCATCCGAAGAAATCCGCAGTGTTTTGGCAGCAGAAGCTGATGGTCGGTTTGGGGACGCCGGATTCATGAATCTGGGTATCTCCGTTGAAGTGGATTATAAATTGGAAAATGGACAGTGGAAGTCTGATATGGTAGGAGCGGAAGGGCTTATTAGTAATAGTGCCTGGTTCAATGTAGAGGAAGGTAAATATACTGATCAAATATATATCTACTGCTACGATCTTGATGACTGCTTTACGGACGGTGTACTGTCCGGAGGTAAGTCCTATTTTGACAGCCACACAATGTATTTTCGTCTGCGCTTCTGCATAGACTATAACGATGAAAATGACGACTATACATATTATTCATCCTGGTCTGATGAGGTTTCGTATAATAACGGGGAAACAGAGAATCCCGCGGTATTGATTAATCATACCCCTGTTCTCAAGTCTGCGGAGTTAAAGAAATATGACAATGGTGAACCTTACTTGTTCCTCACAATAGAAAAACCCCATGATGATATCATGAAACTCAACAGTATATCCAACCAAGAAGTGCATACCAATGTCTGGCTGAAAGTGGGCTCGGGCGAATGGAAGGATAACGATACATACGGAGTAGGACTGGAAGGATTTGAAGTGGAAATAGATGACTACTTTAATGATGGGGGTACTTCTTTTGACTCTTTCGTTTATGATGTAAAATTCCGCTATGAATTTGATTATGAGAATTATCCTACGGCAGGTAAAACAGGCAAAATCTACAGCCCGTTCTCCAATGTGATATCCCATGGAATGCCTGCATATTCCAATGCATCCTCCTGGGCGCAAGCAGATCTTGACAAGGCACAAGAGTATGGCTTGATTACTGACAGAATGAAGAATAACATGAGTGGGCCGATTACTCGGGAAGAGTTTGCGGAACTGGCCACAAGACTTTATGAGGTGTATACAGGGCAAAAGGCCGAGCCTGCCCCTGCCTCGACATTTACCGATACTACTAATCCGGAAATACTCAAAGCCTTTAAATTGGGTATCGTTGCCGGTGTGGGCAATAACAAGTTTGCACCTCAGGTTCTCATTAACCGTGAACAGATGGCCGCCATGTTGAACCGGGCTGTAAAGGTGATTGCTCCGACTGTAGATTTGTCTATTGCGGGGGCTCCAACCTTTGCTGATGAAAAGGAAATTGAATCATACTTCGTGGAGAATGTGAAGTTTATGGCTAAAAACGGCTTTATCGGCGGTGTGGGCAACAATAAATTTGCGCCTAAAAACACCAGCACCCGTGAACAGGCGGTATTAATAGCTTTAAGGGTGTACGAAACATATAAATAAGCGACAGTATGTTATGAAGCGGAGATAATTATAAAGAGAAGGAGGTAGTGTGTTGATGCGCAGGGCACATGAGATCGATTATCAGATATATGGAGATGACATGCAATTCGTGAAAATAGGTCTTGATCCCGGGGAAACTGTAGTTGCCGAAGCGGGGGCCATGATGTACATGGACGGCGGCATTGAATCTGATACGGTATTTGGTGACGGCTCTGATAGGGATAAGGGCAAAGGGTTGATGGATAAGGTTATAGGAGCCGGGAAACGGGCCTTGACAGGGGAAAGCGTCTTTATGACTACCTTCACTAATCATGGTTCCGCTAAAAAAGAGGTTGCATTTTCCGCTCCTTATCCGGGCAAAGTTATTCCCTTGGATTTGGGTGACTGTCAGGGTCAGTTGATTTGCCAGCGTGATGCCTTCTTATGCGCAGCCAAAGGTATTGCTATTGAAATAGCCTTTCAAAAAAAGATCGGAGCAGGCTTCTTCGGGGGAGAGGGCTTCATTATGCAGCGGTTGGTTGGAGACGGCTTGGCCTTTCTTCATGCCGGTGGCACTATTATAAAAAAAGAATTACAGGCCGGTGAAATGCTCAAACTGGATACAGGCTGTCTTGTGGCTATGTCAACGACCGTTAATTACGATGTGCAATTTGCCGGTAATGTGAAAAGTGCGATTTTTGGCGGGGAAGGTCTCTTTTTAGCTACACTTAAAGGTCCGGGTCTTGTGTGGCTACAGTCACTTCCCTTTAGCCGTTTGGCAAACCGCATGCATGCCGCCAGCAGCAAGGGAGGCGGTGAAAACAAGGGCGAAGGAGGACTGCTGGGCGGTATCGGTGTAAAAAATCTGTTGGGCATGGATTGAGCGTAAAAAAATTAGAATGTAAGTAAAAAAAGCCCTATGTCACTTGGCGGCATTCTTCATTATAAGGGATCCCGCAAACCACAGTCGATCTGGGTTAGTCAAAAACGATGAGCTCTTAATGGGGAATTGTATACAAAAATAGCCGGGACAGCCTGCATTGGAGGCTGTCCCGGCTATTTTTGATGGTACGCTTATCACTTTATATAAAAATTTATAAAATCATGGAGGGAAATGACTTTCATTGCTGAATATTCTAATACGATATCATTTTATACATTTAATACGTTAATACAATAAATAGGGGCGGGTGAATTAGTATGGAGAGAAGAATAGCACTTGTTGGTTCCAGTGGAGGGAACTTATACGAGTCAGGGGGAAAGGATCCAAACAAATTGATTGGAGAGGTTATTCGACAATCCCAAGCGGCAGGAATTATAGTATCAAAAGTTCTCTTTATTGCAGCAAAAGCATCTATGGATCAGGTGAAACCGGATACTCTGGCATCTATCTATGTTCTTGAGGATAATGAGCCAAAAAGCATATTCACAGGAACCTTATCAGAAGTAAATGAGAAAGCGGCAGAATTAGATAAAGAAATTGCGGCCATGATTCAAGGTGGTAGTATTGACGGACTTTTCCTTGCAAGCGCAGATCCTGATGGTGTCAATAATTACAGCATCAGTGCCGCGGCAGAAAAGAAACTGGCTGTGGTAGGCACCGGAGGCACATCAATGGGGAAAGTACAGTCTAAGGGGTTAAACGTGATTGCTGTCTCCGGGACTACCGGGACAACTAACAGAACCCGGGCTATTGCCGGTGTTTCTGCTCTAGCTAAGCATTGGAATCTGAAGTACAAGCCTGTTATAGGAACGTCAAATGCTAAGGAGGAATTAAGTGGTTCTGTGTGGCAGCGTATTAATGTTAGGGGAATTATGATGTCGTCACTGCCGGGATTTATTGCCATGGCCCTGGTATTAGCTATCGGGAAAATTCCGGGACTTGGTGTTTTTAGTAGTATATTTGACGTCATGATTGCCGCCCTTCCCGTAATTGTTGCAGTGGTTGCAGCAAAACAAGTTTCGGGGTTAGACGAAGTAGGTATAATTGCAGGTGTGATTGCCGGTGTTCTTTCTGTAGATGGCGGTATTATCGGAGGTATTTTGGGCGGTATAATTGCCGGTGTTCTGGTTCAATATATTCTTACACTTTGTTTTAAGTGGAAATTCCCGGCAACCACAGCAAATATAATAGCGGGGAGTTTCGCAGGGCTTATATCCGGCTTGCTTATTTATTTTGTTTTAGCACCGGTTGCATTGTTAGCCGGAAATGGGATTAGGGCTACAATAGATACCCTGATTGCTATCAACCCTGCTCTGACAGGACTTATAGCCGGAATCTTAATATGGCCTGCTATTATGGGCGGGGTATATCATGCAGCAATACTACCTATTGTTTTATTGGAAATGGAGAAAACGGGAAATAGTTTTTTAGGCGCTGTTGATATGACGGGTTTGGTTATGGTCTCTGCAGGTATAACACTTGCTAATATACTGTTCCCCAGAGTAAAAGAGGAAGCCACACTGGCAGCCCCCGGCTTTTTGGTTAATGTAGGGTTTGGAACCTTTGTAGAGGCCGCATATCCCTTTATGTTTTCAGACAAATTAGTTTTTGCAGGGGCACTTGTTTCAGCAGGTGTTTCCGGTGGTTTAGTAGGCTTGATGAATGTTAGGGGAACTGCATATGTGCCCTCAATTGTTGCTCCGACCATGTCCAATAACCCCTTAGGTTTCTTACTGGCAATGCTGGCGGCTTTGGTTTGTGCCTTTACATTTACGGTTGTTGCGAATAAGAGGGCGAAAAAAAGACAAGTACAGGATGCAAAACAAATAGCGGGCTGATGATAAGCTGCAAATTAAACGCCCACCAGCCATATTCTATTGGGAACCCATTCGGTTGTCAAAATGATGGAAGAGTTGCGTATGTAGGATGTGAACCAACGGTTTTGGGCGACGGAACCGTTGGTTCATTAAAAAACATTGGGTGGCAAGAGAAAATACAAGGGGAGGGAAAAAATGAACGGTAAATTGTTCAAACCCAAATTATTATACCGAAAGCGTATTAGTAAAATGCTTGAGGGGATATTTGAAGCACCTCTTTTTTTCTTGCTTTCCTCTATTGGCTATGGTAAGACAACAGCAGTAAAGACTTTTCTTAGCTCCAAGAAAAATCTTCGATATGTATGGTTTTCATTGAGTACCGGAGAAAGCGATGAGCTGTGGATGTGGCAGAAATTCTGTCATAGCCTTGAAGACATAAGCCTGGAGCTCTCAAACCGATTTGCCGAATATGGACTTCCGAAAAATGCAGTGGATTTGGACCGTATAATCAGTATTTTAAAGAAAAATGTGACAGAGCGCACGGTTATTGTTATAGATGATTATCATGAAAACAAAAGCGAGTATATGAACCGTTTAATTACATGTATTGCAGGGGAGAGGGTTTCCAATCTGCATATAGTGTTAATCAGTCGCAGTATTCCGGAAATCCCAATTGAAGAGTTAATTTTAAAAGGTTTGTGCATAGAACTCTCCCAGGACAAATTTGAATTTAATAAGGAAGAAACAATAGAGTTGTTTGTGCAGAACGGATTTTTACTTTCACCGAAGGAACAGGAACTATTGGTAAAAAATACAGATGGTTGGGCAGCGGCCATCTATCTTGCCCTCCTTAAGTACGCTGAGGACAAAACTGTTGAAGACATTAGCAATGTCACAAGGCTGGTTAAAACAGCCATATATGATAAATTTGACAGAGAAACACAGCAAATCCTGTTAAAACTTTCCCATCTTGATAGCTTCACCCTTGACGGGGCCGTGTTTGTGACCGGAGAAAAGAAGGCAGGTAGACTGGTAAGTAAAATTAAAGGAAACAACTGCTTCATACGGTATGATAATAAAAGCGGAACCTATTTTCTTCATGCCATATTTAAAACAGTGCTGCTGGAGCTTTTTAATACTGCGGATATGGACAAAGCCGCTCTGTTTTCCCGATGCGGTGATTGGTGTGCAAAGTGTGGAAGGCACATTGAAGCGGTGGATTTCTATCACCGGGCGGGATGCTATGAAAGAATCCTTGACATATTTGAACTGCCGGGCGCGGCAGAGCTTATAGACAAGGCGCCTAATATCATTATCAGCGCTTTTAACAGTATTGATAAAGAAACTAAACTTTCACGCCCTATGGCTTATATCACATACATATACTCTTACCAGGTGGCAATAGACGCTGAGGAAGGAGCCAAGCTGCTTTATGAGGCGAAAGCGATTTATGAAGCAGATGATAAGCTGGTGGACAAGGAGCAGATTTTAGGTGGATCGCCCTTGCGGAAAGTGTTCTTCAATTTAATAGTGTATCTATAATGAGTGAATACCATAAAAAGGCCTACAATCTGTTCGGTGGTACGAGTTCCCGCATAGCAAACCCCGATGCGGTATTTACATTTGGTTCACCCCATACGCTTTATCTCTATCATAAGGAAGAGGGAACACTGCTTTCTCTGGTAGAGCTAATCGAAAATGACAACTGGTATTATACTAAAGCATCTAACGGTTGCGGGGCAGGCTTTGAACATACAACAAGGGCGGAATACTGCCTTGAAACGGGTAGTTTAACTGATGCAGAGCATTTTGCCTACAAGGCTGTCTTTAAAGCAAAAACCCAGAATCAGTTGAGCCTTGTTATCTGTGGAAATCTTTGTCTTGCCCGTCTTGCTGTCTTAAACGGCAGACCAAACGAAGCCTTTAATTTAATGGATAAACTCCGGTTGGAAGTAGAGGCTTTAGGAAATCCTATACTGCTCAACAGTATTGATATTGCGGAAGGCTTTATATACGGCAGTTTGGGCAAATTAGAGCGAATACAAAAGTGGCTGCAGGATGGAGACATATCTCAATGTAATCTCTTTCATCAAGGAATGGGAATAAACTATATTATCATAGGCAGAGCAGCAATTTTACGGAAGAGCTATCCGGAACTTGAAGTAATCGTGGAAACCATGAGAGAAATCTATAAACCCACTAATCATATATTCGGTTTCATTTATGCCGGTATTTATGAGGCAATAGCGAAAAAACATTTATATGGTATGGAAAAAGCAAAGAAAGTCTTGCTTCCTATCATACAGCTTGCACAGGCCGACAGTATCATCACACCTTTTGCGGAAAGCATGCCGGAGCTTGAGCCTGTTTTGCAGGAAATAAAAAGAACCCATGACAGTGAATGGCTTAGTAGAGTTATCAGCCTAGGTGAACGGTTCAAAAAAGGATTCCAGAAGGTCAATAGCCTGGAAGAAATTGAACCATTGACCGAGAGAGAAATCGATGTACTAACCCTCCTAAATGAGGGACTCAAGCAGACGGAAATTGCTGAAAAACTATGCCTGTCTAAGAATACAGTCAACAGGCATTTACAGAACACCTATGAAAAGCTTGGTGTAAACAACAAAACCCTGGCAATTAACAAAGCGAAAGAACTGCGCATCATCCTCTAGAGAGATGGTTTCACTGGGGAGTGTACCTGAGAGTTTAGAATAAAAAATGGTACTTTTACGTGATGCACAAAGGCAAAAAACCCCACTATACTTTTAGTATAGTGGGGTTTTTGCACCGAAAGCAACTATGATTCCCTATTGATCGCTTATCGAAAAGGAGAAAAACATGAATAAAATTCTTTCAGTACTGCTTATGGATGATCATAGAATTGCGGTAGAACTTGAAAACGGTTCAAGCTTTGTGTACAACCTCAAACCCAAGCTGCGAACGGCACGGTTTGCAGCCCTAGAAGATATTGAATTCTTTAAAAGCGGCAGGCTGGTGAATAATGACTATGTACGGTGGAGCGATAGCCTGATGCTGTACGCTTATGAAATGTTGGATGGGATGAAAAGATAGAATCTGTTGGCTGACAAGGGTCAACAATAAACTGCAAAGGGGTGTTTTTTAATGAAGGGAAAAGGCGGAGTTTTTGCCTGCTCAAGCAGGCGGCGTATGGGAACGAATGGGCGGGAACTTTTAATAACCGGTGGCAGGAAGTTAATGATGTGGGTATTTATTGTCGGCCTGCTTGGGAGTATTGTCTTACCGGGAGTAGTCTTTGGGGCGGATGTAATTGCCGCCCGAGAGGCGGGCAAGAGAATATCGGGGGGATATAATCACACTCTGGCCCTGAAGTCAGATGGCACAGTGGAGGCTTGGGGGGATAATAGTTATGATCAGTGTAACGTGCCGGTGGGGCTGTCCGATGTAGTGGGAGTATCGGCAGGATACCGTCATTCTCTGGCGTTGAAGTCGGACGGTACGGTGAAAGCGTGGGGAAATAATGATAACGGTCAGTGTAACGTACCGGCAGGATTGTCTGATGTAGTGGCGGTGTCGGCAGGATACAATTATTCTTTGGCGTTGAAGTCGGATGGCACAGTGGAGGCCTGGGGTGTTAATAGTTATGATCAGTGTAACGTGCCGGTGGGGTTGTCTGATGTAGTGGGAGTATCGGCAGGATACCGCCACTCTTTGGTCTTGAAGGCGGACGGTACGGTAGCAGCGTGGGGAAATAATGATAGCGGTCAATGTGATGTGCCGGTAGGGTTGTCTGATGTAGTGGCAGCGTCGGCGGGAGCCAATCATTGTTTGGCGTTGAAGTCGGATGGTACGGTGGTAGCCTGGGGAAATGATGGACAAGGGCAGAGTACTGTACCGACAGGGTTATCTGATGTAGTGGCGGTATCGGGAGGTCATGCCCACTCCTTGGTGCTGAAGTCGGATGGCACAGTGGAGGCCTGGGGAGGAAATGCTCAAGGTCAGAGCAATGTACCGACGGGGCTCAATCTGGCCGGGCAATTGAGCAATCTCACTATCAGCAATGGCACACTAACCCCGGTTTTTGATGCAGATACTTTTAACTATAGCGTAGAAGTAGATAACTCAACTACTTCTGTTGATTTAACTGCAACTCTGGCCGATAGCTCCGACCAGCTTTCCGTGCAGGGACAGATGCAGGCCAGTGGGGTGGCGAAAACAATCTCTTCGCTGGCTGTGGGGGCGAATACCATCATAATAGATGTGGTTACACCGTCCTGTGGCCTTACCCACACTTATACGGTGATGGTAAACCGGGCAATTACACCAGGCGCGGATATAATCACCGCCCGAGAGGCGGGCAAGAAAATTTCTGCGGGAGCCAATCACTGTCTGGTTTTAAAGCCGGATGGCAGTGTGGAGTCCTGGGGTAATAATGATAATAATCAGTGTGAGATACCTGCGGGTCTGTCCGATGCAGTGGCAGTATCGGCTGGACAGCTTTATTCTTTAGCATGTAAGTCGAATGGTACAGTAGAGGCTTGGGGAGATAATGCCCAAGGTCAATGTGACGTACCGGCAGGGTTAGCCGATGCAGTGGCAGTATCGGCAGGAAATTTTCACTGTCTGGCACTGAAATCAGACGGTTCGGTTGTAGTTTGGGGGTATGGGAGTAACAGGCGGAATGCAGTTCCCGAAGGACTTTTTGGAGTGGTGGAAGTGTCCGGGGGATATAACCACTCTTTGGCACTAAAATCGAATGGAACAGTAGTGGCTTGGGGTGGGAACGGTAAAGGACAGTGTGATGTACCGGCAGTGTTGTCCGATGCAGTGGCGGTGTCGGCCGGAGGGTTCCATTCCCTCGCGCTGAAATCAGATGGGACAGTGGTAGTTTGGGGAGATAATACTGAAGGACAGTGTGACGTACCGGCAGGGCTGTCTGATGCAGTGGCGGTGTCGGCAGGATACTATTATTCTCTAGCCTTGAAGTCGGATGGTACCGTAGTGGCCTGGGGCAGTAACAGTAATGGTCAATGTGACGTACCGGCGGGGCTGTCTAATGTAGTGGCAGTGTCGGCGGGAACCTATCACTGTCTGGCCTTGAAGTCAGACGGCACCGTGGTGGCTTGGGGGCCAATGCAAGTGGGATGAGTAATGTGTCGGCGGGGCTCAATCTAGCCGGGCAATTGAGCAGTCTTACTATCAGCAATGGAACACTAACCCCGGTTTTTGATACAGATACCTCTAACTACGACGCAAATGTAGATAATTCAACCACCACTGTTGATTTAACTGCAATTCTGGCCGACAATTCCGATGAGCTTTTCATTCAAGGACAGATGCAGGCCAGTGGGGTGGCGAAAACAATCTCTTCACTGGCTGTGGGGGTCAACACCATCATAGTGGATGTGGCTACTCCGTCTAGTGGCCTTACCCGCACTTATACGGTGACGGTAAACCGCGCGCCGGGGATAAGCATGACAGCAAGTCCGGGGCAGGTAAGAATCAGTTCCGGCTTTGACCAAGTGTTCACCTTAGTCATTGATAATGACACATTGACAGGGTCAGTATCTGCAGCAGATATTATACTTGGAGCGTTGTTCGATAGTTTGAGCGTAGGAGAAGTCACAAGAACCAGTGATGACACGATAACAGTACAGGTATATGGTAACCTGTCAGATACAGGCACAGGGACCATAATAATAAATGAAAATGCCCTGACTTACAGTAACAGCCCCCTGCAGGCTGAAGTAACAGTAATTACCGACAGAGCAAGCGATAGCTCATCATCGTCACCGGAAATCACAACAACCATCTTGGAAGATGGAACGACAGTTGTATTATCGACAATAGCAACCTCAACAAAAGACGATGAAACCGAGAAAAAAACTGCAAAAATAGTAGCGGGAATCATAAAGGAAATGGCTCTAAAGGCTAAGGATAATGAAACAAAAGGGCGAAATGTTGTTGTGGAGATAAAGGTTAAGACAGAATCAGACACAGAAGCGGTAGAAGTGGAAATTTCCGCTGAGGCCTTCAGACAGCTTGCAGAAACAAGCAGCGCTCTTTTAAGCGTAAATACCGGAATAGCAGTAATCAGCTTCGATGAAAAAGCGGTTGAAACCATAAGCAGTGCAGAAGCGGAAGGGGATGTTAACATTAGCGTCACCAAAGTCGATCTTAACTCACTAACAGAAGAAGCACGGGCTATAGTTGGCGACAAGCCGGTATATGATTTTAGTGTAAAAGTGGGAGAAACCACAGTATCAGATTTTGGCGGTGGATATGCACAGATCAGCGTTCCCTATACCCCAGAACCCGGTGAAAATAAAGACTGCATAGTAGTGTACTACCTAGACAACGAGGGAAACTTGAAGTCGGTAAGAGGAAAGTATGATGAAACAACGGGAACAGTGAACTTCAAGACAGCCCACTTTTCACATTTCATGATAGGTTACAAAGAAGTCAGTTTCAATGATGTACCGGAGGATGCATGGTATAGCAAAGCAGTAAGCTTCATGGCTGCAAGAAGTGTTGTCAACGGAGTAGGTGATGCTAGCTTTGCACCCCAAGGCATCGTAACCAGGGCCGATTTTCTCGTCATGGTCATGAACGCATACATCATAGAACCTGACCAAGATACCGTAGAGAACTTCGCTGATGCAGGAAATACGTATTATACTCCCTATCTGGCAGCAGCCAAAAAGTTGGGACTGGTAGCGGGAGTGGGTGATAATCGCTACTTGCCTCAAGAAAGCATCAGCCGCCAGGATATGTTTGTAATCCTCCACCGCATACTGGATAAATTGGGGGAACTCCCCGAGGGTAGTGCTATTGAAGACGACGTTAAGCTTCTACCTAAAACCGCTTCCACAAGGGCTGAGGCAGTATACGTTTTGTACAACCTCCTAAAATAATACGCTCATTATATTCATCCGAATCTATTACAATATAAAGTGTTAAGTATAAATACCGACAGCCATGATATTGAAAAATAGAATGCAAGAAAAAAGCACCTTCAATGCGGGTGCTTTTTTCTTGCATCTGCATAAGGCTTCAGAAGCGAGCCGCGCAAAGAACTTTGCTTGAAGAAAAATCATTAAACCGATATATTGAAGAGGAAATAGAACAATATGCGGTTAAAGATAAGGATAAAAGTTTCCGATATATTTACAGGAGATGATTATGCTGAGAGAAATTGATCAAATGGCAGTCCAAGCAGCGAATGATGATGAGATCTTATCTGCATTTATTGAGCAACATGAATTTTTTATATTAAAAATTGCCTCACAAACAGCCAAGCGTTATGTATCAAAAAACGACGATGAATGGTCAATTGCCTTGGTTGCTTTTTCTGATGCCGTAAAAAAGTATGATTATGAGCGAGGCAGCTTTATTTCGTTTGCGGAACTCATAATCCATCGAAATCTTGTCGATTACTACAGGGTACAGGGCAGACATAGTGTGGAAATTCAGGTTGACCGAATCGAAGAGGAGGCCATTGTTGAATACAATGATAATAATCTAAAATTGGAAATTGAAGCTATAACGCCGATTCTTAAAAGCTATGAGTTTACCTTTATGGATTTGGCTGATTGTTCACCAAAGGCAAAAAAAACGAAGAAGGCCTGTGCCAAAGCTGTTTCTTATATCTTAAACAATCCCATATTAGTGGAGGAGATGCAGGCCTCAAAACAATTGCCGGCTAAAATAATAGAAAAAAACACAAGTATACCCCGAAAAATTCTGGAACGTCATCGTAAATATATAATAGCAGCAATCGAAATACTCCACGGAGATTATCCGTATCTTTCGGAATACTTAAGCTATATCAGAGGGAGGGTATGAAATGAAAGCAACGGTATTGGAGATTAAAGACGGATTTGCTGCCTTGCTACAGGAAGATGGAACTGTCGTAAAAATAAAGAGCAGAAATTTAAGGATTGGGGATGTGGTGAACATGAAAGATACGACAATACTGAAAAAAGGGAAGCTAGGTGCTATGGCAGCGGTAGCAGCAATGTTTGTCATGCTGATGGGAGGCGGAATCTATACATATGCAACTCCTTCTTACTATGTGAGTCTTGATGTCAATCCCGGGATATTGATGGAAGTCAATATGTTTGAGCGTGTCGTTGGGATACAAGCGGCCAATGAAGATGCAAAAGAAGTGCTTTGGGAATTGGATTTAAAAAATAAAGACATTGAGGATGCTATATCCTTAGCTGTTGAACGTGTCAAGGAATTGGGCTATTTTGATGGAGAGGACGGTAATATTTTGATTGCAGCTACCGGGAAAAATGAAGAAAAGGCTGAACGGTTGGCCGGAAAACTGCAAAACGCAGCAGAAGAGGAAATTACGGAAAATGGTGTCAAGGCTGAAGTAACGGCCGGAGCTATCGGCTATGAAATGGTACAGGCAGCGAAGGCTATTGAGGGAATGACACCCGGTAAATACAATATCATTGTTAACTTGCTGGGAAAAGATGCAAAAGACTACGCTGATACCTCTATCAAAGATATCATGAAAGAATACACAGCATCAAAGGGAGCAAAAGGCAAGGCGAGAGCCGAAAAAGCTACTGAGAATGAACAAAATAGAGAAAAAAATGGCGAAGAAGATGAAAAGGCCAGGTTAAAGGAACAAAATGCCGCAGGTAAAGCAGAACAAGCCGGAAATCAAGAAAGAAACGCAGATGTTGAAATTCCTGCTTCGGATCAGGAAACGGCCAATGCTAATACAATGCAAAACGATGCAGCAGAAGAAAAATCAGAGATGCCGGGAAATACTAATATGCAAGAACACCTTGAAAAACCGGGAAATCCGGGGAAACCCGAAAAACCTGGAAAACCCGAAAAACCAGAAGTCCCGGAAGATAAAAAAATATAATAATATGGCTGAATTCAGAAGCAATTTTAGCCAGGATATCCTGCAACTTAAGGTTAGTTGCAGGATTTGGTTTTTGCCGGTATATTACACATATACGTGAGGTGTATGATGAGCAAAAAAGATAAACTGGTAGAAAGACTGCTTAATAGACCTGCTGATATTGAATATGATGAGGCGAAAAGTTTATTAGAAAAGTTCAGATTGAGCAGCTGATTGAAGACTTGAGAAATCGAGGAGTGATTAAATAATGAAAGACGTAATGATATACAAAGATTATATTGGTTCAGTGCATTACAGTACAGAGGACGAAGTGTTCTGCGGTAAGATTGAAGGTATAAACGATCTTATCAGTTTTGAGGGCAATAGCGTAGCGGAACTTAAGTCCGCATTTGAAGAGGCAGTTGAAGATTATCTTGAGTTATGTAATATAAATGATAAAGAACCGGAAAAAATGTATAAAGGTAGTTTTAACGTAAGGATAAGACCTGAGCTTCATAAGCGAGCCGCACAAAGAGCTTTGCTTGAAGGGAAATCATTAAACCAGTATGTTGAAGAGGCAATAGAACAGTACTCGGAAAAAGGTCGAGGATGAAAAAACTTTTAGGAACCGCCACTTGTTTTATTTTACCGGCCTCATTAGAGGAGATTTATTTTAGGGGGAAGTAATGGAAGAATACAGCATTGGCGAAATAGCAAAGCACTTCAATGTCTCAACGGATACCCTGCGTTTGTACGATAAAAAGGGCATCGTATGCCCGGAAAGAAAGAAAAACGGCTACAGGTATTATTCCAGAAATAAGATGATAGCTCTTGCCTATGTTATGTTTTTGCGAAAAGCGGAACTCTCTTTAGAACAAATTCGCATAATACTGAATGCGAACTTAGAGCTTATTCTTGATCAGAATGAAGGCGGAATGTATTTCCATAGTGTAAGTGAAGAGCTCACGCCTTTGGCCTTGACGATACATAATGAGAAGTCCTTCGTCGATACAAAAGACAAATGGTATTGGCAACAATAAATTTGCTCCTGAAAAGCTCATAACACGAGAGGAGGCAGTCACGGTGATATGGAGGCTGCTGCAAAAAGCCGGTCTCGTGGATATAGGGGTAACTGCCTGATATAAAGAGAGTGGGGAAGAACCTATGATTAAGCAATTAAAGATGGAAATTATGGCTGAGGATTCAGGCCTATTCTTTATCAAAGCAGGAGACGGCTCAGAAGATGTTTTTTTCCGTTTTAATCCTGACACAAAGGAATTGTCATTTGAGAGCAAGAATCAACTGACCTCTTTTCTAAAAGCTAATGAATATCAATTTAGAAAACTATTGCATAACAAGAGGAAAGAAACATTTCATGCTGGGTTCAAATTGGCGTTTTCTATTATTGACGGCAAAGACATTGCTGCTTTTAACGATAAACAAAATATATTGGTAGCGGAGCAGGGAAAGGTGTATGCCCTGAATGAAGCTAAGAAAAGACAGCTGGTGGAAATCTTTACCGACGGCAGTTATAGTGAAAAGCATGCCGTGGGAGCGTATAGCTTTCTGGTTAAGGGTCTTGATGGTTCCTATACGGAAAGGAGCTTTACATCGGAAAGCAAGAATTCGTCATTGCTGGAATTAGAGGCGGTAATTGCTGCTTTAACCTGGTATCCGGGGGACGTGCGAATCGTAACTGATTCACAATATGTGAGAAAGGGCATTACAGAATGGATTATTCACTGGAAATTGAATAATTGGACAACGGCAAACGGCACAAAGGCTAAACACATCGGCAAATGGAAGCGCCTAGACGAGCTTTGTTGTCAACGGTATGTAGAGTTTCAGTGGGTTAAGGCCCACAATAATCATTTTGAAAATGAATACTGCGACCTTCAGGCGAAGCAATTAGCTTCCGGGCATTACCGGGGTAATTGACTCAAAAATACCAGAAAAGATACTGAGGTTTTGAAGAAGATGACAGAAGAGGCGAATAAATTAGCGGTCTATTTTTACCCGATATTCCTCCATCCAGGTATTTATCTGGATAAAGTAAGCAATCAACTGGGGACCGGTCATTAATTGTCCATACCATGGTTTGTGCATAGACTTTCCACCCGTCTCAACAATTTCAGCGACCTTTTGACGGTCCAGCAACTCAAATATTGGGGCTTTTTTATCAGAGATAATTCTTTTCATCCGATCTTGAACAGCTATTGTATAAGCTACATGGTGTGTTTTAGGATACGGGCTTTTTTTCCTATCAATAATCTCTTTCGGCAGGATTCCTCTTAGAGCTTCTCTCAACAAGCCCTTCTCTCTGCCTCGGTAAAACTTCATGTTATTAGGGATATTAAAGGCGTATTCTACAAGCCTGTAATCGGCAAAGGGCACTCTTACCTCCAGGCTATGTGCCATGCTCATGCGGTCCTTTCTATTCAGCAAAGTAATCATAAACCACTTAATATTGAGAAAGAATAGCTCTCTCATTCTTGCTTCTTTTTTGGATTCACCCTTAAGCTTTGGAACCTGTCTGATTGTATCCAGATACTTTTGGGCCACATATTCTTCGAGAGGATAGTTTTGCAAGCATTTATTGATTATCTCTTTTCTTTCTTTTGTCGGATTTGCCCAGGGAAAGGTAGTGGCATTAGTAACGCCGGGCTTGGTAAACCAGGGATATCCCCCGAAAATCTCATCGGCACATTCTCCTGAAAGAGCTACGGTCGCCTTTTTTTTGACTTCTTTACAGAACAAATATAAGGAAGAATCAATATCCGCCATGCCTGGTAGGCAATTGGCCTTGACGGCATCCTTTAAGGCATCTACCAGTTGGATGTTATCGATAATTACAGTATTATGATTGCTTCCGATGAACCTTGCCATCTTTTCCGCCCATACTTGATCGGAGTCCGGTTGAAACTCATTTGCTTGAAAATATTTATCATTATCTTCGTATTCTATGGAGAAGGTTTCAAGCCGATTTTCCCCCTCTCTTTTAAAGAAGTTCGATGTAATAGCAGAAATAGCGCTTGAATCTAATCCGCCTGACAAGAATGTACATACCGGCACATCTGAGACCAGCTGTCTTTCAATCGTATCCACCAGAAGGTGCCTTGTATGATCAATCGTTGTGGTTAGATTTTCTTCGTGGGGTTTTGCCTCCAGTTTCCAATACTCGGTCAGTTTAGGTACACCATTCTTATATAATAAATAATGGGCCGGAGGTATTTCGTGTATATCCTTAAAAACTCCGTGTCCCAATGATCTGGCCGGTCCCAAACCGAGTATCTCCATAACCCCTTCCTGGCTTATAATTGGTTCTATCAGGGGATGGGTTAAGATGGCTTTGATTTGGGAGGCGAAGATAAGATGATTCTTTTTAAGGCTATAAAATAAAGGTTTGACTCCCAAATGATCTCTGGCCAAAAACATTGTCTTTTCTTTTTCGTTCCACACACCAAAAGCAAAAATGCCGTTAAGATAACTTAAACAGTCGATACCCCACTCAATATATGAAACCAGTAATACTTCTGTATCCGAGTAGGATTTAAAAACATGTCCTTTTTTCTGAAGTTTTTCTCGTATCTCATCCGTGTTATAAAGCTCACCGTTATAGACGATTACATATTCATGTCCGCCCATCTTTCTTATCATAGGCTGAGCCCCACCCTCGGGGTCTATAATAATCAATCTTCTGTGTCCTAGCTGTACATTTTCCGAACTGTAATAACCAAAGTCATCGGGCCCTCTGGCAGCAAGTATTGTAGTCATATTTTCAATAATCTTTGTCTTGTCTTTAAGACCCATTTCTTTACTTACCCATCCCGCAATTCCGCACATGTTTCGTCCCCCTTACTTAAAACCAAGTCTGTGATTTGATAAATCTCCACTATTTTTTCAGTATATGTAGCAAATAATTGTAAGGGAACAGAAGCGAAAAAGGGCATTTTTATAAGAAACAGTACTGGGGCTGTAAAGCAAGGAGGATGGAATAAAGGTCCGTTGCTTTTGGTTGGTAACGGAGAAGCTCAACGAACTTGTCAAGGACGGGGACTGGAAAGAGATATTTACTGATTACAGCGAATTTCAGAAGCAGTTAAAAAAAATGTACTTCTTTGGGTTGCTAGAAGATACTCAGTAGTATTTAGGACCTATGGAACAACTAGAAATGCATGATGCGTAATGATAAAAGGTGGGTGTTGGTTATTTCCTGAAGCTTTTCATGCACGCACAGAGGGATAAAGTACGTTCTGGGTTTGGGTTAGCTGCTCACTTTATTCCTGCAGTCGGCAAGCCCGGATCCTTTGCACTGCTTAACGCTCCCGTAGCATTTGAAGGATATCAAAGCTTGATGTCTGAGTCAGAGCATTTTGTGAATAAAGTCTGTGGCAGTAGTATACTTGTCGTGTAACGAGTGGTTCTGTTATAAGGGCTGCCGTAATGGCAGCATATTGAGCAGGATTATGGGGATTAATGTTATCGCCGGTTGAGCCTGGTTTACGATAGATAATTGCCGCAGATTATTATAGCAGAGAATTACGACAATAGTTATATGATATAATAAACCGTAAACTAGGTAGTCAGATTCGGCAAAGGTGGTATCTCTTTAATGCGGCAACAAATTTTGCATCGCAGGCATATCAGCGCAGAGCTTGATAATCTGTTCAGTCATCCGCTGACATTGGCAGTAGCGGCTATGGGATATGGCAAAACCACATCGGCTAAGGACTATCTGAATGAAAAGGCCGTAAGGTATACATGGTTATCAATCGAAAGCGATGAATCATCCCCGCAGTACATCTGGGACTCTCTGACGAGCCAGCTGGTCAAAGACAAGCCGGAGCCGGGTAAACAGTTACGCGCGTTAGGGTTTCCGGTTGATGCTCCCCAAAGAGAACGGGTTTTAAAGATGATTGAAGACTTAGTTTATATGACTAATACCGTATTAGTCATTGATGATTACCATCATGTCCATTCCCCGGAACTTGACAAACTGGTGGAACGATTGGTGCGGATGAAGATTGAGGGATTTCATATCCTGATTCTCTCCCGGACAGTTCCTGAGATAAATATTTATGAATTAACGCTCAAAGGATATTGTTATCAGGTAAAAAGCCGCGTATTTGAAGTTGGTGCGGCGGAAATAAAGAGCTATTTCGAAATGTACTCCCATAGAATATCCGATGATACGGCAAAACAGGTTCAGGAGATTTCGGAAGGCTGGGTGTCCGCTGTGTACCTGATTATGCAGAGATATGCCGAAACAGGCAGAGTGGAACCCGGCGAGAGTATTGAAAAGCTGATTGAAACAGCAGTTATGTCTAGGTATACGGGCAGGGAAGTATTGATATTAAAATCACTTTCCCTCCTTGAAAACTTTACACCGGCACAAGCAGGCTATGTGACCGGGGAGCGGGAAGCCGGAAAAATCATTCGCAGATTAAGCGAAGAAAATTCCTTTATTCGGTATGATGAAATAAACGGCGTATATCGGATTCATAATATATTAAATAACTACCTGCGAAAAATCCTTGCGGAGCAACCGGAGAATATTGAGATAGCAGATTTATATAAGCGTTCCGGTCAGTGGTACATTCAAAACGGTGATACTATTTCCGGTCTGAAATATCTCTTAAAGGCAAAGGAATATGACCTAATTTTGGCGGAATTCGAAAAAAGTGCTATCAATATCGTGATAGACAGCAATCCCCAATATATCTTGGAAATATTTCAGCAGATACCCATGGAAGTAAAATACCGTCATCCCATCGGTTTGCTTGCCTATATCGGCTTTTATGTGACAAATGTTGATCGAAACAAAGGTGCCTGCCTTCTTGGGGAAATCGAAAAGCATTATCAAAACGATAATATTTCCGCTGTAGTGAAAAAACGCATTGCGGGAGAGATAGAGCTAATCAGAGCCTATATCGCCTTTAATGATGCTGCCTTAATGCGGGAAAGGATGATCAGGGCACATGAGATGTTGGAGGGGCATTCGCTGATTGCCAATAAAGATAAGATTATCACCTTCGGCTCGCCCCACTCGGCCTACCTATATTATCGTGAAAAAGGGAGATTCTCGTGGAGTGTGCGGTGCGTGCAAGAGATGTTCCCCTATTATTCGGAAATGGCCGGGGGTTGTGGTAAAGGATTCGACGATTTGCTGCAGGCGGAATACTATCTGGAGACCGGAGAACTGAAGCAGGCTGGGATTTATGCCCGGAAAGCCATATACAAGGCTCAAGTTTTGGAACAGGTTGATGTGATTTTATGCGGGCGGTTTGTGCTGGCTAGAATTTCTTTGGCTCGGGGCCAAATGAACGAAGCCTTAGAGGTTATGGACGATTTGAGCGTGGAAGTTGAGGCTTGCAGTATACCTATACTTAGCAGTGCTTTTGATTTGTGTTCCGGTTATATAGGGGCTGTAAGCGGAACAGACAACCGGATAGCCAACTGGCTGAAGCTGGGGGATATTGAGCAGAGCGAGGTTTTATACCAGGGGATGGGGTTCAATTATATTGTCTACGGAAAATACCTTTTGGTTCAGAAGCAATATATCAAACTTGAGGTACTGTGCGAGGAGATGCGGCAGGTATTTTCCTATTTTAATAACCTGCTGGGCTATCTTCATGCCTATATATTAGAGGCTGCCGCCAAATACAACCTTTACGGTCTGAAAGAAGCAAAGCCCGCAATTGCGGAGGCTTTGGATATCGGAAGGGCGGACGGGATTATATTCCCTATTGCAGAATACGGCCTTCATATTCTCGAACTCCTGCAAGACCTGCAAACAGATTATGAGGGGGATGAGTATTTAGCCGAGCTTGTAGCCCAAACGACCCAATATTCCGTTAATCAGAAGCGATTTAAGTTCAGGGGGACAAAAAAGCTTGAACTGACAAAGCGTGAGAAGGAGATACTTATGCTTGTTACAGATGGTAAAACCAACGGGGAGATTGCTGCAGAGCTTTTTCTGGCGGAGGTTACCGTCAGAAAAAACATCACGGCCATCTACCGGAAATTGGATGTCGCCGGCAGGGCAGCGGCGGTTAAAAAGGCCCTTATGCTGAAAATAGTATAAATTCATAGGAAATATATCGCATGCGATAATATATTTATTTTAAAAACCCTACTATGATGATAGTAGGGTTTTAATCTGCTTTGCTATCCTATTCTATTGTGAGGGGGAAGTTCTATAGTGCCTCGGATTATTGATGTTATACCCCACGATGATTATACACTGACCATTGAACTCAACAACCATCATAAAGTCGTTTACGATATGAAGACCAGAATCCAATCATCCCGTTTTTGTGAGCTTGCCGATATCAATAAATTCAAAGCTCTGCGGGTCGAATACGGGAAGACACTGGTATGGGACGGCTTATGCCAGATTACCATTGATGAGATTTTAAGCAACCTTGAACGTTAAGAAAAAGGCGCAAGAGAGGGATAAAGGGAGACTGCGAATTATGAAGGGGGATGGTTGAAAGCATGTAATTGATAGTCAGGGTAAGACTTGGGCATGACCTGTCATAAAAAGAAATAAATCATAAAAAGGAGAGAAAACGATGAGTGAGATTAGCAGATTCAATAATGATGTCAGAGAAAACAAGGAAATGTTGGATGCGGTAAAAGAAATAGGCAACGACCTGGGAAAAGTGGTCGCCTATGCAAATTCCAAGGGGTACGCGATTAGTATTGAAGAGCTGGAGGCGCAAATCAAAGAGGAAGGGGAACTCTCCGAAGAGAATCTCGATAAAGTGGCGGGAGGACTATCTGCCGTTATAACCGGAGTAGCCGACATCACTATGGTATTAGTCCTCTAATCACGGTGAGACGGTATCGTACAATCGAGAAAGGAGGATGATGATGATGTCCGAGCTTGAAAGGTTCACTCAAGCACTTCAAGGTGATAAGGAGCTGGTGGAAGAACTGAAGTCTAGAGGAAACGATCTGGAAGAGATTGTCCGTTTCGCTAATTCCAAAGGATATAATTTTTCACTGCAGGAGTTGGTTACTGCAGCGGAAGAAAACGAAACCCTGTCCGAGGAGGAACTGGAGAGTGTAGCGGGTGGGTTTTTGACTTGCCTGGCCGGTGTTTCTTTTCAGATAGGAGATGGGACCGGTCTTACGATTGCGGCCAAGGCCAAGGCTTTGGCGGTACTGTAAAAACTATAAAAGCGGGGAAAGGACAGCGAAATATGGTTATAAAAGAAATTAAGCGCTTTAATGAAGCTATACGTCACGACGAAGAACTTCAAAACCGGATCAAGGTCATTGGAGCGAATTTGGAAGAGATTGTCCGTTTCGCCAACCAAAAGGGATTCGATTTCACGGTAGATGATCTTAAAAAAGCACAAGACGGGGATATTGAGTTGTGCGATGAAGAATTAGAGTCTGTAGCGGGCGGAATCGTTGGTGCAATTGTGGCGCAGACGATAACAGTTGTCGGACTTGCTATAGTTTGCAATTAACAGGGTTACCGGGGGAGGTTAATGGCGTTGAGCAGCTCACTGCTTTATCAGGATTATATAAAAGGTACGAGCCCCGACGAATTAAAAATCATTGCCAATATCAAACGCTTTTTTGAGTGTATGACCGGTGATCCGGAGTTTCGTGCCGAGGTGGAAAGTAATATGTCCGGATGCGGACCGCTCTTGGAGTCAAGGGGCGTTTTTGGTGTAGACCCTACCCAGTTAATGGCGTTGTTTTCCAGGGGATCATCGGAAGCCGAGCCTTCGGAGTCTGATTTGCAGGACAAGCCCCAGGGGCTGCTGTGGTACCGCTGGTGCAAGACGCATGAAGAATTGCGCCGGGCATGGAGAAAGCGCAGTGACGGTACACCCAATAAACGCTTTAATCAGTGGCACCGTCGCCAGGTGAACCGCTGCGGCAGTCAGCTGGGTAATTTAACAAACGAGCAATTAATCCATGCTACCGTTGTTTTTGAATTAACCCAGGGGTGTTCTCTCCAGTGCCCATTTTGCGGCCTGGCAGCCGAACCGCTAAAAAAGGTGTTTCCATATACGAAGGAGAACGCCAGGCTGTGGCGGGAGGTGCTGGATGTGTCCGTTAAGCACCTGGGAGATACGGTAGGTACCGGAGTTTGCTACTGGGCGACTGATCCGACGGATAATCCGGATTATTTGAAGTTTGTGGCCGATTATGGTCAAAAGACGGGTTTTTACCCCCAGACCACAACCTCCGCACCCCTAAGAAAGCTTCAATGGACCCAGGACTTACTGGGATTCCGACGGCAACATAATACCTCTGTGGATCGCTTTTCAGTGCTTTCCCTTGATGGTCTGCGCCGTATTCATAAGACGTTTAGCGCGGAAGAGCTGTTATTTACCCAATTGGTTCTGCAGTATATTGATGTCATGAAAAAGGCCATGGCTCGTTCCGGGCGTAATCGACATAGTGAGGTTGAGCAAGAAGGGCTTGAGACTTTCAAGGATCATACTATCGCCTGTGTAACCGGTTACCTGATAAATATGGCCAAAGGCACGGTACGGCTAATCAGTCCGTGTCCTCCTTCGGAGATTGCGCCCCTAGGGTATCTCGTCCATACGGAAGGAAGATTCTCTAATGCCGGGGAGCTGGATGAGTTTATCGCCGAAACCATGGAAAATTGTATGCCCGAGCATTGCGGGTCTGAAGATATCTTGTCCTTCCGTTGTGACTTGCAGTACGGGGTGTTGGCTAACGGCTTTCAGCTATCCAATGAATACAAGTCCCACAAGGTAGAGGGTAAACCCTATCTGATTAAGCTGGGAGGACTTATTTCAGGAGGGGATTTGACGTTTTCGCAAGTACTGGAGGAGATGTCAAAAGAGAGTGCCGATATCTTAGCGGTGATTACCACCATTCAGAAACTGTTTTCCCAAGGATTATTGGCTGACAAGACGGCTTGCGGCGGGAGGGTTTAGGTTATGAGTTTAAATAACAAAACCGTTGCCCTGCCCTTTACGTCTGCGGAGGTGTGCCTGGTAAGTATGCCTTACCATAACCCGCATTTGCCGTCATTAGCCTTGGGCTTGCTACAGGCGGCCTTAATGGCAGAAGGAATCGAAACGAGAAGCGTTTACGCCAACCTCTTGTTTAACGAGCAGTTAGGACATCCTCTCTATAACCGGCATCACGTTCCTGATCCCAGGTTGCCTTTGGCAGAGTGGTCTTTTTCACCCCTTGCTTTTCCGGGGTTTGACGCCGATGAGGGAAGGTTTATCAAAGCGACTTATCCCTTGTTAGGCAGAATAAGACGGCAGACTATAGAAGCCTACCGTGAAGAACTTCGCTTTGTACGCCGCCAAGCGGAAGTATTTATTAGTGATCTGGCGGAGAAAATCCTCAGTCTGTCGCCACGCATCGTGGGCTGTACATCAAGTCTGGCCCAGAAAGTGCCTTCCTTGGCCTTGTTGCGGAAAATCCGTGAGCTTGACCCAAAAGTAGTTACTTTAATGGGAGGTGCGGATTGTGAGACAGTGATGGGTCTTGCGGCTCATCAGCATTTCACCTGGCTTGACTATATCGTGTCAGGGGAAGGGGAAGATTTAATCGTTCCTTTGGTAAACAGTATCTTCGAGTTCAACCGAGAGGTTCCGCCTGACAGGCTGTCCAAAGGGGTATTTGCTCCTTGTCACAGGGATAGCGGATACCTTGAGATAAAAGAACAGGGAGAGGACAGCTATCGAGCGGTGGCGGAGTCCTTTGGGAGGCAACGTCTCCCGCTCTATCAGGACTATTTTGACACATTGGCGCTACTGCCTACCCTGAGCGGTTTAATCCGGCCAAGCCTGCCTATCCAGGCCTCAAGAGGGTGCTGGTATGGAAAGTGCAAATTTTGCGGTTTGAATGCCCCGGAAATTCCCTACCGCTCACGCCCGTCTGAAGACGTACTTTCTGAAATGGATGAGCTTAACGACCGACACGGTGTGACACATTTTGAGTTTCTGGATAACGTCCTTGCTAAGGGGCATATTGATGATTTATTGCCTAAACTTGCGGATAGGGGAGCCCCTTATAAGTTGTTTTATGAAATCCGTTCGGATTTGTCGAAAAAGCAAATTGCATCCCTGCGGGCGGCGGGGGTCGTCATTTGCCAACCCGGGATAGAAAGCCTGCATAGCGAGGCTTTAAGAGCGATGAAAAAAGGGGTTACAAGCTGGCAGAATATCCAGACGTTGAAATGGTGCCGCCAGTATGGCATCAAGGCTAAATGGTCTATCATACACGATCTTCCGGGGGATCAGGACCACTGGTACCGGGAGATGGCGGAACTTGTTCCCCTGCTGGCTCATTTAAGCGAGCCCATGGGAATGCTGGAGGTTCAGTATCAACGCTACAGCCATTATTTTGACCACGCTGATGAGTATGGTCTAAAACTGGAACCCCTGTCATTGGACTCGCTGATTTATCCACTATCTGAGGAAGTTATCAAGAATCTTTCCTATACACTGGACGACCGGTTCAGTGCCGGGGTTAGAGATAATCCCGGATTAGCTATATTATTTGCTCGTCCGGGACTGCGGAATTTGAAGAAGGCTGTTATCCGGTGGATGATGGGGGCTGATAATCGGAACGGGCCCATGTTGAGCATGAAAGTGGCTGACGACAAAATAGTCATCAGTGATTCCCGTTCTGTGGCTACAGCCTCTTCATTTCAGCTTGACGGAGCCGAAAGGGAGATATATCTTCTGTGTGATGAGGCCAGACCGGAGGAGCAGGTGAGACGGCTCCTGTTGGATAAGGGATATAACGAGCAGACTGTGGATACAGGTATCCACAGTCTGCTGGAAAAGAAAGTGATGCTTCGGGTTGACCGACGCTTACTGGCCTTAGCCTTAGAGGAGCCTGTTTTGGAATATATCTCCCCGGATCAGAACCCTATGGGATGGGTGAGTATCTAGCCCGGGGCTAAAGATAGACATTAACTGTGCTCATGGATTATTATGCCTTTTAAGAGCATCTGAAAATGGTCCAGGCATTGTTCCTTTAAATCCAAGTCCGGGTAGCGAATGCACCATTCGTAAGTAATACCCCTGATGGCCAGAATACAGTGTTTGGCCAGAGTATCAACAGGCAGGTCCTTTTTGAAATCACCTTTTCTAACACCATCCTCCAGTATCGCGGCAAAGGCTTTGTAGAGTGCCCTGTCATAGCTTAAAGCCGCATCTGTATCTATGGTTTTGGTCAAGTGAGACTTATAGAGCATTTTAATATTTTCATAACCGATTGTGTTAACAATGACATCGGCAATTTTCCCTGTCAGGGCCAGGAGAGTATCGGATATTGAAAGGGCAGGATCAAGGGCATCCAGAAATGATTGATAATCCATATCCATTTCATTGACATAATCGACCATTAAAAGAGCCGCCAAGGAGTCCTTGGATTTAAAATGCACGTAGAAAGCGCCTTTGGAGACACCTGCCGCTTCTACGATGGAGTCAACAGTAACGTTTTCATAGCCGTATTTCAGAAAGAGCGTCCTGGCGGCCGCGAAAATATTCTTTTTTGTTTGTTCGGCTTGGATTTTTCGCTTATTTATCCCTTTTTTCATGGTGTTATTCCTTTACTCGACAAAGGATTTATTATATAATGACTACAGTATGTGACTGCGGTCATTATATAAGATATTCATGATTATAGCAAGCCCTTATACATATTCTAAGGCTGCAAAGACGTGGGTGAAAGCGTCGGGTATGCGAGCCCTTGAGGATGAAAGGAATTTATGGGAAACGAGGAAAGAGGTATACGGCGCAAGGTACTGATGATAGCTTTTGGCCTGCTGATTGCGATCATGTCTTTCACGGGTTTTGTCAATTATATGACTTTTTCCTCCAGTTATAATCACGCTCTGGTTAATACCTATTCAGTGGCAGGTAATGAGTTTGTCCGGAGTATTGAATATGCGCTGGGTTACGGTAAGCCGATTGACAATTACTATGGGATGCAGGACACCCTTAATGAATTACATAGTCTTGTTCCCGAGCTTGAAGATGTTTTTATTGTCTCCCCTCAGGGTGAGGTTTTGTACGATTTAGACGGTTTTGTCGAAGATAGTCGCTTGCCTGATGAACTCTTGGAGGCGGCGGTTTTCCGGCAAGGATTGATCAAAGAAAAACTGAGTTGGCGATTCTTTAAAGAAAAGGCTTATGTCTTCATCGGCATCAGCCATCATTCCTCAGAGCAAAGCACAGCCAATCATGTTGCCAGTCTGATGTTGGTTTTCCCCAAGAGTACTTTTTTACAAGCCAACAGCCCCTTTGCCAGGAACTTGGGGGCCTGGCTGGCGGGAATTGCGCTAATTGCCCTGGCTTTATTGTCCTTCATTTTTTTCAAGACCAAACTGTTTAATAAGGGGACCTTTAGCAAGAAAAGGCTCTTTCTTACTTTAATTATGACTATTGGCTTAGCACAGCTTTGTTACACCGGCGTAAATTACTCCCTTTTCAAAAACTCCTACACGGATATGGCCTATAAAAGCAGGGATTTTATCCATACCATCGTGACAAGGAATATGGAAGACGTATACGATAAAGGGCTTAGCCCGGAGAATATTACGGGGCTTGACGAATACCTGGCTTCAATCAAAGAAAGTTTGCCTCAGATTTCCGAAATCGGTATTGAGCCGGTTCGAGTTACTGTTTCCGGTGATTATGTACACCAGCAGATTTTCAAGGTTCTGTTGGATATGTTGACGGTGCTGGTTATCTCAGTATTTTTTATGACCGAGCTCGCCTTATTGGCGGTATTAGTTATCATGGCCAGAGGCCCTACCCAGGCCGCCTATCAAAGTATTGGTGCTAATGCCGGACATGGCTTGGCAAGATCGTTGATTTTTTTCGTTAACCTATGTGCCTGCATGTCCCTGACCTTTGTTCCGATCGTTATGAAAACTCTTTATCAGCCGATTCCGGGAGTGGCTAAGGATGTGGTTTTAGGTCTGCCGCTTTCGGCGGAAATGCTGGGAGGGATCCTTGCTATTATCCTGGCGGGGTGGGCAATCAATAAACGGGGATGGCGCTCAATCTTCTATGTTGGGGTTTTGCTCTTAGCGGCAGGGAATATACTGGCAGCGCTCAGTGCGAACGGAATGTTGTTCGTTGTTTCCCGAGGGATAGCCGGCTTGGGATTAGGACATATTCTGATGGCTATTCGCAGCTTAGTAGTATCACTGCCAGAGCCTAATGCCGCCATTGCGGAATTCAGTGCGGGATCGATAGCGGGTTTAAACTGCGGTCTGGTAGTCGGCGGTTTGCTGGCTGACCGAATCGGTTACGCTGCGGTATTTTACATAGCAGCTGCTTTGGCTATAGTCCCGGTTATTCTTGTCCGACGGTTCATGACTGAACTTGAAATCCGCGAAAGAGAAGGGGAGCACGCCCCCATCCGGGAAAAAGTCAGGGAGTTTATCATAAACAAGAAGACACTCTTGTTTCTGGCCTGTATATTTATTCCTTACTTTATCAGTGGAGCATTTCTGGATTACTACTTTCCTTTGTTTGCGTCTGCTCACGGTCTTTCCCAAAGTGATATCAGTAGGGGCTTTTTACTGAACGGCCTGTTCATTATCTATTTAGGGCCGATTTTGACCAGGTATGTTACCGGGAAACTGGGCAGTGTCAGGGGGATTATGGCCTCGATGACGATTGTGATAGGCGCCTTGACAACCTTCTTTGTTTGCGGCACTGTGCCCGCCGCCTTGGTGACAATTGCTTTATTGGGCATTGCCGAGGGTTTCGGAGTTTCGCTGAAAACCACCTATTTTCTTAATTTGCAGGGAATCAGGGATTTGGAGATTAATCAAGGGATCGCTTATTTTAGTGGGATGGTTAACTTAAGCAGAATGACAGGGCCGATAATCTATGGGTTAGCTTTATCGTTAGGTGCGAAAACGGGGATAGGTCTTATTTCGCTAAGTATGTTTGTATTATTACTGGTGTTTATCTTTTCCGTGGGATTGAAGCCAACATACGGAAAAAGTGGGAATTGAGGTCGTTGATATGATGAAAACGAAAAAAGTCATAATTTTATACCTGCTTTTGTTTATCGGACTGGTAGGGTGTTCTGCCGGGGATTTAGCCACACAAAGGGAAAGGCAGGTGCAGCAAGGTCGCGATATCCTTATCGCAGTTCCTGTTCCGCTGGAGTTTGCTGAGAAAAACACAAAATTTTTACAAGGGGTTGAACTTGCCCTGGAAGACATCAATAGGGAGGGTATCAAGGGTAAGAAATTCAAGCTGGAAATCGTGGATGATCAGGCCAATTTTAAGACAGCTGTTGATCTGGCTCAGCGGTTCAGCAAAGAAACCGGCACTCTCGCAGTCATCGGACATTGGTATTCCGACATTTGCCTGCCCATATCCCAAATATATGAAGAAGCGGAGCTTTTGACTATAGTGCCTACCGTTTCCAATCCGGAGTTAACGGAAAAAGGGTATGAATACATTTTTCAGAGTATTACCAGTGACAAGAGGATTGCTGAAAAAATGTGCGCCTATGCTAAGAGTAAAGGGTATACACGGGTAGTAGTCTACTATGAAGATAGCTCCTACGGAGAGAATCTGGCCAAAGCCCTGGAGGAAGAAGCAAGCCGCAGCGGCCTTGTCGTTGTTGACAGAAGGTCGGGAGTGGTAACCGGGGAACAGTTCAGAAATGCCTATGACAAATGGACGGCTTTGGAATTCGACTCGGTTATGCTGGCGGTGAACATGCCTGAAGGGGCAGATTTCATCAGGAACTTGAGACAGATCGATCAGGAGGCCGCCGTTATAGCTGCCGATGGCTTGGATGTGGCCGATTTCATAACTGAGATTGGGGAGGATGCCGAAGGTGCGGTTATTATGACCACCTATAACCCCAACGATAGCAGGACTAAACTGGAGGGCTTTACCGGAAGATACCGGGCGAAATATCAGGAAGAGCCGGATATCTGGGCCATTCAGGGATACGAATCATTACAGCTTATCGCCCACGCCCTGGAGGAAACCGATAGTTATTCACCGGCTGTGTTGGCTGAATACTTGCGGCAAATGGAGCCGTGGCCGAGTGTTTCCGGAACGATTAATTTTAATCAAAACGGAGAGATTGAAGGACGCAGGATTTACGCTAAAGAAGTAGTGAACGGTCAATTCCGATATGCCGACTGACTCCACGAAGTAAGGAAGGATTAAGCTATGACGGAAAACAAGATTTTCAGAAAAATATCCCTGGATCGGTTATCTTCCCCCGAAGAATTGGACCAGCGCCTAACTGTCATTTCACCCACAGGCTGGGTAGCGTTGTTTGCGGTGGGTATCTTAATTTTTGCCACCTTGGTGTGGGGTGTTTTCGGGAGGATTTCCGATAAGGCAATGGGTAGCGGAATTATTATCTCCGGCGGGGGTATTACCGGTTTGGTTCACCATGCCACCGGTCAGATTAGCGATGTCAGCGTCCGTGACGGCGATTATGTCGGCAAGGGTCAGGTGATGGCACGTCTGGAGCAGACCCAGCTTATCGCGGATATTAATAAAAACAGAGAAGACCTGGCTGCGGTAAAAGCCATTGATTTGGATAGTCTGGAATTGAATGACAGCACGCGCAATTTTAATGTGTATAGCAGGTTTGGGGAGATTTACAAGGGTTATCTGACGGCCCAGGCCAATTTGAATACCCAGACAAAGTATTACGAGGCGGAAAAAGCCAAAGCCGAGAACGAACTGGAAAAGGCCGGAATGCAATACGAGGCTGCTTTGGATAAATACAACAATTATAAAATTTTGTATGAACATGGTGCTGTTTCCAAAGACGAACTGGATGAGGCAGAGCGGGAAATGCTTAACTCCGAATCTTCCTACAATACCGTGAAGTACCATTTGAATGAACTGCCGCTGGCCCAGCTTAAGGAGGCGGAAACAGCCTTTGAAGCTCAGCGACAGTTGCTGAAGGACAATATCATCGCTTCTGTGATAGATTTGGAAAACACCATTCAAAAACAGCAAAATGAACTCCTAAGTAATAATGAGATAATAGCCGAGGTTTCCGGACGGGTCTTGGAAATGCAGGTGCAAAAAGGTGATATTTATCAAGCAGGAGAGGTCGTTTGCACGATAGCGGAAGAAGGTGAGCAAATCGATACCCTGGAGGCTGTTATTTATGTACCGGCGGAGAAGGGCAAAAGAATTAGGCCCGGGATGGAAGTAAATATATCCCCGACTACGGTGCAGAAGGAAGAAAGCGGCTTTATGCTGGGCAACGTGGTAGAGGTTTCCGAGTACCCGGCCAGTGTCCAGGGAATGATGCTGACACTGGGCAATGCGGACTTGGCCAGACAGTTGTCGGGGAACAGTTCTCCCATCGAGGTCAGGGTAAAATTGATCAGGGACAGCAATACAGTCAGCGGATATAAGTGGTCGACGCCTAAGGGGCCGTCGATTGTCATAGACGGCGGGACGTTCTGCGCCGGGGAAGTAAAGATTGAGAAAAAACGACCGATCAGTATGGTCATACCTTTTATCAAGAAGCTTTTGCCTATCTGATAGATGCTAAAAAACCCGAACCAATGTATTGTGCTTTCAAGATTCTGAGGTGATGAGCTTGCAAAGAAAAGGAAAAATGAAAAGGGTTCCCTCCATTTTGCAGATGGAAGCTGTGGAATGCGGCGCGGCTTCACTGGCAATGATTTTTGCTTATTATAAAAAATATCTGCCTTTAGAGCAGTTGCGTGTGGACTGTGGGGTCACTCGCGATGGGGTTAAGGCCAACAGTATCTTAAAAGCTGCCCGGAGGTATGGGTTTGTTGCCAAGGGTTTCCGGAAGGAGCCCGAAGGTTTGAGAGAGATGCCTTTACCGGCTATCATCCATTGGAATTTTAATCACTTCGTGGTCTTGGAAGGATTCGGGAAAGACGGGGTTTACATTAATGATCCGGGCTCCGGACCCAGGACTATTGATTACGAAGAGTTTGACATGGCCTTTACCGGCGTGATTCTGACCTTTGAACCGGGGGAAGAATTTCAGCCCAGCGGGACAAAGAATAGTTTTATCGTTTCCTTGCGGCAGTGGTTGTCCGGTTCCCATACCGCAGTTATTTATCTGGTTCTGATTGGTCTCATTATGGTTATTCCGGGCTTGCTGGTACCGGCTTTCAGTAAAATTTTTATCGATGACATCCTACTCGGGGGCAAAGGTGATTGGTTGAAACCTCTGCTGTGGGCCATGGGAGCGGCGGCCATTTTACAGGGGGTATTGGTTGCCCTTCAGCAGTATTACCTGCTGAAAATGGAGACCAAAACCGCCATCAGTAATGCCGGGAAATTCTTTTGGCACATCTTCCGTTTGCCGGTGGAATTTTTTCAGCAGCGTTCAGCCGGAGATGTTTCCAACCGCCTGCAGAGCAACGACCAGGTAGCCGCGTTTTTATCCCGGGAGTTAGCCGAAACGGCGATAGGTTTTTTGACCATAATATTCTACTTTGTAGTCATGTTGCAGTTCAGCGTTATTTTGGCCTTGATTGCCCTGCTGATTGCCGCTTTGAATATCTGCTACCTCTTTTATTCTTCCAGTAAAATAGAGACCTTAAATGCCAAGCTTTTGCAGGATCAGGGCAAGGTAATGGGTTTTTCCATGTCCGGCTTATTTATAATGGAAACTTTGAAAGCTTCCGCCTCAGAGTCGGACTTTTTTGCCAAATGGTCGGGATACCACGCCAAAGAAATCAATTCTCAACAAAAATTGGGCAAAACAGCGCAGGTGTTGTTACAATTGCCTGATTTTCTGTCGGAGTTTGCTAATGTTATTGTCTTGTTTGTGGGAGGGTTGACGATTATCAGCGGGAATCTGACCATCGGCTCCCTGATTGCTTTCCAGGGACTGTTGGGTAGCTTTATGCAGCCGGTTAACGACTTGACACAGATGGGTATGAGGGTGAAAGAAGTCCAGGGTGATATTAACCGTTTGGAAGACGTTTTCAAGTACAAGTTGGATGAAAATGTTATTCGAGAAACAGAGACTGAGCATGAAGAGGATACTTGTCGGAAACTGGAAGGCGACATAGAAATAAAGGATTTGTCTTTTGGCTATAGTCCATGGGATCCGCCCCTGATTGAGAACTTTAGCCTGAGACTCAAATCAGGTTCCCGGGTGGCCCTGGTGGGCGGATCCGGCAGTGGCAAGAGCACCGTTGCCAAACTAATCAGTGGAATTTATCTTCCCTGGTCGGGGGAAATACTTTTTGATGGCAAACGCCGGGAGGATTTACCTCGCGAGGTGATAGTCAACTCGATGGCCGTTGTGGATCAGGATATCACCATGTTTGACGGAACCATCAGGGAAAACCTTACCATGTGGGATGCCACCATCTCGGAATTAGATTTGATCCGGGCAGCCAAAGACGCCTGTATTCATGATGACATTACCTTACGGGACAAGGGGTATGACCATAAGGTCAGTGAGGGTGGCAGTAACTTCAGCGGCGGCCAGAGGCAAAGACTGGAGATTGCCCGGGCCCTAACCGGTAATCCCTCCGTTTTGATTCTGGATGAAGCAACCAGCGCCCTTGATGTCCATACGGAGAAACTGGTTGATGAGAACATCCGCCGTCGGGGCTGTACCTGTATAATTGTGGCCCATCGCCTGAGCACTATCCGGGATTGTGATGAAATCATTGTTCTGGAAAAGGGTAAGATTGTGGAACGCGGCACCCATGATCAGTTGAAAAATACCGGGGGGCTATATGCCCAGCTAATCAGCGCTTAATTAATCTTAGCAATCGGAAATGAGGTATTTGTTTTGGGTTTCATTGACCGTTTAGCATCTGTCACAATCAAAACAGAAGGAAACAAACCATTGCTTTTAACCGACTCTAAAGTCTGGCTGGTTAAAGAAGGCAAGGTCGATTTGTTTATCACCCGGACAGTCAACGAGGAAAGCGTAGGCAGCAGAAACTATCTGCTCACAGTTGACAAGGGGGAGATTTTCTGCGGACTAAAACCCATAAAAGCAGAAGATGAAGATTACGCCCTTCTGGCCGTGGGTCGTACCGATACCTCGCTTTTGGAATTTAACCGTCATGAATTCACCCGGACAAAAACAAAGCCGGAACGTGATGAGATGGTCGGCTTCTTCAAGGAATGGATTAAAAAGTGGCAGGACTTGGGGCTTAAGGAAAACGGGGAATTTGATTGGGACAAAGATTTCGAGCCGGAAAAGCTGATGGAATACAATAGCCTTCTTTTTGCCGAGGGGCTCACAAGAATGCTTGAGGCCAGAAAAGAAGAGGTTTTGAGGATAAAAGCAAAACGTGCCCAGGATGAAGCCCGCATGAGTAGCGGATTGAAAAGACTGGCCGATACCTTAAACATTGGGGTACAAGTAAGTCAGGAAGCAGAAGAATACCACAGCGATAATCTGCTCTTTAAGGCTTGTGTGGCTGTGGGAAAGGCCAAGAAAATAACTATTCTTCCTTCCCATGGTCTGCGAAAAAACAAGCCTGATTCAAAAGACCTCTTGGGGGATATAGCCAGGGCCTCCCAAATTCGAATCAGAAAGATCATTTTAAAGGAAAACTGGTGGAAAGAAGATAACGGAGCCCTCCTTGTTTACAGGGAGGCCGACAAGCAGCCTTTGGCCCTTTTACCCGTATCTCCTTCCAAATATAAATTATATGACCCGGCTGAAGGCAGCCAGGTTATGGTGGATCAGGCGGTGGCGGATACGATAGATGCCCAAGCCTATACCTTCTATCGCCCGTTGCCGGCTAAGGCCATTGGGTATAAGGACCTTCTCAAGTATTTGGCGGATGGGATTTGGAAGTCGGACGTGATTACCGTATTGGTGATGGGCTCACTGGGGGGGTTGTTGGGAGCTTTGACACCGGTAGTAACAGGAATTATTTTCGACAGCGTAATTCCTGACGGGGAAAGACTGCTATTAAGTCAAATCGGCTTTTTACTCATTGCTATCGCTATTTCCTCCTTTGCCTTTGATTTAACCAGGTCATTCGCCTTGCACAGGATAGAAGGACGAACGGAAAGCGACTTGCAAGCTGCGGTTTGGGATCGTCTCTTGAGCCTGCCGGTACCTTTTTTTAAAGACTACACAGCAGGGGAGTTGGCCGGTCGTGCTATGGGTATCAGTCAAATCCGAAGTATCCTGTCGGGTGCGGCAGTAAATTCCATTATCTCGGGAATCTTCGCGATATTTTATTTTATCCTCTTGTTTTATTATAGCTGGATATTGGCCTTGATTGCTACGGCTATCGTAGCCGTCAATATGGGGGTATCCCTCTTATTCGGCTATCTGCAAATACGCTATGAACGTCAGCTGATCGATCTGAATAACAGCCTGGCAGGAAAGATATTCGGCCTCTTAACCGGTATCAATAAAATCAAAACATCCGGATCGGAAAAGCGGGCTTTTCATAACTGGGCCACGGACTTCGGTCAGGTTAGGGACGTTACATACCGTAAAGAGACCCTGGGCAACAGAATGGCCGTTTTTAATTCTACGATAAATATCATTGCTACCGGGATTATCTTTTTCGCCTTAATAAGGGTCAGCGGAATCAACTTAGGCGCCGGTAAGTTTATTGCCTTTAACGCGGCCTTTTCAAGCTATTTGGGTGCCGTACTGCAAATATCAGGCGTGGTTCTCCAACTCAATATCGTTAAACCCTTATATGAAAGGGTCAAACCGATTTTGGTGACCTTGCCCGAATTTGACGTTGATAAGGCCGATCCCGGGGAACTCGAAGGTAGTATTGAAGTGAAGCATGTGAACTTCCGCTACTATCCGGAGGGGCCTTTGGTTCTGAATGATATTGTTTTGGAAATCAAAAAGGGAGATTATGTGGGCATCGTCGGGACTTCCGGCAGTGGGAAGTCTACTCTGTTCAGATTGTTGCTCGGCTTTGAAAAAGCGGAGTCAGGTCAGATTTTTTATGACCAGCATGACTTGGAGAAAGTGGATATCCGTTCTATTCGTCGTCAGTTAGGGGTTGTGTTACAAAGCGGTCAGTTGATGCATGGCAGTATTTTCGACAATATTGTTGCTGCAGGTATCGGTTTGACCATGGATGATGCCTGGGAAGCGGCACGGATGGCTGGGATGGAAGAAGATATCAAGGGTATGCCTATGGGCATGCATACCATGGTCAGCACAGACGGAGGCACACTTTCCGGCGGACAGCGGCAACGGCTGCTTATTGCCCGGGCTATTATCTCCAAGCCGAAAATCATTTATTTCGACGAGGCTACCAGTGCTTTGGACAACAGAACCCAAAAAATTGTCAGTGAAAGCCTGGGCGGTTTAGGTGCTACCAGAGTCGTTATTGCCCATCGTCTGAGCACGATTGCTAACTGCAATAGGATTATCGTTATGGATAAAGGGCGGATTGTAGAGCAAGGCAATTATCAGGAACTGCTTGAGCAAGGCGGCCTCTTTACCCAACTGGTGAAGAGACAGCTAGCCTAAGAGAACTTTGTTACCGGGAGAAGAGGTGAGCGGAACTTGAATAAAATCGGCAGTCCTTTGGTTGTGGCGGAAGAATCCGACAGTATTTCCAAGCTGTATCGTGACTACTATCCAAAGCTGTATAAATATACCCTTTACCGGGTAGGCGATTCAGCCACGGCAGAAGACTTGGTCAGTGAGGTGTTTACCAAAATGCTGGCCAAATATCACACATATAACCCGGAGCGGGGTAAGTTCAGCACATGGCTTTTTACCATAGCGAATAATACAATTATTAATTACCATAATAAAAATCGCCATTATACTTCCATTGAGCCAAAACAGGCAGATCATAGGAATCCGCCGGAGGATGCGGTTATGAAGAAAGAATTAAAACATATGCTGGTTCAGGCAGTCATGAAGCTGGATGGGCGCCAGCGAAGCATAATTGCCCTTAAATTCGGTGCTTGTGAGACCAACCGGGAGATTGCCCGGATGCTGAATCTGACGGAAAGCAATGTGGGAACGATCCTCTATCGAGCATTACAGCAATTACGGGATATTTTAAAGGAACAAGGCGTAGTGTATGATTCGGAAATATAAGCTGAGGTGAGGCCAATGAAGGAAAAACCATCAAAACCGTTTCTGACGGCTGTGGATAAGATTGTATCCGGCAGGCGGCTGAAACCGTCAGAATATGAGCAACACGACAAAGAAGATCAAGAACTGCTTTCTCTTGCGCAGGTGCTGGCGGAGGGGGTTTCAGCTGTGCAAAACGATGAATTGGCAGACGATGAGCTGGATATGGTGGCGGGGGGCGTAAACCCCAACGCATTACCCAACAAAAAAGATAAGCCTTAATTGATATTAGAAAAATATGTGGAAAAATGTGTGGAAAATCTGTGATACTTTTGCCGCTGGCTTGTATAAGTAAACAGGAAAGGTAAAAACGAGACCGGAAGCGACGATGGGAAGAAAGGGGTGTCTGCTATTATGCCCGGATTAAAGTTATTAAAGGAAAATCATTTTACGCATACCGAGTCCTTATCCCGGGAGCAGATGCCTCTTGCGGACGAGCTTTTTGTGCAAGCCTGGGAAGATTATATCCGAAACATACCCGGTTTGGGCGTCTTGGGAGCCTTGCAGCAAGGACTGGTCCAGCTTTGTTTCCCAATCCGGGAGGGAATGAGTACCAATCAAGATTACCTGCAGGCAACCCGCCGGGGGGCCAATCCGACAGAATTTGAAAGTGCTGAGGGTATCAGACTTGAGAATTCGGAGGGGCTGAAGGTTTATTTATATCAGACTCCGGCAGGCCGAATTCCTGTCTTGGAAACTAAAAGCCGCCGGGATTTTGAATCCCTAATCCGGGCTATATGTTACAAAAATGAACCGATTGCTATCCCCGCGTCCCTGGGAGCCTTTATGATCAAAGGATACAACAATTGGGACAGGGTAGCCCGGTATAAGCGAAAGTGCGGACAGTCCTTTGACTTTAATTATATGAAAGCCAACCGGGAGCTATATCAAGACACCTTCCTCATTTTGACCGATGCCGAATACAGCGGTGTAGCGGCAGAGATGTTGGGGATGGCGAAAGAGGAATGGCGCAGGCTGTCCTTAATAATCCGCAGGGAGCATGAAGCCACCCATTATTTTACCCAGCGCTTTCTTGGCTCCGCCAAGAATCATCCTCTTGATGAGTTTATCGCTGATTATATGGGTATAGTAGCCGCCCTCGGCTACTATCGAGCAGACTGGTTTCTTTGTTTTATGGGACTGGAGGAATACCCCGCTTTCCGAGCGGGAGGTCGGTTGACCAATTACCTGGAAAACAAAGAATTATCTCAGAGGGAATTTGACGAATTAAAGAGTTGTCTCAAAAGAGCGGCTGAAAACGTCGAAAGGCTTGGCACAGAGAACCCCGATATTTATTCTCCCCAAGGCAGGTATGAAATGCTGCTGCGTTTGTCCCAAAGTAATTTGTTAGCTTTGGCTGAAAACCTTTTTACATAAATGATTACGTGAAGGGAGGGTTGAAAAGAAGCGTATTACGGAAAGATTGAATAATTCGTGTGAAGTTTGAAAAGCATGTGAACCTATGAAAAAGAAAGGATGGATCGAAGTGGCAACAAATTTTGAATTATTGCAGGCAAAACTGGAGGCAGACCCGGCTTTTGGGAAAAAACTGATTGAACTGGAAACGGCAGAGGAAGCCCAAAGAATCTTAAAAGCAGAAGGAATGGAATTTACAGTGGAAGAGCTCAACTCTTTTGCTGAGGCGGTAAACAAATACGGGGACAGCGAGGGCGAGCTTTCCGACGAAGCCCTGGAGGGCGTAGCCGGCGGTGTTGCTCTGGCCACCGTTGCGGCAGCGGCGACACTTTTCTCAATTGGCGATAGTATGACCGGCGGCCATGTCAGGAGAGCAGTTTCCAGCGGGGTCAGACGGGCGGCCAGGCGTATTTTCAGAGGTTGGTAAGCAGAGTAAAGTAAAAAAACATGTGAATCTGTGAAAAAGAAAGGATGGATTGAAATGGCGACAAGTTTTGAATTATTACAGGCGAAACTGGAGGCAGACCCGGCTTTTGGGAAAAAACTCGTTGAACTGGAAACGGCAGAGGAAGCCCAAAGCTTCTTAAAAGCAGAAGGCTTGGAATTCACGGTGGAAGAGCTTAAGTCTTTTGCTGAGGCGGTAAACAAATACGGGGACAGCGATGGCGAGCTTTCCGAAGAAGCCTTAGAAGGCGTAGCCGGCGGTGTTGCCCTTGCCACCGTTGCAGCGACGGCGACGATAGTGTCGGTTACTGATGATATGACCGGCGGTCATGTCAGAAGAACTGTTTCCAGTGGTGTCAGGCGGGCGGCCAGGCGCGTTTTCAGAGGGTGGTAAGGACTGGACAAGCGATAGATGTGTGAAACTGTGAATATTTGAATTTTCGCGGATTCAGTATGATTCGAATAGTGAAAAATGAGGGTTGGAGGGGAAAATATGGAAAACCAAATTTTATCGACCTTAGAGTTGAATGAATTAATCGGCAAGAAAGCGGCTGAAGACGAAGCATTTCGACTTGCTTTGTTAAGCGATCCCAAAGCGGCTTTGGAAAAGGAATTGGGAGTGGTGATTCCGGAAGATATTAAAATAGAGGTGCATGTGGAAAGCATGAAGTCCCTGCATCTGATTATACCGCCTGCCAATACCGACGAACTGACGGATGATGATCTGGAATCGGTCGCCGGCGGTGCCGCCTCTTTTAGGCCGGATGTAATAATGATGTATGCCGTGCGTCCGCCTTCTGATTTCAAAAAAGGTGGCGGAACCGGGAGTCCGGCCTGGCGAGTAGCATTAGAAAAATTCAGAAAATGATAATCCAACGACCGATAACAGCAGTTTGGGAGATTACCATGGGTTGCAACATGCGCTGCAAACACTGCGGCTCTGCCTGCCATGACGTTCTCCCGGGAGAGTTGACGACAACAGAAGCCCTGCGGTTATGCGATGATATTGGCAAGCTTGGGATGAAGTGGATTACTTTATCCGGCGGTGAGCCGACCACCCGGAAAGACTGGCCGGACATTGCCGGAAGGTTGAAGGAGCGGGGTGTGGCTACCACTATAATTACCAATGGATGGCTCTTTGACGAGGTAATTCTGGAACAGGCAATTCAGGCCGGAGTCGCTACCATAGGCTTCAGCCTGGACGGCCTTCAGGAAACACACGATTTCATGCGCCGGGAGGGTTCTTACCAAAAGATTATGAAGGCTATTGAACTGTGCCTTAGCAGAAACATGCACGCTACCGCCATTACCACGGTCAATAAAAAGAACCTGGGCGAGCTGGACAGGATAAAACAAGAATTGGCGGACAGAGGGGTCAAGGAATGGCAGGTTCAGATGGGTTGTCCCATGGGCAATATGGCTGAACACGACGATTTAGTCTTAGAGCCTACTGATATGGATACGATTATTGATTTGGCTTATCGGTGTATGCAGGAGTCTTCGCTTAAAATCAACCTGGGTGACTGTGTCGGCTACTATAGTCTGCAAGAAATACAGATGGCCAAATACAGCCGGGAAAGCATCTATTGCCCTCAGTGTACTGCCGGAAAATATACCTTCGGTATCCTGCATAACGGGGATATTGTGGGATGTACTTCCATCAGGGATCCTGAGTTTACGGAAGGTAATATCAGGAAAACTCCCCTGAAAGAGATCTGGGAGAATCCGGACAGTTTCAGATGGAGCCGCACCATGAAAAAAGAAGACCTGCAGGGTTTTTGCGGAGTATGTCGTTTTGCCGATGATTGCCTGGGCGGGTGTCCGAATTCCAGGTTAACCATGGGAGGCAGCATTTACGCAGAAAATCGTTACTGTTCTTATTTTCAGGCCGTTCAGAAAAGAATTCGCATCTTTGAAGAAATACAGGATTTCGACGAACTGGCGGCAATGGGCCGAAGCTTTACGGAAAAAGGATACTGGCAGTTGGCTGAAACCGCATTAAGCGTGGCCCTGGGCAGGCAAGGTGCGGATAGCGATTCTGGGCTTTTGAGCCATTATGGGTATGTGAATTTCAGGCTAGGTAATTATCATGTTGCCCTGGAAGCAAACGAGAAGCTGTTGCAAAGAAGCCCTACTGATGTATACGGACTTAAAGGAAAAGGATTGTGCTTACTACGTATGGGTAAGACGGAAGAGGGAATCGAACTGCTGAAAAGGGCTATGGCTTTGACGGATGAAAGCTTTATGGATCCCTATTATGATTTGGCTATTGCCTTGTCGGAAATAGGTCGTGAGAAGGAAGCAATGGCAGTTCTTGAAGAAGGCCGTAAGAAGTCGGAGGGCTTTGTGGACCAAAGCGAGGATTTGTATCAGAAGTTGGCGGATAGTGCTAAAAAAGCTGTGGGGGTTTAGCATGAGCAAGGCAAAGGAAAGACAGCCGGGGTTTAAAGACCTGCAGGATATTTTTAAGGAAATATCCCAAAAGGCGGCGGTGGACGGAGCATATCGGGAATTATGCCTGAAAGACGCTCAGGCCGCTATCCGGGAAGTAGCGGGGCAGGAGATAGAAATTCTTGAAGGGATTGTTTTCCTTGCAGAAGACAAGGATTGCTCCGAAAAGAACGGGGAGATATTTATCCTGCCTCCGTTTATCAAGGAATCATGGCTTTGGAGTCAAAAAAAGGAGTAAAAGGGTGAGCACATGTTAACTGTCCCGTTGTTTATTACTGAAGAACACCATGAGGCCTGGTTTATTTGGAATTACGGTTATTTTAACGGCTATATCCGCCCTTTTGGGAACACCTTGCTGCATGTGGACTCCCATGAAGATATGGGGATTTCCCGGCTCAACGTTTCTATTGACGAGCTGGAGGATGATTTGCAGAAGATTTATACCTATGGATATCAAGAAATGGGTATTGCTAGTTTTATCATGCCGGCCATTTATCGGGGAATAATCAATAACTATACTTTTCTGGGACGACATGACGCTTATTGCGGCAAGAAGCAGGACTGCTTTGTAGCATCCTGGCAATCCCGGGGCAAGTACTTTGAAATCGGGGAGGTTAAGCCCCTCTTGCGGAAACATTTAGAGTCAGATGATAACCACTGGGGTAAGCACCAGTTTTACAGCTATCAGGAAATAGGGCTAGCCGGTCGTTTTACCACTGGTCAGCCCTTGATTCTGGATATTGACCTAGATTACTTCTCCTGTGACAATTCCCTGTCTTCGGCGCAAACAAAAATCGAAATCACCGCAGGGGCATATCAGGACTTTATAGATAATATTTATCACCCCCTGAGAATCATGCCTGCGGCAGCCTTTTCAGTGGGAAAAGAAGATGAACAATATTATCTTTATTACACGGAGAGACAGGAAGAACAGGATTTAAAAAAGGTTTCAAGGGAAACGATTGATAAAAGGATAGACCGTTTTATAGACTTTTTACGGAAAAACAATCTGAATCCCGGATTAATCGACATTTGCCGGTCGCGTTTTTCGGGATATACACCAAAAGACCAGTGGCAATATATCGAGGATAAACTACTGGAAGGCTTAAGTAGTATATATGATTTAAATATAACCCATATCAGCCAATTAACCAGCAATGTTTAAGGAGGCTTTCGGTGAAAAGAATTTCTGCTGAAATAGATGAAATAATTGAACAGGGGCAGATAACTGTCGGAGGCAAGCAGGAGATACGCCCATATATTATCAAAGTACTTGGGACCGAAGATTTAAAGGAAGTTATGCGGCTGCAGAATCTTGTAATCGGTTCCTTGGAAAAAAAAGAATACTACGTGCCCATACCGGAAGAAGAATTGCGATTTATCCTGGAAGGTGGCGGGGAATCTGTGGGTCTGTTTATCCGGGACCGCCTGTATGCGGCTTGTTCTTTGTTGTTTGATGTGGCTTACGAGAACAATATGGCCCGGGAGATCGGTTTTAGCGAGGAAGAGCTGGGGCAGGTGGTCCAGTTTGAACTGAGTATGGTTAACCCGGAATTGCGCGGTCATAGACTGCAATATAAGTTGGCCGGTATTTTGGCTCGCCGGCTGGAAGAGAGGGGAACAGCCCGATATCTGTTTACAACGGTCTCACCCTATAATTATGCCAGCGTTCAAACGGTGACCTCATTGGGCTTGCTGATTGCCGGGCTGAGCAAGATGTACTTTGACTGGAATCGGTATGTCGTATATAAAGACTTGTACAACCCGGTTAAACTGGACACGGCTAATGCAGTCAGTCTTGCCAATACAGCGTTGATAGATCAGCAGCAATTGCTGCACAACGGCTATCGAGGCTTTGCTCAGTGCAAGGATGAAAACGGGACAAAGATACTGTATGCTAAAATACTGTAAACAGGGAAATACCGTAAACAGGAGAGGTTAATAATATGAGTGATTACGAGGGAACTCCGCTCCGGGCCATGCGCGTGCCGGAGTTGATTAACATCGAAATAACCAGTCGCTGTCCTTTGAGATGCCCTCAGTGCTACTGCGATATGCACCGGGGAAAGGATATCGACTTGGAGGTGGCTTTAAAATATGTAGAACAAGCCGCTGAGTTGAAGATACCATATATCAACTTAAGCGGTGGTGAGACACTGGTTTATCCCCATTTGCCGGAACTGTTAACAGCTATCCGGGACAAGGGCTTACATTCGGCTATTGCCATCAGCGGCTGGGGATTTGATGCCGATAAGCTTCAGGAATTAAAAGACGCCGGTGTTGATGAGATATATGTTTCTCTAAATGGTTCCGAAAAGGAAGTAAATGAACATTCCCGACAGGGTTATGAGTTGGCGTTAAATGCCCTGGGAATCCTACAGGCCGGTCAGTATACAGATTATTATATCAATTGGGTGGCGAGAAATGATAATGCCGCGGATTTTCCTAAACTGGTGCAGCTGGCACAAAGCCTGGGAGTGAAAGGCGTCATTGTATTGGAGTTGAAACCGGATGCGGATAATGTTCTGCAGGCGTCATTAAGCAGGGAAAACTTTGTCATGCTGGCTGAGTACATCAAAAAGCACGACCGGCAGGAAATCGCCATTGAAGTAGAGCCCTGTTTTTCTCCTTTACGGGCCTTTATTCAGCAACGGTTATTTGTGAATACCAACACCGGATTTGATAAAGGCTGTGGGGCAGGACGTTCAAATATGGCGATAGATGTAGATGGGAATTTGCTTCCCTGTCGGCATTTATTATATCCGGAAGCCTGGGAGAGGATTGAGGATTACTGGTGGAATTCGGAGGTGCTGGAAAAGCTGCGTAGATTTGAAGATAACAAAAAGGAGCCCTGCCGCAGCTGTTACCTGGAGAAATATTGCATTCCCTGCAGGGCTGTGGCGGATAAGGTTGAGAAGGATCTTTTCAGTGGCAATCACTATTGTCAAGCAAGGGTGGCGGGAAAGTGAAAAGGATTAGATTTTTAGTTGCAGCAGGAATGATATTATGCTGTTTAGCCGTGGCCGTGTCGAGTAGCCACACTGTTCAGGCCGGGTCTTTGCCAGCGGATACGCCTCGGGTCCAAGCCGATGGCAGTAAATGGCGGATAGGCTATTGCGAAAGTGAAACCTTTCTCACCTATACCCAAACACTGATAGCCCTGGTCAAGGGGCTGGAGGAAACAGGCTGGATCAGTAATCTCGCAGGGTTTGAGCAGATAGTTGCTACCAAAGACAGCAAAGTCATTTGGGAATGGTTAGCATCCCACGAAGTGAGTCCCTATCTTCAGTTTGTCGATGAGGATTTTTATAATCTTCGTGAGTCGGGCACGAATGGGGAAGAAATACTTGAACGCCTAAAATCCCGGAAAGATATCGATGTTATGCTGGCGCTGGGCGCAGCAGCAGGCGCTTTGTTAAGCGACTCCCAACATGATACGAATACCTTTGTTTTTGCCGCTTCTAATGCGGTTCGCTCAGGGATTATTGCTTCGGCGGAAGATTCCGGCCAGGACAATCTCTGGGCTCATATGGACGAACAGCGCTTTGCACGGCAAATCAGGGCTTTTTATGATATCGTGAAATTCAAGAAACTGGGCATGGTGTATGAAGACTCCGATAATGCCAGGATCTATTCGGCGGTAAAGGAAGCAGAAAATCTGGCCCGGGAAAAAGGCTTCGAAATCGTGCGATATCATGTGAGAGAACCCCGGAGTCAGGAGGAGTATCCGCAGTACTACCGGGAAGTACAAGCAGCTTATGACAAATTAGCGACTGAAGTAGATGCGATGTATGTTACGATTGCCTCCTTGGAGAGCGAGAGGCTTGAGGAACTGTTTCAGCCTTTCTACGAACAAAAGATTCCGGTCTTTTCGCAGTTAGGCAATATTGAAGTGAAAAACGGTGCCTTGCTTACTGTTTCTGTGATGGATGAGCTCAATATTGGCCGCTTCGGTGCGGATAGTATCGGTAAATGCTTGTTGGGAGCCAAACCGCGAGATCTGGAACAGACCTTCCAAAGCGCGCCCCAAATAACCCTAAACGCCGAAGTCGCGAAAATGATTGGCTTTAAACTCCCCTTTGAGTTGGTTATGGTGTTGGACGAAGTTTACTAACAGCATGAAGGGCAATCTTTAGCCTAAAAAGCCGAAGTAGGGTGTTTGCCTATGACGAATACTTAGGGATATTGCGTAAAGGCACATAATTATTAACTTTAGTCCCAAAAGCATCTGCTTAACAGCAGGTGCTTTTTGCCTAAAAACCGTAACCGAATATGAGGTCTTGTAGGCTCAAGAAGTTGACATTTAAGCATACTATAGATAAAGTTGTATGCAAGAATATTAATGAAATATTGGCGGTCGTGTTAAGAATATAGCGAAAAGCAAATAAATCCGTTGGCAAGAAGGTGAGACAAGTGAATCTATTTCAGATTGTGCCGGAGGATTTTTTCAAACCCTTAACGAGCAAATATAAAACGACTTATATTGACTGTTTAAGGCTTATTTATAATACCTATAAAACAGAGCTATCCTTTGGTGTGGATAAGGAAATCATCATTGCCAAGCTTGAACATTATTTTGACAGTGAAGCGGCTGCAGAAATGGTGTTTGATGAGGATGATCATGAAGTTGCAAGAGATTCACGAGCCAAAGCCAATGCAATTATCCGCAGGCTGAAGGACAGTGGATGGATAGAGTACGAACTTGCTAATGATTTCAAAGTCAAGGTGAATCTGTTTGACTATGCTGCTACAATGATTGAGTCCTTCAATAAAATCATCAGAAATGAGGAGCTTGAGTATCAGAGCTTAGTGTCCCAGATCCATGCTACCCTGTTGAATCAGGATGGGTACGCCAAGCCATATGAATATATCATCAAACGCGTTATCGAAAACACCGAAGAGTTGATGGTGGGACTGAAGAAATTAAACACAAACATTAAGAAACATATTGATGCGATTACCAATGAAAAATCAGCCGGGGAAATCGTGCAGGACTTCTTTGTTTATCACAAGGATATTGGTTCTAAGGCATATCACCGTATCAAGACGAGTGATAATATATCCCATTTTAGATCTTCAATTGTTGAAAGTCTGTACGGCATCTTAAATGATGAGAACATATTTAAACGGGCAGTGCAGGGCTATATGGAAATCGAACAAGTATCGGATCAGGCCGAGGCCCAGGATTTGTTAAGAAATAGAATTCTCAGCATTATTTCTGCCTTCAGAAATTACGATGATATTATTTCGGAAATTGATTATAAACACACAAAATATATTGGCAGTGCCGTTGCCAGAGCGAAGTTCCTGTTAACCAATACGAATAACGCTGAGGGGAAAATCTCAAAGATCTTGGCATACCTGGCGGATGAGTTTAATGCAGACGATACCGTTAATTTGAACGATGAACTCAATGATACGTTGCTGGATATCTTCAATATATTCCCCCAAGCCTTTATCGACAGCGATTCTTTATATGTGGTGCCGATTTCAAAGAAAATATCTTTACCGGAAGTCCTGGGTGATAATCATGGAATTTCTGAGGAAGAAAGGGCATTGCGCAAACTTGCGATGCAGGAAAGGAGCAAGAACAGGTTTTCTCGCAAAAACATTAATACGTATGTTGAGGCATTGCTGAAGGATAATAAGGTAATTCTTGCATCTACATTGCCTCTGGAATCGAAAAGAGATCTGATCAGGGTAATTTTCATCAGCCTTTATGGGCGCGATAAAAAGTCCATCTACAAGGCTTTGCCCCTTGATGAGATGATAGCTGTGAACAATTTCCGGTTTCGCGATTTTATAATTGAAAGGTATGAGTGATGGAGATGGAAGTTTTCAAAGAAAGTCATGTGCAGAAAGAAAAATTCAGAGTTGCTGCCAACAAGCTGCTCAATAATTGCTTCATCATCAAGAAAAAAGAGGATACAAGAAACGACTATATCTTCATCCTTCAGAATAAAGCTCTGTTTGTTGAGTACTTTGATTTGCTTGGCTATAAAATCAATATTAATGAAAATCAGGGTGTTGTTGCTCTGACAAATATAAACGGTACAGGACGACTGAGATTGAAAAAGGTTGAAAGCATTCTTTTGCTGATACTAAGGCTTCTGTACATAGAAAAACGCAAGGAATTAAGCCTGACAGAGGACGTCGTAGTGCTGACGGATGAGATGCATCAAAAATACAGCATGCTTAAAATCGAAGCAAAATTAAACCTCGATAAGACGACGCTAAGAGATACTATCCGCCTGTTCAAACGCTACAATATCGTTACAAATATTGACCGCGATGTTACGATGTCCGATGCAAGGATCAAAATATACCCCTCGGTCCTGTTTGCCATACCAAATGAGAACCTGAACAGCATGTACGATGCGATCAATGAGAAACTGAATCAATATGTGATGGGGGGTGAGTCAAGTGATGATGAAGATGTTGACCAGGATTAGATTGATCAACTGGCATTATTTTGTTAATGAAACCATCAGCGTTAATGGCTCATTTCTAATAAGCGGAGAAAACACATCGGGAAAGTCCACTATCCTTGACGCCATTCAGCTTGTCCTGACCACCAACCATAGGAAGTTTAATACTGCAGCCAACGAAAAAAGCAGCCGGGATTTAAAGGGTTATGTCCGCTGCAAAACCGGCAATGAGGATAATACCTATACTCGCTCCGGCAGTGTCATCACTTATGTTGCCCTGGAGTTTTATGAGGAGAAAACGGCAAGGTATTTTACACTTGGTGCAAAAATAGACTCCCCAGATGAAGAAAGCAAGCTGACAACGAAATGGTTTCGGGAAGAGTGCAGATTGGAAGAACTGAGCTTTTTAACAGGAGGAAGGCCGTCTACAGCAGATGAATTCCGTAAAAACGACAAGAAGGTTATGCTGATATCTCAGTTATATGAGGCTAAGGCAAGGTTCGGACAAAGGCTTGGAAACCTGGAAGATCGGTTTTTCGACATGATACCGAAATCCCTGGCCTTCAAGCCCATGGATAATGTAAAAGAGTTTATCAACAGATTTATTCTTTCAGAAAAGGCGATAGAGGTCGCGACGCTTCGGAACAATATCGCTTCATTGAAAGAATTGGAAGATTTAATGACTCTCACAAAAGAAAAAATCAATGATCTAAAAGCGATACTCTCGAAAAACGGGGAGATTATCGCTAAAGAGCGCGAGATTAAGACAAATGAAGTACTGATAAAGAAAGCGGAAATAGAAGCGAAGAAGCTTGAGTGTGAAGACCTTGAGAAAAAAAACCAGATTTTCAGGCAACAGCTCCAAAGTGAACAGAATAAATTAGAAATATTAAATTCAAACCTTCAAAACGAAAGGGACAGGCTCACTAGTTTACAGGTTGCCCGCGGGCAGAATGAAATTGCGTTGCTGATTAAAGATACCAAGCACAGAATTGACATGTTGAATAAGGACAGAGACAATGCCCAGGGATCACTCGATAAGCTGGATAAAATGCTTCGCACAGTATCAGAAGCACTGATGCTGCTAAACCGATTCGAAGTATATGTTATATCAAAAGATGATCTGATGGCATTAGGATCAGCCGAACAGGACATTGAGTTAAAATCGGAACACATTTTTAAATTAAAAAAAGAGCTTACACAGTTGCTGAATAACTATAGCTCTGACAACGTCAGGCAAAAGGATCTCCTGAAAATATTCAGGAATCAGAAGATAAAGCTGGAAGAGGAGATCAATAATCTTAAAAACAAAAAACTGACTTATCCGGAAAACACCACTAAGTTGCTGACTGCCCTTGAAAAAGAGTTCTTAAACCAAGGAATCAGAAGTAAGCCCAGGATATTTTCTGATCTGCTGGAAATCACAGATGCAAGATGGCAGAATGCAGTAGAAGGTTATTTGAACACGCAGCGATTTTATATCATCGTTGAGCCGCAGCATTACAAGGTCGCACTTGATGTCTATAATAAAATAAAAAAAGAAGTTCACACAGTGGGTCTAGTGAATACAAACAAACTTGACATCAAGGTCGGTGCAGATATGGCTGCCCTTGCCTATGTCATAAAAAGTGAAAACCGGTGGGCAAAAGCATATGCCATTTATCTTCTCAACAGGGTAATCCGCTGTGAGGATGTGGAGAGTCTAAAAGAACACAAGGTAGCAATAACGCCTGACTGCATGCTATATCAAAATCATGCCGTCAGAAAAATAGATGAAAGGGTGTATCATACACCTTATATTGGTGCCTATGCCTTTGAAGTTCAGCTGAAAAACAAGCAGGCCGAGCTTGAAGCAACCAAGGCCGACATATCGGCTGCCCAAGAAAAGTTGAAGCAACTACAGCCCATTATTGATAAGCTTGGCGCATGCAATATAGAAGTAATCGAAGAGAATGTTGATGCTCCACATAATTTCAAAATTGCCAACGAGCGGATCCAAAAGGAAAAGCTTGAACTCAAAAAAGCGGAAAACGACCCCAGCTATATCCAGATTCAAATTCAAATTGAGGAATGTGAAAAACTGGTTAAACGGCTTCAGGAGGACTATAATGCGGCCCGTGAATCCATAGGTAGCCATAAGAATAAAATCGACAGCAACATCAATCAGATGAATGAAATTAAAAGTCTGATTACCGGATTGGAAAACAACTTCAAAGCTCTGTGCGATAGTGATGCCGGGGTCGCTGAGCTTGGAATGAATAAATTCAATGAGCAAATCAAGATGAAAGCACCGGCCACAATTGTTCAGAACTTTTCTCCTCTGAAAGTCGGACTGCAGAATAAGAAAAACGATTTGTGCGGAGAACTCATAAAACTCCAGGTTAACTATTGCAGCAAAAATGACTGCGATTTAGGCTCCGGTTATGAACAGATGCAGGAATACATCAATGAGCATCATAAGCTGGTGGCTTCTGATATTATCAAGTACGAAGAAGATCTGGAAAAAGCTAAGGAGAATTGCCACCTGGAGTTTAAGGAGTCTTTTCTGGCCAGGCTCAAGGAAAATATCGAAAATGCCAAATTGGAATTTAAAAACCTCAATGCAGCTTTGAAGGATATTTACTATGGCGAGGACAGCTATAAATTTGAATTGACTTCAAACAAGAAAAAAGAGAGTATTTATCAGATGATTACATCCAAAAGGAATGAGGATGGCTTCAATTTGTGGTCACAATCCTTTGAAGAAGAATACAAGGAAGAGATGGAGGATTTGTTTGCCAAACTGACAGCCTATGACGATAGAGGGGAAAAAGTTCTGGCGGAGTATACGGATTATCGAAGTTATCTGGACTATGATATTATCGTTGAGAAAAGAGACGGTACCGTTTCGCGCTTTTCCAAGATTTACGGCGAAAAAAGCGGCGGAGAAACTCAGACTCCATATTATGTGGCTATCGCAGCATCTTTTGTCCAGCTCTATAAATTGGGTGACACCATCAGAATTATCATGTTTGATGAAGCTTTCGACAAAATGGATGACAACAGGATCAGTTCTATGATGGATTTCTTAAACAGCCAGAAGTTTCAAATTATCCTTGCAACACCACCGGCAAAGCTTGAAGTGATTGGCGAAAAAGTAGATACCATATTGATGGCTATGCGTGAGGGAACGAACAGTATCATCGAGGAGTACTATTTATGATGAGTAAATATGAGAAGACCATTTTAAATTCGCTTTTGGATAAGTATGAGAAAAGCAAAAGTTTTACAGGGGACAATAAGGTCAATCAGAAATTTGCGGTTAAAATCACCTCCCTATTTTCACAATACGCGGACCACTCCAACTTTGAAGTGTTTCAATCCGTCAATGAAGCTGTCGATTTATTAGCCAGAAAGAAACTGGTCTCAGCAAAGATCAATAAGGCAAAAGTTTGCAGTGAAGTTCATCTGAACATGAATGAAATCGATGAAGTTTATCAATACATCGGCAGAACGCAGAAGAGGGATATAAACAATGCCGTTATAAAACTGCTTGACGAGTATAAGGATAAAAATGAAATACTCAAACGCTATTGTGAAACACAAGCTGAAAGGATTAAGTCGAATAAGTCTATTCAATTTTTCAATAATGATTTGCCGGAATATGAGAATCTTCTTCTTGCAGTTGATCGAATACTCGTGGTTGATTCAGAGACTTTTTTAAGAGATTTCTCAGTTAGGATATTTAAAGACTCAAAATTATTTGAGCACATCAGTTCTAAGGTGATCAATTTGCTCTTTGAGTATGGTGATTTTCCGGAAAAGGATCAAGTGTTGGAGAATTTAAACATCATAAAGAATCCGACGTATGTTAATTGCAAAGGTGCAGGCACATTGATAATATCGGAACAAAGAATTGATTTGAGTGCTCTGAGAAGTGATATTGCAATTTCATCTTCTATGTTAGATGACATTGAAAAGATTGAGATTACCGGAAAGTCAGTGATGACGGTAGAAAATTTAACAAGTTTTCATACGGCGGACAGCAGGGATATATTTCTGATGTATTTAGGCGGATTCCATAATCGCGTAAGAAGAGAATTTATCAAAAAAATACACAGGCAAAATCCTGGAGTGGCATTTTATCATTTCGGGGATATTGATGCAGGCGGCTTTTATATATTAAAGCACCTGCAAAGGCAAACGGGAATAGATTTCAGGCCATACAAAATGGATCTAAAGACCCTGAAAGAGTACCGGGATTACGCAAAGAGGCTCACCGACAACGACCGGGACAGGCTCAAGAAACTGAAAGGCAGCGAGTTTGATGAAGTAATTGACTATATGCTGGATCATAACTGCAAACTAGAACAGGAAGCGATTCACTTTTAAGGGCGGTGATGTGATAAGTTGACATATTGTCGCAGTCTACTGCTGAGTGCGTAGTATTGATTTCAAGAAAAGATAAATAAGTGCCGAAAAGTGGCGTATATCCGGGCTTTTTTGAAAGTCTTGTATCCATCAGGAGCACTTTGTAGCGGTATCAAGAAGGAACTATTGGAATATGGTTATAAGGTTGGGAGAATTTCAATGAAGGAACAGAAAGTGGCGTTCGAGAAAATAGGTTAATCCGGCCATAAGGCTTGAGATTATAAATTAAATTCATTTTAAGGAGATTGCTGTTTGAAGAAAAACAACACCTTGGACTTGATTATGATGAAGTTGATATAATAGCAAATAGTATAGGTGCATATTTTTCAATGCTTGCTTTAGGTGATAAGCGGATCAATAAGGCTTATTTTATTTCACCTATGGTGGATATGGAGAAACTGATTTATGACATGATGACATGGGCGAATGTCACGCTTGAAGAGTTGGAAGAGAAAGGTGAAATACCAACAACTTTTGGAGAAACACTGTCTTGGGAGTATCTATCCTATGTGAGAAATAATCCTATATGTTGGAATACGGATACTTCTGTATTATACGGAGATAAAGACAACTTGGTATCAACCAAGACAATGAAAGAATTTATTGATTCACATAATGTGTCTTTGACTGTCATGAAAGACGGAGAACATTGGTTTCACACTCCAGAGCAAATGGCTTTCTTAATGGAGTGGATGAAAACTGAAATAAAATGAAACATCAAAAGCATTTATCTTGGAGCGTGATGTAATGGAGTTTAATGAAAAATTACAACAGCTGCGGAAACAAAAGAAGATGACCCAGGAACAACTTGCCGATAAATTATTTGTTTCAAGAACTGCCGTATCAAAATGGGAATCCGGGAAAGGATATCCCAATATTGAATCCTTGAAGAGTCTTGCAAAGTTATTTGATGTTTCTATTGATGAGTTATTGTCGGGGGAAGAATTACTCGAACTTGCTTCTGATGAAAACCGTTCTAATATGAAAAAGCTTTACGTAATGATTTACGGAATCATTGATTTGATGGCAGTGGTTTTTGTTTTTCTTCCATTTTACGGTCAGCCGGAAGGCGGAGTGATTCAAGCAGTGAATCTCCTGGATTATCAAGACCTGTCCATCGTATCACGGATAATGTATTATGGAGTTTTTAGTGCTTTGATCATATTTGGCGCCTTTGAACTTCTTGCTAGATATCAAGACGACGAAAAGAAACAAGATATTCTGCAAAAAGGTTCGCTAGCGCTGCATTCTTTCGCAATATTGTTGTTCTCCTTAACACGTCAACCCTATGTAACATCATTTCTTTTCCTTTTATTCATAATCAAGGTTTTTATTAAACTAAAAAGTAGAAGAATTAAATAAGCTATCTCGAAAACTATGAAAAGCCCAATGACATGAAAAGTGTCAGGGCTTTTTTCGTTTGTGAAGAAGCGTGTCTTGATGTTAGTGCTATCAGATTGTAAAAATGGTAACAGGGCGTTAGAAAAACGCAAAAGGAAAGGACGGTAATCATGGATTATATCGTTGTAACAGAAGATCTGGCGAAGAATTATGGTGGTAGTGATGTTGTAAGCCAAGTAAATCTTCATGTACCCAAAGGGAGGGTTTACGGTCTTCTTGGCAGGAACGGGGCAGGCAAAACAACTGTCATGAAAATGATGTTAAACCTCGTAAAGCCGACGAGGGGCAGGATACTTTTATTTGGAAAGGATAACGGGACGGATCCGCGAGAAATATACCATAAAATAGGTTCTATCATTGAGAGCCCAGGCTTCTATGATAATCTTACGGCCTATGATAATCTTCGATTGTTGCAGTGTTTGCGCGGTAAAAAAGATACACGGTCGATTATTGATGTTTTGGAAACTGTAAATCTGTCAAAGGAAACAAAAAAGCCTTTTTCCGATTACTCCTTAGGAATGAAACAGCGATTAGGGATTGCTGCGGCAATTATACACGAACCGGAGCTTTTAATTCTGGATGAACCAATCAACGGACTAGACCCAATAGGAATATCTATTATTCGTTCCCTCTTAATCAAACTATCCAGAGAACGGGGAACAACGATTCTGATTTCAAGTCATGCATTGAACGAAATTGAACAGATTGCAGACGTTATTGGCGTGATGCAGAATGGAAATCTGATAGAAGAAGTAGACATGGAAAAGTTGCGGCAAAGGATGCGTATTTATACACGCTTTGCGGTATCGGATACCGCGAAGGCAGCGGGGATAATCAAAGCTCGCTTTCCTGACTTTGCTTGCAGTGTCGAAGATGAGAATTATCTTTTGATGAATACAAAGCCTGCAGCTAACAGTGTAATCAATAAAACACTCGTTGAGGGTGGTGTGGGTGTAACCGAGATTGCTATTTGTGAGGAGACCCTGGAAGCTTATTTTGCGGAATTGATCGGAGGCGGGAAGATTGCTTAACCTAGTATATTGTGAAATATTGAAACTCAAAAATGCAAAGATGGTAGGCTTGAGCGTTATGGGTGCCATGGCGGTGCCGGTTATGATGTTTCTTGAAGCGATACAGGTACATTTTGAGCATCCGGAACAAGTATTTGCGCTGGCAGACATTTATGACGATAGTTTACTTTATGTGATGCTGTTGGTAAATACAATGGTTTACGTGGCGGTAACAGCTTATTTGTTTAGTCGTGAGTATGAGGAAAAAACACTAAAAACGATACTACCACTGCCTGTTTTGCGGGTGAAACTTCTCTTTGGAAAATTTATTACTTTATTCCTGTGGACCGTGGTACTGTCAGTTGTTTCCTGGGGAGGCATCTTAATCTTCTCCGGTTGCTATTCCGTGGTATTTGGGCTGGAAGGGTTTGAATTATCCGTAATACTTCAATGGTTGGTGTGTTTTGTCGCAGGAGGAATCCTTGTATTCCTCACTATTTCACCTTATGCATATTTAGCGGAAAAGACAAAAGGAATAGTTGCTCCCATGATTGTAGTAGCTGTAATGGTAATGGGCAATGCAGCCCTTTGTAATCAAAAATTCGGTGCATTGTATCCTTGGGTCTCCACGTATTTATTAATGAAGGGAGAGCTTGCAGGCAGTGGATACCCGGTATGGTTATCTCTTGGCTTGGTGGTTATGCTATCGATTTTTGGATATGCGGCAACATTTAGCTATTTTTTGAGGGAGGATTTGAAGTAAAGATGTTGGATTGCGATTTTGAAAAAAACTCAGTTTTTTATTGTCCGCTGTTTAAGTTTACGATAAGAATGCCGATATAAATAATAGGGATGTTTCCGGATACATTTGTATGCCTCTAATAACACTGTATACAGCAATGAATTTCTTATAAAAAAAGAACAAGCGGGGGCGACGCTATGAAAAATGAAAACACGGCATTTAAAAGGTTAGCGGCAACTAAAGGAATTATTTTGGTTATGGTTCTTGCGGCTGCTATAGTAGGCTTGCAATCCTTGGGGAATATTTTATCTCCTATCAGCGCATTTTTATCGGCTGGGATATCAGAGCTGACGCATGAGATTTTTGATAGCTGAATATCAATGCAAGAACAAGATAAGAAAAAATAATTTTTCGCAAAGTAGCACTGGACAAAACAAAAAGGAAATGAGATAATAGTGTGGGAAGAATTAAAAAGGAGCCACA
>JAHDSQ010000026.1 GCA_018432615.1 Clostridia bacterium
GTGGCTCCTTTTTAATTCTTCCCACACTATTATCTCATTTCCTTTTTGTTTTGTCCAGTGCTACTTTGCGAAAAATTATTTTTTCTTATCTTGTTCTTGCATTGATATTCAGCTATCAAAAATCTCATGCGTCAGCTCTGGTTTTCAAAAGGAAATTTTTAAGTATTGGCAATATATTATTAATGTTTCAATTTGAGATATTTTGTAAAAACATATAAGTAGGCAAAGCAGATAGCATAAGTGAGAAGGAATCCGACATTTAAACCAGCGGTGGGTAAGAGGGCATAGCAAGCCAGGTAGAAAACAACAAGTGTGCTGACACTGTATGCGAAACCCTTTAACAGCGATGGATACAAATCGTTTCCGTCTTCGAAATGAAGAATCAGTATCAGCGGATACAGTGTCGAAGGGAAGGCACTCAGTATACCCGACCAGCGGCTGCCTAAGACTGAGGAAAGGGAAGTAATGATAATAATCAGAAAGCCGACAAACACGGCCCTGATTAATAATATTTGATAGGTACTTTTACTTTTTTTAGTTTCGCCAGAATCCTTAACAAGTCGTTTTACAACAGTGATGTTGGCGAAAAAAAACACAATAAAAATCGCAAATGCCGTAACAAGGTTAAGCTTCAGTAAAGACAAGAAATACCCCCACAGTACGAAGGAAAAAATAGCGGCAGTACTGGAAAGGGTTATTGATAAGAGAACGCTTGAGGCTTGTAATCTTGAGGAGACGACTAAATATACAGCACAAAAAATAAGTGAAGAAGACAAACCGGCCATGCCCCACGGAATGCCTTCAACCATAAAGGATACACTCTGTTCATAGGAAATGAAATATACGGCAATACCGGCACCTAAAGGTAATCCTGCCAGGATGCCACCCAACAGAGCACCGGCTCGTTTTGACACTTCCGCCAGTGTTACTACTGTCAGGATTGAAACAATCAGTTTATACACGGATAGAGTACTCATTGTTCACTCCGCCTTTGATTTTGTGTAGGGAAGGAGTCCGCCCGCCAGAAGGATGTCAGTCAGCCGCGGTGAAACGTTAAGGCTGACTTTAAACGAAGAGTTTTTCGTTATATTTTGGATAGTAAACTCACATTTCCCCAATAGTTTATTATGAAGTTCGTCAATCAACAGTTCATCTCCTGCTTCAAGAAGGTGATAATCGTCCGCGTTCACGAAGGTAAGGGGAAGAATGCCGGAATTGATGAGATTGGACATATGGATACGAGCGAAGGAGAGGGCGATAACTCCTTTGATACCCAGATATAACGGAACTAAAGCAGCGTGTTCGCGGCTTGAACCCTGGCCGTAGTTTTCTCCTGCGACCAAGAATCCTCCGTTCAAGCGTTTAGCCCGCGCGGGGAAGTCTTTATCGACCGGTGTCAGGCAATGGTCCGACAGGGCCGGGATATTGGAACGCAGGGGCAACAGCCAAGCGGGAGAAGGCATGATATGATCCGTTGTTATATTGTCCTCCATTTTCAATAAAACCTGTCCGGCTATTTTTGAGGGAAGAGGCTTATTCTGCGGGAACGGTTTAATGTTGGGGCCGAGAACAGCATCACCTGCTTCTTTTGGCTGAGGCGGGGCGATAATCATATTGTCGTTGATATGGAATTTTGCCGGTGTTTCTACTATCACCGGTTCCTGCTTCCTGGGATCTGTAATTACTCCCTTGATGGCCGAGACGGCAGCAACCTCCGGACTGCAAAGATATACGCTGGCACTCATGGTGCCACTCCTGCCTTTAAAGTTCCTGTTAAAGGTTCTAAGTGATACCGCATCGGTTGCGGGCGCTTGTCCCATACCGATACAAGGGCCGCAGGCTGACTCCAGGATGCGGGCTCCTGCTTTGATGAGATTTGCTAAGGCTCCTTCTTCCGCCAACATGGTCAAGACCTGCTTGGAACCGGGTGCGATGACAAGGCTGGTATTGGGGTGTACTGTTTTACCGCGCAGAATGGCGGCAACTTTCATGAGATCTACGTATGAGGAATTTGTACAACTGCCGATAGCTACCTGATTAATGACGGTGCCCTGCAGCTTGCTAATTTCAACGACATTATCGGGACTATGAGGACAGGCGATCAACGGTTCCAGAGTCGATAAGTCGATTATAATTTTTTCGTCGTATAAGGCGTTATCGTCGGCCTGAAGCTCCTGCCAATCATTTTCCCTGTTTTGGGCTTTCAAAAACTCTCTTGTGACCTCATCACTGGGGAAAAGGGAAGTTGTGGCCCCCAGTTCCGCCCCCATGTTGGTAATTGTCGCTCTTTCTGGGACAGAAAGGTGTTGTAAAGCGGGACCTGAGTATTCAAATATCTTGCCTACGCCGCCTTTAACGGAAAGCATTTGCAGAAGCTTCAAAATGATATCTTTTGCGGAAACCCAGGGCTGAAGTTTGCCTTCAAGCACGACGTTTACGACTTGAGGCATATTCAAATAGTAAGCTCCACCGCCCATAGCGACTGCCACATCAAGTCCGCCTGCACCGATGGCCAGCATGCCCAGCCCTCCGGCAGTGGGTGTATGGCTGTCGGAGCCCAAAAGGGTTTCTCCGGGAACCCCAAACCTCTCTAAATGAACCTGGTGACAAATGCCGTTACCGGGACGAGAGAAATATATCCCATATTTTGCGGCGGCTGTTTGTATGTAGCGATGGTCATCGGCATTTTCGTAGCCAACCTGAAGGGTATTATGGTCAACATAGGCAACAGACCTCTTGGTCTTGACCCTGGGAAATCCTAAGGCTTCAAATTGCAGATAGGCCATGGTGCCTGTTGTGTCTTGGGTAAGGGTATGATCGATTTTCAAGGAAATTTCCTTGCCCTTTTCAGGGGTACCGCTTGTTAGGTGGTTTTCAATTATTTTTAAAGTCAAATTTTTTCTTGTCATGGCAAGCAACTCCTCATGCGTAATGTTATTGTACAATTGTATACAATAACACAATGAAACGTCAAGTGATAACTGAAATGAACCTTTTGATTCGTTTAAGCGCTTCCATTATATTTTTCATGGAAGAGGCATAACTCACCCGAACGAAGCCCTCGCCTACTTCACCGAAAGCAGTTCCTGGAACTACTAAGACTTTTTCTGTCAGCAGGAGTTTTTCACAAAATTCCTCTGATGACAGTCCGGTCTTTTGTATGCTTGGGAATACGTAAAAAGCCCCCAGGGGTTCAAAACAGTCCAAACCCATTTTCCGAAAGCCGTCGACTAACACGCGTCTTCTCCGGTTGTATTCCCTTACCATTTCATCCACGGCGGCGTCTCCGTTTGTCAGGGCTTCGATAGCTGCGTGCTGGGCTGTTGTAGGCGCGCACATGATGGCATATTGGTGTATTTTGTTCATGGCTTTAATAAAAGAAGCATGGCCACAGACATAGCCCAGCCTCCAACCGGTCATGGCGAAAGCCTTGGAAAAACCGTTAATGACAATAGTCTTATCCTTCATTCCTTCGAAACCGGCAATGGAAACGTGCTTTCCTTCGTAAGTGAGTTCCGCATAGATCTCATCAGAGATGACAACAAGGTCTTTGTCCTTGAGGATTTTGACGATTGCGGACAATTCATCGCTGTTCATTACGGCTCCCGTTGGGTTGTTGGGGTAAGGGATGATTACTACCTTGGTGCGAGGGGAAAGGGCTTTTTCCAACTGTTCGGGGGTCAGCTTGAATTGGTCTTCAGCCCGAAGCTTGATAATAACCGGTGTGGCCCCGGTCAGCTTAGTACAGCCTTGATAAGCAACAAAGCTTGGTTCCGGGATGATGACCTCATCACCGGGACCTACCAGTGTCCTGAGAGCAAGGTCGATACCTTCGCTCCCGCCGACCGTTACAAGGACTTGGCTTTTTGCCTCATATTCCAGGCCGTATTTCCTTTTCATATAATGAGAAATCGTCTCCCTAAGCTTGAGCATACCGGAATTAGAAGAGTAATGGGTATGACCCTTTTCCAATGAATAGATACCCGCTTCACTTACATTCCAAGGGGTATTAAAATCGGGTTCGCCGACCCCCAGGGAGATAACGTCCTTCATTTCATTGAGCAAATCAAAATACTTACGGATACCGGAAGGAGGGATATCGAGGATTTTTTGCAGTATCATTTTTTCCGGTTTCATATGAATATAGCCTCCCTTTTGTCTTGAGAATTGTTTTCAAAGATAGTGCCCTTATCTTTGTATTTTTTTAGGACAAAATGCGTTGCCGTGCTGAGCACCGATTCTAAAGGGGCTAGCTTTTCAGCGACAAACAGGGCGACTTCTTTAATGGTTTTACCTTCAATTATGACTGTTAGGTCGTAGCTTCCGGACATCAGGTAGCAGGCTTTTACTTCCGGAAACTTATAAATGCGCTCAGCGACCTTATCAAAGCCCTCACCCCTTTGCGGCGTTAATTTAACTTCAATCATGGCGACAACGCTTTCTTTACCTGTTTTATCCCAATTCACCAATGTTGTGTAGCCGACAATTACTTCATCTTCTTCATATTTTTCGATTGCCTTTTGTACATCTTCCGCACTTTTGCCTGTCATGACCGCAATCTGTTCCACCGTATACCTGCTGTTTTTTTCGAGGATTTCCAAAATTTCTTCCATAAGGCATAGCTCCTTTTCTAAAATTATTTTGTAATACAAAAACTCCTCCATCCCTAAAGGGACGAAGGAGTAATCCGCGGTACCACCCTAATTAGTGCCATTCTTGGCACTCTCTTAAACAGGACAAGCATCCTGTTCCTCTGTAACGTGAGGACACGTCTTCCTCTAATGTGGAGCTGTCTGAAAGTCTCCATTTCTCAAGGTTGAAACTCAAGGGCTGCTTTCAACATGGTTTGCTGTCGGGCTTCCACCGTTTACCGACTCGCTTTGAGCTGGACATGTTTACTCTTCCCTATCATCATTTATGTTACGATATGATTTTTAATCATTATACTCAAAAATAACCTAAACTTGCAATAAAAATATTTAAAGAAAAAATATTTAAAGCTATCGCTTCGATTGAATAAAAGCGCCCATTCTTTTTGCTGCCTCTGTCAGAAGTTCTTCACTTTGAACAAGACCGATTCTGACGTAACCTTCTCCGCAAGGCCCGAAGGCTGTTCCCGGTACGACCGCAACACCTGTTTCCCGGAGTAATTGCGAGGCAAACTCGACTGAGGAGGGGAAAGCAGGGGGCAACTTGGCCCAAACAAACATAGAGGCTTTTGGTTTTGCCACCTTCCACTCAAACCTGGCCAATTCGTTAACTAAAGCATCTCTTCTTTTTTGATAAGCCAGAGCATTTTGTTTGATGCAATCATCGGGACCGTTCAGTGCGGCAGCTCCGGCAAGTTGAATGGGGAGAAAGATGCCATAATCAATATTGCTTTTAACAAGCCTCATGGCGGAAATGACCTCTTCGTTGCCTACGATGAAGCCTAAACGGCAACCGGCCATGTTAAAGGTTTTAGAAACGGAATGGATTTCCACACCGACTTCTTTAGCTCCTTCTACTTCCAGGAAGCTGGTGTTTTTAAATCCGTCATAAGACAGCTCCGAATACGCAAAATCGTGACAAATGATGATATTATTCTTACGAGCGAAGGCAACAGCTTCTTGAAAAAACTCTTTGGTAGCTGTGGCAGCCAGTGGGTTGCTGGGATAGTTCAATATCATAATTTTTGCCTTTTGGCATACGTCCCCAGGAATGTCGGTGAAGATGGGTAAAAAACCGTTTTCCTCTCTCAGTGGCATAGGGTAGAGTTCACCGCCGGCCAGTAGTGCACCGTCATAGTATATGGGGTATCCCGGGTCGGGAACGAGAACAACATCCCCGGGGTCGAGGAGAGCTAGGTAGATATGGGCAAGACCGTCCTGAGAGCCCATGAGGGAAAGAATCTCTTTATCCGGGTGCAATGTTGTATTATAATTTCTTTTGTACCAGTTTTTAATAGCTTCTTTTAGTTCCGGTATTCCTTCTGTCAAGGTATAGCCGTAGTTTGAGACATCGGTGGCTGCCTTGAGCAAAGTTTCCTTGACGTGGGGTGGAGGCGCCATATCGGGACTGCCTACGCTCAGATCAATAACGCTCTTTCCTGCTGCAATTGCCGCTTCCTTTTGTTCGCTTATTTTTGAGAATATGCCGGGCTTAAGACGCTGCAAGCGTAAAGCACGTATCATTTTACTACCTCCTCGATACCAGATAACAGCTGATGTGTCCATTTTCGTACATTTTATAGGATATGGTGTTTTTATGCAATAATAATTTGGTATCGGTTCAAAGTTTATAGCTTTGGAATAATATAGCGGTTTACCGGTGCAAGTTTTCAATAGTATGATAAGATAGAACAAAATATTGAAAGGCAGGAAAACCATGAGCGCTGATAATAAATACAGCAGGTTTTTACAGTTGATCACAGTAATATCGATTTCTATGCTTCTATTCGTTGCTTCTGGGTGTACAACCACAGAGGAAGACGGCGGAAACAGGGGTGCATACCTTAACTATTATGCAACAGGGCTTTCCGAGCACATTGATCCGGCCTTAGAAGAAGGAGATTCCGGGAAGCAGCTTATCAATGCTTTGTATGAAGGATTGGTGCGTCTCAAACCGGACGGTAGTCTGGAAAAGGCCATGGCTGAAGCTTGGACAAGCGATGAAGAAGGCAAAACCTATACCTTTATGATTCGCGAGGCGCAATGGTCTGACGGCAGCGCGGTTACGGCCTATGACTTTGTATATGCTTGGAAAAGAGTCCTGTCACCTGATACTGAAAGCCCTTTCGCTTATATGTTCTATGACATTAAGAATGCAAAAGCATATCATCATTCCGAAGATTCGGCAACAGGAGCAGGGGGAGTGGAAATAGGAGTCGCGGCCTTAGATGATAAGACCCTTGTAGTTGAGTTGGAACAAGCAAATCCGACTTTCGTAAAAAAACTATTTCATCCGGTTTTCTTTCCTCTTCCCAGTCTGTTAATGCAGGAGAAAGGCACTGAGGGTTTGAACCTGAACGGTATTGTGACAAACGGGCCCTTTAGTATCGTTTCTTTTGATAATCAAAAGGGCTGCGAACTAGAGAAAAACGATTTGTATTGGGATCATGACAGCGTGATGCTTGAAGGTATGTTTTGGAAGATGACGGAAGATAATTCTCAGGATATTTGGGGAATGTTTGAAAAAGGGCAGATCGATTTGTGCGTGGATGTTCCGCAGGGTGGTTTGTCGGAAAGGCTGGAAACGGGCGAGGTCAGGACCAGCCCTTTATTAGCGAATTATTCTTATCAGTTTAATCTTACCAAAGAACCCTTTGACGATATCAGGGTACGTCAGGCGCTGTCTCTTGCCTTAGATCGTCGGGGGATGACGGAGGAGCTGTTGCAGGGCGGACAATCACCGTCGCAAGGGCTTGTACCAAGAGGGACTGTTGATCAATATCCCGGGGCTGATTTCAGGTTGGCAGGAGGGAATCTGCTTTCTGGTTATGATGTTGAAAAAGCCCGGGCACTGCTGGCCGAAGCGGGTTATCCTGAGGGAGAGGGTTTTCCGGAACTTAAAATACTAACAGACGAACAATCTGAGCATCAATATGTGGCGGAGTATATACAGAAGCAGTGGGAAAACGAGTTGGGAATAAAATGTGTAATTACGGCTCTTTCCTGGCAGGAACGGGCTGCAAAGGTAGATAGAAGAGAATATGATCTGGCGCTTTCCTCATGGTCGGCTGATTGCTACGATGCTTCGGGATTCTTAAAGAGGTTTATGTCGCGAAGCGCCTTGAACGGCACAGGCTGGAGAAATCAAGAATTTGATGAGCGCCTTAAGGAGGCACAGAGCAACATAGAGGAAGAAGTACGGTTGTCTGCTCTTCATGAGGCAGAAGAAATTATTATGAGAGAGATGCCGGTATTGCCTTTGTTCGATTATACAAGTGCGTATGCAGTTAAGGACCACGTGTTGGGCTTGTATTTGCCGCCGGTGGGAGCAGGAGTGGAATTCAAATGGGTATATTTCGAATAGAAAAGAAAGATTTTCAACAAGGAATAAAAGCGGCCATGCCGGTGGTGATGGGATTTCTTCCCATCGGCATGGCGTTTGGTGTTTTAGCGGCTCAGGCCGGACTGACGGTGGGAGAGGTTTTTTTAATGTCTCTGATAGTTTATGCCGGTTCGTCACAGTTTATTGCCGTTGGGCTATTGCTGACCGGAGCTTCTCCTTGGACGATTATAGCGGCAACTTTTCTGGTGAATTCCCGGCATATTCTCATGAGTGCTTCATTGGCGCCCTATCTCAAAGGTAATACGGCAGGAACACTCAGTATATTAGGCTTCGGCGTTACAGATGAGACTTATGGAGTTGCCATAGGAGCTGGAGAAAGCTATCTCAGAAGCCCTTCGTTCTTATGGGGGTTGAACACAACAGCCCATTTAACCTGGGTTATCAGCACAACAGTTGGCAGCGTAGCCGGCGGTATTATGGCTAATCCTGAGGCCTTAGGATTAGATTTTGCCTTGCCGGCGATGTTTATTGGGCTTTTGGTGGGGCAGTTGAAGGATGGTCTAAGCGGGCTTATTGCCGGTTTGGCAGCATTGTTGGCAATACTGTTCAAAATATTTATTCCGGGGAACTGGTACATAATTTTGGCGGCTTTGATTACGGCGACGATAGGAGTTGTTATTGAAACATGGATGCAAAAATATTGATGGTAATAGTTGGGATGGCGGCAGTCACTTATTTCCCCAGAATGCTCCCCTTGGTAGTGCTTTCAAAAATAGAAATACCACCTGTTGTTCTCAGGTGGCTTGGTTTCATTCCGGTAGCGGTGCTTTCTTCTCTTTTGGCTCCGGAGCTTCTTGTAACAGGACAGCGTTTTGATGTGTCCCTTTCCAATCACTACTTATTGGCGGCATTGCCTTGCTTCTTGGTGGCATATAAAACGAAGAATCTTTTCTATACTGTTTTTACCGGTATGGCCTGCTTGGTTATTCTAACGAGATTGTGGGGTTGAAGCAGGCGAAAGGTACTAATTCGAAGGGATAATGCTGCGGTGTTTTTCTTTTTTCTTTTGGTACATGTTCAAATCAGCTAAATAAAGCAAATCGCTTAAATTGTCACCATCCGAGGGAAACGAGGCATAGCCAAGGCTTAAACTGTAAAATGGTATGTCAAAACTTCGATTTTTAAATTCCAAGCTCTCCAGCTGATGACAAAAAGAATCGATATTTTTGCCTTCGTAGATAATGACGAATTCATCGCCTGACATCCGGTAAAAGGCGCTATCCATATTAAATATTTTCTTTACTGCGCTTACGAATTCAACCAAATAGTCATCTCCCACCCCGTGACCAAAACGGTCATTAATATCCTTGAATCTATCTAAATCCATAAAGATGACCTTAAAGGGCTTATTTTTTCTTATTCTTTGCAGAGCATCTTCATACAAGGCCTCGCGGTTTTTTAATTTGGTAAGAGGATCCCTCTTTGCTTTTTCACTTAGATTTTTTACCTTTTTATTAACCGTGACAAGCGAATAAAACAGTTTGTAGAATAACATTGCGTTCACTGCCAGGATAGAAATCACGATAAATTCCAAAGAAGGAGTACTGCCTTCGATAAATACATAATTGAGCAGTACGATAAAAATAAACCACAGAAAGCTTAAAAGCAAAAGTAAGTTTAACGCTTGTTTTTCGACATTCTGTAGAATATATATAAATTTTTGTCTTATAAATCTCATAAAGTAAGGGAGAGTTACGACATAAAAAATGGTTTGGATCAGTAGGACTGAAAAATTTAACTGAGCCGAGGGTAAAAAATACCCTACCCTAAAGGATAATAGGAAGGCAAACATGGTATAGATCCAGGATGAAAACATAATCGCAAGCGTGTACTTGACAGGCTGGTCGTACAAATATTTCAAGGGAAATATGTATAAAAAACCTACAAGCACCAGCAGACCGTTGCCATTGCCGTAATTTGGGATGTTGTTTGTTATGGGGCGCAGAAGGGCAAAAAGAATAACCGTGAAGATGATTAATACCGCCCATGTGACCAGCGGCGATTTTTTCTTTTTCGAGCACATGTAGGAAACGTAAAGGTTGATAAAAAGCATCTCCGAGATGAACAAAAAATGAAATAGAGACATGAAGATTCCTTCCCTCTGTCCGGTTTATGACTAACGGTATTTGAAAAAAGCATATATATGTGTGTATATAACTTAAAACAATGGGTTAAATTATAACTGCGGGTACGTATAAATCGGCTAAAGGTTGTATGCGAGTTCTGTCCTTGTGACGGTTCTTCACTCTTACGGTGGTTTTTGTAAAGTGTTTTGCTATTGAACTTGTATACAGGCTGAGAGAGGATTCCACATATGGGGAAGGTTTGTGTAATGTGGTGTCGGGCTAAGATTTTTACGTGCCCGCCTTGCATTTGCCTGTCGGCACTATCTAAGGAAAAGTTGCTGGATAAGATTAAATATCCCCAAAAGCTTCAGTGACATAAGGCTTACAGCTATAATAATGAAAATCCGAATCCACTTATCGCCCTTGGAAACGGCAAAGGAGCTGCCGAACCAGGCACCTATGGCATTTCCGGCAGCAAGGGTGATTCCGACTACCCAGTCGATTTGTCCCTCCTTAACGAAAATAAATAAGGAGGCCATAATATATAGCAACACGACGAAGACTTTCAGGCTATTGATTTTAATCAGATTCATGCCGGTCAGGCGGTAAAGGACCGCAATAATTATAAAACCAACTCCGGCCTGAACAAAACCGCCGTAAAACCCGACAGCGAAAAAGGACAACATTAGTATGACCGTTTGTAGCTTGGTTTGAGGAGTTTCGGGCTTATCAACCGATGCAGCGGGCTTTTTTATTGTTAAAAAAAGAACAATTAACATGACGAAGGCCAAGATTTTGTTGAAAAGAGAATCGGGGACATTGACGGCAAGGGTTGCCCCGGCAAAGGAGCCGACTATGGCCGGGAGAGCGAGTAATAGGCCGAATTTTAGGTCGAAATAGCCTTTGCGGCGGAAATTGACGACGGCTGAAATGTTCTGTGGTATCAGGGAAACCCTATTGGTACCGTTGGCCATAGCTGACGGCATTCCCAGGAAAATCATAATAGGCAGAGTCAAGAGGGAGCCGCCTCCTCCTACGGTATTAAGAAAACCTGCCACAATGCCTATGGTGAAAATCAATAGAAGGGCTGCGTATGACATGTTATGTTCCTTCCTTTTTTATTGTGTCTTATTCGATATCGAAGAATAGCATAACAAATGATAGCATAGATGGCAGGTACTAATCAATAGTTAGGAAATGCAGCGGTAGGAACCTAAATTCTTTAAATAACCGGTTTTTGTACGGAGACTATCGATTACTTTTGGCAGGTCAGGGTGATCGCCACCGGCCTCGCAGTCAATAAAGAAGAGATAATTGCCAAGGCCCATTTTTGCCGGGCGTGATTCAATTTTACACAGATTGAGTTCATACTTGGCGAATTCGCCTAATATATCGTAGAGACCACCGGGCCGGTCTTTTTTTAATGAAAGAACTAGGGAGGTTTTCGAAGAAAGTGAATTTGTTTCGGGAGACCGACCCACCAGAAGAAACCGTGTTTGATTGTGGGGGTAACAGCCGATATCAGGATGAAGAATGGGGACCCGATAAATTTTATGGCTCTCCGGTGAGCCGATGGCGGCAAGTCCTTCCCCATGTGAATTCAAACGGTTAACAGCTTCTGCCGTACTTGTTGTTTCCAAGATGTCGGCGTTTTTTAATCTGGTTTCTAAAAAATGCCGACATTGAGCGATTGCCTGGGTATGAGACATAACGGTGTGAACAGAATCCAAATCTTTGCTGTGCGAAAGCAGGTGGTGTTTGATATCGATAATGATTTCGGCCTTGATGTAGAGGGGGATGTCCCGGGCCAGCAAATCCAGTGTGATATTGACGGAGCCCTCGATTGAGTTTTCGGCAGGGACTACCCCCAGTGCTACTTCATCGTTTTCCACAGCGTACAATACTTGGGCAATTCCGGGATAAGGCTGCAGGTTGATGTTGCCGGGATTGCTTTCGAGGCATTTCTGGGCTGCTTGATGAGAGAAGGTTCCTTCCGGACCAAGGTAGGCAATAGTTGTTTGTGGTAATACTTGTTGTTCCTTCATTGGCGAATGCCAACTTTCGAATTGTCTGTGACAGGGGTAGATAAAGCTTTACCTGTTGCTTGAGCCACAGCATTCAGCTCATTGACCAGCTTGTTGAACTTTTCGGGAGTTAGTGATTGCGAGCCGTCAGAAAGGGCTTCGCTGGGACGGGGATGTACTTCGATTATCACCCCGTCGGCTCCGCAAGCAACGGCTGCTTTGGACATAGGTGTGACGCAGCGCCACTTTCCTGTGCCGTGGCTGGGGTCCACTATTATCGGGAGATGTGTTAAGTGTTTTATAACCGGTATTGCCGAGAGGTCCAAGGTGTTTCGGGTATAGGTTTCAAAGGTGCGAATGCCGCGTTCACACATGATAACCTGTTGGTTGCCTTCTACCAGAATGTATTCCGCTGCCAGAATCCATTCTTCTATAGTTGCAGAGGGACCGCGTTTAAGAAGGATAGGTTTCCCCGTTGCGGCGGCTTTGCGCAGCAACGTGAAATTTTGCATGTTGCGAGCACCGATTTGTAAAATATCCGCATAATTAGCCACTATTTCAACGTTCTCAGATTCCATGACCTCCGTGATAATGGGCAGACCTGTTTTTTCCCGGGCTAATGCTAAGTATTCTAATCCCTTTTCCTTAAGGCCCTGGAAGGAGTAAGGCGAGGAACGAGGTTTAAAGGCGCCTCCTCTTAGAATATTTGCTCCGGCCTCTTTGACCAGGATGGCTGTTTCCATGATTTGCTCTTTACTTTCGACAGAACAAGGTCCGGCCATAATTACAATGTCTTTTCCGCCTATTGAGATACCGCGCACGTTTATAACGGTACCCTCCGGTTTGAATTCCCTGCTGGCCAGCTTGTAGGGGGCTAGAATAGGGATAACACTTTCTACGCCGGTCATTGCTTCCAAGGGGATATTGACCAACCTTGACTTGTCACCAACGGCTCCTACTATTGTTTTTTCTGTGCCGCGGACAATGTGTGTTGCGAATCCGTGCGCCTTTAGGTGCTTCAAGACATTGGTCAGGTCCTCTTCTGTGGCACCTTTTTGTAAAACAACGATCATTTTTCTTCCTCCTTATTAAAATATTATAAGTATATAAAAAAACCACAGTATCTCCCTCTGAAGGGACGAAAACTGTGGATTCCGCGGTACCACCCTAGTTGGCAAGGCCGACTGCAATATTGACTGCAGGACAGGCATTGCCCTCTTTATTAAGGTACGGGATTATTAATCCGATACCCCTTCCTTTTAACGGTAGAAGTCTCCGGCACAGGCTACCGACACATTGCCCTCACCTGCGCAGTCTTGGAAGGGAACTTCAATCGAAAGAAACCTGTGAATACTTGCAGTCTCGGCATTCACTCCCTGGAAGGCTTATTTCAACCTACTTTTCTTCCGCATTACTTTTTGCTGCAATGTTATTGTGAATAGTATTATATGCAAAAAATGAGAAGGGTGTCAAGTACTTATTTTACTTTTCTTCCTTGTGCATTTTGTCTTAGCTTTGAGTGAAGAATAGTAAGAGCGAAAAGAAGTGGTAGGTGGTCAAATGCAGGAGGAAAAGGAAAAATACCGCAGGCTCGCTGCATTGCTGGAAAAGTATCACGGCAAGGCTGGGGAGCTAATAAATGTTTTACATAAAGCACAGTTAATTTTCGGGTATTTGCCTCAAAAGGTTCAAATCTGCGTAGCTGATGCGCTGGGGGTACCGATTAGCGAAGTCTATGGGGTAGTAACTTTTTACTCGCTGTTTAATACTGAGCCCAGGGGAAAATACAGAATATCGGTCTGCTTGGGGACAGCTTGTTACGTTAAAGGAGCGGGCAGTATCATGGAGGCCCTTAAGGAAAATCTCAAAGTAGATGAAGGAGGAACAACAAAGGACGGGCTTTTTACTTTGGAAAGCGCACGGTGTGTAGGGGCATGCGGCTTAGCGCCGGTTGTAACGATAAACGGTAATGTGCATGGTCGAATGACGGCAGATGATATTCCTGAACTCCTTGAGCGGTACAGAAAGGAGGCAAAAGAGTGAAATACCAACGGGTTCATTTGCTATTGTGCCATGGTACTGCCTGTGTGTCGGCAGGAAGTGAGAAGATAGACGAAGCTATAAAAGAGGAACTTAAAAAATATAGTTTAGAAGAAGAGGTCAGGCTTGTACCTACGGGATGCTTTGGCTTTTGCGCTATGGGGCCGGTTATGCTCGTTTATCCGGAAGGAGTTATGTACTGCAGGGTCAAGCCGGAGGATATCGAGGAGATCGTTTGCGAGCATTTGCTGAAAGGGAGAATAGTTGAGCGCCTGCTGTACAAGGAGCCGGACGGCAAGGAAAGGGTGGCGGAACTCAGTGATATTGAATTCTTTCGTCATCAGCGGCGAGAAGTACTTCATAATTGCGGGCAGATAAACCCGGAGGATATCGGGGAATACATAGCCCGTGACGGTTATTTCGCTTTGGCGGAGGTGCTAATGAAAAGAAGCCCCCAGGAGGTCATCGACATAATTACAAAATCCGGTTTGAGAGGTCGAGGGGGAGGAGGATTTCCTACAGGGAGAAAATGGTCTTATGCAAAGCAAGCCACAGGTGAAATCAAGTATGTTATCTGCAACGGGGACGAAGGGGACCCCGGCGCTTTTATGGACAGAAGTGTTATGGAAGGCGATCCTCATGCGATTCTTGAAGGGATGTCAATTGCCGGTTATGCTATTGGCTCATCTCAGGGCTATATTTACGTACGAGCCGAATACCCTATAGCCGTAGAAAGACTTGAACATGCAATAGGAGAGGCGCGCAAGACGGGTTTATTGGGGAAGGACATTTTTGGCAGTGGTTTTGATTTCGATATTGAATTGCGGTTAGGAGCAGGAGCCTTTGTGTGCGGGGAAGAAACCGCATTGCTGCACTCCCTTGCGGGCCGGAGAGGTGAACCGAGACCTCGTCCTCCCTTTCCGGCTGTTGATGGTTTGTTCCATCGACCGACACTGATTAATAATGTTGAGACGCTGGCAAATGTGCCGCGGATCATCTTGAATGGTGCCGAATGGTTTGCCGGGATAGGAACAGAAAAAAGCAAAGGTACTAAGGTTTTTGCCCTGGCCGGGAAAATCAATAACACCGGCTTAATCGAGGTGCCGATGGGGACCAGTCTCAGGACAATCATTTACGATATCGGAGGCGGCATCCCTAAGGGAAGAGAATTTAAAGCGGCCCAAATCGGCGGCCCGTCGGGAGGGTGCCTGCCCAAAGAATACCTTGATACTCCTTTGGATTATGACAGTTTGATTGAGCTTGGGGCTATGATGGGGTCAGGTGGTCTGATTGTAATGGACGAAAGTGACTGTATGGTGGATATTGCTCGTTTCTTTTTGGAATTCACCCAAGATGAGTCTTGCGGGAAGTGTACTCCCTGCCGGGTGGGGACCAAGCGGATGTTGGAGATACTGGAACGTATAACTCAGGGTGAAGGCGAAGAAGGTGATATCGATTTACTAAAGAGTCTGGCCGAAGACATCAAGGGTAGTTCATTGTGTGGCTTGGGACAGACGGCACCTAATCCCGTTCTGAGCACGCTGCGCTTTTTTGAAGACGAATACATCGCTCATATCAGGGATAAACGTTGCCCGGCGGGAGTGTGCAGCAGTTTACTTCGGTTTGAAATAATTCCTGAAAAGTGTACAGCCTGTACGGTTTGTGCACGGGTCTGCCCTGTGGATGCTATCAGCGGTACACCCCGCAAACCTCCGTTTGTTATTCACCAGGATATCTGTATAAAATGCGGAGCTTGCCAAGCCAAATGTCCCTTTGGAGCTATTGCCAAGGTTTAGGAGTGATAAAAAAATGGTGACATTAACGATAGACGAGCAAAAGGTAACTGTACCGGAAGGAACGAGTGTTCTTGAAGCTGCCTGGAAGATAGGAATAGACATTCCCTCCTTATGTTATTTGAAAGGCCTTAATGAAGTGGGGACGTGCCGGGTTTGCGTGGTGGAAATAGAAGGATCTAAAACTTTGCAAGCCTCCTGTGTATATCCGGTTACGGAAGGGCTGGTCGTGCGGACCAATACCCCCAAGGTTTTAAAGGCACGCCGTACCGCTTTGCAGCTGCTTTTATCGGAACACCCTCAGGATTGTTTAAGCTGTTACCGCAATATGAATTGTGAATTGCAAGCCTTGGCCCACCGCTTTAATATCCTGGAGATACCCTTTTGCGGGGAGAAGAAGGAACCGCCGAACGATGATAAATCTGTAGCGGTAATGCGGGAACCGGCTAAATGTATTCGCTGTCGCCGTTGTATCGCTGTATGTTCAGAGGTGCAGCAGGCCTTTGTTTATTCGGCAGTCCACAGGGGTTTTGACTCCATGGTTTCACCCGCCTTTGGTTTGAGTCTGGATGATGTTGCCTGTATCACCTGCGGGCAGTGTGCCAATGTCTGTCCGACGGCAGCGATCCACGAACCGGACAACACAAAAGAGGTCTGGGAGGCCTTGCATGATCCTGAGAAATGGGTTGTTGTTCAGGTTGCCCCTTCGATTAGGGTAACGTTGGGCGAAGAGTTTGGTCTGCCGATAGGTTCGGTTGTCACAGGCCAGCTTGTTGCGGCTTTGCGGAGACTGGGTTTTGACAAGGTTTTCGATACGGACTTTACCGCCGATTTGACAATAATGGAGGAAGGGCATGAATTCCTTGAGAAGCTGAAAAACGGCGGGCCTTTTCCTCATTTAAGCTCGTGCAGTCCGGGGTGGGTCAAATATTGTGAGCATTTTTATCCGGAAATGTTGTCGCATGTGTCAACAGTAAAATCGCCCCATTCCATGTTTGGGGCGTTGGCCAAAACTTATCATGCCGAGAAAATAGGCGTAGATCCTGCCAGGATGGTAGTTGTTTCCGTTATGCCCTGTACGGCTAAAAAGTATGAAATAAACCGTCCGGAGATGACAGACAGCGGTTTTAAGGACGTAGATGTAGTTATTACGACACGGGAGTTAGCAAGGATGATCAGGGAGGCGGGGCTGGATTTTATCAACCTGCCTGAAGAGGAATTCGATGAGCCGTTAGGGATCGCCAGTGGAGCCGGACTGATTTTCGGAGCCACGGGAGGGGTTTTGGAGGCTGCCTTGCGGACGATCTATGAGCTTGAAACCGGGAAAGAATTTCCTTTGCCTCAGTATGAACAGTCCCTGCGAGGCATGGACGGTTTAAAGGAAGCAGAAGTAGAAATGCCCCAGGGTTTGATAAGGGTGGGGATTGCCCATGGCACAGGGAATGCGAAGCAGATCCTTGAGAAAATAAAAGCGGGGGAGAAATATCATTTTGTGGAGATCATGGGGTGTCCGGGGGGATGTGTAGGCGGCGGCGGGCAGCCGATTCTTTCTTTCCGCAGGGGGTGGGAAGGCTCGATGGATTACCGAATGGACCGTGCCGATTCCCTCTACAAGGCGGAGCAGGAACTACCTTATCGAAAGTCACACGAAAACCCGGAAATCAAAAAGATTTACCGGGAGTTCTTAGGGCATCCCTTAAGTGAGATTTCGCATAAGCTTTTACACACAAGCTATACCGCCAGGTCAAGATACCCGCAAAAAGTTGTTGATTGAAGAACACGTTATAGTTCTTTATGGAGGGTGTCAGATTAGACGATCAATAGGAATGGATAACAGTTGCTCATAATTTACTCTTTCATCAGGGTTTCAAGCAATTTTGCACCCGATAAAAGAGTTGCAATAGCCAACAAAGCAAGGCGCAACCAATCCATGATAAGCCATATATCTCCACCGTAAACTGTACTGGCAGAGGTTGCATACATATCTGCATAATATCCGCCTATATAAATGGATTGACGCAATGAAAGCAATAACACGACGGCACAACAAACAAAAAGTAGAGTTGAACTCATCTTCTTTTTCACAATTAACCTCCTATGGTATTTTTTAAAAGTCCATTATCTAAAACAAAAGTGTGACCATTCAATGTGAAAGCTTCGTTTATATTAATACCTAAATAGCATAAAGCTTCCTCGACTTCACTTTGTGATATATTGAAAGCTCTCATTTTGTTGTTAAATGTACTGGGTTCTAATCCTTTATTTGTCATTATGTATAAAGAATTAATTACGGCTGATACAGCACCGCACTTAATATGTTCTTCCATATTGTATGATTGACTGGCGTAAGCAGCCGCCGCTTCTTCGGGTGTCACTCTAGCTCCGGTTTTTGGTTGCTTTATACGTAGACTGCCTGACCATTCATAGCCACCATCTTGGAAAATTTGCATAACGAAGGGCTTGCCACCGATCGTCCCTAAATTAATAGGTGTTTCAGATTTTAATTCTACTACTTGGTTGAAGCCATTACTCTTTTTATCGGCAATGTTTTCTTTTGAACGTATAGTTAGGCTTTGTACCGGAAAAACAGGATGTATCTTCATCATAATTCCCCCCCTTGTTAAGTATGCAATACTATATTCTATAAAATTCTGATTATACCTTCTGTGTACTATGGCATATACTCGAACCATTGAAGCTTAAAGATTTATCACATAAGCTTTTGCATACGAGTTATACCGCCAGGTCAAGATACCCGCAAAAAGTTGTTGATTGAAATATGGCACCGTAGTGATAAGATAGAAGTTAGATATAGTTTTATCGACTGAGAGAGAGGTAGTGCCAAGTGATTGACAGGGAACGGATAGTGGAAGAATTCCTGGGGATGGTTAAGGTGACGAGCCTAAGCAGAAAAGAAGGGGAGTTTGCCTCATATCTGTCTAAAAGACTTGCAGAAATGGGATTAGAAGTAATTATCGACGAAAAGTCACGGAAATTGACGGGGTCGGATACCGGAAACGTAATAGGAAAGTGGCGAGGAAATATCGCCGGTATTCCACCTATCTTGTTTGCGGCCCATATGGATACCGTTGTGCCGGGTGAGGATATTCGTCCGGTCGTTCGTGACGGAGTCATTTACAGCAGCGGTGATACCGTGCTGGGAGGAGATGACAAATCGGGTATTGTTGCTATCTTAGAGGCACTGCAACACATCAAGGAGGAAGGGATACCCCACGGCGATATTGAGGTACTCTTTACGGTAGGGGAGGAAATCGGGCTTCTTGGGGCGCGGTATCTGGACTATACTCTGCTTGACGCAAAGACAGGCTATGTCCTTGACTGTAACGGGGCCCCGGGTACAATAGTCAATCGTGCTCCGGCCCAGGACAAAATAAGTGCTGTGATTCACGGCAAAGCGGCCCATGCAGGGATGAACCCTGAGGAGGGTGTCAGCGCCATACAGGTTGCCGCCAGGGCAATCAACAACATGAAGCTTTTGCGGATTGATGAAGAAACAACGGCAAATATCGGGGTTATCAACGGAGGTGCTGCCACAAACATTGTTTGTGACAGGGTAGAACTGAAGGGTGAGGCCAGAAGCTTGTCCGATGAAAAGTTGGCCCTGCAAACACAACATATGCATGACTGTCTGAGAAAGGCTTGTGAGGATATGGGGGCTGACTTAGAGATAGATTTGGGTAGAGAGTATTCGGCTTACCATATTCCTGAGAACGATATGTTGATTAGGATGGCCAAAAAGGCTGCTGAGGCGGCCGGATTAATCACAAGGGTGGTTTCTTCGGGTGGTGGGAGCGATACAAATTATTTCAATGTTAAAGGCATCAAGGCAGTTAACTTAGGAACCGGAATGAACAAAGTGCATACCACTGAGGAGGAAATAAAGGTGGAGGATCTGGTGAACACCGCAAAGCTTGTTGCGGCAATAATCTCTGAACGTGCAGAAAATTGATTTTAGATCTTAACAGAATTTGCACAAAAAAGGTGGGTAAGGAAGCAGCATTTTCGCGGCTTCCTTACCCACCTTTTGGTATTTCTGTTTAGTAGAGTTTTGTGTATTTGAAGTCAGCAGGAATATTCAGGTCTTTATAGGCCTTTTTCTTGTTTTCTTCAACGACTGTATCTATGCCTTCGAAATAATTGTTTCCTTCGCAATCGATATCTACGACGAAGGGACCGAACTTATCGAGCTGAAGGTGCCAGGCCGCTTCGATAGTGCCCAACTCATCGAACAGGTAGACATCTTCGATTTTGATGCTGTCCAACCAGAGGTTCGGGCTCACACTTTGGGGAGAGAGATGTACACATTTATGTTCTTTCATGGCTTGTGCAGTCTCTTCGCCCATGGTTGTTTTGCCTACGATTGCTTTCAATCCCCATTCTTTTACGGATTTAGCCCCCCATTTTTCAAACCTGATACTGGAGGTAGGAGTAAAGGATACAAGCCTCCAATCATCATTTTCTCTCACAATGATCGGTCCGACATGAATTAAGAGATTTCTCTGCTCTGTGGAAAACGGTAATTTATTTTTCTCATCAAAAATATAACGCTGTAATCTGGAACGGCAAGTAAAAGCCGGTCCGGAAAGATAAACCAGGTCACCTATTTTTAGTTGCACAACATCTTCATCAGTAAGGGGGACATTCAAATAATATGTTGCCATTTTTTTACCTCCCGTCAAACCAGTTTGGATTATCTAATTCTTCTGTTCTACCGTCGGAATAGACTCTTGTTGTTGCCCGTCTGGCGATCCAGCAATTGCTGCTCAAGGCAACTGCTATTCCGGCGATGTGGGTATAAGCGTATTCCACATTGACTGAGAAAACGGACGTGTCCCCGCCGGAACCCATTGGACCGATACCAAGGCTGTTGATTGAGTCATAGAGATCTTTTTCGATTTGCGACATCATTTCTTCGGGGTGGTGGGAGTCAACAAGCCGCAGGCAGGCTGCTTCTTTGGCTAAGGCTGATGCAATATTGCCCGTTCCACCTATCCCGACCCCAAGTACAGCCGGTGGACAGATAGCACCTGCCCTTGCTGCTGCGGAGTAAGCATCGATGACGAATTTTTTTATACCGGCCAAACCATCGGCAAAAGCGATCATTTTGTACCTTGTTCCTCCGAAACACTCGGAGCCCCCACCCTTTGCCGCATAGCTAATCTCAATATCATTTCCCGGGACAAATTTGTAAGTGAAGTGGGGTATATTCATCCCGACATTAGTGCCGGGATCATATCCGGTCAGAGGGTGTTTCATAGTAGCCCTTAAGTATCCTTCTTTTGTAGCCTTTGCTACCATATTTCTTGCCAGTTCTTCTAATGCCATGAAGCCACCCTCGATTTTAGCTTCATTGCCAACCTTTAAAAAGAAGAGGGGCCAACCGGTATCGGGACATGCCGGATTCATACGTTCAATGGAAAGATCTAAGCTTTTTAATGTGTTGTTGAACCCTTCTTTGGCTTTTTGTGTTCTTTCATTAGCTATGGCTCTGTTGAATGCTTCTCTAACATCTTTTGGTATGCAGCAAGAGCCTTTTTTAATGGTATCGAAGATGACATGTTCCAATACCTCTTTTTTTATCATCAATCTAATCCTCCTTTTGACTTAGGCCGAACGATTATATTCCCAGGCTATTTCTGGATGAGCTGGGAGGTAAGGCCAAGGGCATATTTTGGGTCTAAATCGGCAATTTTCCAGTCTCCGACATTGCTCGTTCTTTCTTTAGTTATAGCGTCGGGTGGAAGTGTTTTTTTTGCTTCTTCAATATCGTCGACGAGGTAGGCAATGTGATGAAATCCTTCCCCCTTCGTCTTGAGGTGTTTACATAAAGGAGACTCCTCCGAGAGAGGGGCTAAGTACTCCAAAAAAGTCTCTCCAGCCTTGAACATGACCGCATCCATTTGCCTATCGCTGATCGTGATTCTCCTATCAGGTTCAATGTTATAAGCATCCTTCATCAGTTTAATGACCTTTTCCAGATCATGAACAGCAAATCCTAAATGGTGTACTTGTTTAAACATTGTATTTACCTCCGTATTTATGGTATTAAAACATTTGCCAGCAGACTATGTTGTTGACATCCGTAAATATCGGTATCCTGGATATCTCCGCTGATATACTTCCTGGGAATCGTGATCTTGATGGAATTGACGATATCGTACTCGGTTATTAAAACCTGGGAAGGGGAGACATGATATTTTTCAGCTATCAACTCTTTGTTGATCACGCCCGAATCCTTAACCCTCTCGTAGATATTCTTTTCGGTAAACATTACATCAAAAGTTATATCAAGAGGTCCGGCATTTTTACTTCTTAAAACACCGGCCAAATCAATCAGCCTATCACTCATTATCCACACCTACCTCAATGTATTGAATTTTTGCTGTTTCCATCAGGTCTTCGACTTCCACCAAGTGGTAGACGCTGAAATTGTAAACGGGACCTATAGGAATATCAGAGGGAGAATAAGGAAAGGCTATATTACCTGCTGTGGTCTTCCTTCCCGGATAGTCGCAGTGCAGTGTCTTTGCTCTGGCATTAGCACATACATCATTTGCGATATCCTGAGTCTTACCGACAACATCAATAACCATTCCTACTTCGGAAGGCAAAGCTGTTCCGTCATGAGGATTGTTTTCAACAGCATTTATGCCGTAGTTTCGGAAATTTAATGTGTAATCATCGGGACTGATTCTATCTTTTAGTGATTCTTCGACCTGTCCCTTTATTTGCTCAACAACTTCATCCATTTTTTTAATCATCAATTCTTCCCTAATCCCGCCGATGCTGATGGTACGATAACCAGCCAACTTGACGCCTTCGATTTTAATCGTTGGTTTTTCGGTTGGAACAAATTTGCTGCCTGATACCTTTACCGTACGGGCATTAAACTGCTCAAACTCAGAATTTCTCAGATCAATCATACCGTCCGGTTCATAAATGTAATACGGGTTAGCTTGTTCATAGAGGGTATGAGCCGCTACACCTTCTACCAGGCATTTTCGCAGCGGATTGGGAGGTTGGATGGTAAAGTGGTCTTTTTGGATTTCGCCGAGAATTACGTCAGAGGCACTCATCGGCTTGGCACACATTGCACCGCATTCCATGATTTTTGCCAGATGAAAAGCCAGCCCCGGGTCGAAACCGGCACGAATAGCCGGAGCAGCAAAAATCGCCGTATCACATGCCCTTCCCGCTAGGATTACATCTGCTCCTTCGTCAAGAGCTTTGATAAACGGGGCTATACCGATCTGACCGACAAGTCTGATGCTTTCGTCGATTGCTTCTTCGGTCAAAGGGAAGTCTTTGCTGCCCAATGTTTTTACTTTTCCTTCTCTTAATTTTTCCTTCAGATATTCTTTGCTTACCTCGGAATGGATTACGGCCATTTTGAAGTTTAGGTTATTTTCCTTTGCTACTTCCTCAATGATGTCTTTAGCCCAATGCAAATGTGGTTCTCCGCCGCTTCCTCCGGCTGTCCCGACGATAAAGGGGATGTTTCTTTCAATTGCTGCAGGCAGGACCAATTCTGTATCTCTTTTAGTTGCCGTCCTGTTTGTAAATGATTCTCCAGACCCGAGAAAATAGGGTCCGGGGTCGGTAGAACCACCATCGACGCCAATGATATCTAATTCATTTTCAAGGGCCTTTTCAAGCCCTTCAATCGAGTAGCCGTATCCTAAAATACCGCTTAACGATAATATTTTCACTTAAAGACACCTCGTTTACGTTTTTCTTTTTCTAAGCAACAAATACTTTTACATTAAATTAGGGAGAAACATTATTATACCGGGAACATAGGTGATGACAATGAGATCTATTAAGAGCATTATCAAATAAGGCATTACCCTCGATATAACTTTTTCAATGGGCAATCTGGCAATCGTCCCGGCAACATACAAGTCAACACCTACCGGCGGCGTTATATAGCCAATAGCTAGGTTGACAACCATCAAAACACCCAAAAAGACAGGATCGATCCCGTATTGCAACGCAACAGGCAGGAAAATAGGAGCGAGTATGGCAACAATGGCCGAGCCGGTAACTAATGTTCCGGCAACCAAGAACACCACATTCAGCAGCATCAAAAATACTATTTTGCTTTGGCTGATGGAGGCACAGAGTGCGCCAATTGTATGCGGAACCCTCTCATTTGTTAAAAGCCAACTAAAGACTGATGCGTTTTGAATAATAACCAGCACCACGGCAGCGTTAATGATCGATTTGATAATAATGCTGCTAAGATCCTTTAATTCTAGACTGCGTTCCACAAAGAGGCTTATTACCAAGGCATAAACTACGGATACGACAGCCGCTTCGGTAGGCGTGAACACCCCTCCATATATTCCTCCCAAGATGATGACGGGCATCATCAATACAAAAATACTCTCTTTGATTTTGCTCCAAAACTCTTTTAGACTGAATTCCCGTACTTCACCGTAATCATATTTGTACGAAAAGAAGATACTTAGGGCTGCCAGCGACAAGCCCATAATCATTCCCGGGATCAAACCGCCCATGAACAACTTTCCTACCGACGTTCCTGTTACCACGCCGTACACAACCAAGGTTATGCTTGGCGGGATAACGATCCCGGTAATCCCTGATGCAGCAATGACAGCTGCGGCGAAGTCTTTAGGATAGCCTTTTTTCTCCATTTCATCGATCATAATCGTTCCGATGGAAGCACAGGTGGCCGCCGAAGAACCGGAAATCGCCGAAAAGAAAAGGGAAGCCAAACTGGCTGTTATGGCTAAACCGCCCTTGACAAAACCAACACATGACTCAGCAACGCTGATTAGCTTTTTTGTCATATTTCCTTTGGACATGATCTCGCCGGAGAGCATAAAAAAGAGGATGGCCATGATAGGAAAAGAATTTGTGCTGGCCAACATTCTTTGTATGGCCATGGAGATAGGAATTCCATCAAAATACAAGGTGATTATTGAAGCCAAGCCCAGGCATACCGCGATAGGCATGGAGGTGGCTAACAAAGCCACAAAAATAACTAAGGCCATTTATTTTTACATCCTCTCTACATTTAAATGTAAGAAGATATTTTTATTGTTGTGAGCTGGCACTCAATTTTAAACGTTCCAGCATGGCTAATATGCAAAAGATTGCTCCTGCCGGAATTGCTAAATAAACATATCCCATAGGTATAAGCAGGGTCGCGGATTTTTGCGCCATGGTAAACAGTACCATCTTATAGCCTGTAACAACTACGACCGCAAAAAAGATCGTTACCAGCAGTTCAATACCTATTAAGAAGGCTTTTTTGATTTTTGGCGGTAATAGTTCAACAAAGAAAACTACTCCCAAGTGGGCTTTTTCTCTGAAACCGTAACTGATACCGAGGAAAATCACCCAGACGAAAAGATAACGGCTCAATTCATCGATTTCAGCTATGGAAAAATTAAACACGAAACGCAAGACCACTTGCAAAAAGATTATTCCCACCAGGAAGGATGTTATAAGTATCAGAAACATACCCAACCATTTGAATACCGTGTTGTTGATTCGTTCGATCATAGCCAGTCGTTCCTTTCTGAAATTAAGCTTTTGATTAAGCTTATTGTTTTTTACTATTCCAGGAGGAGGAGTAAGAGGAGACCGGTCAGGAAACCTCTTACTCTCAAGAAAAGTGTATCTATTTGGCTAATTCCATGATCCTTGCCAATAGTTCCTCATCGGCATATTCGGCTCGAACAGAGTTGGTCATTTCCATTAATTCGCTGATGACTTCTTCCGGAACATCATAAACCTCTACTCCGGCGTCAATCATAGTTTGCAGTTCCCTTTTATCGTCTTCTTGACATATCTCTCTTTGGTAATCGCGGGCTTCTATAGCTGCATCCTGAACAATTTGCTGGAACTCAGGCGATAGTTTTTCCCACGTCTTTAAACTTATAACAACAGGCTCAGCTCCATACTGTATATTTAAGTTGTCTGCATAATACTTTTGCACTTCATGAATCTTGTTTTCAACCATTGTTGAAGGAGGATTGAACTGTCCGTCTGCTGTTCCTTGTTGTAAGGCTATATAACACTCATTCCAGGCAACGGAAATCGGGTTACCCCCGATGGCTTTAATTGTCGCCGTCAGGACAGGACTGCCGGGAACCCTGATTTTCAAACCCTTAAGGTCCTCCAAGGTCTCGATTTTTCTTGTGTTGCCGCTAAGACGTTTGAAGCCGGTCTCCCAATTGGCCAAAAGTTTCATTCCCACAGCCTGTAGAGCTTCATCGCTTTCCATGCCGATGGTATCTAAAGTTTTATAGGCATGGTCATAATCTTTAAAAACAAAAGGTAAATCGTAAACGCCCATTTCAGGCACGAAATTTGCCAGTATTGCCGGTGAATTTAAAACGATGTCAACTACGCCCATTTGGCAAGCTTCGGTCATATCTTTCTGGTTGCCTAACTGAGAGTTGGGATAAATTTCAACTTTGACTTTGTTATCGGTCTTTTCTTCAACTATTTCTTTGAACAACAGGCAACCCTTATGCCAAGAGTGGGACTCTGAGGATTTATGCCCCATTTTCATTACGATAGGTTCTTCACTCTGCTCCGGCTGTTCTGCTTCCGCTTGTTCGCTTGCCCCGCAACCTACCGTGAGTAAAGTAATAGACAGAAACAAGATAAAACAAAGCAATGTATATTTTTTCATGACAGATACTTAACCTCCAATTCAATATATAAGTATTTCTGGAAATTTTCTTAATCATTCCAGCGAGCTGAAAATGTGCTAGAATAGAACAAGAGAGTCATCCTTGTTAGTTGCGTTCCCCGATGCACTAACCGTTAAAAGGGTGGCTTTCGCAATTTCTCCATACGAAAGCGTAGTTTTTTTCCATAAAAGATATCTTTACATCACCTCCGTTTGTGATTAAGGTATTAAGTTTCCTACCACCTCCTATTTTTTAAGCTGCATCCCAAGGATCAAGTTCTCTTTGCCTTTGGCAAGGTGTTCTTTCATGCATTTTTTTACCAGTTTCTTGTCCTTGCTTTCGAAAGCCTCAAGGATTTTTTTGTGTTCAATGCATGATGTATGCAAACGTCCTTCCTTAAACAAAGATATGGACTGTATTACGCTTATTTGTACCCAGATTTCCCTGATTATCTTTTCCAACTTATCGTTATCGGCGATTCTCATAATATTCATATGAAAGTCGGCATTAGTCTTCATGATGTTTTTCTTATCATTGGATTGAAGTGATTCTAAACGGGTTTCGATGGCCTGAAGTTTTTGCAAATCTTCATCGGTCATTCTTTCAATGGCCATTTCGGCTCCCATTACTTCCAACGAATACCTGACCTCCCAAATGTTTTCGATGTCCTTTAGCGTGACAGGAGTGACAATGACACCTTGGTGGGAATTGTAGCTCAATAAACCTTCGGACTGCAGAATTCTAAAGGCCTCACGCAGAGGTGTTCTACTTACACCTAATTCGTCACATATCTCTTTTTCTTTCAATTTGTCTCCCGGTTTGAAATGTCCATTAATCATAGCAGTGCGTAGATAATTTGCTATCGAAACGGCAATCGATTCCTTTTTGGGTTTTTGTTTCTTGTCAAATTTTCTTCTGAGTAGGTATATTTTCCCTTGCTTTGCGATAAACATCTTCTTTCTCCTTTGCTAAAACAGGAATATAATCTTTGTATACAATGAAGAAGTGCATACAAAATATTATTGTATACAATCCCTATTCTACATGAGAATAGGGATTCCTGCTAACAGATAAAAAATATTTATAAAAGCAGACAAAGCCTGAAAAAGAAAGGCATAAGAAAGCGGCACAAAACCAAAGATGAGAAATTGTATACAAAAACATATTGCATACATGGAACCAGTGCAAATATAATTGACGGACTGAAAGCATTGGGTTATGATTAAGTTAATCGAATATTCGGGGAGCTGGGACAGTCCGGCTGAGAGGGCATTTGCGAGAGGCTCAATAAGAAATTTATTGCTCGGGAAATGCCGACCCTTAAACCTGATCTGGATAATACCAGCGGAGGAAATAGCCTAGGAATTAAATCGCAACCGTTTCCGTGCCGGAAGCGGTTTGTTGTTTTTGCAAGGAGAATAAGGAGAGGGGAGTTGAAAAAAATGGCGGTGGTAAATCTTAGCTTACAGGTTCTTCCGACGGTGGAGGAAGAACGGATTTATGAGGTTGTTGATGAGGCGATCAAGGTAATCCAAGAAGCGGGTGTGAAGTATTTGGTCGGACCGATGGAAACCACGATGGAGGGAGAATTGGAGGAACTGTTGGAGATTGTGAAGAAGGCACAGGAGGCTTGTGTCAGGGCAGGAGCACCTCGTGTAGTATCGGTGGTCAAAATAGATTATAAGGCCGAAGGGGTGACAATGGAAGAAAAAATAGATAAGTACAGGGATGGGAGAAAACCGGAATGAGAAAGTTTCTTCCTTCCTTAATGTTTTTTATCCTGCTGCTAATCATTTGGGAGTGGGCTGTAAGGTATTTTGAGATCAAAGAATATATTTTACCGTCACCCTCGGCGGTGGGAAGTTCCCTTATTAATAAGAGAGTATTGTTGTGGGATCATGGTCTGCAAACCATTTATGAAGCGGTTCTCGGTTTTTTGCTGGCGATAGGGGCGGGCTTGTTTTTATCCGTGGCGATGGGCCTTTCTCCAGGAGTAAAAAGAACAATCTATCCGTTAATGGTAGTTTCCCAGACCATACCTATTGTGGCGTTAGCGCCGCTGTTCATAATCTGGTTTGGCTACGTAATGATGCCCAAGGTGGTAACGGTTATCCTGATTTGTTTTTTCCCGATTACTCTCAGCCTGGTGGAAGGGCTTTCTACGGTTGATGAGGATATGGTCAAGCTCTTGACAGCCATGGGTGCTTCACCGTGGCAGGTTTTCCGTAAGGTGAAATTCCCGGGAGCCATGCCCTCTTTTTTTGCCGGATTAAAAATATCAGCCACCTATAGTGTCATGGGGGCGATCATCGGGGAGTGGTTGGGGGCATCAAAAGGATTAGGAATCTATATGACCCGGTCTATGAAGTCATTCTTGACCGATCAGTTATTTGCCGCTATTGCGGTAGTATCGATTTTAAGTTTGTTGTTTTTTGCGGTGGTAGAAATTACGGGAAGAATGGTAATGCCTTGGTATTACCAAAAATAGTCGTCTAGGATAACAAGGAGGATGAAATGAAAAAAGGAATTGCTGTTGTAGCGGTGTTATTGTTTGTGTTGATGGTTATATCCGGTTGTGGAGTCGAGAAACCGGATGAACAGGGAGAAATGACAAAAATCAGTTGTATGCTGGATTGGACGCCGAACACAAACCATACCGGCTTGTATGTTGCTTTGGAAAAAGGTTTTTACCAAGAGGAAGGTCTTGATGTGGAGATTTTCCAGGCCGGGGAGACAGGACCGGAGCAATTGATTGCTGCCGGGAAAATTGATTTCGGAGTCAGTTACCAAGAGGCAGTGACTTATGCCAGGGCTGCCGGTATTCCCATTGTTTCGCTGGCAGCAGTGATTCAGCACAACACCTCCGGTTTTGCATCATTAAAGGAGGATAACATTCAAAGACCGAAGGATTTGGAAGGGAAAAGGTACGGGGGCTGGGGTTCTCCTGCCGAATATGCGGTTATTGAGGCAATCATGAGAAAAGACGGCGGCGAGTCGGACAAGGTTGAGTTTATTGACATCGGATCGGCTGACTTCTTTTCGGTTATCGGTAAAGATGTTGACTTTACCTGGATCTTTTATGGTTGGGATGGTATACGGGCAGAGCTGATGGGGACCCCTTTGGATATCATCATGTTGAAGGATTATGATCCGGCATTGGACTATTACACTCCGGTCATCGCTACCAGCGAAGAAACTATCGCATCGCGCCCTGATGTTGCCAAAAAATTTATGGCTGCAACGGCTAAAGGTTATGAATATGCGATGGAAAACAGCGAGGAGGCCGCAGAGATTCTTTTAAAACATGCGCCGGAACTTGATGGGGATTTGGTAAAAAAGAGCCAGGCCTGGTTAAGCGAACAGTACCAAGCAGATGCCCCGCAGTGGGGTTGGCAGGACAATGAGGTATGGAAGCTTTATGCGGAGTGGATGTTTGAGCGGGAACTGCTCTCAGAGAAAATCGAACCCGAAAAAGCCTTTACCAACGAATTTTTGCCGGAACGATAAAATGGCAGAGGCTTATTTGGTTGTCGATGATATCTTCAAGACTTACCCACCGACGGAAAAAGGGAAGGAAAAATTGGAAACATTGAACGGGGTTAGCCTTGCGGTGAAAAAAGGCGAGTTCGTAAGCGTTATTGGGCCCAGTGGTTGCGGTAAAAGCACTTTGTTTAATATCATCAGTGGTTTGGAAAGGCCTGATAAAGGATGCATTCTTCTTGATGGGAAGGACATAACCGGTGAAAAAGGCCACATATCGTATATGCTGCAGAAGGATCTTCTTCTTCCCTGGCGTACAGTGCTGGATAATTGCATTTTAGGGCCGGAACTGCAAGGAATTCCTAAAAAGGAGGCTTATCGGCTGGCGCTACCTTTGCTTAAGGAGTTTAACCTGTCGGATTTTGCCTCGAGTTACCCGGCTCAACTTTCAGGCGGTATGAGACAGAGAGTGGCGTTTCTACGCACGGTGCTGGCAAAAAAGGAGCTGCTCTTATTGGATGAACCCTTTGGAGCACTGGACGCTTATACGAAATCAGAAATGCAGGATTGGCTTTCCGGGATATGGTCTAAATATCGGGAGACTGTTATCTTTATCACTCATGACGTTGAAGAGGCTATATTTCTTTCAGATCGGGTTTATGTTTTCAGCAAACGACCTGCTCTTGTCAAGGCGGAGATAACTGTTGGTCTTCCTCGACCGCGTTCCCGCGGGGAAATAACCTCTACTGCCTTTGTGAAACTGAAAAAGGAGATGTTGTCCGCGCTTTTGGATGTATAAGAAAAGCTGTACCGAAAATTTTTCGGTACAGCTTTTAGGTTAGACCTACATGGGTGTGATAACTTGGCGGGCGTTTATCTGCTCTTGCCCATAAAAAAGAGGGCAACAGTACCGGGACCTGAGTGGGCACCTATGACGTGCCCGACATAATTAATGATAATATCTTTAAAAGTAAATTTCTTACACAAGATATCCTTGAGGTAAAGGGCATCTTCCAGGCAGTCGCCATGACTGATGGCTATGACTTGATTTTCCGGATTTTCTATCCTCTCTTCCAGTAAATCGGCCAGGGCTCTGAGAGACTTTTTACGGCCCTGTACCTTTGAATGAGGAACGAGTCTGCCTTCGTCATTGACATAAAGGATAGGCTTGATGTTGAGAATTGAGCCAACCATTGCTGCAGTAGAACTGATTCGACCGCCGCGTTTAAGGTGATCGAGGGAATCGACGGTAAAGAAATGGTTGATTCTTAATATTGTTTCATTGACTCGTGTCACTATTTCTTCTTTGCTTTTTCCGTCCTTCAACATCTCATATGCGAGATGTACGAGCAAACCTTGACCAAGAGAGGCAGATTTGCTGTCGATCACTGTTAAGTCACCATCAGGCATCTCATCATTCAGCATTTTTTTTGCTACGAAAGCGCTGCCAACACTACCGCTGAGAGCGGAGGAGAAACCGATATATATTATCGGTCGTCCTTGCAAGATATACTCCTTAAAAAGGTTGTAATAGGTTGTTACGTTTATTTGCGAAGTAGTCGGCATTTCCCCGTCCCGGACAGCTTGGTAGAAATCTTGGTACTTCAATGTCTTGCCGAAATCTTCTTCTATTTCTTGGCCTTGAAAGTGTACCGTCAAGCCAAGATACGGAATAGCGTTTCTATCGATGTATTCCCGCGGCAGATCAGTGCATGTATCGGTAATAATGACCGGTTTCATTTTCAAATCCCTCCTCAAAAGTCGCTGGTAGGCTTTTCATATTTATAATGAGTTTATATGTAAGGCGACCTTTTCTTATGAAATATTCTAACAGGAACAGTAGATTATATCAAGGAATCACGTGCCAGGGAAAAACAAACGTGATGTGCAAAATATATAGATTGAGTAAATAGCGACAAATTGGTATTATAGGTAAAATATACAGTCTTTAAGATGACATACAACATGAAGCTACGGGCAAAATAATACCGGGTCGACCGCCACAAGAAAGGACTTGCGAGGTATCCCCGGATGCCGATAGTTTGTTCGGGCCGTCGGCCCGGTTTTTTTGTTTCTAATAACCTAATTTCCTGATAAAAAAATATAACGCACCCGTCAGGATGCGTCCAAGAGAGACAGGTGGGATTCGAACCCACGTAATCAGGTGCCACGTACCTGAGTGCAACCACTACACCACAATCTCCCCTACAACGTACTTGTCCCTATTATAGCAGGCTTTTTTATGTATTTCAATTGGTTGTTTCTGGTCTAGTATGTTAGACTGTGAAGCACAGTCATTGCTTCGACCGGGTCACCCATAATAAGAACACCACCCGACATCGCAATCAAAGATTGCTGTCGGGTCCCGTGAACCTTGTTGTATTCACAATAAAAAGATAGCGTTTTCACACTATCTTGTAGTAAGCATGGTGGGGTCTATAGGAATCGAACCTACGACCTCTTGCATGTCAAGCAAGCACTCTAACCAACTGAGCTAAGACCCCATTTATTCACCATATTTGCAAATCATATTATACTTATATGTAAAAGGGTTGTCAAATTATACGTGATAAATTGTACGCGATAAACACTATTGTATAAATAAGCTGTGCACGGATATGTACAGAATAAAAAAATATAATAAAGTATATTGCGAAAATAATAACAATAGAATATAATACAGAAAAAACGGAGGTGTTTTTTTATGGATGCACAGATCAACAACACAGAGGTTAATCAAGAGATTGATCAAGAGGATGTGGAAAAAAACAAATCTTTTGCTATTCTTGCATATATTATCTTCCTAATTCCTCTTCTTCTGGCAAGGGAATCGAAATATGCGATGTATCATGCCAATCAGGGTTTGATTCTGTTCCTTGCAGCTGTTGTCCTTAACGTTTTCACTTCATTTATCCCTTTTATTGGAAAGTTCTTGATTATTCCCTTTGGATATTTAGCACTCATTATTCTGGCAGTGTTGGGTATTGTTAATGCTTCTAAAGGAGAAATGAAAGCCCTGCCGATTATTGGAGGTATTAATATTATCAAGTAAAAGGCCGAATTAGATTAAATGTTTTGTTAAGCGTAATTAGACTTCAGAAGGGATGTTAAATTCCGACTGAAGTCTAATTCATTAAAAATTATTTTATATATACATATTCCTGAGAAATTGTTAAATGCTAATACCGTGATATTTGATATTACAAGAAAGGGAGGTTTAAGAATGCAGACTCAAAATATCGGACAACAAGCGCAGAATCAGCAGACTGCCCAAGCCATGCAAAATAGGATGAAGGAACCGCCTCAAGTAATTACGACCAAAGATTATAATTATCTTACCGATGCATTGTCGTGGGAGTTAGGTGCTGTCAAGAAGCTGCATCATTTCGCTAATAAAGCTCAGGATGCGCAAACGAAAAACTTCATAAAAAAAGGGGTAGAAATGCACCAAAGGCACTACAACATGCTGTTAAAGCATCTTGAACCGGCGAATTCTGCCAATAAGCTGCAGTGAAAGAAAAGGAGGTTAATGTATGCAACAGCAAAAACAAAACCAGAATACGATTCAAAACCCTGTGATGTCTAACCAGCAACAGTCGCAAAGTCCGGAAATTAACGACAGAGATATCTTAAACGAGGGCTTGAATACATGCAAATGGCTGACCGATAACTACAATGTTATGGCCAGAGAAGCCAGTCATAAGGAATTGTATAATGATGTCATCAGTATCTTAAACGAAACACATAAGTCTGCACGGGAAGCGTTTAATTTGATGTTCGAACAGGGGCATTACAAGTTTGAGGCAGTTGATGCCCAAAAGATTCAGCAAGCACAGCAACAATTTCAGGGTTATGCTCAGTCGCAGTTACCCAATGCGCAGCATAATATAATGCAGTAGGGTTTGTCAAAGAAGTTGTTTTAGGAAGGAGGAAGAATACCTCCTTCCTTCATCTTTTCCCGTTTAAATTACCATAAACAAGCCTGTATATATTAACAATGGCCTCATATAATAGTTTTGCAGATAATATTTTGCAGAAAAAATGAGGTGGTTTGGTGAAAAAGACAATATCCGTCGGTACCAACAGTGCACCGGGTCTTTTATATAGTAAGCTTAATAATAAAATGCAGTACATGCAGGAGGAGGGTTTTATTTGGGATATTGACGTGGGCAAAATAGGGGAATTTACTTTCTTGGAGTGCTGTCCTCAGAAATATTCACGTTTCAAGCGAGAGGAAGCCGTAAAAGCTATAAGGTATTATATTGCAAGCTCTTTGGCAGAGATCGTGGTAGATGAATGGGAAATAAGGTTGATTAAAAAAATTGTCAAAGAACAATTTTTTTACTATAACGAACGGGATAAGAGAGCTATCCTTGAGAGAGCAAAGACGATCCTTAATCCGTCCAATGGCAATTCTCACTTAAAATGGCAAAGAAAAGAAAAGGTCAAGAAAAAAGTACTTGAGTATTTGGATTCACATCATGAGATTGTCTTAGAGGGTTTTGTCAATTTTCGTTTAAAGGACTACATGGCTGAATTAGAGGATGTTGTTAATATTGCTGTGGACGAGCACATCCTGGAAAAGGAATACCTGGAATTCATCAGATTGCTGAAGTATTTTGTAGATATACAAGAGCCCAGGGTTGATATGATAAAAATAATTTTCACGAAACCAGGAAAGTTCTTTTTACTTGACGAGGATAACCAACCCTTTAAACACGAATGCATGGAGGGTTTGGTGGCGGATTACCTTGAAGATGATATCAATTATGATGACTTATTGATCAGTGCCCTGATTACCCTTGCACCCAAAAAGATAGAGCTGCACTTGGAAAAAGATGTTGAGGTCAAGGAGACAATTAGGACGATTCAAAATGTATTCGGTAGAAGAGTCTATATTTGTGAGGGGTGCGATAAGTGCAGATGAGAAGCGGCATAGGTGGGAAGCGGCTAAAAATTAGCTTGCTTCTTTTTGTTTTCTCTGGTATTTTGACAGGGTAAGGGTCAGGTGAAAATAATGGAGTTCAACATTGCTGTTTTAATTATTTTTATGGGTCTGGTTGGTTCTTGTATCGGTTGGATAACAAATGTCATAGCAATCAAACTGCTTTTTAGGCCGTATGCGAAGCTTCGCATACCTGTTTTAGGGTGGGGCTTCCAGGGTTTAATACCAAAGAGAAAGAACGATATTGCGGCTGCTCTGGCCGGTATCGTCAGTACTGAGTTGATTACCGGGGATGATGTGGCTTCAAGCTTAAGAAAAGATAACATTAAAGAAAAAATAGCGCAAAAAATCCAGGGTTATGTTTGTGAGCACATAATAAACCGTATTCCTTTTGTCATACCATTGGCTATACAGCAGAATATTGCGGATTATGCCGGTAAGGTATTATACCAAGAGGTCATAAACTTTTTGGACAATCCGGGTAAGGTATTGCAGGAAAGTGATTTTCTAGAAATAAAGACTGAGATATATGAAATTGTTGAGGAAAAAGTCTTATCATTTGACATGGCAAGATTGGAAGAACTGACCTATCAGCTGGCACGGACAGAGTTAAAGCATATTGAACTGTTGGGTGCCGTGTTGGGTTTCGTAATCGGAATAGTACAGGGAATAATCACTGTATTTGCATTCTCAAGATAGAAATGTGGGGAGGGGATGCATGTTGTTTGGCAGGTTTGGTTTCAAAAATAAAAAGGTCAAGGATCTGCGCAAGAATCGGGGCTATACGGCCAAGGAGTTGGCGGAGAGATTGCGGATTGATACGGCGCGTATCCAAAGAGTTGACGAACTAAAGCTGAAGGAGGTGCCCCAGCCTCTGCAGAAAAAGCTAATCCCGGTATTAAGAGGCGATGATACCGACAAAATACCCTGGTTGTAAGGTTGACATCAGTCCTTTCGTATCATATAATTTTTTTAAATCAGTATATATATCGGCTATGAACGGGACAATTCACCGCACTGATAAGGTTTTCTCACAGAGAGGCGTACCTTTGGCTGAGAGTACGACTGGGAAAGAATGCGGTAAAACCACCCGGGAGCTTCTTTTTTGAAAGGAAACATATTGTTTGCAAACGAGTAAAAAAAGGCGTAGACCGGCGTTAACGGGTTTGAGAAGGAAAGAAATTGGTTTGAATATTTCTTTCAAGAAGGGTGGAACCGCGGGTTATTAGCCTCGTCCCTCAAGGGACGGGGTTTTGTGTGTTTTGGCGGTCTTGCCTGATAATTATTAAGAGGATGGGAGGCATCTGGTTTTGGTGAAAATAACTTTGAAAGACGGCTCAACGGTGGAGTACCCTGCGGGGACCAAAATTATTGAAATCACTGCAGGAATAAGTAAAGGATTGGCGAAAAACGCATTGGTGGCTAAGTTTAATGGAAACATGGTCGACTTGTCGGTGCCTGTTGAAGAGGATGGGACGCTGGAAATATTCACCTTTGCCGACGAAGAGGGACAGCAGGCCTTTCGACATACGAGCTCACATATTCTGGCCCAAGCGGTGCTGCGACTGTATCCCGGAACAAAGTTGGGGATAGGACCGGCCATCGAGAACGGCTTTTATTATGATTTCGATTCGGAACATAAATTTACACCTGCTGATTTAGAGAAGATCGAAGAAGAGATGAGGAAAATCATCAAAGAAGATTTGCCTTTGGAAAGGCAGACCCTGGCGAGGGAAGAGGCTATCGAATTCTTTTCTGACAAGAAAGAAGACTACAAGGTAGAACTAATTAATGATTTGCCTGAGGACGCGGAAATTTCTTTGTACAAGCAAGGTGAGTTTATCGACTTGTGCGCCGGTCCGCACCTTCCCAGCACGGGTAAGGTCAAGGCAATTAAGCTTTTGAGCCTGGCGGGAGCGTATTGGCGTGGCAGTGAAAAGAATAAAATGCTGCAGCGGGTATACGGGACATCTTTTACAAAGAAATCCGAGTTGGATGAGTATATCTTCCGTATCGAAGAAGCAAAAAAACGTGACCATCGTAAGTTGGGGCAAGAATTGAAGCTGTTTACCTTGCTGGAGGAAGGTCCCGGATTTCCCTTTTTCTTTCCGAAGGGCATGGTTATCCGTAACGAACTGGAAAGCTATTGGCGTTTAATTCACCAACAATGGGGGTACCAGGAAATAAAGACACCGATTATCTTGAACCGCCAGCTGTGGGAACGTTCGGGGCACTGGCACCATTACCGTGAGAATATGTATACGACGATTATTGATGAAGAGGATTATGCCATTAAGCCCATGAACTGTCCGGGAAGCATGCTGGTATATAACGCTGAGCTGCACAGCTATCGAGATTTTCCAATCCGCACGGCTGAATTGGGGCTTGTGCACAGGCATGAGCTATCCGGTGCTTTGCACGGTCTGATGCGTGTCCGCAGCTTTACCCAAGACGATGCCCATATCTATATGCTTAGAGAGCAGATGACAGAAGAAATAAAGGGCGTAATTGACCTTGTGGATTCGGTGTATAGGTTGTTTGGATTTGAATATCATGTGGAATTATCCACTAAACCGGAAAAGGCCATGGGTTCCGATGAGGATTGGGAAGCGGCAACGGCGGCCTTGGAGCAGGCCCTGCAGGAAAAGGGAATGGCTTACAAAATTAATCCGGGAGACGGTGCTTTTTATGGTCCCAAGATCGACTTTCATCTTAGAGACTCTATCGGCAGGACGTGGCAATGTGGTACTATCCAATTGGACTTCCAAATGCCGGAAAAGTTTGATCTGACCTTTATCGGAGAAGACGGACAAAAGCATCGCCCGGTCATGATACACCGGGTGGCCTTTGGCAGTATTGAAAGGTTTATTGCTATTTTAACGGAGCATTATGCCGGGGCATTTCCTTGCTGGTTAGCGCCCGTACAGGTAAAAATACTGCCCATAACCCAAAGACAGCTTGGATATGCCGATGAATTAGCCCGGGAATTATCAAAAGATGGGGTCAGAGTGGAGATAGATAAGCGTAGCGAAAAAATAGGTTTTAAGATTAGGGAGGCACAATTGGAGAAAATACCATATATGCTCGTTATCGGCGATAAGGAAGAAGAAAACAGGAATGTTGCCCTGCGTAAAAGGGGAGAAGGAGATAAAGGTACGGTCGATTTTGTGGAATTTAAGCAAGAACTTCTGCAGGAGATAGCAGCACGTGCTTAAAAAATGAACACAAGAACGCGGGTTTTTATTGACAGGTTAAGGTTATAACTGGTATACTGTTTCAGGAATACAGATATTAAGTAGAAGCCGTCCGCTTCTCACCTTACGGCGCTTTTAGTTGTTAAGGTTCAATGAAAACTTTGATGGGCTGGGATTGCCGGATTTATCAAGGCGGATTGAATTTATAAGCGGATGGTGTCATCCGCTTTTTTCCTATTTATCGGGGAAGTTCAAATTGTGTGGAGGTGAAGTTTTATTAGTAAGGATGATTTTAGGGTTAATGAGGAGATAAGAGCCAAAGAGGTGCGCTTGATCGATGACAAAGGAGAACAATTAGGAGTACTTTCGCCCAAAGAAGCCCTTAAGATTGCGGTCGAAAGGGGTTTGGATATGGTAGAGGTTGCTCCTCATGCCCGGCCGCCTGTGTGTAAAATCATGGATGTTGGCAAATACAAGTATGAACAGAGCAAACGGGAAAGAGAAGCTCGCAAAAAGCAGCATATTATCAGTGTCAAGGAAGTTAAGCTACGGCCTAATATTGAAGATCATGATTTTAATGTCAAAACTAGAAATGCTATTCGCTTTCTTGAGGCCGGTGATAAGGTGAAGGTTACGATTATGTTCAGGGGAAGAGAGTTATCTCATCCGGAACTCGGTCGGGAATTGTTGACGCGTGTAGCTGCCGTTGTCAAAGATATGGCTACAGTAGAGAAGAATCCCAAATTAGAAGGTAAAAATATGACCATGATTCTATCACCGAAGTAGAACAATAGGGAGGGGGGTATACCACATGCCAAAAATGAAAACCCATCGTGGTGCCGCAAAACGCTTTAATCTTACAGGGAGTGGCAAAATTAAGAGAAACCATGCCTTTAAGAGTCATATATTAACAAAGAAGTCGGCAAAAAGAAAGCGCAACCTGAGGAAGGCAGCCATCATGTCTGCTGCCGATGCTCAGCGTGTTAAAAAACTAATACCGTACAAGTAGAGTTGGAAGAGACTCGTGAGGAGGTTATTACTATGGCAAGAGTAAAAGGTGGGTTTGCCGCTCACCGTAAACATAAGAAAGTACTGAAACTAGCCAAGGGTTACCGTGGGGCTAAATCCAAATTATACAGGCCGGCTCATGAACAGGTTATGAAGTCGCTTGCGTATGCATATGCTCACCGCAAAAAACGCAAGGGAGATTTTCGCAAACTATGGATAACCAGGATCAATGCTGCAACCCGTATGAACGGAATGTCATACTCTCGCTTCATCAACGGCTTGAAAAAAGCCGATGTGGCGGTTAATCGTAAGATATTGGCAGATATGGCCGTGAATGATATGCAGGCTTTTAGCCAGTTGGTAGCAGTGGCAAAGGAAAATCAATAAGAACCGAATAAGATATTAAAAAGATGACTGTCAAGAGGTCATCTTTTTGATACTTACGGGCCAAGCACTCATAAATGAAAAAGGGTGAGATCTTTGAAAAGCATCAGTTCGGCTCATAACCGGGCAATTAAGGAAAACAAAAAACTGAGAATGAAAAAGTACCGTGATTCTACCCGGGAATACCTTATTGAGGGGATTAGGCTTACTGAGGAAGCTTTGAAGGCCGAAAAAATCAAAGAGGTATTCTACGATGAATCGTTGGAACTATCGGAGCGTGGTAGGCAATTACTGCGACAGCTTGAGCTCTATGAAACGGCAAAAGGACTAGAATGCTGTTGTAAGGTTGAAAGTCCCGTGATGAGGGAACTTGCTGAAACAAAGACACCTCAGGGTGTGGTTGCTGTTGTTAAAAAGAAAGGTGCAGGCTTATCCGTGCTTGAACAGATAACAAAGAGAAGGTTACTTTTAATAGTCGATGGAATCAGTGACCCTGGAAATCTTGGGACGTTGATCCGCACTTCCTGGGCGGCCGGTGTTGCAGCCGTTATTTGCCTGCCTGAAACAGTGGATCCCTGGAACGGGAAGTGTGTGCGTTCGACGATGGGCGGTATTTTTCATGTACCGTTGATTACCGGTGTAAACTGGCCGGAAGTTAGGGAATGGTGCAGGAGCCACGCTTACCAGCTTGTAGCCTGCGACCTGGAAGGTGAGCTGGAGTATCATTCTGGCACGTACGAGGACAAGGTTGCGGTTATCGTGGGGAGTGAAGGAGAAGGCTTAAAAACTGTGATACCTGAAACGGTTGACAAGAGGGTAAGAATACCGCTTTTGCAGGGCGCTGAATCGCTAAATGCTGCTGTAGCAGGGAGCATTGTTATCTATGAAATTTTAAGGCAGGGCGGCTCTTGCTAGCAGTGTAGGTGATATGGTATAATTCCCCTAAAAGAGAAGCAATAGTGTGGGTAATGACGATGAACGGAAGTCCTTTAGCCGTCTTAAACAGGGAATGAGGTCGGGACTGAAAGCCTCATTAAGATGACGAAAAGATATTTCATCCGGGAGTTGCAAGACTGAAATTCAAGAGTAGGACTTGCCGGTTGGCCTTCGTTACGGGCTGTGAGAGAATCCAGAATGTGGATTAATTAGGGTGGTACCGCGGAATATGCTTTCGTCCCTGTGGGGTGACGAAGGTTTTTTTATTGTTTAAAACAACATGGTTCCCGGTGGGATTATTATTCTTGTTAACAGGAGGACAATGATGCGAGAAGAACTAAAGATGTTAAAAGAAAAAGCGGAAAATGAACTGCGACAGTGCTCTTTTGTCGGTGAACTGCAAGATTTGAGAATTAAGTACATGGGTAAAAAGGGCGAACTGACGAAAATACTGCGGGGTATGGGTCAGCTTTCCGCCGAGGAAAGACCCGCAATCGGCAAGCTAGCCAATGAAATAAGGGATAGCCTGGAAGAAAGATTCAACCGGTTTTCCGAGGAATTGAAGGCCCGGGAGCTTATATTCCGCATGGAAAAGGAGAAGATTGATGTTACTTTGCCCGGTAGTGTACATGAAACGGGAAGAAGGCATCCTCTTAATCTTGTATTTGACAGGATAGAAGAGATTTTTCAGGGGATGGGCTATAAGGTTGAGGAAGGACCGGAAATAGAACTCGATTATTATAATTTTGAGGCGCTGAATATTCCTAAAGATCATCCGGCCAGAGATATGCAAGACTCCTTCTATATTACCTCCGAGGTGCTTTTGAGAAGTCAGACTTCCCCGGTACAGGCTAGGACGATGGAAAAGATGAGGCCTCAGGTACCTATTAAGATCATTGCTCCCGGTAAGGTCTACCGTCGTGATGACGATGCCACACATTCACCGATGTTTCATCAAGTAGAGGGACTGGTGGTAGATAAGAATATCAGATTCAGCGATTTAAAGGGAACATTACTGAGTTTTGCCCGGGAAATGTTTGGAAAAGACCGTCTCATTCGTTTGCGGCCCAGCTTCTTTCCCTTCACCGAGCCCAGTGCGGAGGTGGATATCTCCTGTATCATTTGCGGTGGGAAAGGTTGTCGGACGTGTTCATATACCGGTTGGTTAGAAATATTAGGCTCCGGTATGGTTCATCCCAATGTCTTAAGGATGAGTGGATACGACCCGGAAGAAGTCAGTGGGTTTGCTTTCGGTATGGGTGTAGAAAGGATTGCCATGCTGAAGTATGGCTTGGATGATTTGAGACTCTTGTTTGAAAATGATGTCAGGCTGTTAAGTCAGTTTTAGGAGGTAATTTAGATGCGTGTATCCTGGAAATGGTTAAATGAATTAGTAGAAATCAAGATGAGTCCTGAGGAGCTGGCGGATAAAATAACAATGTCCGGCGTGGAGGTCGGGAATATAGAGTATCTGAAGAAAGAGATTCGAGGAGTAGTTGTAGGACTAATCAAAGAAATCATGCCTCATCCCCAGGCCGATAAGCTGTGTATTTGTCGTGTCGATATCGGAGAAAATATGCTTGAAATAGTGACCGGGGCAACAAATGTAGAACCGGGTCAAAAGGTTCCTGTCGCGGTCTGTGGAGCTCTGTTGGCAGGAGGGAAAAGAATAGAGGAAACAATACTGAGGGGTATTGTCTCCGAGGGGATGCTGTGTTCTCCCGGAGAAATGGGAATTGAGGATAATGAAGTGCTGCCTGAGCAGGAGGACGGTATATACATTTTGCCGCAAGAAGTGGAGGTAGGATGCGATATTGCTGTTGCTCTGGGATGGGATGATATCGTGTTGGAACTTGAGCTGACCCCTAATCGTGCCGATTGTTTGGGTATGAATAACGTGGCCCGAGAGGTTGCGGCCTTGACAGGAGGGGCTTTAAAGCTGGCGACTGTTGCGGAGAGTAAAGAGGGCGGTGAATGTGCAAAACTGGCTACGGTGGATATACTGGATACTGAACTCTGTTCAAGGTATGTGGCCAGGATTGTAAAAAACATTAAGCCGGCACCTTCTCCCTTGTGGTTGCAGCAGCGTTTGACAGCATCAGGGATCAGACCAATCAATAATATCGTTGATGTAACAAATTATGTCATGATGGAGACAGGGCAGCCGTTGCATGCTTTCGATTATGATACGTTGAAGGGAAACCGCATCATTGTCCGCCGGGCTGTTGAGGGCGAAGATTTAGTGACCCTGGATGGACAGAAACGGGTTATGACAGCGGAGATGCTCGTTATTGCCGATGCCGAAAGGGCTGTTGGTTTGGCAGGTGTGATGGGCGGATTGGATACGGAAATCACGGATAAGACTGTGAACATTTTGTTGGAAGCGGCAGCTTTTAAGGGTTCTAATATCAGGAGAACATCTCATGCCCTGGGTTTGCGTTCGGAAGCGTCATTGCGCTTTGAAAAAGGTATTGAGGTAGAGCAGCTCAGTTCTGTTGCCGACCGGGCAGTAGAGTTGTTGGTCGAGTTGGGTGCCGGCGAAGCTGTTGAAGGCAATGTCGACTGTTATCCTGTTGTACAGGAAAGAAAGCCTATCGAGTTGAGGCTGGCGAGGATAAATGGGTTATTGGGCACGGAGATAGCGGAAGGGAAAGTCGAAGAGATACTCTCTGCGTTGAGGATCACAACACTAAACAAGGAAGATGGCAAGTGGCAGGTTATACCGCCTTCCTATCGCCGTGATCTGGTGGCGGAGGTCGATTTGATCGAGGAGGTTGCAAGGCTTTATGGTTATGATAAAATACCGACGACTCTGCCTTGCGGGGAAACCACCCAGGGTTCGAAATCAAAAGAGCAGCTCGTGCGTCGTGATATCAGCAGGATAATGCTGTCCGCAGGCATGTACGATATTATAAATTACAGCTTTATTAATCCGCGTAACTTTGATATGATGAGGCTGTCTGAAGGGCATCATCTTCGCAAGGCGGTGTTGTTAAAGAACCCCTTGTCTGAGGAACAAAAAGCCATGCGAACAACTTTGTTGCCGGGGCTTTTGGACACGGTAAGAAAGAATCTGCATAAACAGAACAGGAACCTCCGGTTCAGTGAAATCGGCAAGGTTTATCTGCCCGGCACTGATTCCCTTCCTGAGGAAAAGTGGGTCTTGGGCGCGGCGGTTACCGGTAAAAGAGAAAAAACTTGGCTGGAAAGTGAAATGAGATATGACTTCTATTATCTTAAAGGGATACTGGAAAATCTTTTTGCAGGGTTAGGCATCACCGGACAGGTTTATCGCCCTGTTAAAGAGCTTTCTTGGCTCCATCCTAATCGGGGGGCGCTGGTAATGCTTAACGGGCGGGAAGTGGGATATATAGGAGAGGTGCACCCTGAGGTTATGGACAATTATTCCCTGGAGCAGAGAACGATCGTTATGGAAATAGAAATCGGTCTTTTGGTTGAGGAAGCTGCGAAAAGTATGAGGTATCAGCCCATAGCTAAATATCCGGCTGTAGTTCGTGATCTTGCTTTGCTTGTGCCCGAAACGGCGGAGGCAGCAGAGGTTGCCAGGATTATCACGGAGGCTGGGGGCGAGCTTTTGCACAGCGTCGGGTTATTTGACCTTTACCAAGGAAAACAGGTACAAGAGGGGTATAAGAGTTTGGCGTTTTCCTTGACCTGGCAGGCCGAAGATAAGACCTTGACGGACGAAGAAGTGAATGTCTTGCATGACAACATTCTCTTAGCTTTGAGCAAGGATTTTGGAGCTTCGATTAGGAAAGCATGAAACTTTCGGAGGAGGGTTTGGTATGAGCGCGAAGGAGAAAGTTAACCGGGTCAAGGTAAAGATCCACCATGACGAGTACACCATTAAAGGGAATGCTGCTCCCCGTCATATCGAAAGGGTTGCTGCCTTTGTTGATGAGAAAATGAGGCAAATAGAAATGAGAAATCCACACCTTCCGCTTAGTAAAGTCGCTGTTTTATCGGCCGTTAATATTACCGACGAATTGTTTCGCTTACGGGAGGATTATGAAGCCTTAATCAAGCTGTTGGATGAGGATAAAAATAATTAAATATTTTGGAGGTCAATCGATGAAGCTAATAGATCTTTACCGCATGGTAGTAGAACTGGGCAGAAAGAATGATCCTCGCCCCTTCGAAGAAGTGACGCGGACCCTTGACTTGACGAAAAAACAATATGAAGAACTGAAGAATGAGGAAAAGAAATTCTTTGATCTTGAAAGGCTGACCAATCCATATAATGATACGCGTATTCTAAATGGAGATCCCGAGCAAGAGGTATCAAGCGTACTGGTAGGAATCGACATGGAGGCCCCTGAAATCGTTTTGGCCGATCGTTTGCGAGAAAAGGGGGAGAAGATCGACTTGGTCTTGTCTCACCATCCTGAGGGTAAAGCTCTGGCTGCTTTGTACAGGGTTATGCATATGCAGGAGGACATTCTAGCAGGGATGGGTATTCCGATAAACGTGGCGGAAGGTATTCTTACTTCGCGAATCAGCGAGGTTGAACGAAACCTGATGCCGCTTAATCATAACCGTGCCGTCGATGCCGCCCGGTTGTTGGGATTCCCTTTGATGTGCGTTCATACTCCCGCCGATAATATGGTCAATACTTTCCTGACACATGTATTTGAAGAAAAAGTGCCCGAAACACTGGGCGATGTTATAGAGTTATTAAGGAAAATCCCAGAATACCAAAGGGCAATGGAAACCGGTTCGGGTCCGAAAATCGTGGTAGGTTCTGAGAAAAGGCGGACCGGAAAAATTTTCGTTGATATGACCGGAGGAACAGGGGGTCCGGATGATGCCTTTGCGAAGTTGGCAGCTGCCGGCATTGGTACAGTGGTAGGTATGCATATCAGTGAGAAAAACAGGAAGACTGCTGAGAAAAACCATGTCAATGTCATTATCGCCGGGCATATGGCAAGTGATTCTTTGGGAATGAACCTTGTGCTTGATTGTCTGGAGCAAAAGGGGGTAAAATTTATACCCTGTTCCGGTCTGACTCGGGTCAGCAGGAACTAAGCAGAGGGATGAAACCAGTAGAAATGAAGAGGCGCGGGGCAACCCGCGTCTTTTGGACTGAAACAGGAATAGGGGGTATTTCAATGTCCGCTCGTTTTGGCCCTGAGCTTTTAGCGCCGGCAGGTACTCTGGAGTCATTGAGAGCAGCCGTGCAAAATGGGGCTGATGCCGTTTATTTAGGGGGAAAGGTATTCAGTGCTCGTCGGTATGCGGAAAACTTTAATGACAGCGAACTGACGGAGGCAGTCAGATATGCCCATCTTCATAACGTGAAGGTATATGCGGCGGTGAATACGTTGATAGATAATAGCGAGTATGAAGAGCTTTTTGCTTACCTTTTCCAATTGTATTCAATAGATATTGATGCCGTGATTCTGCAGGATTTAGGTGTTGCCCTTGTCGCCAAGCATTTGTTTCCCGAGATGGAGATACATGCCAGCACACAGATGACGATTCATAATGCGGCCGGAGTCCGCTTCTTACAAAACGAAGGTTTTTCTCGGGCGATATTAGCCAGGGAGGTTTCCCTGGAGAATATCAGACTAATCAAAGAAAAATCGGATCTACCCTTGGAGGCATTTGTTCATGGGGCCTTGTGTGTTTCCTATTCCGGGCAGTGTCTGATGAGCAGTATGGTAGGTGGGAGGAGCGGAAACCGTGGCGGTTGTGCTCAACCATGTCGTTTACCCTATACCTTGGTCGAAGACGAAGGTAAGGAAATAACAAGCGGATATCTCCTGTCACCTAAGGATTTGAATATGCTCAAATATTTGTCTGAGGTTAAAGAGGCAGGTATTGACTCTGTGAAGGTGGAAGGAAGGATGAAAAGGCCGGAATATGTGGCGACCGTAATCAGAAATTATCGCCAAGCCCTGGATGCAATTGCCGACGAAGAAAACTACTTGCCGCCCGAAGCGGAAAAAGAATTGGAGCAGGTTTTTAACCGCGGCTTTACAACAGGGTATTACCTTCAACGACCGGGAATTCACCTAATGAGCTATCAGCGTCCCAACAATAGAGGCCTATTCATTGGGAGAGTCGTTTCGTATGATAGGGGAAGCAAGGAGGTCACGGTAGATTTAGAAAACCCCTTGCGGGTAGGGGACGGGTACGAGATTTGGGTAACAAAGGGAGGACGCATTGCAGGTGAGATTAAAGGCTTGTGGAAAGGAAAGGAAAACATAGAAATGGCCGAAGGCGGCAGGGTTTCCTTTCGGATAAATGACGGTACACCATACACCGGAGACCGGATCTTCAAAACCATGGATATTGCTCTGGTTGAAAAGGCCGGCAAGACTTTTGCGGAAAGAGGAGGGCTTAAAAAATATCCTCTTGATATTAGCTTGGAAATTACAAAGGGAGAGCCTTTGCTGATGTCGGCACGAGACAATAACGGCTTTCAGGCAACGGTTCAAGGAAGATATATTGTGGAAAAGGCCAAAAAACAGCCGATCACCAGGGAGGTTATCACAAAACAGCTGGCAAGGCTGGGGAACAGCATTTATTATTTGCGCGATTTAAAGGTCGAAGGCGGGGATGGCTTGATGGTTCCTGTCAGTGAACTCAACGATTTGCGGCGCAGGGCTGTGGAAATCCTTGATGAGCAAAGATTGGTGGTATATAAGAAGCCTGAGGTAAGCGAAAATCTTTATCGTAAACGCTTGGAAGTTTTGAAAAGGAACATTCCCAACAAACCGATAAGGCGCAAGACAACAGAGCTTGCGGTAACGGTAGGGGATATGTCTTCGTTGCGTGCCGCAGCGGAAAGTGGAGCAGGTGTCATATACTTTGGCGGCGAGAGACTGCGAGGCAGAGAAGGAATAAGTCTTAAAGAGTATCACAAGGCCGTTAAATCATGTCATGAACGGGGAGTCCGCGCTGTTTTACAGTTGCCGTACCTGTTTCATGAAAAAAATGAAAAGGAAATACAAGCTGTTTGTGAGCAGGGTTTAGAAGCCGGTGTGGACGGGTTTTTGGCCGGGAACCCGGGAGTACTGCAGATTGCCAAAGAAATGGGCATCAAGGGACTAATAGCCGATTACACCTTGAATATCTTCAACGATTATACTATTAAATTGTTCCAGGATAGCTTTTCCGTGGCTCGGGTGACACTGTCCCCGGAATTGACACTGGAACAGATTAAAAAAATTATGTATATTGGTCACGTGGGTACGGAATGCCTCATACATGGCAGACTGCCTTTGATGATAACCGAGCATTGTGCTGTGGGTAATGCCCTGGGGAGAAAGAGTGACGAGCATGAGTGTCGGAGGCCTTGTGAAAAGAAGCCTTACGGCTTGCTGGATAGAATGAAAATGGTCTTTCCTTTAGAAATGGACGAATCCTGTAGGATGAGGGTATATAATGCCAAGACACTTAATGTGGTGGAACGTTTGCCCCAAATCCTTAAAACAGGTGTTGATGTCTTGCGGATCGAGGCCAAAAGAGAGAGCCCTTATTGGGTAAAAAGTGTAGTGGCGACCTATTCCAGAGAAATAAAGAGGGTAAAGAAAATGGGCCCGGAATACATTTTATTAGAGGAAAGCAATAAAATATTGAATGAACTGGCACCGGAGGGCTGCACCGGCGGCCACTATTTTCGCGGCGTTGTTTGATTAAGCAGGTTAAAGAAAGGCGGGGTTTAACGTGGATAAAAAGATCCTGCATAAGCTGGAATACGATAAGATAATTGAAATGCTGACAAAAAGTTGTTCATCCTCCTTGGGAAAAGCCTTGGCGCGAGTCTTAGACCCTTCGGGGGACTTGGAATATATTGAAGAAAGACAAGCCGAAACTACCGAAGCCAGGGAGATTGTCAGGCTGCATCCCGGGTTTACTATGGGTGGGGTCAGTGATCTTCATCCGGCTTTGCGCAAAGCGGAGGCAGGAGGGATTATCGATCCTGGGGAGTTCTTGCGGCTCTATGATACCCTCATTGCCGCCGGAAGGATCAAGAAGTTTTTCTCTGATGAAGGAAAAAAATATTCTAAGCTAGCGATATATGCTCAAATGCTTTGTAACCTGCCGGGCTTGGAAAACAGGATCAAAAAAACGATAACCCAGGAAGGGGAAATCGACGATAATGCTTCGAAAGAGTTGGCTCGCATCAGAAAACAGCTGCGGAGTTTGCAGGGTAGGGCTAGAGAAAAGCTGGAGGGAATGGTGCGATCTGCCGAAGTGCAGAAGTATTTACAGGATATGCTGATAACCATCAGAAACGACAGATACGTTTTGCCGGTTAAACAGGAATACAGGCAGTATGTGCCGGGTTTGGTTCATGACCAATCGGCCAGCGGTGCCACGCTTTTTATTGAGCCCATGGCCGTGGTTGAGGTCAACAATGAGGTCCAGCGGTATGAAGCAATGGAAAGGACAGAGGTAATTAGAATCTTACGGGAGCTTACAGTATTGGTCGAAAGTCATCGCCAGGAACTGTTAGACATGCTGGAGGCGTTAGCTCTGCTTGATTTCATCCTGGCCCGCGGCAAGCTCAGTGCAGAACTGGATTGCGGACAACCTTTGCTCAATGACCGGGGACGGATAAAAATCATCCAAGGTAGGCATCCTTTGATTAGGGGTGAGGTTGTCCCGATTACGATAAACCTTGGTTATGATTTCGATGCGCTGGTGATAACAGGCCCTAATACGGGTGGTAAAACCGTAACCTTAAAAACAGTAGGTTTGTTTACCTTGATGGCCCAAGCAGGGCTGCACGTTCCGGCACAAACCGGCACGGAAGTGGCGGTGTTTAGGAATGTGTATGCGGATATCGGTGATGAGCAGAGTATTGAGCAGTCATTAAGCACCTTTTCTTCTCACATGACGAATATTGTCAGCATCCTTCAGGGCATGGACGAACAATCTTTGGTGCTGTTGGACGAATTAGGGGCGGGCACCGATCCTACCGAGGGTGCGGCATTAGCCATGGCTATTCTTGAGCAAATGATCCAAGACGGTGTAAAGGTTATTGCTACAACACATTACAGCGAGTTAAAGAGTTTTGCGTATAATCATGAGCGGGTGGAAAACGCCAGTGTAGAGTTTGATGTTCAGACCTTACAGCCTACTTATCGGCTCTTAACAGGTGTTCCGGGTAAGAGCAACGCCTTTGAGATATCGCGGCGCCTTGGCTTGTCCGCTGATATCGTGGAAAGGGCACGGGGCTTCCTTTCCCGGGAGGAGGTCAGGGTAGCCGACCTCATTGAGAATCTGGAAACCAATCAGCTTTTATCGGAAAAGGATCGCCGGGAAGCGGAAGACCTTAAAAGAATGGCAAAGGGTAAATTATTAGAGCTGGAAAGAAAGGAAAAAGAGTTAGCTGTAAAATCACAACAAATGCTGCAAAAAGCCAAGGATGAGGCCTTGGAAATCGTTGCCAAGGCCCGCCGGGAAAGCGAATCGTCTTTAAAGGAATTTCGCACTTCGCTAAAAAATGCTCCTTCATTACAAGAAGAGCTGGGTGAAATGCAAAAGATTCGCGACAGCTTGCGTCACAAGGAAAACGAATTGAGAGAAGAAACCAAGTCCTTGGAAAAGGGAGAAACCATTGACATAAAAACCCTGGAGCCGGGAGATATGGTTATTATCGGCAGGCTTAATCAAAAGGCCCAGGTCTTACAAAAAGCCAAAAACGATGATGAGGTTTTGGTACAGGCCGGTATCATGAAATTGACGGTGAAGGCTCGGGATTTAAGAAAGATACCGATGGTCAAGGAAAAAGAGGAAAATACCGTTTCGGGAGTCGGCGGGATTGTTGCCGGCAAAGCACGGGAAATTAAAAGTGAACTTGATTTGCGGGGGCTGACTGTTGACGAGGCTCTTGCGGAGACAGAGAAATACTTGGACGATGCTTGCTTGGCGGGCCTTCCCCAAGCTTATCTCATACATGGGAAAGGGACAGGTGCGTTACGTGCCGCTATCACAGAATTGGTAAAAACCCATCACAACGTCAAATCACATCGGATGGGCGGATATAATGAGGGAGGACATGGAGTAACGGTAGTAGAATTCAAGAAGTAGAATAGAAAGAGGAGATTAAAAAGATGCGAAAACCAATGATTGCCGGAAACTGGAAAATGAATAAAACCCCATCTGAAACGCTCAAGGTTCTTCAAGGACTCGTTAAGGAGCTGTGGGATATTGACGGGGTCGATGTCCTGGTTTGTCCTCCTTTCACGTCCCTTGCCTCGGCAGGTGAGCTTTTGAAAGATTCAGCAATAAAGCTGGGGGCGCAGAATATGCACTGGGAGGAAAAGGGTGCTTATACCGGGGAAATATCGGCTGACATGCTTCTGGATTGCGGTTGTAACTACGTTATTCTTGGACATTCCGAAAGAAGGATGATTTTCAGGGAGACAAATGAAGAAATTAATAAAAAGGTTAGAATGGCACTGAAAAAGGGCTTGGACGTTGTGTTATGTGTAGGAGAGGTTCTGGAGGAAAGGAACAAAGGGAAAACCATGCAGGTTGTCAAAGAACAACTGTTGGATTCCCTGGTCGGTCTTTCGGCTGAAGAAATGAAAGGAGTGGTTGTTGCCTATGAGCCTGTCTGGGCAATCGGTACGGGCCAAACGGCAACTGCTAATGACGCAGAGGATGTTATCAAGAAAATAAGAGAAATAATCAAGGAAAGATGGGATAGTGCTACTGCTGAGAAAACCCGTATCCTCTATGGAGGCAGTGTTAAGGCCTCAAATATTAAGGAGTTAATGTCACAATCGGATATCGACGGTGCTCTGGTTGGCGGAGCCAGCTTGAAAACAGAGGACTTTGTACCGATTGTGTTATGCCAAAAAATTTAATAATTAATTGTTGAATTAGCTGATTCTGGCATAAAGGTGGTGTTATTGTGTCAAAGGGAACGCTGTTAGATCCTCATTCGCTCAAAAAATGGTCAATAAATGTCTTTGATGCTCTGGGGGATGGGTTACTAATTGCAGACCAGGATGCAATTATTCAGTATGTTAATAAAGAGTATTTAAGGATAATTGGGATGGAGAAGGAGGAGGTATTAGGAAAACCTCTTCATATAGCTCGTCCCGGAGCTATGCTTCCCAGTGTTATTAAATCGGGCAAACCTTTGTCGGGGGTATATCGTAGAGTCGGTACAGTTGAATATGTTGTTGACATGGCACCTATACATGTGAATGAAAAGATTATAGGTGGGGTTTCAATTGTCAAAGATATAACAGAGGTTAAAAAACTTTCCAAAGAGTTAAAAAAGGCCCAAAACAGGTTGGAATACTTACAGGGAACAGTCGGGCAAATCTTTAAGGCAAGATATACTTTGGACATGTTAAAAGGCTATTCCCCAGCTTTTAGAAAGGCAATATCTCTGGCGGAAAGAGCCTCGTTGAATAATTCAAATATTTTAATAAGTGGTGAGAGCGGTACCGGTAAAGAACTTCTGGCACAGGGCATTCATAATCTGAGTCCCAGAAAGCATAATGCTTTTGTTGCCGTAAATTGTGCGGCAATTCCCGCTAATTTATTGGAAAGCGAATTATTTGGTTATGCTGAGGGAGCTTTTACCGGATCCAAGAAAGGGGGCAAGGCAGGTCTATTTCAGCTAGCAGATGGCGGAACACTGTTCCTTGATGAGATTGGTGATATGGGTTTTGAGTTACAGGCCAAATTGCTGAGGGTACTACAGGAGCAAAAAGTAAGGCGGATAGGGGGAATTAGTGAGGATATTGTTGATGTCCGGATTATTTCTGCAACAAATCAAGACATTGAAAAGATGGTTGAAAAAGAACGTTTTAGACAGGATTTATTCTATCGTCTAAATGTTTTTCAGATAACCTTGCCCCCCCTGCGGGAAAGAAACATGGATATATTGACGCTGGCAAGCTATTTTGCTGAACAATATTTGGACCATAAGATTCCAGAGGGTTTTTTTTCTCAAGAAGTTAAAGAAATATTTTTAAATTATGATTGGCCGGGAAACATTAGACAATTGAAAAATGCTATAGAATTTGCCTGCAACATGCTGGATAACGGAGAAAGAATCCTTCCCAATCATTTGCCTGAAAGGATCAGAGAAAAGATGAGTATTTGGGAGGCTTCATACGGGCAAATAGACAACCTTGGGGTAATGGTGAACAAATTTGAAAAGGAAATAATAGAAAATGCGCTCAAGGTGTATGGAAATGACCTAGAAGGTAAGAGGAGGATATGCAAAGAATTAGGAATATCTTTAGCCAGTTTATATCGTAAAATGAAAGATGTTTCTCAATAATAATATAATCCGACATTATTTTGCAAAAATGAGAATTCGCTAAGGACTACTGTAACAATAAAATCATACTAGCACGCTTTTTCATTTATCAATTTTGAGAAGTCCGGATATTAAAAGTGGGTATCTACTACCTAATAAAGTTGGCACGAGACTTGCTTATATTTATAGTAACCGCGCGGAAAAACTTTTTAAGGAGGGATACAGATGCTTGCTTTATTGGGTTTACTCACAATTCTGATATTGCTGATTTTAGTGATAACAAAAAAAGCCACGGTTCATTTTTGTTTAGTAGTTGTTCCTTTTGTCATTGCTTTGTTAGCAGGATTCAGTATTAGTGAAGTCTCCGAGTTCATGACCAAAGGTATTAGCAGTATTGCCAGTACCGGTATTATGTTGACTTTTGCAATACTATTCTTCGGAGTGATGTACGAAGCAGGGATGTTTGACCCGGTGATCAAGGGAGTTATTAAGGTTTCTGGCGGAGATCCGTTAAAACTGGCCGTAGGTACTGCCATTGTTGCAATATGTTCTCACATGGATGGTTCAGGAGCCACTACATTTCTGATTACCGTATCGGCGTTGCTTCCGATATATAACGCTTTGGGTATGAAACGGGTATACCTTGCAGCTATAGCAGGGCTTGGAGCCGGGGTTATGAACTTGATGCCTTGGGGCGGTCCTACCATAAGAGCGGCTACGGCGCTTAGCGTTGATGTTACAAGCCTCTATAACCCTATAATACCGGTGCAAGTTATCGGGATTATTTGGGTTTTGCTTGCTGCTGCTTATCTTGGGAACAAGGAAAGAAAAAGGCTCGGTATTATCATAGAGCCTAACTCCGGTCAGCAGGAAAGCGAGGAAGCAGGCGCAGAGGAAAACAGAGCTAAAAAGATGTTGCCGGTAAATATTCTTTTAACTGTAGTAATTCTGTTTCTTATGATTAAAAAGGTTATTCCCCTTTCGGCAGCATTTATTCTCGGGCTTCCGATTGCTTTGTGGATAAACTATCCTGATATCAAAACACATCAGTCCAAACTGGAAGCGCACGCTAAAGGAGCGGTATATACAGCTTCAGTTATTTTTGCAGCGGGTATATTTACCGGAATATTGAAAAATTCAGGAATGATTGAGGCCATGACACAGGTTATGGTGGGGTTCCTGCCGCAAAGTATGGCAGCGTATTATGCTCCGATTATTGGCTTTTTCAGTATGCCTTTAAGCCTATTCTTCGATCCGGATTCTTTCTACTTTGGTGTTCTTCCTGTGCTTGGTGGTGCTGCCCAAGCCTTAGGTATTGAACAAATAGAAATAGGCAGGGCTGCTATTTTGGGACAAATGACGACCGGTTTCCCGGCCAGCCCGTTAACCGGATCAACATGGCTTCTTTTGGGTTTAGCCGGGGTTGAATTAGGTGACTTGCAGAAGGTATTAATTCCGCTGGCGTGGGGAACAACCATAGTAATGGTCATTGCAGCGATGATTATCGGCGTAATATGAATTGATTTAACAACTGGGGGATTGTACTGTGAAAACGATAAGAATAGGTTCTGGTGCAGGTTATGCAGGTGACCGGATTGACCCTGCGGTTGATCTTGTAGAACATGGAAACATCAAATACATTTGTTTCGAAGCTTTAGCAGAGCGTACTATAGCCATTGCTTTATTGCAAAAACAACAGAATCCTAAAAAGGGATATGGACAGTTTCTGGAAGAAAGGATGGAGGCGATACTTCCCTATTGTGCCGAAAAAGGAGTAGTAATGATCTCAAACCTAGGCGCCGCTAATCCAGTTGCTGCCCTTAAAAAAACCGTTTCAATCGCCAACGAAAAGGGTATAAAACATTTGAAGATAGGTGCTGTAGTTGGTGATGATGTTTTGGAGTATCTTAAGGATTCTGAAAATATTGTCTGGGAAACCGGTGAACCTGTTAAAGAATTAAAAGAAAAGCTGATTTCTGCTAATGCATATCTAGGTGTTGAGGCTATTCTACCTGCGTTAAGACAAGATTGTAATGTAATAATAACCGGAAGGGTTGCCGATCCTTCATTGTTCTTGGCACCTATGGTGCATGAATTTGGTTGGGACATTAATGATTGGCATCGTCTGGGAGCAGGTACAGCTATCGGCCATTTGCTTGAATGTTCAGCTCAGGTTACCGGAGGTTATTTTGCCAGCCCGGGGTTAAAGGATGTTCCCGATCTTTTGAATGTTGGTTTCCCAATAGCTGAAGTTGATGAAGAGGGTACAGCAGTGATTACGAAGCTGGCGCAGGCTGGCGGCATGGTAACCAAGAGGACCTGCAAAGAACAATTGTTTTATGAAATACATGACCCCAGTAATTATCTTACTCCCGATGTAACAGCTGATTTCTCTGAAATCAGCCTGCTCCAGGAAGCAAAAGACAGGGTCAGGGTATTGAAGGCAACAGGAAGACAAAGACCTGATGACCTCAAGGTTTCCCTCGGGGTAAAGGAAGGATTTATTGGAGAGGGAGAGATTTCTTTTGCAGGTTATGGCGCTTTGGAACGAGCCAAAATGAGCAGGGAAATTGTCAAGGAACGCATAAAGAAGATGGGTGTGAAAACAAACGATTACAGAGCAGAAATAATTGGATATAATTCACTTCTAGGAGGTATTACAGAAATAGATGGTATAGAGCCCCTTGATGTAAGGTTACGTGTTGCTGCTAAGGTTGATACCAAACGAGACGCAGAACGCATAGGTGAGGAAGTAGAAAACCTATACCTTAATGGTCCGGCTGGTCCGGGCGGTGCACGTAAATACGTTCGTCCGTTAATTGCAGCATATTCTACAACTATACCAAGGAAGCAGATTAAACTTGATGTAATTATTAAAGAGGTGGTGTGATTATGACAAGAAAAATTAAGCTTTACCACCTTGCTCATTCACGTGCCGGAGATAAGGGGGAAGTTACAAATATCTCTTTATTTCCTTACGATGAAAGCAACTATGAGATACTTAAAGCGAAAGTAACTGCCGATGTGGTCAAGAAACACTTTCAGGGCCATGTCCGAGGGGATGTAGTTCGTTATGAGGTTCCGAGCTTACACGGATTCAACTTTGTAATGTATGGAACACGCCCGGGCGGTGTGGCAGCAGCCCTTGATTTAGATTCACATGGAAAGGGATTGTGTTTTGGATTATTGGAATTAGAGATTGATATGCCATAACTGTTTTCAATTAAAAAGAAAGAGGGTATACCAAACATAGCATTGTTTGGTATACCCTCTTTTACACAATCAGTGTAGAAAGATTTACGGTATAAAGATCTCGATTTGATTGGAGGGAGGGCTGGTTGCACCGGTTCTGCTGTTGACGGCTATGACACGATAGTAGTAAGAGGTGTTTCTGGAAAGGTTGTTGTCCGTGTACTTATTATTGTTGACAGGATTAGAGGTTATCCTGTGTTCTGCGGTCAAAGGGAAGTTCGATGCGGTGCTGCGATAAACATGGTATTGAACCGGAGTATCCATTTGCGGCTTTGTCCAGGAAAGATTTGCGCTTGCCTTGTTGCCTCTGACCTGTCCTCTGCCGCTGAGGTACGGTGCAGCTGTATTTTCATTGGTGTCAACGTTATCATTGATACCGTTATTATTATCGATAAAATTGGCGGTACCGGTGGCAACGGATATCTCATTGGAAGGAAGGGTTTGAATGATTTCCGTGCCTTCAGGTTGAATTTGGACGGCCACAACGTAATAGTAGCGAATATTTTTTTCTACGTTGCTGTCGGTCCAGGTTGAAATATTCCCGGTCAGTTTTGCTACTTGGTACTCTTCCGAACGTGGCACATTAGGTTCTGTCGAACGATAGATGACATATGGGGTATTGTCGGTAGCTCCCGGATAGTGCCAGTTAAGGCGTATACCGGCTAGTTCATCTTCTCTTCCAAGGAGTGGAACCCCACTTAGATTAAAGGAAATCGTACTTGATCTATGGAGGGTGCAAAATTCAGTGGGAGGCTCTAAGTCAACATCTTGAGGCGGCACATTTCCCGTCCAGGGCACGGGACGCTTAAGAAATGTACCGGTAACCGATACCGGGCAAGATGATGTAAGAAGCTGGCCTGTATCAGCACAAACCGGCATTTGAATCCAGACATCCGATATTTCTGTCGGTACGTATTCTTGGTTAAATTTTTCCGTTACTACAAAATCGGGAGGTGTGAGGTTGGAAGGGAGCAGTCCCGATTTATAGTCAACAGGGATGGTTACTATACCGCTGGGAGCTTTGAAGCTTGAAACGGGAAGATCTCGGTGCGCCACAGTCATAACCTGCTTCCAAATTGGAGCGCCGTAACCACCGCCGAAAACATTCGTCATTGATTCCTTTTGATCGAAGCCAAGCCATACCGCACCGACCAGGTCTGTGGTATATCCCATAAACCAAGCATCGACATCAAAGGAAGTTGTCCCTGTTTTACCGGCGACAGGTCTGTCCATACGAGCTGCTGTACCGGTTCCTTGATTTACAACAGTTTGCATCATGTCTGTCATGAGATAAGCAGTTTGAGGTGACATAACCTTTGCTTCGAAGGGTTGATGCTCATAAATGACATTTCCGTTATTATCTTCTATTTTTCTGATAGCGTGGGGTTTGACATAGACGCCTTGATTGGCAAAACAACCGTAGGCCGCTGCCATTTCTAAGGGCGAAACCCCTTTGGTCAAACCACCAAGGGCCAGCGAAAGGCCAAGGTCATTGTGGCTGCCGGCGTCAACCAAAGTGGTGATACCAAGATTTTTCGCGAATTGAAAACCTTCGTTAATACCTATTTTGTCCAACATTTTTACAGCTACGGTATTGATGGAATACTGCACTCCGGTTCGCATGCTAATCAAGCCCCGGTACTTATTGTCGTAGTTAACGAATGTTTTAGGACCGGAAAAGGTTTGATATTCCTGAAGACAATCGTCCAGGACGGTAGCCGGACCGTACCCGAGCTCTAGTGCCGGACCGTAGACTGCAATGGGTTTGAAAGCAGAGCCGGGTTGTCTTGTTGCGCTTACAGCCCTATTGAACTGACGTTCACCTTGCTGTTGTCTGCCGCCAATCAAAGAGCGAATCTCTCCGTTATGAGGGTCAAGGATTACAAGAGCGGATTGCACTATTTTGTCGCCCTTATTTTTAGGGAAATTCTTATCATCGGCATATACTTCTTCAGCTTTTTTTTGGGCTGCGGTGTCCATGGTTGTGTAAAACTTGTATCCTGCGGTGTAAAGTATCCCAAGGTCATTTTCTTCAAGGTTTAGAATACTTCCCGCTTCTTCGATGATATGATCTATAAAGGATTGATAGGCGAAGGTGAAGGGAGTGAGGCCTGCCAATTCAAGTGGTTCTTGTTTGACTTTTTCCGCCTCTTCCTCTGTTATATAGTTCATTTTGACCATTTCGTTTAAGACAATAGCTTGCCGGGTTTTGGACTTTTCCAAATCGATATAGGGAGAATATCTACTGGGTGCATTGACGACTCCCGCCAATAATGAGGCTTCCGCAAGGTTTAATTCTTTAGCATCCTTACCAAAATATATATCCGAGGCGGTTTGTAAACTCCAGGCACCATGACCGTAGTTAACGTTGTTTAAATAAGATGCAAGGATTTCTTCTTTTTCATATACTCTTTCGATTTCTAATGCTATGTATGCCTCCTGAATCTTGCGGCGCATTTTCTTTTCAAAGTTCTCAAGCACGGCATTTTTAACGAGTTGTTGGGTGATAGTGCTTGCGCCTTGGGAACCGTAGCCTTTAGTGACATTAGCGATAACGGCTCCTCCTAAACGAATGGGGTCAACCCCGAAATGCTTGTAAAACCGCTGATCTTCTATGGCAATGATGGCTTGTTTCATTACCTCGGGGATTTCCTCGGGTGATAAAACGATGCGTTTTTTTGCCGCTCGCAATGAGGCGACTTCAACGTCGTCCTTATCATAAACAAAACTGGTCAATTCTCCGGTAATATTTTTAATATCGTATGCGGGCATATTGCGGATAACGCCAACAACATAACCAACACCTGCGCCCATGATTATGAAAAATGCCAGGAGGGCAGCAAGTACTACGATTCTCGTATATCGTACCTTAACCTTTGATCTTTTACGGGGCATAAAAAAGACCTCCTTTCCCTGCTTGCATTATTATAGCATAATCGTCAAGTATTTTTTATCTTTTTACGCTTATATGTGCCTTACAATAGCTGCCAATAGTTGAAGCATTTAAGATGAATAGTTATCAATATTAAACGATTCTTTCATATAATATTAGAATAACAGCTTCCTTTTACGGGGTGAAGCTCGTGGCGCGTTGGTATAGATCAAGATACGGATTAAAACGCCGGGCTCGTTTAATGTGGATTCCAAAAACAGGCATGATCATAACACTAATATTTTTGCTTTTTTTACTGCTTTTTAGTATAGTCGAAAGAAATTTAAAACCAACGATCATGCAAATAGCGGAATCCCGTGCTCATTTAATTGCCACGGAGACGATACATAATGTGTTATATGGGGAGGTTCTGGCTAACATAAACTATGATGAGCTGGTAAGCGTACATAAAGATTCACAACAAAGGATTACAATGATGCAGGCTAATACTATTAAAATAAGCCGTATTGTTTCACAGGCCAACCTGGCAATCAAGGAGTCTTTAAAAAACCTTAACGATGAGGTAATAGAAATACCGTTAGGACAGACCTTAGGAAGTCAATTGCTTGCCAACTACGGACCGAAAATCAAGGTGAAGGTTGTACCTATGGGAACCGTTAATGTTGGTTTTTTGGACGAATTCCAACAGGCCGGTATCAACCAGGTGCGCCATATTTTATATTTAGACATTAAGACAACGGTGCAGATTGTGATTCCGCTGGCAAGACAAGGGGTTACAGTCGAAAACCAAATACCGATCGCTGAAACTGTTATCGTCGGAGAGGTGCCGGACACGTTTTTGGGAATAAATCAAGATGGCTTTAAGTAGTGCTTTTAATGAAGAGAAAAATTCACTAACCGATATCAAGCAAGAAATATTAAAATTGTGGATATTGAGCGTTGACACACAAAAAGTGATGTGATACTATATAAAAGTCGCTGCGGCGGCGAAAAGAAGAGCCACAAGGGCCGAAGCAGGTCGAGAGGGAAAGGGAATAAATACCAAAAAGAACCTGTTGACTGAAAGCGGATGTATGTGGTAAAATGAAACTCCTGCCCGATGAGGGAAGGAAAAAACGGACCTTGAAAACTGAACAGTTGAGAGCGAGCTCAAGTCAAGAAAGGGATGCGAAAGCATCCGCAAAGATTGAGTTAAAAAAGTAATTAATTTATGAGCTAAATCA
>JAHDSQ010000013.1 GCA_018432615.1 Clostridia bacterium
GATAAGCTTGATGTTATTGAATGCTTTGAAGCTCCCGGCCAACGGCTACGTGTAGGCGAACTATTGGAGAAGCAAAAGGAAATCTATCACGCGCTACAGATTGAGCTGCCTTCCTCGTTATGAGTTAACGGGAATCCAGGCTGTACCGCAAGTCCAATACCCAGGTTGACCGCCGTTGTTGTTTTCCCTGTACCACCCTTCTGATTGGCAAGGGCAATTACTTTTGACACTTAGATTTCCTCCTTTCATGAAAAAAGCCGCTTGCTCTATCAATCAATAAAGCAAACGGCTTCTTTCCCTTTTTATATTATATAAAAGGAGAACGTCATGTAATGAGGACATTCTCCTATAATTGCTCAATAAAATTTGGACACTTTATATGCACTGGAACAAAATAATACATATTGCTACTCGTCGTCATCAGATTGCTCTAACAATATTTCAAGATGGCTACGGAATTTTGATTGAAATATTCTACTATCCTTAACATTATCGGCAAATGTATTATAATCTATTGGACTTAAGAACGTAAAATAATACCTATCTGGTTTCCTATGTTTTTCAAGTTCAGCATTTAATAGCTCAAAATGTCTTTTAGCTGCCCTATTTTTTGCTCTATTTTCAAGACTATCATCGTTGTCTGACTTAATTTCCACGACAATAATCTTATTACCTTTCTTGATAAAAAAATCAGGATTAAAGGCTTTAAATTTACTCCCTTTGTTTTTTTGATAATCAATACTATAGAAACCTTTATCTCTTGATTTAATCCATGCATCAATATGTTGTGCAAAGTCATCGCTGGTTAAAAGCTCTACAAATCTCTTCTCAGGTTCAAGAGTAGTAAATACTACATTAACTGGTGTTTTGAAATTATATCTGTTAATTTCGTTATCTTGACGTTTTTTTAGTTCTTGACGGACTGCTTCAAAAATTGTCAATTCATCCTCTTTTATCTCACTTTTATAGTTATCCGAAAAAAATAACGAAACATCTCTAATAAGAGTCCCATATCTTGACGTTTCTGATTTCATATCTGCCGTATCTAGTGGCACTAAGATATCTACAGCTTTTTCCAGTATAGGAGTAGCTGGCTTTCTTCTAAGTAATCCATTAAAACGGCCATATATTTTGTCTGCATTTTCTAAAGTAAGAAATGAACCATTCTCCCCTATATCTCTCATTGATTTTTCAATAAATGTTCTAATATCTTGCGTTGATGGTAATTTCTCTTGCTCGTATTCACCACTGGGAAAGACCAACTTTGCTTCCAATGCACGACCTTTAAAACTTTCAATAATTCTATTTATAACTTCATCAATAGAAATCAATTCTTTTTGAATAATTGTAGATTTTGAATGAAGATGTCCTTTTATATCCTCATAGGTTGTTTTCTTTGGCTCTCTTTCACTTTGAGAGACCAGTTTAATACCGTTTGTTAGATCAAATACTTCTTGAGCCTTAGTATCTTTTTTTTCAATGGTGCGTTCTTTCTTTGTATAATTAATTGTATAAACTTGAAAGTTATATTTATTTTTTTCTGTTGAGTACACAATTTTACTAGAAACTGTCATTTCTTTTTCCAACACTTCATCTACCAAAGACTGTATACTTTTGCTCCAACTAGCATGATTAAAAACTCTAACCTTTGGTTGACCACTTGTGTTTTCAGGTATTCTAAGGCCTCTGCCCAGTACCTGTGCTATTAATAATTTTGAATTAAAGGCTCTGTCTTCCCAAGGTACTATTTGAAATACATTTTTTACATCCCAGCCTTCAGTTAACATGGATACGGAAATAATCCACTCTGCTGAATTATTCTTATCATCAACCGTTTTTAAGGCAATAACATTCTTTTTATGTTTAGTCGCAGATGTTACAATAAGAACCTTATCTTCAAATTCTTCTCGGCGTATACCTTCCTTTTTTTCTATGAAATCTAAAAAATCTTCATGTAGGTATCCTGCCGATTTTATATCCTTAGTAATCATTATTGTTATAGGCTTAATATCACCGTATTTCTTTTGAAACTCTTTATGATTATCATATATTTTCTGGAACTTTTCGTATTGATCACCACTTTCATCTTCAGCTACATATTCAACTAGTTTTACGAAGCTTCTTTCCATAGCTTCTCTGAGAGAAAAGCGATATATTACATCTGAGAAATACTCGTTTTCTATGTATGCTGTTCCGGTAAAACCAAGCAAATATTTGAAATGAAAATCTTCACTCATTAAAAAAGCTTTCCATTTTTTAATGTCGTTTTCTCCACTGGAATTATATGCATGGTGAACTTCATCACTTAAGACTAATGTTTTTTCTCCGCACCCTTTAAGACTATCTGTTATGGATGACCCTGTCCCATCGTATACAGCATGAATATTTTCCACACAAATATCTCCATCTTTTATGGTATTGTTGGCATCAATTATTCTAGGATTTTTAAAAAATGCCGTTTCAGGAATACTTGCTTTTAATCTTGCATCACTACTTTTTTCCTTAAATTTTCCCATTAAACCAGATTCAATTGTTAATGAAGGGCACAAAACTAAAACTTTGGTTACTAAACCCAGTGACAACATAATCTGAGCTATGCCATAAATGACATAGCTTTTACCGGTAGCGGTTGCTAAATCAATAACACCCGACAATTTACCTTTCAATGGTATATGTTGAATAAAATCATGCTCTGTTCGATATAGCCTTTGTAAGTCTTGATTATTTTTATAATTCTCCCTTGCCAGCTGATCAATATTCGTATATTCGTCTGAAGCTAAATATATTATTGCTGTTTTTATAGCCTCTTTCTGGTAATCGCGATTTCCGCAAAGAATATCCAAATAATCTTCCCATTCATTCAGATTTAGCTTTTTTGTATCGTAACTACTTCTAACCTTAAGGGTAAGGTCTGAAGCATTGTTTCTAATAATGCCTTCCATCTACTACACCCCCACAGAAAACTCTTCTTTAAACTCATTCCCATATATGTCGATATATATTGCTAAAACCTTTTTGCCCGGATTTTTTATTGGTACATTAATAATGTTGGCATTTTTAAGGTCTTTTCTAACATCATCAGGAATATCTTTATATGACTTTGACTTTTTTTTGCTTTGCGATATTAGATCTTTAGCAAAATAATAATCTTTCATGATAAAATCTTTGCTATAATCGTTATCGATGAGTACCATGGATAAACTTTCAAAGTTATTTATTTCTTTTCCAGCTTCATCCGTACTATAGTCAGACATAAATTTCTTCAGCGTAATATAGTAGTTTCCGTCAATATTAGTAAATACTGTTTCAACCTCTGGTTGTCTGATAAAATGAAACCCTACTGCCTCATCTAGATCATTTATCTGACCTTGACTTTGAGGTTGTTTAATTTTTTTGAAATTTTGATTGTGTAACTCTTTTATAACCTGATAAGGAATTTTTAAAAAATAATATCTCACACTATCGATTTCGTAGTAGTCATTTACGAAAGCAACATTGTTTGCAGGTGCTACAATGTAAAAACGGTTCTTGATCCGTTCGCCTATATTTCTATGAAGATCATGTAGATATTCCGAATCAACGTCCGCATTTCGCATTTTTTCATCCCAATACGGATAAATTTTAACAAAATAGCCTCTTTTTCCTCCATCAATTGATACTCCATTAATATTATTTTTATCTATATCTGATTCCACTGCAAAAACCCCTATAAATCCTCATTTTCAGGAGGAGATTTGCTTCTTTATGCCGAATTATTAAATAACAAGAAGCAAGTAAAAGATATAAAGAGATAAATTGAATATACGGGGTGTCAGCAGATGTTTAGA
>JAHDSQ010000016.1 GCA_018432615.1 Clostridia bacterium
ACATTTTTACCACCCCTGACAATGTTGTTATGTGCAAGCTTTTTTAGCCATATCGTGCATTTCCTTTGCACTTAATTATATCATTTTTCAGGGGAAAAGTCTTATTTCATGCGGTTTTGCGGGTTATTCATTAGCCCCTAATTACTAATCAAATGCAAGACCCATCAAACGTAACAATTACAGAGACATTGATAGGTCATGAGGGTGCTCTGCAAATGGTCTCTATCCTTCTTTTGGAAGATTATAGCTACTTGATAACTGAGAATAAAAGCTTCAGAGATAATTTAAGTAATAACGAATTATTTGATTTAGTTTGCTTTTCATTATCAAACGTATCACCAAACCCTGCATCTAAATACATACCTTTGGTTAAAAGAATGATAAATTATAATTCAGACTGTTTAAAAAGTGTTGTGAATAAAATTGTTTTTCCGGTATCACGAATTGAGAATCATCCTCTTGGTGCACAGATGTTACATGAGTACCTTATGAGTTTTGAAACTGCGGGTAAACGTGACATTATATGGTCTGTACCTAGCTATTTAAGGTATCCAGGAGATGCTCATTGGAAATGTTATACAAAAATTGATTTAAATAATAAAAGATATGAATTGTGTAGCGAGGATAAACATAATGGTATTCCCTTAGTCTATGCATGGATGCTAACCACTGTTAATAATATTGAAAGAGTGGGTTATAGGCGAGAACTAGTGAAATGGGCTTTTACGCAACCTTTTGAGTTTTATAAACTGTTCGAGCATACATGGTGCACTAACGATCCTCAGATGAAAGAGGATTTATTTTCAGTAGCAATGGGGACTGTATTTATGCTTGAAAAAGGACATCCCTGTATTAAATTATTCAGTGATTGGATGATAAAAAATATTTTTGCTTCAGATAAAATTAGTATGCATTATAATTGTGCTATTCGATATTACAGCAGAGCTATTGTTGAACGGTCCTATGCATTTGGTACCGCAAATGATGAGGGTGTAGGTAAGAGCCGTCCACCATATCATACAAGTGGAACTATCCCTCTAAATCATGAGGCTACTTCTGGTACCCGGATGGGTGGCTTTGGACCAATTGATTATGATTTGGCAAGATATGTTCTGTGTGATCCTATGGATAGAATGTTTTTTAGCAGCCGAGGTAGTGATAAAACTACTGAAGAGGTTGACTATACATGGTATTTTTCTGAGAAAGAAATTGAAGATATATTGACTAACGAAGAAATTTTTCTTAAAGAGAAATGTAGAGAAAAATTGAGAGAGAGTCAACTTATATATAAAAAGAAAAGGAGATTTTGGGATCATCTGGATGATTTGATTGATGACGATACAGATACCAACATTCCAAACTTGAAATCGCCTACTTACAAATACAATAAAGAAGCAGACAGCTTCTTGTTAGAACATGCGGGTATTTTGGAAATGGAATCACTTGAACCTAATCAATTTGTTCTATCAGCTGCATATGCTTACATTCTACTACAGGGATGGAATGAAGAAGAGTTCTACGGTTGTCCTAATGGAGGTAAACCTGGGGAAGTAATCGGTGTTGATATTGCAATTTTACGCCAGCACCATCCCGCAACTCACGGTTCCAAGAGTAGCATAATGACTTTTTGTGAGAAGTATACATGGTGCGCTCGCAATGAAATTTTAGGTTATTTATCAGACCGGTTACCATTTAGAGATTTTGAAAGAGCCCCATCATTACTGAACGATTATGGTTTACTTGATGATTTCCCAAATCCAGCGCAAGAATTATATCAAGAAAACCCAGACAGCATTATGGAAAAAACCTCTTGGTTTATTCCAGAGGAACTATCGCCTTTAATTAACGAAAATATGGGAGAAGATTCCATAAGGAATTGGATAATAAATGCTTCTACTCCTAATTTTGAAAAATGGATTGATATTCGAGATTTTACCCATGAAATTGCACAAGAGGAGAAAAAGAATTGGATTTCATTATATAGTTTTAATTCTGTATCTAATACTTTGGGTGGGGAATCACTTATGTGGATTTCTTCAGCAATAATCACAAATGAGCATTTTAAATACTTAAAAAATGACATAATAAATCGAAAAGACTCTTTAGTTTATAACCTGAGTAATCCTGAAGATCTACATTCATCTACTGAGACTCAATGTTATATAACCCCTAAAGAGATATGCTGGATGAGTTGGAAAAATGAGTGTTACAATAAAATCTATAATATTTCTATTGATGATGGTGACTTTGTGGAATATACAATTGATAAGACAGTTGAAGAGTGTACAGCTAATTATCCTGAATTTGGTGATGTATATTATAAACTACCTTCCCGAATTATACGAGAATTGCTAGGCATATGCGATGGGGATGGGTATAAGTATTATAATGGAGAAAAACAGCTTGAAGCAATTAGGTTTGTAGCAGGAGAAAAGTGGCATGACTCACAATCATATTTATGTGTTAATCGCGAAAAACTGCTTTTGCAATTAGAACATCTTAATTTACAGATTTTTTGGACTGTTAGATTACTCAGACAAGCTACTTCAAAAGCGCTTGAGAAATATCCTAAACTGCGTAGCCGAAATGACAAATGCTGGTTAGTATGGTTTGAAGATGGAGAGTTAAGAACTCATCTTTTTTCAGAGCAGGTTGATTAAATTAATTATAAAGGAGAGCTATCTTTGAATAATTTAAGCGGGTCTATCAGTTTATACCATTGAATAAGCACATAAGATGTTTTTGAAAAAAGTGGTATGTGATTCTATATAAATATAAATCAAGGATTAGAGCTATAACTATATCGTGGATTGTCAGTAGGTAGTAACCGTTTATAAGAAATAGGGTAGTGGGAGGAGAACCATATGATTTATTCGGTACATTTTTATTATCATAAAAGGGGCAGTAGAAAAGCTGCCAGCAAGTTTGAAAGCATTGTGTTTGCCAAGAACCAGGGTCATGCGGAAGAATTAGTTAAAAAACTGATTTCTGATTATCCGATTGAGGCTGAAGAACCTTTTAGCATTATTGGAGGCTCGGATATAACGTTAGAAGAGATATATAAGGAGTGTCCAGAGCTTATTGGAATAACACCGGAGCAAGGGTATATTTATAATGAATTCATTCACAGAAATTCTATAAGCAGGTACGTTCGCTAAAAGTGACTTTTCCATTATTTATATTATAGGAAACTGGTTTTTTACTGATGGTTTATAATAGCAATAATGAACTAACAAAATTCAAATTTGTATGTGAGGTATATAAATGAAGTGGATACATTTATCGGATTTACATTTCAATCCAATGCAAGATGGAACTGATACCAACTATTTGCGAGAAAAGCTCAAGGAGTTCTTAATTGAAAAGAAAGTTCAAGCTGATAAGATTTTTTTAACAGGAGATTTTCGGGATGCGAGCAAACAAGCTGACTCTGATGAAAATGCAGAGAAAGTAGTTCAGTATATCCGTGAAATTGCAGGAATTGTAGGAATAGCGGATTCACAAAATATTCTCTGTGTTCCTGGAAATCACGATTTGGAGCGACATATAAATAACCGACAAGAACTGATTCGTGATACTAAAAGATCTTACAGAACGCAAGATGGTACCTTTGAAAATAGAACAGATTTAGTTGGTGCTTTTACATTCTATAGACGAGTTCTTAATCAGCTATATGGTAAAGAGTACACTAATTGTCTTTTCGACGCTTACAAAGCAAATCCTCATGGAATTTATCATTATTGTGGCTGCAATATTTTGATGATGAACACCGAGTTGTTTGCTGGAGAAATGGTGATAGCGGGTGATGGTAAGGAACACGAATATGATGCAGGGAAAATAATTGTCGGAAGTAACTATGTTCTTTCGTTACTTTTGAATGTGAAGCAAACTGGCAATCCAACAATTGTTTTAGGGCATAGAGGCTTAGAACTGCTTGAAGCAACAGAGCAAAGAAAACTCCTCAGTCTATTCAGGGATAACAGTGTCTGCTTGTATTTGTGCGGGCATAGTCATAATTTATGGTTTGAAGAATATGGAGATATTCCACAAATCACAGTTGGATGCATTAAAGAAGCCGATGGGGTAAAAGCGGGTTTTACAATTGGAGAATTCCACCCTGAAAGCAATACTATCACAATTGCTGCTTTCTCATGGGATAATAACAACTGGAATGACTATTCTCATTTTTCCAAATATGGTTCAACCTTACTTTTTGATGTTTCTCAGAACGGGTTATTACCTAGTTCAACCTTTCCATTAACCATCAAAATTGTAATAGACGGAAGGGTGCGTCAATTTAATTGCCGAGTTCCTGAAAGTGGGATGACATTTGGCGTGGAGAATTCGCCGATGATTTCTGTGGGTACAGGGGACTTAGTGTGTATAATAAGAAACAATCAATTCTCAGACTTAATTACATATAATCACAGATTTATTTTATCAAAGGCTATTTGGAAAGTAATTGGGATGGATAATACAACACATGGAGTCACGAAATTGACATGCAAGCGGGAGCTAAAAGGCCCATATGATGATTTAGAATTAGGGATTTCCGGTGTTAATCAAATTTCAAAGTTCAAAATCGAATTACTTGCTCCCATTAATAGTATCGGCTTAGATCAACAATTGAAATTTATTCCTCATTTGATTAGAGATATAGAGCAGATCAAAGAGGCCAAACTGTGCGTTAGTATCGCCAATGAAAGCGTTTTAACTTTTGACGGAAAAACTATTACTGGCGTATCTTTAGGGGAGACTGAGCTAACTGTTTATTGGGATGATGATAAAGATATTTGTGAAACCTTTCATGTTGTAGTTGTAAGTGAACCAGTAAAAAATACTTTCTATCGAGTTTATAAACATGACATAACATTTAGCAAAAAATCTTACTATGACTTCTCAGTCATAACAAGCAATGATGTACATTTTGGCATAGAGAAGTATGTGAATTGTGAATTAGCTGATATGGATGAAGCCTTCGATTTTCATATTGTAAGGGTAAAGGATGGAACAGTTATTCCTAAAAGTCTCGAGGGTAATTGTGAGATAAAGGTCAACACTTCATGTATGGATATAGGTGAAAAATATTTACTGACGATTACCGGCGAAAGTACAATACAGCTTGAATTTAAAGGTGCGGCTCTGTTTTAAATCATCTGTCTATAGAAAAAATACCAAATACCATTAACATACTTCGCCTACGCTCAAATGATATTTGACAATTGGATCTAGCAAATGTAGTAAGGTGTTTTATATTTCCCATTATGAGTGTAACGGAAACTTAGCTAAGGCCTTGAGAAATTAGTGTCTTTTTCTTTCTTATTGAGACCAACTACATAGGTATTACAGGCAGGAGTATAACCTCCTGCTTTTTCTTTTTGGCTGGTTGTTATTGAAAACAATCGTCGCCCTCTCAAAACACAAGACCGCTGTCTTGTGTTGCAGCAAGCACTGAATAATGCTGGCATTATTCGCTTGTCAGGGATAATCCCTGAAACCCTTAAAAGAACAGGAGGTTATATATGCTTAAACGAAGCATAAAAGTGACATTTCGTATGAATACTAGAGAATTTCAGCGATTGAAAACTCAGGTGAAGAAAACCGGACTTTCCCAGGAAGCTTTTATTCGTTCACTTATAAACGGTTATATACCCAAGGAACTGCCTCCACTCGATTACTACTCCATGATGCGAGAGCTTCACGCTATTGGAAACAATTTGAACCAACTTGCGGCTAGGGCCAATGCAACAGGGCATATTGACAAAGCTGTTTTTCAGAATGAAGCAAACCGACTTAGAAGGGCTGTACAGGATATACAAGAAGCAGTTATATCACCGGAAAGGAGAGAAAGCTATGGCAACGACAGCGATATGGGATGTAACCGACCGCCTTGACCGGGTAATTGATTATGCCACCAATCCCAACAAAACAGAGAGCCTTGATTTTTCCAGTCCTGATTTTCAGGGCTTACAGAAGGTGCTGGACTATACACAACAGGATGCCAAAACCGAAAAGCAATTCTATATAACGGGAATCAACTGCGACCCGATCACCTCCTGTGAGCAGATGAGCCGGACAAAGCTTCGGTTTCAAAAGACAGAAGGCATTCTTGCATTTCACGGTTACCAAGCCTTTGCATCGGGAGAAGCCACACCCGAAACCGCTCACGCCATCGGCGTAAAGCTGGCACAGGAGCTATGGGGCGACCGTTTTGAGGTGGTAGTGTCCACCCACCTTGACAAGCAGCATCTTCACAACCATTTTGTGTTGAATTCCGTATCCTTCATGGACGGCAAGCGGTATTACGATAATAAGGCTACTTATGCCCTCATGCGGCAGACCTCTGACCGGCTGTGCCGAGAATACTCCCTTTCCGTTATTGAAAACCCAAAGAGGGGAAAGACAAAGCATTATGCAGAATGGAAGGCCGAAAAGGAAGGTAAGCCCACCTGGAGAGGACAGATCCGGGAGGATGTTGACAGTATGATTGCCGCCTCCATGACTTTCACACAGTTTATCGCTACTCTCCGCAAGCAGGGATATGAAGTCAAAACCGGTGTGAAATACATGGCGGTGCGTCCGCCGGGCAAGGAGCGTTTTGTCAGGCTGAAAACCTTGGGAGATAATTACACTGAGGAAGCCATTAAGCAGCGCATCCTGCAAAACCGCAGCCCAAAGCGGCAGCAAATTCTCCCGGAACCTAAACGAAAACGATATATCTTAAAAGGTTCTTTCAAGACAGCGAAGAAAATAACCGGACTGCAGGCTCTTTACTTCCATTACTTATATAAGATGGGGATTCTGCCCCGAAAATGTGCGTCCAGCAAAAGGACGCATTTTTTATTGCGGGAGGACCTCCGGCACCTGGAGGAAATCACTGCACAGACCAAGCTGCTTCGTGCTCACCATATTTCGAGCAAGGAGCAGCTTTTCACATATCAGTCAGTCGCGGAGCAGGAAATGAGCAGACTATATGCCGACCGCAAAGCCCTTTACAACCGGATACGCCGCTGTAAGGACTATGAGCAGGTAGCGGCATATAAGGAGCAGATTGCCGGACTTTCCAAAAGGCTTTCCCTGCTCCGCAAGGAGGTGAAGCTCTGTACGGGCATCCTGTCCCGTTCTGAGGAAATGAAGCGGAAGCTGATTCAAGTCAAACAGGAAGAAATCCAACATGGAAAGGAGGAAAAAACTTATGAACAACGGAGCCGACGCAGCGGACCAAATCGTAAATATGAGTTTTAAAGGAATTGAGGTGTTGGCCAAAATCTCCGGCGAGGGAGCAAAAAACCTGGCCACCTATCTCTATGCCGTGCTGAAAGACCAGAAAAAGACCAGGGGGAAGACCCGCCTGGAGGGGCTTTTGCGCAGCGGTAAGGAACTGAAAGTCTTTGCAGTTAAGAACGAAGACTTAAAGAAATTTACTCAGGAGGCCAAGCGCTATGGTGTTCTCTATTGCGCTCTCCGCGACAAAAATGACACTGACGGTATGTGCGACATTATGGTGAGGGCGGAGGATGCTTCCAAAATCAACCGTATTGTGGAACGCTTCAAGCTGGCTACTGTGGATACGGCGAGCATCAAGAGCGAAATCGAAAAATCCAGACCTGCCAAGGAAGAGGAAAAAACTCCTGTCGAAAAAGGAACGCCCACCGAAAAAAGCACGGATGATTTTCTGGACGAACTCATGGCAAAGCCCGAACAGCCGGAGCCGGTAAAGGAGCAGCCCGACAACCCAAACCCCACCACGGCGACGACGGAGAAATCCCATCCGTCCGAGCCTATCTCAGAGCACAGCGGGAAAGCCGCCGGGGGTACTATTGAGCGGCCAAGGAGATCCGTCCGTGAAGAATTGTGGGAAATCAAGGCCGCTCAAAAGGAGCAGGCGGCACAATCCAGGCGCGAGCCTGCCAGAGAACAGCCAAAGGCCGCAAAACAGAATGTCAAATCCAACAGGTCGCAAACGAAATCCAAAAAACCAAAATCGAAAGCGAGGTAAGCTTTATGAGTAGTTTCGATGATTTGTTCAAACAGGAAAGTGTGCAGCCTGCTTCCCTAAATGACCAGCCCTTTGACAAGGAGGCATGGAAGCAGCAGAAGCAGGAACAGCGGGAGACGGTTTATTCCATGATTGATGACACGGCGGAAGCCGTGGCTAAGGACGGCACAAAATTTCAGAGCTATCTGGATGTACAAAGCCGTTTTGACCGTTACAGCGTTGCCAATGCCTTGTTAATCCTTGCTCAGCGGCCGGACGCTACCCGCATAGCGGATTTTGACACTTGGAAGGAGCAAGGTGTTTACATCCGCAAAAAGGAAAGCGGCTTTTATATCCTGGAGCCGGGCGAGGAGTACAAGCGTGAGGACGGCACCACCGGCCTCAGCTATAACCCTAAAAAAATGTTTGATATCACGCAGACCGGGAACAGCCGTAAGGGGGAGACGCCGTCCTATCCCGACGACCGTACCCGCATTAAAGCATTAACGGCCCATTCACCTGTTCCCATCCGTATCAGCGATTCCCTTCCTGAAGGTACAAACGCCCTGTACCAGCCGGAAGCAAGGGATATTCTAATCCGTAAGGGCATGGCCGCGGGCGATATTTTCCGTGCGCTTTCCCAGGAGCTTGCCCATGTGGAAATGGATACGGGAAATGGAAGCTACAACCGTTCTGAATGTGCTTTCCATGCCTACTGTACATCATACATGCTCTGCAAGCAGTATGGTGTAAATACGGACGGCTATCGTTTTGACCGTGCTCCCGAAATGCTGGAGAGCATGGATACCCAGGAAATCCGGGATGAGCTCTCTGTCATCCGGGATGCCAACTGTGAAATTTCAGGCAGGATGAACCGGGTGCTGGCGCAGCAAAGACAGCAAAAACGGCAGGAGCCGGAACGTTAGGAGGAATTGCCCATGAAAGAAGAAAGGGTGCTTACCCTGAACGATTACGAATACGGTGTTGTGGTAAACGCTTTAAACGAAATGCGCAACGACCTGATTAAAGAAGAACGGCCCACCGACGCAGTGGATGAACTGCTTCTCAAAACCATCGACGCCCCAACCAAAAAAGTAAAACGAAGAAACCATGAAACGCGATGATACCGCAAGGAGTAACCTGATACTCTTTGCGGTTTTTCTAATTCCGGTGGTATGGGCTGCTTTGCTTACCGCTCCTTCCCTGTCGGGTGGACTTCCTGAAATTCTTGCCAATTTAACGGCGGCAATGAACAACCCGTTTCATATCCAGTGGGTGGACGATTCATTAAAGTGCATCCTGCTGTTTGTTGTCGCCTACGGGATGGGCATCGGGATTTACCTTTCCACCAAACGCAATTACCGGCGAAGGGAGGAACACGGCAGCGCCCGCTGGGGCGGCGCGGCGGCTGTCAATAAAAAATACAGGGATAAGATCCACTTCCGGAATAAAATCCTGACCCAGAATGTCCGTATCGGCCTGGACGGAAGAAAGCACAGACGGAATCTGAATGTGTTGGTAGTAGGCGGCTCCGGCTCCGGTAAGACGAGATTTTATGCCAAGCCTAACATCATGCAGGCCAACACCTCTTTTGTTGTGCTTGACCCCAAGGGGGAGATCCTGCGGGACACGGGAAATCTGCTCAAAGCCACGGGCTATGAAATCAAGGTGCTGGATTTAATTAACATGCACTTGTCCCACTGCTACAACCCCTTTTCCTACCTGCAGGACGACAAGGACGTGCTAAAGCTGGTGACCAACCTGATTAGAAATACCACGCCCAAAGGCAGTAATACCAACGACCCGTTTTGGGAGCGTTCTGAAACGGCCCTGCTGGAAGCATTAATCCTGTACCTGCTTTACGAAGCCCCGCCGGAGGAACAAAACTTCCCGATGGTCATGGAAATGATTGCTGCCGCTGAGGTCCGGGAGGATGATGAAACCTATCAAAGTCCTTTGGATGAATTGTTTGAACGGCTGGAAATGCGGGAGCCGGAGCATTTGGCAGTCAAACAATACAATATCTTCAAGCTGGCGGCAGGCAAGACAGCCAAAAGTATTCTTATAAGCCTGGGTGTGCGGCTGGAGAAATTCAATCTGGCTTCCATTGCCGGAATTACCACCACGGACGAGCTGGAGCTGGCCTCCATCGGAGAAAAGAAAACGGCACTTTTCGCCGTCATACCGGACAATGATTCATCTTTTAATTTCATTGTCGGTATGCTCTATACACAGCTATTTCAACAGCTATACTTTCTTGCCGACCATATGTACGACGGACGGCTCCCTATTCATGTCCATTTTGTCATGGACGAGTTTTCCAATGTCGCCCTGCCGGATGAATTTGACAAGCTGCTTTCCACCATGCGGTCCCGTGAAATATCCGTTTCTATTATCCTGCAAAACCTGGCGCAGTTAAAAGCCTTGTTCAAGGATACCTGGGAATCCATCGTGGGCAACTGTGACGAATTTCTGTACCTGGGCGGTAACGAGCAAAGCACCCATAAGTATGTATCCGAACTTTTGGGCAAGGAAACCATTGACACCAATTCCTACGGGCAGAGCAAGGGCAGAAACGGCAGCTATTCCACCAATTATCAATTGTCGGGGCGTGAGCTTATGACTCCTGATGAAGTGCGAATGCTGGACAACCGCTATGCCCTGTTGTTCATCCGGGGAGAACGGGCGGTGATGGACGACAAATACGATATTTTAAAGCACCCCAACCTCAAACTGACCGTCGATGGCAACAGCGAAGCTTTCCGTCACGGAGGTACGGAAAACGCCTTGGATTGGAAAACTGTAACCTTAAACGAGAACAGCGATTACGAGCTTCTCTCTGAGGAAGAGCTCGAAATCTTGTTGCAATCCTGAAAAATTACCTATATGGAGGTATGATTTTTATGAAAATATCCAGAAGAACCAAAACGGCTTTTACCCTATACTGCGCACTGGTACTAATAACTGTCCTTTTTACCATACCGGCTTATGCCGCAAATGACCCGATTGAAGTGGTAAACAATCTGTCCGACTTCATATTCGGACTGATCCGTGCTATCGGAATGATCTTACTTGGCTTTGGAATCGTGCAGATCGGCCTTTCTCTCAAATCCCACGACCCGTCTCAGAGAGCAAATGGGTTTCTCACTCTTGCCGGCGGTATCATTATTACCTTTGCCAAAGAGATTTTAAATCTCATTACAGGCTGAAATGAAGCGCCTCAAATATAAGGGGAACCGGCCGGTAAAAGCCTGTTCCCCAAATTTCTTCAAGGAGGTGGTTTTGTTATGTCAAGCGGCAACTGGGTAATCGACAACTTGAATAACGCCCTGCAGACATGGAATGAAAAGCTGGCGGAAATCTGGCAGCTTGTGGCCCAATCCCCCACGGAATTTAAAGGAGGAGGCATCTGGAATGTCATTGTGAATATTCACGGTGCATTGCAGGCCATCGGCCTTGCTCTGCTGGTACTGTTCTTCGTAATCGGTGTGGTTAAAACCTGCGGTAGCTTCGCGGAAGTCAAAAAGCCCGAACACGCTTTAAAGCTGTTCATCCGCTTTGCCCTAGCCAAAGGCGTGGTGACTTATGGGCTGGACTTGATGATGGCACTGTTTAACATTGTGCAGGGCATAATCTCTACCATTATGACCAACGCGGGCTTTACGACTACCACCCCAACTGTCCTGCCGGACACAATTATGCAGGCTGTAGAGGATTGCAGCTTCTTGCAGAGCATACCGCTGTGGGCGGTGACGCTGATCGGAGGTCTGTTCATTACGGTGCTGTCCTTCATTATGATTTTGTCGGTGTACGGGCGGTTTTTTAAATTATATTTATACACGGCAATCGCCCCCGTGCCTATGGCCTCCTTTGCGGGAGAACCGAGCCAGAGCATCGGCATATCCTTCTTGAAAGGCTATGCCGCCGTCTGTCTGGAAGGGGCGATCATTGTCCTTGCCTGTGTTATTTTTTCCGTCTTTGCAGTGTCACCACCGGTAGTGGATAGCAGCGCCAACGCCGTTACAATGGTGTGGAGCTATGTAGGAGAACTAATTTTCAATATGCTGGTGCTGGTCGGTGCCGTCAAGATGGCCGACCGGGTGGTACGGGAGATGATGGGGTTGTAATGATATCAGCCGTTTATATTTGTTCATATTGTCTCTGTTCCCGCTTGCGCAATATTTTTTTGCGTATGGTCACCACCCAACTCAGTATGACAAGACCAAGCATAGCTAAAAAGATTGCTGTCGCCAGTATTTCATGCTCCTGCACAAAGTCCGGAAAAAGAATGGAGACAAAAAGAGCATAGAGCAGTGGTATCCCAAGCCGTAAGAAAGATGCGATTTTAAACATGGAGTTTAACAGAAGCATTAATAAAAATATGAAAATGGATATGTACATCATAAATAAACCCTCCTTTCCTAATTCCATTATCACCCATGGAAAAAGAAAATGGAGGGATATCACAGTGATAAATCAAAAGGAGGTTTTGCATGAAATCGGATCATTACAATAAGCAACTGGAAAAAGAGAAAGAAAAGCTCAACAAGCTTGCCGATGAAGCCTTGAAAAATGGTATCCCACTTAATCAGCATGTGGCTTTTATGGAGCAGAACCGTAAGGTTGACGAATTGGTAGTGAGGATACAAAGGGAGAAGGAACGGCGAAAGAAGAACCAACAGGAACGATAAGGCAAACAACCCCACAAAGCTTCATTGCACGGAGCTTTTTTTATTTGGAGGTGATTATAATTGGAAGTTAAAATCAACCGGGAAATCCGGGATTATACGGAAAGTATGTTTTTTGGACTGTCCATGCGGCAGTTCATTTTTTCTGTACTGGCCGTAGGAATTGCCGTGGGCTTCTATTTCGGTTTGCGGGACTACTTCGGAACTGAAACTGTGAGCTGGATGTGCGTTTTGGGTGCAGCCCCTTGTGCTGCCCTGGGCTTTATCAAATACCACGGCATGACTGCGGAGCAGTTTTTATGGGCGTATATCAAATCGGAGTTTCTCATACCTAAAAAGCTGACCTTTTATCCTACCAACGTGTATTACGAAGCATTGAAGCCGAGCATTGAGAAACACGAGAAGGAGGAATACAAAAGCCATGATTAAGACTCTGCAAAAAATTATGAAGCAGGATAAGGAGAAATTTATAGTCCCCAAGGGCGTCCAGCAGGCTATCCCCATACGCGCCATCTGGCCGGACGGGATTTTTCGTGTTGGCGGCAAATTTTCAAAATCCTTTCGCTTTGAAGATATAAATTATGCAGTGGCCTCCAAGGAGGATAAGGAAGCTATGTTTTTATCCTATTCGGAGCTTTTAAATTCCTTTGACAGCGGAGCCACCACTAAAATCACCATCAACAACCGGCGTTTGAACAAAACAGACTTTGAAAACTCTATCCTGATTCCTTTGAGAAACGACCGGTTGGACGAGTACCGCAGTGAATATAATCAGATGCTAATGGATAAGGCCACCGGCGCAAACAGCATTGTGCAGGATAAATATGTGACAGTCTCTGTAATGAAAAAGAACATTGAGGAAGCGAGGAATTATTTTTCCCGCATCGGCACCGACCTGATTACCCATTTTTCCCATCTGGGCTCCAGATGTGTGGAGCTGGATGCCCTTGACCGGCTTAGAATCCTGCACGACTTCTTCCGTTCCGGTGAGGAAACAGATTTTCGTTTTGACCTGTCCGAAACCATGAGAAAAGGGCACGATTTTAAAGATTATATCTGCCCCGACACCTTTGAGTTTGAAAAAGACCACTTTCGCATGGGCAGCAAATTCGGGCGTGTCATCTTCCTGCGTGAGTATGCCAGCTACATCAAGGACAGTATGGTATCCGAATTGTGCGATTTAAACCGGAATATGATGTTGTCGCTGGACATTATCCCCATCCCCACCGACGAAGCTGTGCGGGAGGTGGAGAACCGGCTGCTGGGTGTGGAAACCAATATCACCAACTGGCAGCGCAGGCAGAACCAAAGCAATAACTTTTCCGCCGTGGTGCCCTATGACATGGAGCAGCAGCGCAAGGAAAGCAAGGAGTTCCTCGATGACCTGACCACCCGTGACCAGCGGATGATGTTTGCCGTACTGACGATGATACACGTTGCAGACAGCAAAGAGCAGCTTGACAGTGATACCGAAACTCTGTTGACCACGGCACGGAAGCACCTGTGCCAGTTCTCCGCCCTGACCTATCAGCAGATGGATGGCCTGAACACAGTGCTACCCTACGGCTTGCGGAAAATCGACGCCATACGGACACTGACTACTGAGAGCACGGCAGTCTTTATTCCATTCAGGGCACAGGAGATTGCTCATAGCGGCGGCATCTATTACGGCCAGAATGTTATCAGCAAGAACATGATTATTGCCAACCGTAAGCATTTGTTAAACGGCAACAGCTTCATTCTGGGGGTGTCCGGCTCCGGCAAGAGCTTTACCGCCAAGAGGGAAATCGTTAATCAGATGCTTGCCAGTGACGACGACATTATATTAATCGACCCCGAAAGGGAGTATTCCTCCCTTGTCAAAGCGATGGGCGGTGAGATCATTCACATTTCTGCGACCTCTCCTAATCATATCAACGCAATGGACATGAACAAGGATTATGGTGATGGTGCAAACCCTGTTATCCTAAAATCTGAATTTGTACTGTCCCTGTGCGAGCAGCTCATAGGCGGACAAAACCTGGGCGCGAAACAAAAATCCTTGATTGATCGCTGTACGGCAAGTGTCTACCGGAAATATCTGCAAAACAATTTCAAGGGAACACCGCCCACCTTGCAGGACTTTCATGGGGAGCTTTTAAAGCAGGACGAGCCTGAGTCCCAGGAGATTGCCCTTGCCATAGAATTGTTTACCAGCGGCAGCCTGAACACCTTTGCCAAACACACCAACGTGGATGTGAACAACCGCCTGATCTGCTATGACATTCTTGATTTAGGAAAACAGCTCCTTCCCATCGGCATGCTGGTGGTGCTGGACAGCATACTAAACCGTATCACGCAAAACCGGGCAAGAGGAAAGAACACCTTTATCATCATTGATGAGATTTATCTGCTGTTTCAGCATGAGTACAGCGCCAATTTCCTGTTCACACTCTGGAAGCGTGTTAGGAAGTACGGCGCTTTTTGCACGGGCATCACGCAGAATGTAGACGATCTTTTGCAGAGCCATACGGCACGGACCATGCTGGCCAACAGTGAGTTTATTGTCATGCTCAATCAGGCTTCTACGGACAGAATGGAGCTTGCAAGGCTAATAAATATTTCCGACCTTCAACTTTCCTACATCACAAACGTGGATGCTGGTAACGGACTCATTAAGGTGGGCAGTTCCCTTGTGCCTTTCAAGGACCAATTTCCGCATAACACCAAGCTCTATAGCTTGATGACCACCAAGCCGGGAGAGCAGGCGGCAATATGATAAACCATACAAGCCTTAAACGACTGTCCATATTTACGGTCAGCCGTTTATTTATTTGAAGGAGGGAAACACAATGGAAAATATCCGTTTTTCAAGCAAGGAGCATAAGGATTTTTATTGTCAAATGCTTCTTAAAACCCACAATTTTGACCCTTATCACCGGGCGTTTTTCTATACAATGGGAATTTGTGCGGAAACAAGACGCAATATAGACACCCTTTTTGATTTTAAAAATGATGGAATTAATCCGGACGGCCTGTCAGCTCCGTGGCAGACCGGCGGTACCCGCCGTTTGTGCCGTTTAGCCTTTAATCTCTGGAACGGCTTTACGGAGGAGGGTAATGAAAACCGTTCCTCCCCCTATGAGTTATTCGACTGCGATTTTGCACCCTACTTTTTTGAAGCCATCCGGTTGCGCTATCCTGAATACTGCCGGAACGTAGGACGTACCATCCATATATCTGTGATAGAACGGTAAATCAACAAATTATGAAAAGGAGGTGCGCGCGTTGAAAGAAATCAAAACTAAATACACCATAAAAGACATTAAAGTGCTGGATAAAACAATAGATGTTTCCCACAGGATGAAAAAAGCCTATATCCGCACCAAGGATAAGGCTGAACGTCTTGGACATAACAAGGACGATAACTATGTGGATGAAGCCGAAAGCAGCATCCAGGAAAGTATGGAAACTGTTGCCCGAAAAGCCGGATATGCTGTGGGGAATCATGGCAAAAAAACAGTTCAAAAAATAAAGGAACGCCGCGCACCGGATACAAATGCATCGCATTCGGATTTACCTAACGGAGAGGATTCACGGCAGGCTCCCGATAATGAAGCAAAGGAATCCGTGTACCAAAATGGCGTTCCAACTGAAACAAAACAGGCAGCAAAGCGGAATGCCTCCCCCTTCATAACCAAAGAAACAGGGAAGAAAAGCGTTTCTCAACCCATATCAGAGCCAACAGCAAAACATAATGTTATCCAATCCACAGCGAAGAAAACCACAATGAAACAAACCTCAAAACGGAAATTTACTCTATCCAAACCAAGCGAATTGGCAAAACGCAGGTTTGTTCAAAGCAGAGCGAAACAGCAGCTTTCCCAAGCCGGTGAAGTTCGGACGGTAAGTCACAACTTCAGTGCAATACATTCACAACAAATATCCAAGCCAATATCTTCCCAACGCTCCCTTTTTCAACCGGTCAGAAGAGCGGCACCACAGACCTTCCGCGAGTACGGGGAAACAGGCCGCGCCATAAAGCAGTCTGCCAAAACCGGTGGCAAAACCCTAAAGAAATCTGTTAAGGGTACGATTAAAGCAGCGCAAAAGTCGGTAAAAACAGCCGAACAAACTGCAAAAGTTGCCACAAAAACCTCCAAGGCAGCGGCAAAAACCGCTGTCCGCACCGCACAGATTGCTCAAAGAGCAGCACAGGCAACAAGGATGGCAGCAAGAGCGGCGACAGTTTCTGCAAAGGCGGCATTGAAAGCGGTAATGGCCTCTATCAAAGCAATTATCGCAGCGGCAAAAGGTTTGATTGCCCTGATTACAGCCGGTGGATGGATAGCTTTTATTATTCTTGTGATATGCCTTGCGGGGCTTTTTACAAGCTCTGTGTTCGGTATTTTCTATTCCAATGAAAGTTCCGGCGAAAACACTCCGGTTATGACTGAGGTAGTCCAGCAGCTAAATGAGGAATTCACGGCAGAAATTGAGCAGATACAGGATGAAAATTTCCATGATACGCTGGAGATGTCCGACAGCATCACCATAATAGGCAATTGGCGGGATATCATGGCGGTCTATGCAGTCAAGGTGGCAACCAACCCGGAAAACGGCATGGAGGTTGCCACTCTTGATGATATAAAGGTGGGAATTCTACGAGATGTCTTTTGGGATATGAACATAATCGACTATTGGATAGAAACTATTGAGCATGTAGAAACGGTAACATCTACCGATGAGGACGGTAACGAAACACAGGAAACGGTTACCAGCACTGAGACTATTCTGCATATCAGTTTAATATCAAAATCCTATACGGATATGATTGCAGAATATGATTTCAATGCGGAACAAGCAGAAATGCTGAACGAATTAATGCAGGATAAATACCAAGAATTATTTATGCGGCTGATCGGCAGTTAAGAAATATTAGACTGTACCTGCAGAAAATCAAAAGGAATATACCGTGAAGAAAAATATTGAATCATAGGAAAGGTGGAAGAATGGTGAATTTAGAGAAATTAAGGGAAGTGGAATATATAAAGTGCGTGGATTTACTGACTGAGTTGCTTGATCTGGATGCCGACGCAAAAGAAAAAGTCCATAAGTGCTTTCAAAAGATGGGAATTAAAAATTTTTTTCTGTGCCTTGAATCGTTGGACTTACCTCCTGAGATTTTCGAGAAGTTAAACAGCATTAAATCCATTATTGATTTAGTTGAGAGAAAAAGGGGGCAGGTATGACATGAAGCAAGATATACGGCATACTGATAATTTTTTAAAAGGGCTGACAACCTTAACAGGACTGCCCTATAAAAAAGTTCAGCGGTATGTAAAAGAAAATAACCCCTTTAACATTCTGGAGCATCCCCGTATCATGGAACCAAATGAAAAGCAGCTTGAAAAGATAGGCTTGCTCAATGAGTTTATTGCCTCGTACAACATTTTGAAATTCTATGAGAGCAATGAAAAGGTAGTGCTTAATTCATCAACCTTATCAGGTCAGTATTTCTTAGCCCTTTTGGGGGGAATGAAGGATAAAGAAAGGTTTATGGTGGCTTTTTTAGATAGCGGAAATAATATAATCGAAACAAAAACCATGTCGGAAGGAAGTATCGGACAAACAGCAGTATATCCAAGAGAAATATTGAAATATGCTCTTGCCTGTGATTGCAATGCAATGATTTTAGCCCATAATCATCCTGGAGGTTCCAAAAATTTTTCTCCGGAAGATAAGGCACTGACACAGAGGATCGTTGATATTTTTCATCCCCTAGAAATAAAAATTTTAGACCACATAATTGTAAGCGGTGTAAGCTATTCTTCCATGGCGGAAAAAGGGATACTTCCGAATCAATGCAAAGGTACGGCAAATTATGAAGAGATAGCATTAGGCCCAATACCTTTGGAAGAAAAGCGTAATAGGTTTAAATATACACACTCACGTTAATATAAAAAAGCCATCGCAAACCATAAAGAGAGTGGGTAGCTTTGCAGGCCTTGTTTTTGTCCTATATTTTGTGAGGTTTTTTCTTTACCTAAACACAACGTCGCTGTTTGTGTATTGACAAATTGGTAAAATTAACATATACTAATTATACCGACGGTCGGTATAAAATGTTTAATATTGAGAGGTTTTAATATGGTTGAATCATCAAAAAACTATAGCAACAGAAAGAACGAATTTATGATGGCAGCACTGGAGCTCTTTTGCAAGAAAGGGTATGAGAACACGACAATAAACGATATTATCGATGAGTTGAGTGTTTCTAAAGGCGCTTTTTATCACTATTTCGACTCAAAGGAAGACGTTATTGTAGCCTTGGCAAAATATTTTTCAGAGAGAGCGGCCAAGATAATCAGCGAAATTTTTAAGCGGACAGATTTGTCCGCGGTAGAAAAAATGAACAAGGGTTTTGAATCCATCAACGAATACAAGATAAAAGAAAGAGAGTACCATTCCAAATTTAAAGCTTCTATTGAAGGTGAAGAAAACCTGAAACTTCAGCACAAAATAGTGTTTTTCATGAAGCAGGATGTAATCCCCCTGTATGAAGAGCTTATTGGCAAAGGTGTTGAGGAAGACGTTTTTGGAGATCCGGTCAATTCCCATGAGCTTGCAGAGTTTTTTCTTAATACGATTTTTGACTTAAACACATCGGTTCACGAGATCGAAAGAGAGCTATATGGTGACAAAAACAAAGGAAACCATCGAGAGCTTCTTAAAAAGCTGGATGAAAAAGTGCGTTTTTACGAAGTAATGCTGGAAAGGATTTTTCAGTTGCAAAATGGCTCTTTTGATTTACGGACGCCATATTTAAAAAAGGTTAAGGGAGTGGGGTAAAAATTTTTATCCCGAACATACCGTCGGTCGGTATATTATCCCGAAAAGCAATATTTCATGATATTCTCAAGTGCTGCCGCAGGGGTAATTTTCTGGGCGCAAAATGACGGAGGAGGTATTTTATGAAAAGTTTTAAGTTTGTGCGATTTTTAAAAGAAATTGAGAAAAATGATTTGCTCCTGGCCGGAGGAAAAGGAGCAAACCTGGGCGAGATGCTCAAGGCCGGTTTGCCCGTGCCGGAGGGCTTTGTTCTGCTGGTGAATTCCTACCAAAGATTTACCGAGTATAACAACCTGGGAAAAAATATTGAAAAGCTTCTTGCTGAAACAAATCATGAGCAGCCTGAAGCTGTAAAAGAAGCAACAACGGAAATTAAGAAATGGTTTTTCAGCGGCGAAATACCGGCGGATATAAAAAAAGAGATCGATGAAATCTACAGGGAATTAGGAGAGCCCCAGGTAGCGGTTCGTTCGTCAGCCACGGCGGAGGATTTGCCAGGGGCCTCCTTTGCAGGCCAGTACTCCACTTTTTTAAATGTAAAAGGCAAAGAAGCGCTTTATGAATCCATAAAAAAATGCTGGGCTTCATTATGGAATGAAAGAGCGGTATCCTACCGGGCGAAGCAGAATATCCACAATCAGGATTTAGCTCATGGCGTTGTGGTCCAAAAGCTGGTCAACGCAGAGAAATCGGGAATCCTGTTCACAGCCAATCCGGTAAACGGAAGAAGAGACGAAATATCACTCAATGCTTCATGGGGCCTGGGAGAGGCCATCGTCGGCGGGGAAGTAGATCCCGACCAGTGGGTGATTAACAAAAAAACCGGCAAAACAGTGAGGGAATATTCGGCCGTCAAGAAAGTAATGACCATGAGAATAGAGCAAGGCATAGAACTGGTCCCCGTGGCACCGGAAAAGCAGGAACAAATCACTCTGAATGAAAGGGAAAGAAGAGAGCTTCTGGCTTTGGCCGTAAAGGTGGAAAATCACTATGGAATTCCTCAGGATATAGAATGGGCCTTTGAAGAGGGCGTATTTTATCTGGTGCAAACCAGGCCTATTACCACTCTGTACCCAATGCCTCAGCCCGAGGATACAGGCGATCAGTTAAGGATTTATATGAACCTGATGATGTGGAGACAGGGCATGAGTGGTCCCATTACCCCCATGGGGGTGGAGTTTTTTATCACGGCGGTAAAAAATATATTACTCAAAAAAAAGAGCCGCCGGTCGGCGGTATGGCTGAAAAGTTCGGGAGGCAGGATTTTTGCCGATGTTACGGAACTGCTAAGGCTTGAACAGGTATTGTCCAGGCTGCGGGAAAATAGAATCCCCGCCCTCTTCGATACCGAACCCATCACCTTCAAAGCCCTGTCCCAGGTTGCTGAGAGAAATCTGTCGGAACTCAAGCAGTATAAAAAATCGGTCATTAGCTTATTGTTCGGAATAATCTCAAACCTTGGCTTTGGAATCATCCGGATTAAAATGCTTTCCAGGCTCAGAGAGATTCACGGAGCAATATCCCCGCGAAAAGCGGCAATAAAGGCTGCCGAATTTGGCCGCAATCAAATTACGGGTCTGAAAGAAAGAAGGAAACGTCTTAAAACAACAAAAGAGAAACTGCAATTCGTAGAACGCGAGTCCACTACCATCTTTTTCGATATTGGATACGGGATGATCTTCTGGCTTATTCCACCCCTTAATGCGTTGCCCCAGGCCGTAAAGATTATAGACAAATATACCGGGGCAAAGGATGCGCATCCAGTTTCAAAAATGGGAGCGGACATAACAGATCTGGATAAGGTAAAAAGAGCGGTATTCAACAGCGTGACGACTGAAATGGGAATGGACCTTTTGCAAATAGCTGAGAAACTGGACCGTGCCGGGGAGGCCCCCTCGCCTGAGCACCCGGAAATCAGGCAATTTCTGCTTAAATACGGTCACAGGGCTATTGAAGAAATAGATATCGGAGTGTCCAGGTGGACGGAAGAGCCTATGTATGTGGTCGATTTAATCCGTTCCTACATTGAGCAAAAAACCTATCGGGAAGGTATCGACCGGTTTTACCGGGACAGAGAGGAAGCCGAGCGGGCAATAAAAAACATTACTTCCCACCTGAGAGCAAAAGGAGCCCGTGGGGATGCCAAAAAGGTTGAAAAGCTTCTTAAAATACACAGGGAAATGTTCGGCTACAGGGAACTGCCCAAGTCCATTCTTGTCCAGGGCATCGGCATCGTTAGAGATGTCCTGAAGGAAATAGGTGAAGAACTGAAGGCCGAAGGCAGGCTGGACGACATAAACGACGTATTTTTTGTAACCGTTCGAGATATCAATTCAGGTTCAAGGCTTCAGGAAACGGCAAAGCGGAACCGGGAAGAATACCAAAGAGAGCTGAACAGAACCCCTGTTCCCCGCGTGATGACCAGCACCGGGGAGACCGTCTATGCTGCCGTTGAAGATGAAAACGCCGATGCCTACAGGGGAATTCCCGCTTCGCCGGGAGTTTGCGAAGGCCCGGTCAGAATATTGAAGCGCCCCGAAGAAGGCGACAGGCTGAAGAAGGGTGAAATACTGGTGACAGCATCGACAAACCCTGCCTGGACACCCCTGTTTCTGAGAATTGGCGGGTTGATCATGGAGACAGGTGCACCCATGTCCCATGGTCCGGTTGTAGCCAGAGAATATGGTGTTCCGGCAATCATTGGAGTAAAAGACGCGACAGTCAAGCTGCGGGACGGTCAGATGGTCCGCATAAACGGAGAAACGGGTGCGGTCGAGGTTCTAAGCACATGAATAAGAAAAATCTGATAATTCTCTTTCTAAGCATGGTCATTGCCACGCTGGGATTTGGAATCGCGCTGACGGTGCTGCCTTTTTTTATCGAAGATCTGGGCGGGGGTGGAACTGAATTTGGGATTCTCATGGCGCTTTTCGGCCTCATGCAGTTTCTGTTTGCCCCGGTATGGGGAAAGGTATCGGATAAATATGGCAGAAAACCTATATTGATTGTGGGAATGATCGGGCTGGTTACCGCCATGTTGTTTTTTGGGTTGGCCAAGGAGATCTGGATGCTTTATGCAGCCCAAATAGCATCGGGAATCTTGTCAAGCGCAATTTTTCCTGCGGCAATGGCCTATGCCGGCGACAGCAGTGATGAGAACAGCAGAAGCTCTGCAATGGGTAAAATAGGAGCTGCCGCAGGCCTGGGCAGCATTATAGGCCCCGGTTTGGGCGGGTTATTGGGAGAAATTTCGTTTGCCGTCCCTTTTTTCGCAGCGTCGGGGTTGTGCCTGATAACTTGCTTTGTCATATTATGGGGGCTCCCCGAATCGCTGTCAATTGAAAAAAGAGCGTCAAAGGTAAAGATAACGGATATCATGGAAGTAAAGAGTATCCGTCAGGCAATTTCCGGCCCTCTTGCCTTTTTTCTGTTTATTGCGTTTGCTGTGAATTTCGGCAATTCAAATTTTACCGGCTCGTATGCCTTTTACTCATCGGCAAGGTTTGATTTTGGGGCCGAAGAAGTAGGCGCTATACTCATGGTGGCAGGCCTGTTTTATGCAATATCTCAGGGTGTGCTGGTAGCTCCGCTGACAAAAAAGCTGGGTGAAGTTAGGCTGATAAAATTGTCTCTGCTTGGAGCTTCCGTTGGCTTTGTACTGATGCTGCTCGCATATGACTATGCCACTATACTGATAACGGTGGGACTATTTGTTTTGTTCATTGCCCTGCTGCGCACCGCAACACTTGCAGTTATCTCAAAAAAATCTACGGACAATCAGGGGTCCGCCATGGGCCTGGCAGAATCCTGTATGAGCCTGGGGAGAATAATTGGGCCTTTGTGGGCCGGATATATATTTGACGTTAATATACTGTACCCTTATTTAAGCGGAGCGTTGTTTTTTATGTTGATGTTTTTCACCAGTTTAATGCGAGGGAAAAAGGTTCCTTAATAGCAAATGCAGTAAATTTTAGGATTAATTTTGTCATTGGATGTATCAGTTCCTAATGTAGGCAAAGCTTCCGTTTTATGAGTGTTGTTATTTTGTGCGGGTAGTCAAGCTCTCCAAGAATACTTACTCAATCGACTGTTCCAGGCAGCTTGTAAGGGCGGCGTTGTCGCCGTCCCCTTTGACCTAATCTATATCATCGGACGCAAAAGGTATATAGCTGCCCTGACGCCTCTTTGAATCCATAAAATAGATTATACCCATGCGTGTGTCAAAAACCATCGGGGCCGGTAGCGCGAAAGGAGGGATTTATAACAAATAAAAGCTCTATTACGCTTCCCTTTTTCAGATGTGGTTTATGTTTTGACGATCTAGAAGGGCCTTTAGTGTAGCTTTAACAACATTGATTTGGTATTCATTACACAGACATAGAAGGTTGTTTAACTGCTCTAATTCGCTGCTTTTACTTTCCAGTTCAGGGTAAAAGATCGTATCTGCGGATATACCTAATTCCCGGACAAGCCGGAACAGGAGATCGTAGCTTGGCTTCTTGTTTTCGTTTTCAATAGACAGCAGATAGCGAGGCGTTATATTCATGGTTTCAGACAACTGTTCTCGCGTTAGTCCTTTGGTTTTTCTGGCGGTCTTTAAGATGATGCCAAGCCTATCAAGTTTATATGGTTCCATCAGTTCACCTCCAATAACATTTTACAGTTCCTATTTAGACGATGAAACGATATGACAGAACCATATATATAGGAAGTATTAGAGCGTATTGGCTAAAAAGCCACATAAATAAGGCTTATATAGATTCTAAACAGGATAAAGGTACTACCCGCCCAACAAAAAAAACGCGAGTTTGGCGGGGGATTCTTTATGCCTAAATAATCTTCCCCCTCCAAACATGCAAGTTTGGAGGATATTTTATGCTTATTCATTATTCTTCAAGAATTCAACGGCCGCTATTGAATAGCGGTCAGGTGTGATGAAGCGAACATCATTTTATGTACCGTAATCAATGGTAAACTGTTAAAAAAATCCTATTTTGGTCAGGGGACAAATGCGGCCATCAAATAGAACCGTCAGAACCCCAAAATAGGACATATAAAAACGGATGTGTCGTAAAAGTTCATTTGGATTGTATCCAAGTGAGCTTTTTTTGTCGTATAAAGGGGAACTGTGTCGGATGCCGCTCTCCACCCTCTGTTTTGGTTTTGCACAAAAAAATCAAAATGGAGGTTTGCAATATGAAAAAAGTCAATTTACGGGACTATTACCCGTTTTATCAATCTGATTTTTTTATTGAAGTAGCAGACGAAATCGCAGAACTGCTCAAACAGTTTGAACGAAAAGAGCACGCTAATTTTGAACGTAGGCGAGTTCACAGGGCTTATTACTCACTGGATGCAGGCGACGGGATTGAAAGGGATGTTATCCTTTTGGTATTATCGCCGCAGGAGATCTACGAGCGAAAACTCAGCTATCAGGAGTTGTACGCCGCTATCAGCAGCCTGCCGGAAAAACAGGCAAAGCGCATTTATGCTCATTTTTTCTTCAATATGAGCAAAGCGCAAATAGCTAGGATTGAAGGCGTAGACTCAAGCTCCGTAAAGGAGTCCATCGAGAGGGGACTTAAACGTATGGAAAAATTTCTAAAAAAATTATAGGAATGTCCATTCAGACCCCCTCGTTTTGCCTGAAAAATCTGCTGATTGTTAGAGGGACATGGCTACCCCGCCCTCGTTTGCTCTTTGACAACCGAATAGGCGTTTTCCGGTACGTTCCCCGTATGTCCTGAGAGGGACAGCCAGATTGCAGGTACGCCATGATCACCTGAACGACATTTGCTGGAGGCATACAAAGCATCCGCGTCTGCTGTGCATTGGGTGCGGCAAAGGTGCGAGCGATCGATACCCGTGCAATAAATAGGCGATGGTTACATTTAAGGCGATGACACATACGAGGGATAATGATACTTCCGTCCAGCCACAGCCCCGCGAAGCGGGAACACGCAATGGGGGCGGCTCGGTGAGAACCACGGAGAGGTGTAATTCCTATGAAGATGGTCAACCGCCATCTGCCGGACAAAGCCATGAAAAGATAGACCAAAACAGAAATGCAGGTTAGGGGTGCGCTATAATATATGACTATTTGAAAAAAGCGCATCCCTGATACTGCAAAAAATATAGAAATTAGTGATTGTGAGGACGGAGGGGTTTTATGAAAGATAAATTGATTCGATATAGTATGCAAATTGCTATGTTGAGGCAATTATTGACCTTGGCTTTGATCACTGAGAAGGAATTTGCATTAATTAAAAATAAGCTTATGCAGGACTATGGCGTAGTTTCAGACCTGACATCTTAATTCGTACATTTGTCAGATATTCAATAGATTATTATACTGATTCCGTAATAATAAAAGCTGAAAGGAGGATTTTCTGATGCATGAAGTTGAAGTAATTAGAGCAAATAGAAAAATATCTGAACGTACAGCAGGGAAGCTGACAGATATTTTGCGTGTTGCTCCTTATGCCAGAGTTAGTACGGATTCAGAGGAACAATTAAGCAGTTATAAATCACAGGTTGCCTATTATACAGACTTGGTGGAAAAGCGCAAGGATTGGGTTTTGGTAGACATTTATGCAGATGAAGCGATAACAGGTACACAGGTAACCAAGCGAGAAAATTTTCAGCGTATGATTAACGACTGCATGGACGGAAAAATTGATATGATCATAACGAAGTCCATATCAAGGTTCGCGAGAAATACCTTGGATACACTGAAATATGTCCGTATGTTAAAGGAAAGAAATATTGCTGTGTTTTTTGAAGATGAGAACATCAACACAATGACAATGGACGGCGAATTGCTCCTTGTCATATTAAGCTCCGTTGCCCAGCAGGAAGTTGAAAACATTTCTGCCAACGTAAAAAAAGGCTTAAAAATGAAAATGAAGCGCGGTGAGCTGGTTGGATTCCAAAGCTGTTTGGGATACGATTATGATCCTGTTGATAAAAGTATTTCTATTAATGAAGCAGAAGCCCAGGTGGTGCGCTACATATTTGACCGGTATGTTGCCGGCGCGGGTGCTTATGTTATTGCAAAAGAGTTGACCAGTCTTGGATATAAAACAAGGTATGGTAATGCACAATGGCATGATACAACCGTTTTAGGCATTATTAAAAATGAAAAATACAAGGGTGATGTTTTGCAGGGTAAAACATTTACTGTTGATCCTATATCAAAGAGAAGACTGGATAACTACGGTGAAGAGGATCAATTCTACGTGAAAAATCACCACGAGCCTATTGTCAGTGAAGAAGTCTTTGAAAAGGCTCAGGCGATTTTAAGCAGGAGAGGCGCTAACCGTCGTGGCGTTGAAAAGGGAAAGCGAGAAAAATACAGCAGAAAATATGCTTTCAGCAGTAAACTGGAGTGTGCCTTTTGCGGAAGCAATTTATCACGCCGAAATTGGCACAGCGGCACAGTTCATGAAAAAGTGATATGGCAGTGTGTAACAGCTACTAAGAAAGGTAAGAAATACTGTCCGCCCAGCAAAGCAATTGAAGAAAAGATTCTTGAAGATGCTTTTGTTGAATCATATAGATTGTTATGCGATAATAATTCTGATGTACTGGATGAACTTGTAAAGAGGATGGAAGCTGTTTTAAAGAGCAATGATTTTCAAAAGCGGCTTGTAAAAGTGGAGAATGAAATTCAAACCATTGAGCAGAAGCGAAACCGGCTGATTGACCTTCACCTAGAGGAAAAGATAGATAAAGCTGCTTATGAAAAGAAGTACGAAGAGTTTGAATTGATTTTGGATGACCTTCTGAGTGAAAAGGAGCAGTTGGAGCAGTCTTCCCAAGAAGAAATTGACCTTGGAAAACGGATTGAGCATTTCCGGAAAGTGCTTGAGAAAAATGAGGTTTTAACTACTTTTGATAGGTGCGTTTTTGAAAGCATTGTTGAGAAGGTTATTATCGGAGAAGTAGATAAGGATGGAAAGCCTAACCCATACAAGCTTACTTTTGTTTATAAAACCGGATTTTATAATGCTGTGCAGAGCAAAATGCATAAGCAGTTTAAAAAAAAGAGACGGCAAAATGATGTGGTAGATTTGCCTTCCTTTACCTCGGCCGACACATGTTGAGACGGTGGTATTGATGTCACGCACAAAAAATTGATTGGGCTGAAAACCCTTATATATCAATGCTTTTAGCACACATGGGTACAAAACCCATCGAGCGAAAAACATGATTTTTTTCGGTTCGGGGAAACAAGTCAATAAAGACGGTTTTTAATAGTCAAGTGGTCAGGTTAGATGTCAGTGTTCCGCGAGTGGTCGGGTTAGATGTCAGCGTTCGCGAGTGGTCAGGTTAGATGTTTTTTCGGAAGTTTTTGAGGTTGTGTGGTCAGGTTGGATATTTTCGGCGGATAAACATATTGAATGAGATTATTTGGTTTTATTTCTACAATCTACCTGTAGAAATCACGGGGGTTTTTATGGCATTTTATAACTATCTTTTAATTGCTTTGTTGTTTATTTTAATTGGTTTTCTGATTATACCTGTAAAACGAAAACTAATAAAAAAGGGCCGGTTAAAAAGAACTATAAATGTGTTTGCTACTATTATCATTGTTTTTATAACATGCACAGTTGTCTTGTTTCCCAATTTAAAAAGCATTCAAACCACAGGGGAATACTCTTATACTTTTAGTATACTGGAATTGACTGATAAATCACGCATTGATGAGCATAAAACCGATGGCAGTCATCGGAAAATGTCTGTGCTTGTTTATTATCCACGTGATGACGAAATTGTAAGCAATTCCTGTCCTTTGATTGTATTTTCCCACGGAGGTATTTCAACTAAAACAAGCAATCTTTCACTTTATAAAGAACTTGCAAGCCATGGCTATGTGGTTGCCAGCATCGACCATACCTATCATGCGTTCAATACGGAAATAGATCGGGAGAAAACACATATCGATTTTGAATATATTAAAGAACTTAATGAGGAAGATTCCCATTTGGACATAGAAAATTCTTATGCGTGTTTTCAAAGGTGGATGAAGCTTCGTACCGATGATATTAATTTTGTGATTGATACATTCATTGAAAAAGCCATGAATGAAAGTAATTCGTTCTATCAACTAATTGATGCAAATAGAATCGGTGTTGCTGGGCATTCCCTCGGCGGATCTGCTGCACTCGGGGTTGCGAGACAACGTAGCGACATTAATGCGGTGATTGCGTTAGAGTCTCCCTATATGTGCGATATTACGGGTGTTGATGGAAATGAATTTACATGGAATACAGAACCCTACCGGTGTGCAGTTATGAACATCTATAGTGACAGCGGTTATCCTTTGATTACAACTGACAACAAATATGTACAGAACAAAAATCATTTGTTCAATCAAGGAAACATTGGGTATTATTACATAGAAGGCAGTAACCATTATACATTGACAGATTTAGTCAGGACATCGCCAATTTTATGTGCGTTGCTTGGCGGGGGGTATAAAAAATCAGGATACGATACTCTGAAGTTAATAAACCAAAAGAGCCTTGCCTTCTTTGATGAATATCTAAGATGATATATGAACATTTAAAATGATATACGTTCACGAAGATTGCAGCCGTTTTGTTAACACGATAAATAACAGAGCATTATGAGCGGGAGGTGCTAAAAACTATATGAAAATACTAATCGCAGACGACGAGGCTGACATTCGAAACCTGATTAAAATAAACCTTGAAGAAAACGGATACACCGTTCTATCAGCACAGAACGGCAAAGAAGCGCTCGATTTGCTATTGTCTGAGGACATACATCTGGCTATTCTCGACGTAATGATGCCGATTATGGATGGCTTCAATCTTCTGCGCAAAATACGGGAATACAACACTATTCCTGTCATCATGTTGACTGCGAGGACTGACGATATGGACAAGGTGCTTGGGTTGGGACTCGGCGCAGATGATTATCTCTCAAAGCCCTTCTCGGTCTCCGAGCTGATTGCGCGTGTAGGCGCGCAGCTGCGCCGCAGCAACGAATATCTGACGCCGAGAGAAAAATCCGTTACTACCGTTACATATGGGAATTTGTCGATGGATAGAGAAAAATGCTGCGCCTTTAAAGACGGAAAACCCATCGAGCTTGGTGCGAAGGAATATAAACTCCTTTTGTATTTCGTGGAAAATCCGGAGCGGGTTTTTACTAAGCGACAGCTATACCATGCCGTATGGGAGGAAGATTTCTATTACGATGACAATACCATCATGGTGCATATCAGTCGTATCCGCAGCCGCATTGAGGATGATCCGCAGAAGCCAAAATACCTGAAAACCATTCGCGGTATCGGATATAAACTGCATTATCTCGGTGAGAAGCCATGAAAAGTAAATTATCAAGTCAAATCTTAAGAAATTTCTGGGTAATCTTTTTACTGACAATCCTTGCTACAGTCCTTGCGTTTGTATTGTTATCCGTTGTGAGCATATTTATTTCCGGTTCTCTTGTGAAAAGTCAGTTTTCCGCGAGTGAAATCATCAAAGAAGATTATAGGCAAATCGATGCATCCGCTGTCGTGGAGAACGGCGGTGGCGTTCAAATTGTTGACAAGGAATACCGTGTTGTTTATTCGCACGGGGTCGACACCATCGGAAAAGATCAACTGACCATCCAGGATTTTACCACGTTTTTAACAGAAAGTAAGAGCAAGCCTTACCATTATGATATTATTTATCAACCAAAAGGTGAGTTTTGGTTGATTGTTACCTTCCCGACCTCAATACGCCTTGATTTTAAGCTGGTACATAATAAAGATGCTTCCACCGGCGATTTCAAACAGGCAGCCGGAGCAATTGCCTTTGTGGTGCTGAGCTATTTGCTCATTCTTGCACTTTTCACTTTTATCTATTCAAGGATTACTGCTGCAAGGATTACGGTGCCCCTGAAGAAACTCTGCGACGGCACCAGGCTTTTACGGGAGGGCGATTATTCCGCACGGGTAGATTTGCGCCTGAAAAACGAATTTGCCGAATTGCAGAATACTTTTAACGAAATGGCTGCACGTATTGAATATGAGATCGCCCTGCGCCAAAAGTCGGAGGAGGATAGGAGAAGGTTGATTCTCGACATTTCTCACGACCTTAAGAATCCCCTTTCAAGTATACAAGGTTATGCCGAGATGCTTTGTCAAAAATCAGAATCACCGGAACTGACAGTAATTCATCAAAACAGTCAGCGTGCAAACCGACTGCTCAACGAACTGTTTGAGCTATCCAAAATGGATAGCCCTGATTTTGCATTAAAGCCGGTTAAAACAGACATCTGTGAAACTCTGCGACAGATATGCGCTGAGATTGTGCCTCAGTTGGAAAGCACTAATTTTAAATATGAATTCAATATTCCTGAGGACAGTATTTACGTTATGCTGGACACCGGCCACTTTGGGCGCATCATTCAAAATCTTACGGACAACGCTGTGCGGTATAATCCAAAGGGTACAACCATTTCCGTCAGCCTGACGGTTCAAAACAAGACGGTTGTAATTTACTTCAACGATGACGGAGTCGGCATTCCCTCACATCTCGTACATGATATTTTCAAGCCCTTTGTGCGTGTGGATGATTCACGCAATTCCCAAACTGGCGGCAGCGGGCTTGGACTTTCCATTGCCAAAAAAATTTCACAGGCGCATGGAGGGAATCTGATTTTGTGTGAAGACGGCAACAAAGGCTGTAATTTCAAGATAACAATCCCAATAATTTAAGATTAATTTAAGGTTCGTTTCAGCTGTATGACAGGTTCAATTGCTATGATAGTAATGGATCTGAAATACAGCTAATTTTTTTATGAAACTTATTACAAGTACGAAATTTGAACCTAAAAATTGTTGAGGTGATATGTATGAAGCACGAACCATCTCGTTTTGAGATGTTTCTGACAAGGCTCGCATTTCTCTTTTATGGTAAGTCTGTCTACAAGATATTTGCAGACCGTCTGCCACTTAACGGAAATGAGCGGGTGCTTGATTTTGGGTGCGGCATGGGAACGGTTGCACACTATACCGCAAGAAGGCTTACTCACGGACATATAACCTGCCTTGATATTTCCGAGCGGTGGTTAAAAATCTGCCGAAAAACCCTGCGAGGGTTTTCAAACGCAGACTTTGTTCACGCAGAAACACTGATACTTCCGGCGGATAGTTTTGATTTGGTCTACTGCCACTTCGTTTTGCACGATGTTGCAGAAGACGCATTGGGGAAGGTTGTCCCTGCGCTGGCAAAGTCACTCAAATCAGGAGGCGCGCTTGTATTCCGAGAACCGTTGAATGAAGCAGAAAAGCTTGATTTTATAAAGCGGCTGATGCTTCAAAATGAATTATCCCTCAGGGACAGCCGAATCATTGATGTTCCGCTGATGGGCAACGCTCTTGAGAGCGTCTATATAAAATAGTAATTGGAGGCTAGGTTATGTTTTATATCATATTGTTTTTTATTTTGATCGTTGTAACGGTCATTACACTCGCATTTGGGTTATTTCAGTTGCTCTTTCGCATCATAGCACAGATTCGAAATAAAGCAAATCCCAAGCAGCTTACCCGACTGAAAAGGACAGCATTATTCTTTGCCGTAGTGATGGCGATAAACTTCGGGCTGATCGCAATTTCGCAGTTCACCGCATCAACACCCCGTATTATAGATGAAAGCGGAAATACACCTGCAAATAGCATCGCGGAACTGACAGAGCTTGAGCTAAATGGCAGAAAGCAATGGATAAGCATGAGAGGATGGGATAAAAATGCGCCGGTCCTGCTTTTTTTGGCAGGTGGCCCCGGCGGCACGCAGATGGCAGCAGTTCGTCATGAACTGGCAGAGCTTGAAAAGCATTTTGTGGTGGTAAACTGGGATCAGCCGGGCTCCGGCAAGTCTTACTACGCTGAAAAGATACAAAACATCACCATTGACACATACATTCAAGACGGTTACGCCCTGACAGAGTATTTAAAAGGGCGCTTTTCACAGGAAAAAATCTATTTGATCGGTGAATCTTGGGGCAGTGCGTTAGGGATTTTCTTGGTGGATAAATATCCGCAGTCTTACCATTCCTTAATTGGCACGGGACAGATGATCGATTTTGCAGAAACCGAGCGGATGGATTATACCAAGGCTATGGAAATTGCTGAAAATAATGGAGATACTGCTCTCGTAAAAAAGCTCAAGGCAAACGGTGAGCCGCCCTACTACGGTAAACATGTTACATGGAAGAGCGCGGTATATCTTAATTACCTCAGTTCGTATATGGCGAGGAATCCTGATATCCAAAACCCCGGTTACAATACCTTAAGGGATATCGGATCTTCTGAATATGGATTGCTTGATAAAATCAATTTTTTCCGCGGAGTAATAAACACTTTTAATGATGTGTATCAGCAGCTTTACGATATTGACCTAAGAGCTGATTACACAAAGCTGGATGTGCCTGTCTACTTCTTCTTGGGACGGCATGATGTTAATGCTCCTGTGGGACTCGTTGAGGAATATGAGCGGGTGCTTAACGCGCCAGATAAAGGGATTATATGGTTTGAGCATTCCGGGCACAGCCCATGGATTAATGAGCGAGATAAATTTATCGAGGAGGTCATGTCATGCTTTTTAGGAAATTAATTAATAGAAGGAGTGCGGGCAAGATGAGTATAGCCATCTTTTCAGGAGTTCTAACCTTACTGTTTATTTTTACCCTTTCGGCTTGTATCGGCGCAAAAGGCAGTATTGTGATTCTTGAGAATGGGCGAGGAACGGGCTTCACAATGGATTTAAAGGAATATAATTCTAAAAGCAAGTGTGAATTATCTCTTGTTAAGGGTGATGTGGTACAAGTGGAGATAGAATGTAAGGAGGGCGAAATTGCTCTTATGGTAAGCGGCAAAAACGGTAGCGAACCGTATACGGGAAACAACCTTAAATCAGGTATTTTCACTGTAACAGTACCAGAAACGGATGAATATATAATGCGAATAACTGGTAAAAATGCAACTGGACAGGTTATGATTAAAAACGTGGGAAGCGCAGTCGAATAGACGATTGTTATTTATCGCAAATTTAAATGCCAGCTACTGCCCTTGAATAAGAGATTACGGGAGAAAAATATAGTTAGTCTGTTGACAGATAATCCTGTAATAAATAAATCTTCCTTATATTAAGACGAGCAAGGCAACCTACGTTGTAATTTCGTAGAGTGCCTCGTTCTTTATCGGGCTTGTTCATTAACATCAACCGTCACGCCCGATTTAAATTCCACAGTAAATTTGTCCTCATATACTGTGACCTTTTCGATCAACCGCCGAATGAGCTGTTCTTCGTATTCAGCAAGGGCGGTGGACTGCTTCTTTAGGAATGTGCTCATATCAGCAATCCGCTTTTTGAGTTCATCACGGTTGGCGTTTTCAAGCAGTAGCTTCTGCTTCTGGTCACGCATGTGGTGAATCTCATCGCCAACCTTATCATAGTCCGCATTTGATGTTGCCAGCTTTAGAAGCTCCGTTTGAAGTTCTTCCAGCCGCTTATCGATATCTGCCAAGGCCTTGTCGCTTTCTCGATTTATAACGGTTGCAATATTATCCCGTAGAGTAGTGAGGAAAGAGTCCTTATCGCAGAGCGTCTGATTAATGGCGGTGACCAGAACTTGCTCGATGGTGCTTTCCAGTACTGTGCGGGCGTCGCAGAACAAACCTGTGTTTTCCAACCTACTAACACAGCGCCATACGATCGACTTTTTGCCTCTGTTGTTCCAATGCACCCTGCGAAAAACCTCGCCACATTTGCCGCAGATGACTATCTGAGCGAAGCAGTGGTTGCTGCTGAAGGTTCTGTTCTTCCCACTCGGGCTTGTGTGGACAATTCGGCGGCGAATAAGCTCTTCCTGCACCTGCATGAAAACTTCTCGCGGGATAATGGCTTCATGGCTGTTTTCTACATAGTACTGCGGAACGATACCGTTGTTCTTGACCCGCTTTTTTGTAAGAAAATCAACCGTGTAGGTTTTCTGTAAGAGCGCATCTCCGGTATACTTTTCATTTCGCAGAATATTGTTAATATTACTGGTGTGCCATCTTTCATTGCCTGCTCCGTTTAAGATACCATCAGCTTCCAACCCGCGGGCAATCTTCAGCATACTAGCGCCTTCAAGGTATTCTCGGTATATGCGCTTTACGATTTCGGCTTCTTCCGGCACTACCACTAATCGCTTATTCTCATCCTTGGTATAACCGAGGAATCGTGCGCAGTTGACTTGTATTTCACCTTGTTGGTAACGATACTGTAAACCCAGCTTCACATTCTGACTCAAGGATTGGCTTTCCTGCTGCGCAAGGGATGCCATAATTGTGAGCATGACCTCGCCCTTGGAATCCATGGTGTTTATGTTTTCTTTCTCGAAATAGACCGGTATGTTCTTGTCCTTAAGTTGGCGGATATACTTCAAACAGTCCAGCGTGTTTCGCGCAAAGCGGCTGATGGACTTTGTAATGATCATATCGATATTACCAGCCATACACTCGTCAATCATGCGGTTGAATTCTTCACGCTTCTTAGTATTGGTACCGGAAATACCGTCGTCCGCAAATATTCCTGCCAGCACCCAGTCAGGATGACCTTGTATGTATGCGGTGTAATGCTCAATCTGTGTGTCATAGCTGGTAGCCTGCTCCTCGCTGTCTGTGGAAACACGGCAGTAAGCAGCAACGCGCAGTTTCGGTTTTTCCTCGTCCTTGCTCTTGCGAGCATGCTTCCTTGCCGGAATTACGGTGACATTTTTACTGACTGCCATTCTTGTTCACCTCCATTTCAATTAAACTGTAGGCGTATTCTGCCTGCCCGAAGGGGTCGTCGAGTTCCTCTGTTCCTTCTTTCATGCGGAAGGTGGTAGGATAGACGACCTCTCTTTCTTGTTTAAACTTTTTGGTACGTCCGAGTCTTTCCGCCCGCATAATTCGTTCCGCCTCGGCAGTGTTGAAAGTGTCTTTGTCAATAATCGGTGGATAAAACTCATCACCGAGGTATCGGGTATTTCGTAGCATCCTGCCGATACCGGAATGGAAAGCTTTAATACCTGCTTTCTTAGCTGCTGTCGCCAAGGAATCGCCGCTCAGGTAAGATTGGAACAATGTTTTTATCTGTTCTGCAGCCTCTTTATCAATTACGGCTTTTCCGTTTTCAATACGGTAGCCGAATGGTGTGTGACTCATTTATCTCACCAGCCTTTCTTTCAGTGTAATTCCGCATTTTAATTCGAATCCAATTTCCAATCGGGAATTGACATGAATCCGCTCTACAAAACGGGTAAACAATTCACCGTCAAAGCTCTTCAGCATCGATGCCTTGGTAGCATATTGCAACAGAGCGCTGACCTCGCTTAGGTTCTGAAAGTCGTTGTTCAGAAATCGGGTTATGGATTCCTTTTGACGGCGTAGTCGTTCTGCCTCTTGCAACAATTCATTGTTGCTCTTATTGTAAACGGCAGGCTCAAGATATTTTTTGGTCATTAGCCCAACCAGTACATTTCGCTGTTCCACATTTTCTTCGAGTTTCTTGTCAATCGCCTGAATGCTCTCCAAAGTATCATCTGAATTCATCCCACGCAGACTGATAAGCAACGGCTTGAGGACAAATTCGTGCCCGAATACGAGCTTGTTCATCATGGTAACAAACGCATATTCAATCTCTGACTCCGGCACATATTTCATAGAGCATTTTTTGATGTCTGCAATATGAGTGGAGCAGCACCAAGCAATTCGATGTCTTCCGCTTGAGTGACTTCTGCGTTTAAATGTGCCACCGCACTGGCCACAGGTGATTTTGCCTGAAAAGGAATAACGGTTCTGATACTTTGTGTTTTGCTTTTCCAGCCCTTTTTCCTTAGCACGCTGATCAATAATATCTTGTGCGGTCTCAAAATCCTCATGACTGACAATCGGCTCGTGATGATTTCGAATTAGATATTGGTCTTTTTCTCCATTGTTGTTATGGCGGTTGAAGTACTCATCAGTATAGGTCTTTTGAAAAATGACATCACCTGTGTACTTTTCATTACTAACCATCCCGCGTATAGTCGTTGATGTCCAACGACCGCCTTTTTTGGTCGGTACCTTTCGTCTGTTCAACTCATTAGCAATTTTGTGGGTACCCTTGCCGGACAAAATTTCAGCAAAGATGAAACGGACAATTTTTGCTTGAGATTTATTGACAACCATTTCTCCATCCACATTGTCGTAGCCGTAAGGCGGATAGGATATTTTAAATGTACCATTTTGAAATCTGCGCTTTACCGACCATTTGCTGTTCTCGGAGATGGAGACCGACTCACTTTCAGCCAGTCCACTTAGGATTGACAGCATGAGTTCACTTTCCATTGACCCTGTGTTGATGTTTTCTTTCTCAAAATAAATGAAAACATCAAGGTCAAGTAGCTTTCTGACCAGTTCAAGACAATCGGTTGTATTTCGAGCAAATCTGCTGATAGACTTCGTTACAATGAGGTCTATTTTTCTGTCTTCACAGTCTGCAATCATTCGAAGCAACTCAGGCCGCTTTTCCTTTTTTGTTCCGGAGATGCCCTCATCATAATAGAGCCCGGCGAACTCCCACTCAGGATTTGCATTGATGTAGGATTCATAATGCTTTATTTGAGCATCCAGACTTTCGAGTTGTTCATCGCTGTCGGTAGATACACGGCAGTAGGCCGCAACCCGCAACTTAGTCTGTTCGGTTAAATTGGCCGTGTTTTGAGCAATTTTCGTTACCTTTTTCAAATTCTCACCTCCTTAGTCAGTGTGACATATTACCTCTGAAACGAAGTTATATCAACGATTTCAAGGCATAATCTCGGCTAATAGCGGCGAGAAAGTTTTGCGATTTAATTCGGTTATCTTGTTGAATTCCGACAAGGTAATTAAATCTTTCTCAAGCATAGAAGTGAGTATTTGCTGCGCTCTCACATAATCAACTTCGCGCTGCATTTGCTCATGCGGAGTAGCGTTCACTTCACCATCGATTTTCAGCCCTTCGCCAATAGGGCAACGCATTAACTCAAGTTTCTGTTCATTGAACACGAGAAACCACCTCCTCGCTATACGGAGAAAAGTGGAGCGTTTTATACACCTATAAATAAAAAAAGCCCGCAGAGTTTTTACGCTCCGCGGGCTTGATAATAGTTATCACGAATACTTAATGAAAGCATCCTTAAATCCTGCCGCCTTAACCTTCTTGAGCATGGCGTCAGCATTTGCTTTGACAGAGTATGCACCGACTTGAACTCGGTACAGTTTCTTTGGATCGGTGGAGGTAGGCGCTTCTATTGCTGACAGCAACTTTTTAACTTCGGCACGGAAAGTATCCATTGACTTCCCGTGTTTAGGAAGCCAGTGCCCGGGGTCGGCATGGTTACTGGCGATGCCACGCTTATGCCCTTCGTAATGCCCAATGATCACGCCATCTGCCATTGGGTCGAGCTTGTACTCTTTGCAGAGATAGGCGCATAATTCAGTTGCTTCTTTATACACAGCATTGAAGTAGGCAGCATCGGTCAGTCCATCTTCACAAATTTCAAAACTGATATGAGTATCGTTGACTGAGCCTTTTGAACCGGAGCCACCATGCCAACCTCGATGATTCCACGGCAAGGTCTGATATGTGGCGACTGTTCCGTTCGCCAGCTTTCCGATGAAGGCATGAACACAGACCTGCCGCCCATCCGGCTTATCCTGATTCCAATGGTTATTATACTGGTTCTTGCCCAACAGACCGTCATCTGGACCCACATAGCGTTTGAGGTTTGGGTTATTTGCCCCGGTAGAATGCACCATGATACCCTTAGGAGTGATAGTTCGGCCTGCTTTGTAGCAAGCATTGTTGGTCAAAATGAGTTTATGGAGGTTCATTTCGTTTCGCCGTCCTTTCCATGAAGCTGTGCCAGCACACCTTTTAACTTTTCAGGCACAGGTAGCCCAATAGCCGTGGCATTCTCAACAAGAGAAATACCCTCATTAGCAATGTAGAAGAAGATAATCGCTGTACGAAGTGGTGCTCCCGTGCCGCCGAGCAGGTAAGTGTCAATGAGATGACCAATACCGACCACAAGAAATAGCACTACCTTCTTGGCGATACCCTGTGCTCCGATTCGGCTGGAAAGTTTCTTCTCCACAATTGCACGAAGCACACCAGTGATGTAGTCGACAACCACAAAGGCAATGAGTGCGTAAAGGAAACCGTCTAATCCGCCTAAATACCAGCCAAGGGTTCCTCCAATGGCTGTAAACACAACCTGAATCCAATTCCAAATCTCTTTCATTTTCGTTTTCCTCCTGTTTGATTGCATAAAAAACACCTGCTAAAATAAGCAGGCGCTAATGCCGATATGAATGGTCATTTTTAACTCTGTTTTGGGAGTGCCTCCCAAAGCCGCAAGTCTTCCTGACCGAGTGACCATAAGGCAAACCCACGCAAACCCCATCGGTATGCCGCTTCATTTGCCCAGTAGACGATCGAATCTACATCTTGGTAGTAGACGATACCAAAACCATCCCCATCGCCGAGGAATATCCTCGAGCACCAGACGTTGATATCGCGCGGTGTGAATTTTGCAGTATAGTCAGCGTTGCAGGGAATGTATAGCATCGCTGAATGCACGAAGTCGTAGTCCATCGAGATATCCTCACTTCGGGTAGAGTATTCCTCCACGTCTGAGGAAAGCGTGAATACCTCGAATTCATTGTCCCATGTCACGTTACTCCGTGCGATTCTGCCGTAAGTTTCGATAGTACCGTTTGGCATCGTCACATCAAAGGCTTCATACGGCTCGTAAGTCCAGGCATCGCCTAAACGCAGAAGTTCACACTTGATTTCATTATCCGACCGAATGCCGCAATAACCGCTTGTCAGTGATACCGTGGCTGTGAAGCGGAGGGTGTTGCTGTTTCCGGAATAGACCCTCACGCGGTTGCCACGTTTCCTCATTTCGATGAGATACATATTGGGGTTTGTTCGGATGTCGGAGGCGGGTGTTTTAGAGTAAGCTGACCCATAACTGCCGAGCAAAACAGATCCTTGATAGAGTTCCGCTTGCTGCGTGTCAATGTTGATACAACAGAAGATGTTGCCGATAAATACCCCAGCGCGCCCGCTTCCGTTATGAGGGAAAGCAAGCCGAGCTCGAAGATGAACATCAGAGAAACTGTCATATCTCCAGGCAAGCTGGCCACTACCTTCCAGCTGTGAGTAAACCCTGCCGGTTGCATATTCATCGCTTCGCCAGACTGCCCAATTGCCTGAAAGCGTAGTCCAGTAAGTGCTTTGCAGTGTGATGGGGTCCCGGAAGTCCTCATACCACACCAGAGCCGAGTCGGGTTTTCTTCGAAGAATCTCGGTGGTCAGCTTGAAGCCTTTGTCCGGAACAGCCATATTTCCGTTAACGTCCTTGAAACTGCGCGGTGAGAGTTCAAATGTAGCTGAACCCGCTGAGGGCCGTTCTGAAAACGATGAGCAAAGACGAAAGCCATATAGTTGTGCGCCAATCACACCGCCATCAACGGTGATGGTGTGTTCTCCTGCCGACAAGCTTCGCCCTTTGGCAAGAGCCACCCAGAAGGTGCTTCTCCAATATGGCCACCATAGGCGGCTTTCGTAAAATCCAACCGAGGACCCGTCAAGTGAGATGTTGATACCGTTCTTATCCCAATACGGAAAGCAGATACGGACGGCAACATCATAAACTCCCGATTGCGGAAGGGTAAAATCGTAGGTCGATGTACCCGTTTCTGATGAGAGCGTAATCATTCCGTTGCCAATAGCCACACCCTCTGTATAACTATCCGGCACACCGTCCCGGTCAATATAGATTGTGCCAAACTCCGCCTTTTGTGTTTTTCCGTAGCAAGTTAAGTATCGTCGACGGTTGTAGGTTTCCCCGATGATAGGGGCTTCTCGGCTGGTTGCATCGCCACCCTCAGCATAATCGTATACCTGAGGGAGCATATACGGTACCTGATCGTAATCGTCCCAGTAGGCAAGCCACGGTATCATCGGCTGTGGAGGAGCATTACCCGTGAAGTTATACCCGCCCTCCGCCCATATTTTAGCGGCATAGTAGGTAAGTGACACTCCACGATATGTCTTGCCGAGGTCGGCAGGGTTTGCATATATCTGCCACTCCCAACCGTAACCCGGCAAACCCATATAAATTTTTTGTGGGTTCATTACTCTGGCAGCATAATCATACACACCGACAAGCCAGTCCCTTGGAGAGACAGGACCCGGTGCACTACCAGCCCAAGACATACCGTAGGACATAATCGCTGCCGTGTCGCAGTACGCATCGAGATCGGCATAGACACACCAGTTCTCACCACCGACCGAGCCTTGGACGCCAGTCATACCGGGCAAACAGATATTGACCAGTTTGGCGGGATTGTACGCTTTGACGGTTTGGTATATATCGCGAAAGAGAATATTCGCTGCGTCCTTGTTCTCGTATCCGCCGCCGCGCTCCAAGTCGATATCCACACCAGCGCACCACGGGTATTTCTGCATGATCCGCACTAATTCAGATAGAAACTTAGTCTTTGCACCATTTTCGTTATTCCGCAGAGCAGTGAATATAGAAGCTGTGCCGTGATTCATCACGGTAAGAAACCAACGAACTTTGGGCCATTTATTGATGTATGGCATCATGCTGGATATCGATGTACCTGTTTCGGTTATCGTTCCTGATATGTCCACCTCGAAAGTGAAAATGCCGACGGCTTCAAAACGGTCTCCGTAATTATTCAAGGCTTGGTGCATTCGGGTGTTGCCCATGAACGACCATACCATGCATTTCTTTCCCCTAAGATAATCCCTGCTCATAAGCGCGGATCTCCTTCCATCATTTCTATATATTCAAGGTAGACCCTCGCCGATTTTCCACTTTCCAGCTTAATCTGATGCTTACTGTCATAAGCGGCGGTATATTGATAAAATCCATCCTTGGATGTGGGACTGCCATTTCGTAGACATTCCCTTGCCACAGCTTTTAAGGCAAATTCATCACCCGCATTCACCAACGATGTAAATTTGCACTTATGCGAACCCATGCCCTGTGAAATTTCAATGCTTCCTGCCGACATTGGCTGTTTCGGATAGATATATAAATCAAGACCCGCTGAGGTTTCTCCAGTATTAAAAAGGACAAGAGTCGCACTGCCACGCACCACGGCATTTTGGTAGCGAGGAGTATTTCCGCTACTTCGGAGCATAACGCTGTTGTGGGGCGTATAGCCTGTCAGTTTGTCGCCTTCTTGAAGTTGAAGGTCGGTATAGTAAATCTCGCCAGTACAGTCGGCTATGAGTGGTCGGATGGTTACGCTAACGATTCGTTTGTCCTGTTTGAGTTTTATTACCTCTGCAAATCGGATGAAGTTGTTAATGACCATAAGTACCACCTACCCATCGAGAGTCCATTGAATTTCACAGACATGGCCGACCCAGCCCGTTGCAACGACACCTGCTTGAAGCATTAGATCGGTGAAAAATACTTCTCCCGTGCAATTCTGTATAACGAGTCGAATGGTGATGGAACGCAGCCTGCCATAACCTTTGGGGGATGCATCCCGCGCCACTTGTTGAAAAGATACCATGCAAATTCACCGTCCTCTCAATACAAATCAATAAATCGTGTTTCGGTTGTCCCGTCCTCGTATTCAAATACTAGCTCGATACCGACCTGTCCGTTCGTTCCCTTGCTTAGGTTATTCGATCCTATTTGCGCCGATATGGTGTAGTTGCGTCTTGATGCCGGATAAACTGTTTGGGCCATACTTTTGGTCATATTCGCTACGCCAACTGCCTTAAAGGAAGCTGTACCAGATACACCGTTTTCAGTATCCACTTCAAAACCGCTATTTTGCCAATAGGCGAAGCCGTCGTCGGCTCGGGAATTTCACAAATGATTAAAGGGAACCATATCTTTAATTTCCTGCCCAATGAGGTTGCTTTGGTCGAACTGGTCAGCAATCGTCGAGGAGGAAGAGTCGCCCAGTTCTCTAAGTTTCGTGGAGAGTTCCAGTACGGTTTTCCATGGCTCTTGAAGATTGTACTGGCGGCGTACAATTCGTGTTTTAATGGTCAGATTCAAATCTCTGTCATCAACGGTTACAATGTCACCTAAATCCCATCGCTCATGCTCATAGCCCGTCAGCACGGACAAATCCATCGCCGATAGGACATAGGATACGCGGGGCTTTGCATATTCGGCAAGCCGCATATTGGTAAATTCAAGCATCTGATAGGGGTTTGAAAAATTAGAACAGTCAAGGGTAGCTACCCGCACCTCGCTTGAATAGCTGAAGTCCTCCAGATATTCCTTGCCGCCGTTAATGGCACTAAAGGTCATGCCGTCTTTACCGATGGCGTAGAGTCGCGTAACAAGGGATCGAGTATCGACTACACGCTTAATCCCAGTCAAGTTTTTGCGGTAGGCGAAGAGCGCACCGCTGTCTGTCCCGCTGAATGTCAGTAAATCCACTCGCCTGTCCCGGCTGTGGAACACCAAATCGCCGCCGTGGATGTTTTGCACCATCCGCAGGATGGAGAGTGCGTTCTTTTCTTGGCATTCCCATGTTCGAAGGGTGATCACATTTACCGTGCCGACTTCCCAGCCTGTACCCGCAAGCGCAAACGCCATTGGGGCAGCGGGCAGGTCGGCGTTGAATTCAATCGGTTGTTTTTCTGCAGAAAAAGTTAGGTCATAGAATGCCGCTTCCGCATAGACCATTGTGAGTATACTGTTGCCATCCGAGCCTTTTTCATCAGTCATTGTCCGAATACGATAAACATCCTCAGCAATTTGTACCTGCTTCTCGTTGTCGAGCATTATGCGCTTCGGGTCACTGTAAGGCAACTTGAATTCCAAGGTGTCCGCTCCATTGATCTCACCCGTAACTATGATGTCATAAGCATTCTCCAGAACCGTTTCCCACGCTCCGTTCTCATCCAAAATAACAGGGCGGGCAAACCCCAGTTTCTCATACGGAGATTTGGGGATATCATGAAGCGTTATATCGAGTAGCTTTGGTGTAACCGTTGTATCGCTGGTGGTGAGCGTTACCCTGTAGCGGATATATGAACGATTCGGCGAGGTCAGTTCGCCGTTTGTGCCAACTGCCTGCCATGCCGACCAGTTCTGCAGATCATCTGAGGTTGATGTTTCTATCAGTGAAATGGACGTGACACCCGCGGTGTATTCACTTGTTGCAGATACTCGACCGCTCCCAGCAAGGCTGCATTCGGTGGCAATAGTCGTCAGTTGGCCGCTTTCGGGGTAGAGATTACCAATTCCCTTACGTAGGGTGACAACCCCCGGCTCAGTTAACGCATCCACGTCACCCGAAGTGTCTCCTCCATTAGCAAGCATTGCTTGACGGAAGTAGTGAATCAAGTCATCAATAGTTAAATTGCTGTCTGTTTCAAAGAACCACTCATCCAAGCCACCTGCGTAGTAATACTGGTTTGCGTGCATTCCCATAACAATATCCGCTATACAGGATGGATTCAATGTACCAGTAAATGTTCGCAAAGGGGCTGTCCAAATTTCACCGTCAGCACGGTTACACAGAACTATCTGAGATGTTTTTTCCGTCACGTTTATGATTGCAGAGAGAAAATACCAACCACCATTGACCATGTTGAATCCAGGTGTTTCGGTTTGGTCAAGGATAAGCGTTCCTGCTGAATTATAGAGCATCATTCGCGGCCGACCTTGATAGAGGGAGATATAAAAAATAGGCTGACCGGGTCCTTGCCTTGTATTGAAAAGCGGAATGTAGTTCTGCCCTACGGAATAGGTGGTCGGGTTAATCCAACCGCCGACAGCAATTTTCTCACCGAGATCAAAAAAGAATGTGCCGTCGTTGGTGGCGACAAGGTACGTTTTTTCTGTGGTCGGATTGTTGATGTTCATTCGGAAATACCGCCCAAACCTGCCGTTTGATAAAGAAGCGGTTGTGCCGCTCCATCCGGAGACAGTAAAATACCGTCCGTTGGCGGAAGAGTCTGCAAGGCGAGTATTACTATCCGGCGTGGATTCGTTGAAACACCAGAGTGCTGATGTTTTTACGGTTGCAGGAATCTCGCCCGTAAAGTCTGTTTGAGAAGTCAATATGGATTTTACCGCCATGTCCTCACCTCCAACGGCTCTTCGCCTGTATTTGCAGTTCTGTAAATGTCGCACCGGTTGCCGTAATGGTTATGATATTCGTTCCTTTGCGGAGAATTGGAAAATTCAACTCTTGAAGCAGAGGCAGACCATTATGGAGCGTTTCGCCAGTGCTGTCTACCACCTTGGCAGTAACTAAACCGCTGTCGATGACGAGGGTTTCTCCGGCAGACAAAGGCCCGACAATGCGAAGTTCTTCGTCATTTGTTTTCAATGACACATAGGTTGATGACCCTGACGGAATGATGCCTTTCAAAAGGAAGACAGGCAATGAGTCTGTATTTCCTTTACTCCTCGTGACCGTATTTGTACCTTCTTGGGTTAGTGTAAAACTCTCGTCTGTCAAAGCGTAGGCATGTGGGTCGGGACAGACGAAGTTCAAGTCAAATGCACCTGCCGAGCGAATAAGTCGTTCACAATTCACGGCATCCTGCAGTCTCGCTGTGAAATAGCGGTCGGGGACATCGTCAAACACAAGCTGTTTCAGCCCTTTTTGGGGATCTAACCACTCGGCAAGGCCGTCTAACACTCCAACCAGAGAAGCGAGATTGTACATTGGAGCAATATTACAGCTCACAGTTATGACCCGCTCTGCGCTATCACTGCCAAAGTCTGCCACACCTGGCTTGCCGGGTATGGAAACAAAGGAATTACGCAAGGGAGGCGAAGCCTGCCAAGAGGTCAGACGAGCCTTGACGTTCATGCTTTGTGATGAAATTCCGTTGAAAATAAAGCCCATGCCAACACCTCCTTATGCCGGGCTAAACCGTCCCTGCGCCCGCGAGCCGGTCTGCATCAGGTTATAAAGTTCCTGTGATATTCTGCGGATGTCATCCTCGCTGCGGACAATCATCTGCTGTATGTTGATGAGCGAAGGCATACCTGATACCGCCAAGCCGCCATGAATTCCTGTCACATCACCCATATTTATGCCAGGCGTATCAAAAGAGGTGGGGATAGCGTTCTGCATATCTTCTGCGACTTCATCCATCGCCCGTTCGAAGCCTACACCGATACCTTGACCCATGTTCTCGCCAAGTCCGGCAAATAAGGTAGAGGGAGAGTGGATACCGAAGAAGTTTTTGATGCCGTCGACGATCCCTCCGAAGAAACCGGAGATTTTACCCCAAATCCAATCGGCGACATTTGAAATACCCTGCCACAGACCCTTGATTAGGTCGCTACCGACTTGCACGATTTTACCGATGTTACCGGTGAATCCTTTTACGATGGCGGTAATAATCTGGGGTACCGCTTTTACGATTTCCACGATGATGGTTGGCAGGTTCTTTATCAAGGACACGAAAAGCCGGATACCCGCCGCCACAAGCTGCGGAATACTCCCGATAATTGCCGTAATAATGGACGATATGATTTGTGGTATCGCCGCCACGATAGCTGTAATAATCTGTGGTAGATTTTGAACCAACGATACTAAAAGCTGAATCCCTGCGTCAATAAGATGTGGAATAGATCCGAGGATCGCTGTAATTAAACCCTCGATAATTTGTGGTATTGCCGCCACAATTGCTGTGATGATTTCAGGCAAGGCATCTACTAAAGACACGAGAAGTTGAATTCCAGCATCAATAATTTGCGGAATAGCCCCAATGATAAAATCTACAATGCCGAGGATAATTGCTGGCAGAGCAGCGATCAATTGAGGTAGTGCATCCAGGATGCCCTGTGCTAATCCGAGAATCAGTTGAAGGGCGGCATCAAGTATCATAGGCAGGCTTTCAATTAAGCCTTGAACAATTGTGATCACAGCGTTCACTGCTGCCGGTATCAACTGTGGAAGTGCATCGGCGATGCCTGTGACGAGAGTGCTTACTAATTGAACCGCTGCATCAATAAGTAATGGAAGGTTATCAATCAGCGCACCCACAATGGTCATAACGGCATCCACGGCGGCGGGGATGAGTTCGGGCAAAAGCGTTAAAATCGTTGTCAGCACCTGTGTGAAAAGATCGACTACCGTAGAGAGCAGAGTCGGAAGCAAATCACCGATTGCCTGTAGTATCCCGTCGAGGGCAGGCGGCAATGCCCTTACGATATTCTCAATAACTGGAACAATGTTTTTCACGACGTTCTGGAACGCTTCAACCACATTATTAATCAAAAGTCCGACATCAGCATTGGCATTACCCAACCCTGCCATCAAGTTTCCTATAGCCGATTGCATCCCCGCCATAGAGCCAGCTATTGTTTCCGTGGCTTCCAAAGCGGTCGTTCCTGTGATTCCCATTTCGGTCTGAATGACATGGATCGCTTCCGTCAAATCGGAAAATGAAGAGAGGTCGTATTTAATGCCGGATATTTTTTCGGCATCAGCCAAGAGTCGCTCCATTTCAGATTTTGTGCCGCCATAGCCCAGCTTCAGATTATCGAGCATAGTATAGTTTTGCTTGGCAAAACCCTGATAGGCTGTCTGAATAGCTGACAGATCCGTCCCCATTTTATTGGCATTATCAGCCATATCAGTAATCGCCATATCCGCAACCTGCGCTGCCTTTGCGGTATCACCGCCGAGGGACTGAATAAGACTTGCCGAAAAGCCCGTGACGGTTTCCATATATTCGTTGGCGGACATACCGGCGGTCTTGAAAGCATTTTCAGCATACTTTTGAACAGACTGCGACGCTTCACCAAAGAGTGTATCAACACCGCCGACCAGTTGTTCGTAGTCCGCATAGGCGGATATGACTTCTTTGCCAAGTTTGACGGCAGCGGCTCCGGCTGCAACAGCCACCGCGCCCATTGCCACGCCGATGCCTTTGAGGATACCGCCCAGTTTCTCGAACTTTCCACCAGACTTTTCTGCGCTGTCAGCAGCGTCCTCAAGTTCCTCACCAAGGTCGTCGGCTTCTTCCGCGGATTCTTCTAATTCACGCTCCATGTTGTTAAGTTCTGCGTTGGCATTATTGAGGGCAATCTGCCAGTTTTGAGTACGGCGATCATTTTCACCAAAGCTTTCGGATGCATTTCGAAGAGCGGCTTCAAGGGTGGATATTTTCTCCTTTTGGGCAGCGATTGCTTTATTGAGGACTTCGTTACGGGCAGCAGTAGCCGCTATGGATTTGTCCTGTTTGTCGAATTCGCTCGTTACCAGCTTCATTTCGCTACCGAGCACTTTGAATGACTGGTTTATATCACGCAATGCGTTTTTAAATTCCTTTTCGCCCTCGACGCCTATTTTTAACCCAAAATTGTCAGCCACTTAAAACACCTCCCTCCGTAAAAAATCAGATGCCATCTGGAATGACATCTTCAATAAACAGTTCGCGCTTTGGCTTGACCATTCCAAGGAACTGGCGATGGCATTCCCATAGGTCCAGCAATTGTCCAATTGGGGTAAGCCACGTTTCCTCTTCGGAGCGATTCAGATGAACCGTACCGTAATATAAAAGTCGGGTAAACAACTCATCGTCGCTTACCCGACCTCGGCGTTTTTTGACTCACTATACTCGCTTTCGATGTTACGAGCCGTTCCTTTAAACATCGCCTCAGTAATTGCCGACTTATATACCGCCAGTTCAAGTGGCGAGGTGAGCAATTCCACTTCTTCCTCGGTCAGCAAATCTTTTGGTTTTTCCTTGTTTCGCAGGTTGTGGATGAGGATGGACTGGTTGGCAAGGAGCGTAATCAGCCAAATAATCTCATCCAGAGCCATCTCGAAGTTTTCTGACCTCATTAACTTCTCTCCCAAGTTGTCCAGCCCGCCGTATCGTTTGGCGATTTCCTTTGTGGCGCGAGTGGATAAAATCAGCTCATATTCTTTGTCGCCGATTTTGATAACGGCGCTTCGTTCGTTATCCATGCATTAAACCTCCAAATCCGTGTCAAATTCAGGTTCGTATACTTCCGTATACCAATCACTGGTCACAACCGGTAGTACATCCACATCATCTTCGTTAACTTCCGCTTTCCATGGATGACGACCATTACCGTCCGGTTTATTGCGTCGGGAAACAGTGCCTTCAATACTTGGCGTTGAAAAGGTGATACTATCACCCTTGGTGGCAAGATTGGTGGACGGAATGCCGAACTTGACGCGGTAAAGCCAGAAGTAGCGATACTTACCATTCGCTTTTTTCGCTCGAAATCCAATAGCGACAGGCTCGCCACCATCCTCTGAAGCAGAGATAAGAACACCGTTTTCATCTGTGGTCGCGCCCGTCAGTTTTGCGGCGACGGTTTTACCAATGTCGTCCACACCAAGGGTCAGTTTGCCGTTCTTGAATTCCTTGATAATTTCGGCGGCACCGTCATCCGCCCAAAGTGTCGCTTCCGCAAGTTCGATTGATAGTTCAGCTGAGATTGCCTTTGCTAGCATTACCGGAGCGCCGTAGGTTTCGTAACCCGTAGTAGGCGCTTCGGTGATTGGTGCGTAGTAGAGTTTATCAAGCCCAATTGTAGCCATGTTAAATTTCCTCCGTTTCGTATTCTTTCGCCACATCGATGGCGTAGTGGTGATAGCCGGTGTCATCCTCGTGCCCGATATACCGGCGGTCGGTAATAACAAAATCAGCTTGGAGGAGCATCCTCACAAGCTGATTCTTTCTTTGTAAATAGTTGTTTTTACTGAACAGCGAGATTCTGACTTCGCTTACATCCGCCAGCGGCTTATTATCTCCGTAAACGGCAAAGGTGTCAGTAAGCGGGGTCAGTACCAGGTATTCATCAGGAGGTATTCCGCTGAAGACGCCTGTTTCGACAGAGATATTTGCGGTTTCAAACAGTGTGTTCAGTTCAGATAATATGCTCATAGCTTCTCAATCTCACTTTCCAGCTTATTGGTCATAGCCTCAATGCAAGCACCTCTTGATCTGCTTTTGGCAGGTTTCAGAAAAGGCTTCGGAGGCTGTCCATGTTTTCCGTATTCGAGGATGTTGGCAAGTTTGGCATTGCTGCCGCCGTCAGAGCGCGGCTCTGCAAAGCCTATTTTCACGTTGAAATTACCATCTCTGTCTTGCTTCGCCGGAGATACACCAAGCGCAGATTCAAGTTCTCCGGTGGAGTGGCTTTTAACCTTTGTGTTTTTACCGACCACAGAAGAAAGATTGCTTTTTACCTTGTCATATACGACTTCAGCACCGGCTTCAAGAACCTTCGGTATAATCTCATCGGTCTTTTCAGCCAACCTTGACACTTTGAGCAGGAATTCCTCCGGCATCTTGAAATCGACCTTAGCCATCAGCGCTCACCGCCAATACTTCAAGATACATTCCTCGGCCCTTTACATTTTCAACCGAGTATATGTTGTAGCGTTTGCCCTCGCAGACGATAACATGGCGGTTGTGAAGAGCAAGTCCGGGAATCGTGCGGAGACGGAACAAGGCATTCACTTCATCTGATCGCGCCATGTTACGCCACTTTTCCGTAGAGTTTTTCTGCTCAAAATATGCCCTGACTGACGCAAGAGCAGTATCACCATGACTAACAAAACCGTCAGCATCCTTCGTGGGGTCGGTTGAGATAATATCGATGAATGTGTTTATTTTTCCAAAACTCATGCTCACACCTTCCAATCCCGGTCAAGTTTAAGAAGAAGGTTGACCGTATTCCATACCTGCTGTCCGGCCTGAACGTTGTCGGCGAAAAAGCCGCCGGTGCTGCCGTCCCGGCTCTCATAAAAATGGGACGACAGCATAATGACGGCCTGCTCTGTGGTAGGCGGCATAGGATGGTCCTTGTAGAATTTCTCCGGAAGGTGCTGATAGCTTTCGGCATAGGATACGGCGGCGGTGATGTACATCTGCAGGAGTTCATCGTCCGCCGTATGCTCAAGAATAAGATTTGCCTTTACTTTTTCAATCAGCGTCATTCCGCCACCGTCCTTTCCTTATTCTTCTGTTTCCAGTTCCGCGATGACAACAGTGAATGTGGCTTCGGGATAACCGGATGACCAGAGAGTGAACGACTTCGGCTGATTTACGATTTCGTCGCACTTCAGCCACATCACAATATCTCCGGCCTGCCCGCCGACAGCAGCAGCTTCATCTGCATCGGCTGAGGTCAGCTGACTACCGTTATACTTAACTGCCGTGATGGCAGGAAGTCCTGTGGTTATGAGGATGGCAACCCATTTGTGGGTTCCTTGTGCGGGGGTCGAGCTTTCATACGCAATTAGCCCGTCAACCGGAACAGTGACTGTAATGACATTGTCCTCGATAGTGATGGATTCGACTTTGTCTTGATTGGCTGTCATATCTTCGCTCAGAGCAGTGGTGACATTAGCAACTGAGACATTCCATGTATCGGGTTTCATCAGTCCTGTGTCCTTCAGTTTCAAAAGCAGCGCGTTGAGGTCGTCCTTGAGTCCGGCAACATTTGTAGCAGTACTTGCGGCTTGATTCGGTGCAGAAGGAAGCCCCGTTATCGAGGCTCCCTCCCTAATTTCCAACGTTCCGCCGATAACGGTTTTTTCACCGCTTTGCTCGGTATAGTTCTTTGTGTTGTAACCCATGTCGCACCTCCGTTACGCTTTTTGCTGGAGAGCCTTGATGGCCTCCGGCAGAATCAATTTTCCGTCCACACGCTGAGTGGCCATAAAGCCTACCTGACCTGTAGTAGCGAAAAGCTCGTTCAAACGCTTGAAGGAGCGCCCCTGTCTATCGGCAATCCAATAATACTTGAAATCGCCGAAAGCGATGGTCTTAGCACCGGCTTCAATTGTCGGTACATATGCAGACGTGTAGACGGGACGGTTTAGGATGGTATCGGGAGTGCCTGCGGTCAGTGAAGGCTGCCACAGATATTGCCCCTGTCCGTCCTTCAGCTTACGAATCGCCTTAACCGTGGAGTCGTTCATCACGAACACAGCCTTTTTGCGGTAAGGAGATTTCAAGGAATAGAACAGGTCGATAACTTCATCAACAGTTATTGCGGTAGCGCCTGAGGTAGTGACTCCAAGTTGTGCGCCACCTGTTGCAGCGAAAATACCTGTAGGCTTACCGGAACCGTCGCCCACAAAGAAGGCTTCTTCTTCCTTAGATCCGATACGGCGGGCAAATTCAGTGCTGATATAGCTCGGTAGATCAAAGACCGAATCGTTGAGCAGTTCATCAGACACCTTAATGAAGGTACCAAGTTTGTATGCTCCGATAGAGGTCTGACCGAAAACCTCATCGGTATCAGGATAGAGTTCTTCTTCGTCCAGCCATGAGGCAGTACCGTGTGTAGTGACTACCGGGATTTTGCGGTCACCGCTGGAGGTCTGAATGATTTTTGCCAGCTTACGGAAAATATTTTCTTCCTCCAAAGACTGTACGAGTGTGCGTTCAAACTCATCCGGTACAAGGTAGCCGCCCTCGCTGTCTTCTCCGACTTCCAAAGCGTTTCTAATATCATAATGCGGATTTTTAGAGCGCATCACGTTCCAGAACGCCTTTTTGTATTCATCTGAAGCTCTCCCTGTTTTGGTATCAGCACCGGGAACGGCGGGTTTTGCTGTTAGAGGTGTGTTCAGTGGCTTTGATAGCTCACGATCAAGGGCTTCCTGTTTCTCAAGTCGTTCAATTTCCTTACCAAGAGCTACTACATCGGCTTCCAATTTGTCGTAGGTAGCGGTATCTTCAGCGGAAACCATGCCGTCCGTACCGCGTTTGGCGTCGAGGAAAGCTTTAGCAGCTTCCCATGCTTTTGCGCGCTTTTCGCGCAGTTCAAGAATTTTACTCATGTGTTTTTCCTCCTCAAAATTTAGTGTTGAAGTAAAGAAAGCCGCTTCTCAAGCCATTCCGCAGGAGTAGCTTTGGCGACATCAATAGGGGTACTGGTTTTCTGTTTTGACAATTTGGGTTTAACCTTGTCAAGTAAAGAGTTTGTTACAGCCCGACGGCTGAAAGCGAATGTCACATCCTCTGCTTGAACACGCTTTTTCTCATCCTCCAAAATTCCGTCTGCAAACCCAAGTTCTATGGCTTTGTTGGCGTTTAGCCAAGTTTCGGCATCCATAAGGTGGGAGAGTTTTGCTCGTGATTGCCCGGTTTTCATTTCATAGGCATTGATGATGCTTTCCTTCACCTCCGAGAGCATTGCAATGGCTTTCTGCATTTCCTCACTGTCGCCGATCGCGATAGTCAGTGGATTGTGTACCATCATGAGAGCGGTAGGGGCCATTAGCACAGTTGTTCCCGCCATCGCAATAACGCTCGCTGCTGATGCGGCAATACCGTCAATCTTGACTGTGACCTTGCCTTTGTAGTCCATGAGCATGGCATAAATCTGACTAGCGGCAATACAGTCACCGCCCGGAGAGTTGAGCCAAATAACAATGTCACCCTCACCGGCATTCAAATCTGCTTTGAAAGCCTTAGGGGTGACATCATCGTCAAACCATGATTCTTCTGCAATCACACCGTCAAGGTAGAGCGTTCGTGTGCCGGATTCCTCATCCCACACCCAGTTCCAGAATTTCTTCATTCGGTTTCCTCCAATCTTGTTGTATTTGCGAACGCACCTGCGTCCTGTAATTTGGTCATCGCACCGTTGATAAGGTAGAGATCTCCTCCAAACTCCGCCGGAATGCGATCGAGATTTTCTAGCTCACGGATATCGTTTGCGCTCATCCACCCGTTCTGCCTTGCGGTTGCATATCCGCTCATGCGGGAAACATAGTCGCCTCGTAGCAAGCCATCTACATTAAACTTAATGAATACGATTGGCTTTTCGCTTTCCATAAGCAGGGCACGACACATGGACTGCTCCCAGCGCACTACCCACGGATCGAGCGTGTACTTTACAAACTCAAGCGACTGTTGCTCGATGTTGCTGAATGAGGATTTCTCTAAGTCAGCAAGCATATGAGGCGGCACTCTGAAAATACGGGCAATTTCGTTTATCTGAAACTTTCGGGTTTCCAAAAACTGTGCCTGCTCGGGCGAGATGCCTATCGGCTGATACTTCATGCCCTCCTCGAGAACAGCCATACGGTGCGCATTTTGTGAGCCTTGGTAGGCAGCATTCCAGCTTTCTTTGACCTTTTGCGGGTCCTTTATGGTGCCGGGGTGTTCAAGCACACCGCCCGGTGCTGCTCCGTTTGCGAAAAACTTCGCGCCATATTCCTCAGTCGCAATCGCCAGCCCCACTGCATTTTTTGCCATAGCTATGGGTGAGTAGCCAATAAGTCCGTCAAAGCCTAATCCCGGTATATGCAAAACTTCGGACGGTGAGAGATATATCTGGCTGTCATCACCAAGAGTAGGTGCATCGTCACTAGTACGGGAGTAAAGATAAAACAACCGACCTTTACTGTCGCGGTCAACTGTCATCTTATTCGGCATGAGAGGATAGAGAGCGATTACCTCACCACGGGCGTTTCGAATTATCTGTGCATAAGCATTGCCCCATAACAAAAGATGACTCATCAGCGTTTCGCGGAACGCAAATGAAGTCATCTCAGGGTTCGGTTCATCATGGAGCAGTTTATATAAAGGGTGCTTTAAATATTTCTCTTTACCGCCCGAATCATTATATCTGTACACGTGAAGCGGCAGCCCCGCCAAGGTTTCAGACAGTATCCTCACACAGGAATAGACCGCTGTCATTTGCATGGCTGTATGTTCGTTAACCGGCTTTCCGGCACTTGTGTTTCCGAAAAAGAAGCTGTAGCGGCTACCTACAAGTGCATTTTTAGGTTTGTCTCGTGCCTTGAATATTCCTTGTAAGATTCCCATAGACATCACTCTCCTTTGCTAAAAAATAAGCAGACCGCGTTTGTCATAGACACTCTCGCCATTGTCGTTTCCGCAACGAATCGCACGGTCGAGTGCCATAATCGTTGCCACAGCGCCATCGATTTTTTCAGTTGACTTTTCTTTATCTGCCTTAATATTGCCTGCAGGGTCGGTGCGGATAAAGATGTTGTCCATCATCCAGCGAAGAACAGGATGACCGCCATGAGCAATTTTTTGTTCTAGTGTCAGTTTCATCAATTCTTTTGTGGGTGGAGACATATCCTTAAAGCCTTGCCCAAAAGGCACGACTGTAAAGCCAAGACCTTCAAGGTTCTGCACCATCTGTACAGCCCCCCAGCGGTCAAAGGCTATTTCACGGATGTTATATTTTGTACCGAGTTCCTCGATAAAGGCTTCGATGAAACCGTAATGCACAACATTGCCTTCAGTTGTTTTGAGGAAACCCTGCTTCTGCCATAAATCATAATTCACATGGTCACGTCGAACACGCAAATCAATGTTGTCCTCCGGCATCCAGAAAAACGGCAAAACAGTGTATTTATCATCCTCATCGAGCGGCGGAAAGACCAGCACGAAGGCTGTGATATCAGTGGAAGAGGAGAGGTCAAGCCCACCATAGCAAACACGCCCTTGCAGGGCTTCCGGGTCAACGGCGAAAGCACAGGCATCCCATTTATCCATTGGCATCCAGCGTACAGACTGTTTTACCCACTGGTTCAACCGGAGTTGCCGGAAGCTGTTCTCCTCAGCCGGATTTTGCTTTGCACTCTCACAAGCTGCCTTTACCTTGTCTAATCCTATTGTGATGCCAAGAGAGGGGTTTGCTTTTTTCCATACTTTTGGATCCGTCCAGTCATCCGTTTCCGCAGCCCCAAAGATTACAGGATAAAATGTTGGATCCGTCTTGCGTCCTGATAGAATATCCAGTGCCTTTTGATGCACTTCATAACAGATGGAGTTCGTATTGTCGCCAGCAGTTGTAATCAAAAAATATAGTGGCTGCATTCGGGCATCTCCGCTACCTTTGGTCATCACGTCAAAGAGCTTTCTATTAGGCTGTGTATGCAATTCATCGAAAATAACCCCGTGGGTATTGAATCCATGCTTATTTGCCACGTCCGCAGAGAGCACCTGATAAGTACTCTCCGTGGGCATATATACAAGGGTTTTTGTCGATTCAGTTATCTTAACCCGCTTTGTTAATGCCGGTGATTTACGCACCATCGCCACAGCAACCTCAAACACAATCTTTGCTTGGTTCTTATCCGAAGCACAGCTATATACCTTAGCGCGCTGTTCGCCATCGCCACAAGTCAACAAAAGTGCAACTGCCGCGGCAAGCTCTGACTTTCCATTCTTTTTTGGTATTTCGATATATGCTGTATTAAACTGACGGTAGCCGTTTGGCTTCAGAACACCAAACACATCTCGAATGATTTGTTCCTGCCAATCAATAAGTTCAAAAGGCCGACCGTCCCATATGCCGCTGGTATGACGTAAGGCCTGAATGAAAGCGACAGCATAGTCGGCGGCTTCCTTGCAGTAAACGGAATCCTTCATCATAAAACGAGTTGGTGTGTATTTCTTTAGTTTTTGTATATCAGCCGCCTCCTTTCAAAATGGCATAAAAAATGACCTGCCACAGGCAAGCCTTCTAAAAATGTCTGCACGAGAGACAGCCCCTTTCGGGGTGTTCTCGGCTGTTTTCTATTTTAGGTTAGGGTTTTTCCGTTAGTTCGCCATCCACTAAAATATATCGGTGTTCGCATCCCTGCGCGTCCTTGGCGATAATCCGCAACTCTCCGTTTTCAAAAGCGTTGTAAACCTTCACGAAAGTGTATCCGTCGCCAAGCTGCTCGTCGATGAGTTTTCGGTAGTCCATGTTTTTCTCCTTTCTTTTAATGTTTGGCTTAATCGAGGTTCACAAGACCGTTTTTGTGCTGCGAGACCTCGGCGGGATTAATATCGACCGGCTCGCACATGGCTGCGCTTGCAAGCCATTTGGTGCCGTCGTTCCAAAGCGGGCGGAGTATTGGGTCGCCCGTGACTTCATGGAAACCGACGATCTTGGCGAGAATGCCGTGGTTGCGAACCGTCTGGTTCAGATGAAGTTGGTTTGTCATGTTGATGTCCTCCTTATAGTGTGTTTTCCCTTGCGGTAGGTTACATATAGCCATAGAAAACACAGCATAGCAAGGCAATTACACGATATAAATCGGCATATACTACACAATCTTTGTTGCTCGTAAAACTACTGTAATTGTGTATTTTTCAATTAAATTTTCCGGCATATATCCTCGCCATATACGATATGAAGCGTGCTGCCGTTGTCCCATGAAACCATTATGCTTCCAATGTCATCCACACCCGTGACCGTTCCTTTAGTGCCAATAGGAGGAGCTTGTATGTCATCCATTTTTATCAGTTCCACACGGCACCCGACGGGATATTGAGCGCGGATACGTTCGACGGTTTCTCTTGAAGGAAATCTATTGCTCATCACCTGTACCACCTTTCGGATTTTTGAATGCGCTGCTGCCGGGGAGGTTTTTCAGCAGGATTTTTCTGCTAACCTTGTATTCGTCACCAATAAAGCCGAGGGAGAGCAGCCAGCAGCGCATGGCGTACTTTGGATTATCAACCTCACGTTCTTTGGCACTGACTCGCTGCTTTTCTTTTGCCGTTTCACAGAGCTTCGTTATTAGTGTGGTATAAGTGTGAACCGAATCGCTGTCTAAGTTTCCTTTAAACCACGGGAATCGGAGAGTGTTTTCTGTCTGCTGAATGGGCAAATCGGGGGCACCTAATGCTGCCTTGAGTAGCGATTCCTTTGCGGTGACCAGTTTAGCAAGGTTATCAAGCTTTTCAGGAGTGAAGCCCGTCAGCGGCATCTCAATAACAAGCTCGTCGCCATCATTAGTGTCACTGCCGTCCTTTTCTGCTTCAAAGCCCAACTCATGCAGCCGCTCTATTAGCTTTTCGATTTCCACGCTATCACTACGGTTATCAAAGACAACGGTGCCGTCTTTATCAACAGTGAAATAATCAATCTCGTAAGCGAAGCTCGGTGCACCCAAATATTTAGGTTCGGCTTCCAAAATATCGCCCATTGCCCGAACGAGACGCTTGCGCTCGTCGCCGATAACGTTATATCGGACTACAAATGTGTTATGTTCCATACATTTACCGCCTTTCTGCGTTCTACGCAGGTCATATAGAGCCATAAAATCTGTAGAATAGCAAGCGTTATTCTACAGACTTTTTGACATCTCTATATGCAGTTTTTTGTGTATCGCGCATAAGGTAAACGTCGGTATCTGAGCCTTTTTGCTCTATGTACCGTTTCACGATAACATCGGCATAGCGCTCATCCAACTCGATCATATAGCAAATGCGTCCCGTCTTCTCACAGGCAATGAGAGTGCTGCCGCTGCCGCCGAACGGGTCAAGCACAATGTTGTTTGTCAGCGAGCTGTTCATAATTGGATAGGCGCACAGTGCCACAGGTTTCATAGTAGGATGATGTTTGCTTTTGGTTGGCCGGTCAAAATTCCATGTCGTGCGCTGTTTACGGTCGGCATACCAGTTGTGACCGGCTGTTGGCTTCCAGCCTACTAGAATAGGTTCATGGTTGTATTGATAATCGCAGCGCCCCAAGACCGGTGTATTCTTTATCCATATACAAGTCTGATGACAGAAGAAGCCTGCTTCGGTAAATGCTGTCCTGAAGTTGACTGTCTCACGATCAGCGTGGAAAACATAAATGCCGCCACCGTCTACCAACGCATCAAACATACACCGATATGCTGAGAGCAAGAATTCATGGAACTTGGTACTTTCCATATTGTCATTTTTCAGTTTTCCTGCAGTGCCTTTATAGTCCACGTTGTATGGCGGGTCCGTAATCACGAGATTTACTTGCTGACCGTCCAGCAGCTTTTTATATGTTTCCGCTTTTGTAGCATCGCCGCAGATAAGGCGGTGCCGTCCAAGCAGCCATATGTCTCCCTGCTTGGAAACTGGTGTTTCAGGTAATGGCTCGTCAAAATCATCCTCTTTGATACCTCCGACTATACTATCCCTGAATAACGCATCCATCTCTGCAGCATCGAAACCCGTAAGAGATACATCAAAGCCACTTGCACCGATATCCTTCAAAAGGTCGGTCAAAAGCGGGATATCGAACTCGCCAGATATCTTGTTGAGCGCCACATTTAAGGCTTTTTCCTTTTGCTCATCGATGTCCAGCACCACGCAATCCACAACGGTATATCCGAGTGCCACCAATACCTTGTACCGTTGATGGCCACCGACAATATTGCCCGTGCGTTTATTCCATATGATAGGCTCAACATAACCGAACTCCTCAATGGAGCGGCGTAGCTTTTCATATTCAGCATCACCGGGTTTAAGGTCTTTTCGCGGATTGTATGCTGAAGGGTTTAACTTCTCAATTGATAATTTCTGTATATCCATATCATACCTCCAGCTTTACAGCAGTCCCACCGGTGAATGTTTCCCAGCGCTTTACGATGAGATCACAGTAGACCGGCGAAATCTCCATCGCATAGCACCTGCGTTCGGTCTGTTCACAGGCGATGAGCGTCGTTCCACAGCCCGCGAAAGGTTCAAGTACCACACCGCCACGGTCAGAATGCATTTTAATGCATCGCCACGGCAACTCGACAGGAAACATAGCAGGGTGATCTTTATTGGCTCGCACAGTAGATATTTCCCAAATTCCGGCATAGCCCCAGTTTTTACGCTCATCCTTGGTGAGCCGCTTCACAAACTTATAGGAATGGCCGGCGAATGCCGAAACCCAAGCAAACTCTTGGTCGTTGTATTCATCAGTTTCCTGCGCAGCCAGCGCCGTGATATATTCGTACTGCTGCACCGGTTTATTTGTCACAAGGTGATAGGGTGAATTACCGAAATTCATGCCTTGCTTTTTCCAAATGCGAATCCAGATAGGACGAAAGCCGTTGTCAGCAAATAGTCCAATGCTATACATTTCGGTTGGTTCAATAAACTGGGTACCTGTGGCATATAGGTCTCCGATGTTCCAACAGACAATGTCTGCGTTTTTACAGATGTTCTTTATAGCGGGGCGCATCGTTTCAAACCACGGTTCGATCCCGGCTTTTTCATATTCTTTTCCAACGCCGTATGGAGGAGAGGTAACTGCGCACTGAGCGTGGGCACCGTCCATCAGATGGTCGAAATCCACCTCGATGGTACTGTCGCCGCACAAAAGCCGATGCTGTCCAAGCAGCCAGATATCTCCTGTATGAGTTCGTGTTTCGCCAACAGCTTCAATGGCTTCCTTTTCTTTGTCTACGTCGAAGTCATCCTGTATAGCTTCCTTCGAGTAAAATTTATTTAGGAGTGCGTCTACTTCGTCAGCATCAAAACCTGTAAGAGATACGTCAAATGTAGATGCGTCAAACTCTGCCATGAGCGATGCCAGCTTTGCTTCGTCCCAATCGCCCTGTATTTTATTAAGTGCAAGGTTAAGTGCTTTTTCACGTTTGTCATCAAGCTCAACAATCACGCAGTCGATTTCCGTCTGCCCAAGGTCGAGTAGCACTTTCAACCGCTGGTGACCTCCAACCACGTTACCGGTGGTCTTATTCCAGATGATCGGTTCCACATAACCGAACTCCGCAATAGAGCGCTTGAGCTTTTCGTATTCCTTGTCACCTGGCTTCAGGTCTTTTCGAGGGTTATATGCAGCTGGATCGAGCTTTGCCGCGGGTATCTTTTCAATCAGCATATTTCTCAGCCGCCTTTCTTAACTCCTTATAACAATCCACGTTTTCCCACGGAAAGAGACAGGAATTGAAATGACCATATGTCGCCGTGCTTTCATATATGGCTGTACGTAAACGTAGCTTTTCAATGATAGCGGCAGGACGCAAATTAAAGACTTCTTGCACAATCAAGGTAAGCTGCTCATCTGTCAGCTTGCTTGTTCCAAATGAAGTGACCGCTACTGCCACGGGACTTGCCTTACCGATGGCATAAGAAAGAGCGACCTCGCATCTTTCAGCTAAGTCGCTCCACACAATGTTCTTCGCGATATACCGTGCCATATATGCGCCGCTGCGGTCAACCTTCGTCGGATCTTTGCCGCAAAGGGCTCCGCCGCCGTGTGACGCAAGACCACCATAAGTATCCACCATGATTTTTCTGCCCGTCAGTCCTGTGTCAGCAGCGGGGCCGCCCTCTACGAAATGTCCACTGGGGTTAATGAGTATTTCGGTATCATCGTCCATTGGGAAATCCTCAAAGCATTGCCACAAGACATTATTCATAATATCCGTGCGCAGCTGCTCCTGCGTTTTATTCGCCTCATGCTGGACAGAAATCACCACAGCTTTCACACGTTTGGGTTTACCATCTTCATATTCGACAGTAACCTGACACTTGCCGTCCGGTAGAATGCCTTTGATGAGTTTACCTTCGCGGCATTCATCAATGCGCTTGGCAATGCGATGCGAGAGTACCAGCGGCAAAGGCAAATACTCTCGCGTTTCCTTTGTTGCGTACCCGTATACTGTGCCTTGGTCACCTGCGCCGACAGATCCGTAAGGATCGCATATGCCGTTTCGCGCTTCAATTGCCGTATCCACACCGGCTGCGATATCCGCACTCTGTCGGTGAACGAATACGAACACAGTAAACTTCCAAGGATTATACCCGACCTCGCGCAGGACATTCCGCACGATAAACCGAATATCCACTTTTTCGCTACAGGTGATTTCGCCCGCTACGATAATTTTGCCCTTAGTCGCCATAACCTCGCAAGCTACACGAGAAGCTCTGTCCTTTCTGAGACAAGCATCCAAGATATTGTCGGCAATCAGATCGCAGAGCTTATCCGGATGCCCTTTGCATACACTTTCTGCTGTTTTGTAAGTTGTCATTTCACATTCCTCCGTTTATTATAGTGCGCCCCGACGGGCATTGAGCAACTTTTCCATTGCATCGTCTTGAGGTGTTACACCGCGATATTCTGTTGTGCAGTTTTCCCGTACCACCTGATAAATCTGGAACCAGATGTTGTTGGCCTGCTTCATGAAATTTTGAGACATTGAAACATAGGGGGACGGAATAGCATTGCCGGTGGTGGGGTGCTTAGCAAGGAAGCCAAACTCGCTGATTGCCTGCTCGCACTGGATCCACCGTGCCACACTCTGAGCGTATTGTTCGATAAGCTGAGTGGTTACTAACTGTGCGCACCCTCGCTCCTTGAGCCATTGCCATGTATTGTTGAAAATCTCCGCCGCCAGTGTTGTGGAACCGTCTTTCTGTTTCGCGCTAAGATAGCCTCTTGGTTTTGGCATTGATTCTCCGGTAAGCTCCGTCATGTCTGTAAAGTCCATGATGGTCAACTTTCGATTACCGGGATTGCCATCTAAAATTTTGTCGGCGAGAGCTTTCTTTTTTTGCCCTGAGCCGATTCTTGCACCACCTCTGTTGGTGCCGTCTTTTGCCATATTTATCACACTCCTTCCTGATGGGGGATATTAGCTGTTTGAAACTGCGATTTCTCGCACGAAGCCCCACGCCGTTGTCCGTTTTTAATAGCTTTAGAGATCTGACCGCCCCCACCTGTCGCCGCTCTCTGCAGTAATGCGTGAATGACACGACTTGCACAGCGACATGAGATTACTCACATCATTTGTTCCTCCGTGACTGAGCGGGAGAATATGATGTACCTCTTCAGCGGGGGTTAAGCGATCAGCTTTTTTACACTCCTCACATAGCGGGTGAGCCTTGATGTAACGGTCGCGTATGCGTTTCCATGCACGACCATATCTTTTGTTGGTTTCAGGCTCGCGCTGGAAATGATTATAGTGGCGCGTTGCCTGCCGTTGATGTTCCACACAATACAAACCATCCGTCAGTTTTGGACAACTGGGGTATCGACACGGCCGCTTTGGTTTCTTTGGCATAGGGTCACCTCCTTGGGCATAACAAAAGCCCCGGGGGATTTTCCCTCGAGGCTCTGTTGGATTCTGGTATCCTAAGTATATACTATCACAAAGGGCTACATGACAAACAGTGACATTTACTGCTGAGTTTGCGGAACTGTAATGTTTTCTATTGCTTCATCGTGAAGTCGGTATACATGGCGCACATTATAACCCATATCAACAGCTATCTGCTCCCAAGTCTTGAAGCAGAGGTAGCGCAGCTCCAGAAGCGTCTGATGCTCTGTATTATTCACGGTTTTGATGAGCCTGACTATCTCGCGCTTCAGGTCAACGAGCCGATTGATGTCACGGTTGATTTCCGCTTGCAGGTCGATAATCTTTGCCACAGCATCGGCCATCGTTGATGTGCTACGATTTGGATTGCGAGGCATGCCCGTTAGGGTGTAGGTGCATTTCGTAGCCAGTTCATTTAGCGAAGCAATCTGCTCTAGCTTGGAATTTATACGCTGGTCGAGCCTGTATGCCTGCCCGAGATATGCTTTAACAGTCATGCCATCACCTCCGCTTTCAGCTTGGCGATGAGCATTTCCGGGTCGATGCTCGTCAGCGCCCCAAACCAGCCGGAACGGAAGAACTGTTCAATACGCCTGCGCTCATACTGCGCTGAACGGTTGTTGGGATTCATAGAAAGAGTACGCAACGCCTTGCGGTAATCTTTGACCGCCTGAAGAATGATGGCGTTAGCCAGGTTATTATAATTGTCAATCATATGTGACACGCTCCTAAACTTTATTTTTTGAAGAAGCAGTGTCGCATTGTTAGCATTGTATATGTAAAGCACGGATGCGTTGTTTTCATAATCATTGCAGGGAGCCGTTTATAACAGCTCGCACCTCGTCAACCGAACGGACTACCGAAGCGGTGCCGCCACAGGCGAGGATTTTACGAATAGTTGCCTCTTGCAGTTTTGTTGTTTTGCCGACCGGTGTTTTTACTTCAAATGCGTAAAACTTGCCATCAATACAGGCAACGATATCCGGGATACCCGCTGTGCCGTATATTCCGCCGTGTTCCTTCCAAGCGAAGCACTTTGGCACAGTTTTTAAATAGCGAAGGATTTTAGATACGATTTCTTTTTCAGACACATGATCCTCCTTGTAACTTATTTGCAGCTTGTAACCTCGTAACCTGAAAATATATAGGTGTGCATATATTTACACGCACACACGCGCTCGCGTATGGTGAATTGTTGCGCTCGCGTGTATACCCATAATTTTTGAAGTTACAAAGTTACAAAAGGTAAGAAAAATCAAATTGTGCTTGTATATAGCGGTTTTTGGGCGTAACTTTTCTTGTAACTTTTCCTCTTCGGGAAGTTGCGTTTTGGACTGTGAGGTTACATTTACACTGTTCATAGCGGTTCTATCTCTGTGATCTCAAAGCCGGACACATCACATCGAGCCTTCAACAGCTCATAATTGAGTGTCCAAACACGCCGATTTTCTGATCCGATGCGTTTTTGCACATTGCTTTCAAGAAAATAATCCGAGTGAGCCAGTTGCTTTTTGAATTGTGCGTAGGTCAGTGTTTCGCCGACAACGGCGTAATCCTTGCGGTATTTGGTATATTTGTCATATACGGGGTTGAGCCGAAGCGCCAACACGGTGTCACCATCGCAGAGGGTGTATTCACTTTTTGGATCCAGCCCCATGCGCGACATTATTTCAAGCGTCTGCTCGACCACGCTTTTATTGCTCAAGCCGCCATCAAGCAAATATTCCTTTGCCGCAAATTCGATGTACTTTGTGCAGCGTTCAAGGTTATGTGGGAGTGCCTCATGCCAAGTAAGACCGAGCGACTTGCATAGCTTTTCGAGCAGCCGTAGACCGGTTACCATACAGGCAAGGTTATTAACGATACGCGACGGAAGCTCCTTGCTGAAGCATCCAAGCGCTTCCTCATACCATGAATAACATTCGTTTACTGTTGTTTTCAGTGCGATATTCAATAAACTATGCCCGAAGCTACCGAGCATATCGGCACATCGGCATAACTCTTGAAAAGTCGTGCGATATTCTACGGGTTTCAGGTCTTTCTTGGAAAATAAAAGCTCGATGCTGCGTTCCCTGATTGCAGCTTCATCTGCCGATTCCTCACCGGCGACCACAAGCGGGGCGAGAAGCTCATAACTTACAATGCTTTGGTCGGCGCGTCCACGAATGCCTTCTTGACCATCATAACTGTTACGAAAATGGTTCAGCAGCGCATCAAGTCGATATTTGTCAATCTTTGACGGCTTGAATTCATCCAGTGCCATCGGAATGACATTAGATGATGCCGCGTCTTTCATCAGAGTGAATGCCGTCGTCTGGCCGGCTGCGATGATTTTTGCTCTTGAAAAGACGGGCATAATAACCCGCTCCAGCGTATTGCTTTTGCCGCTGCCTGCTTCGCCGATGAGCATAAGATGAGGAAACTTCACATTCTTCTTTCGCAGATGCTCTTTTATGAAGCAACCACATATCCATGCTAATATTGAAGTCGTTTTTGCAGGTTCGTTGTAGGACATCAGCTTTTCACCTAATTTCTGAAGCTGGGCCGCCGTTAAAGGCTTTGATGACAGAATACTACTGTCAATGCTGCGGTACTTTTCGAGTTGAATGATGTCATCGACATCTGTACCATTTGCGTCAACCGCACCGTCCATAGATACAAATACCATCTCTTTTTCATGCTCGTAGATACCCATGGCCTTAACGCCTTTTTTTACAGGCCAGTCTAATTCGGAGATATATGCTTTTAGCAGTTCCAAATCACCATCAGAGCCGGTGTAGCTTAGAGCAATGGTGCGCTTGTTGAGCGCATTTTTGAATTTCTGCTGGTTGGCAAAATCCGTTGTCATGAAGGTCAACCGGTATGTCTCACCGCGCACGGTTACGAGGTCAGCAGTAAGTTGTGTTTCCTCATCGGCAACAATCATTTCAACCGGTATAAACACGAAGTTTGTAAGCAGATAGATGTTGTCGTTTCTCTTGCGGTAATATTGTCCCTTATACTCAAATACAGCTGCGTCACCGCCGGGAGCGTACACATCTTCGGTGATGTCACAGGCCTTTGACAGCGTTTCTTCACCATAGGTCGCTCCGCTGGCATGATGCCGCTTATCCCATTTTTCACGGAACAAGCCGCTTTGCCGAAAGAGTCTATCCATCTGCTCCTTGTTCTTGCCAGACCAGAATGCAAGCTTGCAGCAGAGTGCCATATCCGCTTCGGACTGACTGGCGTAGTTATCCCGCCATTCACCTTCCCAGAGCTTCGTAAATGCCTCGCCGTTTTCGGCATTCTTTGCAAGTTCTAAAAGGTCATCGTCTGTAAGCTGAACGGGTGTATTCTTTTGCAACTTTTTCTTTTTGCTTTTGGGAGGGCGGATATATGTTTCGTGAATCCATTTAAGCGTTCCGTTATCCTCGGCGACGGTATTAATAGCACAGTCAAGCTTATTACCTGTCATGGTGAAGTAGCGGGTATGCTCGTACATTTCCACGCCGGTCTTGGTATTCTTGTTGCCGGTACCGGGTATTTTGCCTTTATAAAAAAGATGAACGCCGGTGCCGGAGGGCGAAAACTCCATGTATGTTGGTTGCCTTGCGATGATAGCCTTGGCCGTATCGTTAAATGTCTTTGTTTCGGGGTCATAACAATGATCAATGTCTACACCCACAAAATCATCGTCCTTAGAGAACATAAAGCCCACACCCGTAAAACCATAACGCTCCACTGCATCGGCGGCAGTTGCATAATCCGTCCATGTCGCCGGGTTATTAGATGCAGCACCCTTGCCTGATACCGGGTTAAACGGCATCTTTTTATCCTTGCCGCCATCCTTATCGGGGATGAGCCGCCAGTTGACCCATTGCTTTCGTTCCATCAGCTCTTTTGGATAGGTCATATTGTTTTCACCTCGCAGTCTTCCGTAAAATACCGAATCAGCATATTATGTTTTTGCGCCTTGCGTATTTCGTAGCTCATGCCTTCGGATACGGTATCACCAAAAACCCACAACTCCTGGCATTTTCCGAGCAGGACACGCCCGAAGAAAAGCCCGAGCTTACGGCTGTCCGGATCGTGCTCATCCATAAACTGCGGGTAGAGCAGATGCGGTGCGAACGGAATTGCATATTGCTCTACAGCGAAGCGACAATAGTTTTTTGTGCGCTCGGTGTTTGCTTTTATATCCCCGGCAAATGGTGAACAAATGAATACGAGAGGGCGGTATCCTGTACCATAGCGGCGCTTTAGCTCATCGCGCAGTACCATGCGCATGGCTTTATATGTCGTTGGGTCGTAATAACCTTCAGAATTATATTTATCTATCCACATCACACACCCTCCATTTCAACCAGATCGCCGAAATTCGTGCCGTATGCGGCCTCAGCGATGATCGGCACATCGAAATCAGTAAAGGGTTGTTCTTCCATACATGCTTTAACAAAATAGACTGCTTCATCGAGCTTGTCAGCTGGGATTTCAAACACCAACTCATCGTGGATTTGTAAAAAAGGCTTAAGCCACGGGCGTTCTTTCAAGCCAGCAGCAATGCGTCCCATTGCCAGCTTGATGATATCGGCGGCAGTGCCTTGAATTGGGGTGTTCATAGCGCAGCGTTCCGCAAAAGAACGCTTGCTCCAGTCGGTAGAAAGGATGCCGACAATATACCTGCGGCGGCCGAGCCATGTCTCTGCATATAGCGTAATGGCGGCTCGTTTTTTTGTTTCGTCCTGCCATTCGGTCAAGCGCGGATAGCCGTTCTTCAGGTTGTCGATGATCCCTGCACATTGTTCCTTGGACATATCGAGCCCCGCCTTGAATTTAAGCGTTTTTTGCAGCCCGCTTGGAAATAGCCCGTAAAACACACCGAAGTTGCAGTTTTTTGCGATAGTACGACGCTCCTTGTAATGCGGTTCATTCTTATCTGCTGCTGTTTTGAACGGAATACGGAAAATGACCGAGGTCGTAGCCGCATGAATATCACCGCCGGTTCGATAGGTTTGTAGCATCCGCTCATCACGGCAATAAAAAGCACCGACGCGCAATTCTATCTGGGAAAAATCCAATGAGACAATCAAGCTACCCTCAGGTGCTACGATAAAATTGCGCACACCAACCGGGTCATTATCTTTGCGCGGGCAGTTTTGTAAGTTCGGGTTGCGCGAGGCAAAACGTCCTGTCTCTGTACCGAGGGGCATGAGGTCGGGATGGATTCTCCCTGTCGCCGTATGGATATGCGTTAAGTACCCGTCAATGTAAGTGCTTTTGAGTTTGCCCCATTTACGGTATTCCTGTACCAGTTCAAACAGGCGAATAAGCTCCGGACGCTTGTCTCGGCAGTAGTCAGTGAGCATTATCATAGTCGCATCGTCCGCTGCTTCCTGATGTTTTTCTGTTGTTTTCAGTACCGGAAGACCAAGGTCACTAAAGAGGTACCTCTTGAACGCTGATGTAGATGCGTTTGCCCCGATGTCTACGCCACCGGTCATCTCGTCGATTTCATTACGGAGGGCAGTAAGCTTTTCCTCGGCTTCCTTTTGTCTTTTCAGCATTGTCTCTACATTCATCGGAACACCGTTATACTTCATAATGCCGCAATAAACCGCAGTAGGCGATTCGATGCGCTCCACGATTTCTCTGTGATGGGGTAGGTTTTTTGCAAACCAGTTGTTGAATTTGTGATACAACCGCAAGGTGTAGTCACTATCGGCACAAGCATAGGAAAGAGTTTCTTTATCCGCTGGATCCATCTCATCAAAAAGGCGTCCTGCCGTTACGGTTGCAAAATCCGGCATAACCGCACCGAATAGTGACGTCGAAAGCAGCTTCAAACCGCTGTCCGACAGGTTGCGAAACTCAAATCTACTCTTAAGCGTCAGCTGCGCTGCCGCGATGGTATCATAACAAGGCTCACATACGACGATACCCAGTGCATACAGGAACATCGCCTCAAATGAAAGGTTGTGCGCCACCTTGACCACCCTTGGATTTTCAAACAGGGCTTCTCTTAGGTATTCCGCCACACCAGTGGGGTCAATGGCATTAGTTCCAACCTTATGTGAGAGGGGTATGTACACCGAGCTTCCTTCCTTGACCGAAATGCTGATACCAACAATATGTGCCTTGTGTGCGTCCAGTGCCGCCTTCGGCTCGTCGCGCCATTCATCATCCGGCGCTGTCTCAAAGTCAAATGCAACGACGTCCACACCGCTGATATAATCGTGTATCTCTTTATTTGTATAGATAATGTTGTAATCCATAAATTGCTCCAATCTGCCGCTTGAGGCCGGGTAGTACATGACCACCCGACCTGCGGCTTTATGTTTTAAGCGAGCGGCTCTATAACTTCGCCTGTCTCGGGGTCAACATTTGCAGCCACATCAACGGACGATTCGTTGTCGTAGCCGACACGGACGGAGAATGCTTTGACCTGTTCGGTAAGTCCTGAAATAAGAGCGAATTCCTCGCCTGTTAAATCGCGGTCGACTGAGAACTGCGCTTGTGAATATGCAATACCGCTGTTGTTGGTGGCCTTTTTTAGGGTGAATTTAGTGACTACCGAATTAGATTTCTTGCCTTTGGAGAGCAGCCGCATAATGTAGCGAGTAAAGTCCTTAAGCGATCCTGTCGGAAGGGAGAGGATCATCGGAAAAATCTCGCCCTCCCGGAGCAGATAAATGCGGCGACGGTTTTTGCAAGCTTTCGCTCCGTTCTCTCCAGAACCGAATTTGTTAAACGGACACCCCGCGCAATCGCCGCCGGGATTACCTACGCCGGTGATGCCGTCGAAGCTTCCACAATCAGGGGGATTAGATCCGCCGGTGTATTTGTCGGCATAGTAGGCATACAGCGGGTGGTGATGCAGGATAACTGCCGAAAATTCCTTGACGGTTTCAGGACTGTCGGGATTTTCACCGGGAATTTCAAATACCGTCATACCTGCGGCAGGAATTTTTATGCGTTCAAAACTGCCGGATAAACCGGAAAGCTCCTCGGTGAGCGCATCGTTTAAGTTAAAATCTTTCAGTGCCATAAACGCACTGTTCTTGGTTGTAAGAGCTTTGTTTTCGTTGCTTTTCATGATATTTTCATCCTTTCATTATTACGAGCCTTGCGAGTAACAAGGTTCTGGGGTACCCACTCCAAATCTTTGATTTGGCAAGTGGGTCAGGTTCTTATTTGCGGGTCGCTTTGCGGACACCCACAGTGGTTTTTTCAAACACATTGACCAGACCATTAAGCCAATCGGGTAATACATCATTGTTTTCTGATATCTGTTCTCTGACAAAAGCCGATAAGCTGTTGGCGTTGACGGTTTCGTAAATCAATCCGCCATAACCCTCGGCACGAAGTACTTCGAACAAATCCTCTTTGCGGTCGGCCATCGCTGATGCACGTGTGGTATTGGTAAGGCAGAACACTGTACCGGAACGGGTAAAATTCTGCGTCTCCGTATCCGTCATAAGCTGTGCCAGTACAGCGTCGACTTCCTCCAGTTCGGCATTAATGTCCTTGAGGCTTTGCTCAATTTCCTTTTTCTCATCGCGCAGGGCTTTAAGCCTATCTGCGAGTTCAAACATTTTTTCTGAATTGTCCATAGTGAAAATCTCCTTCATTAAATAAATGGGTTGTTGCCGTAGCGATAATCATCAACCAGCGTCTTTGCGAGGTTTGCCTTATTCTTCAATGCGTTCAGCACTTTTTCGTCGACTGTACCCTGCGCGGTGAGATAGATGTAAGTACATGGCATACGCTGACCGGCGCGATGAATGCGGGCTTTACATTGCTCGAAATTCGACATCGAGTAATCCAGAGAATAAAACACCATTGTGCTTGCCGCTGTGAGCGTGATGCCCAATCCTGCAGTCGCCACCTGTCCAACAAATATAGGTACATCGGGGTCATGCTGAAATCTTGCAACATGCTCGTCGCGGTCTTTTACACCGCCTTTGATGAGTGAATAATTGATACGTTTTTTCTCAAGCATGGCGCAAATGGCATCCAGTTCCGGTACAAAGCGGGCGATAATGACGAGCTTGCGGTTCTCCTCCAAAGCCGAATCGATGATATCCTCCAGCACGTCCAGTTTTGCTTTACTAACCTGTTCAGTAGCGCTGCTTTCATCACTGCCAATGAAACCGCCCGTAAGTTGGGACAGACGAAGGAGCTTTGTTAGTACATTTGTGATGGTGACCTCACCGTCAGACAGCTCGGCATAACTTTCCTTGACAAGACTCTGATACAGTTTCATTGCCTTCGGCTCCAGTTCTACTTTGCGGATAATGTCTGTCGTTTCCGGCAGGTCAAGGCAATCCTTTTTCGTAGCACGAAATGCGATAGAGTGCATACGACGAGTAAGCTCATCCTCCATATTCTTTTTCAAAACGGGTGTATGGTTGCCGTAGCCGGTCATGAAAAAGAAGTGGTTTCTGAAGCTGTAAAAACTCTGTCCGAAGATACGTGGGTCGAGAAACTTGTACTGGCTGAATATGTCGATTGCCTTGTTCGTCACAGGTGTCCCTGTTAAGAGCAGCCGGTATTTAGCCAGTGCGCCCAGCCGGTGCATCGCTTTTGAAGCAGCGATATTGTGCGTTTTGATTTTGTGCCCTTCGTCGGCGATGATAAGGTCAGGCTTCCATGCTGCAAGTTCGCGTTCTAACCGCCATGCCGATTCGTAGTTCACAACGACTATCTGAAGAGGCTGGCCGGTCATATGCCGGAGAGTATCGAGCTTTTTTTCACCACTCCCTTTGAGTACAGCAAGCGTGTAATCAAAATCTGCGTGCGCATCGTGTTCGTCTTTCCATACACCTGTAACTGAAAGTGGTGATACCACCAGCACTCTGCGGATGCGCCTGGCATGATACAAAGCGCCTTCGACTGCTATCGTCGTGAGTGTTTTTCCGGTACCCATTTCCATTAGCAGTGCAGCTCCGTAGCCCGCTGGCGAATACGTGCTTCCCGGTAAAAGTCCAAGCTTCTCGCAGACAAAATTGAAAGCGTTGATCTGGTGGGTATAGGGCTTTACCTTAATTGGCATTGGCAGCATTGGTGCGTTGTCATTGTTCATTGACTTCATCACCTCCGCCAGGCAGTTCCGTAATGGATACGCACTCGACGCTGTCACCCGGCACGATAACCATCACACGGCGCTTTTCACCGAAGAAATGCCGAAGTAGTCGCTCGCGCATTGATACACGTCGGCATCTGACGACACCGCCCTCGGTGGGCTTCTTCGAAACGCTGATTTTCAAATTGTGCTTCATTTTTTTCTCCGTCCTTTCCGAGGGACGGTGTAGATGTGTCCCTCGGTATACGGAGAAAAGGCGGGTGTTTTATACACCCATTTCTAAAAATGCTTTTTTAAATTTTTTCTTTGCGCCTTCGATTGATTTCCACGCAGCGTTTGGAGCGACGTCTTCGATACGAGCAATCTCATTAACCGACAAGCCATCAGCAAGCATTAACAGTCGCCGTTTCTGGGTTTCCGAAAGCTTGTCCAGCGCAGAGTTGATTCGAGCGGCGTCTTCTCCGCGTATCAAATCGGTTTCGGGTGTAGTGCCTGTCGCATACTCGGGTCCCTCATAATCGATAGCGTCGAGCGAATAGCAATGGTAGCGCTCCTTGCGGGCAAGATTGCTCTCCTCGCGTCGTGATGCTGTTATGTAGTTGCCGATTTCCTCGTTGACTTCAACTTCTGATGTGGTTCCGTCTGCGAATTTCCATTGAATTTTCATGCGTTGTGTCCTTTCCGCCTATGTGCGGATGAGGGCGACAAGGACACATAAAAAGCCGGTGCTTCGATGTAAACCGACCGTTACGCCTGAAATGGGCATGACAAGGCACGGTGGGTACATCCGAGGCTCCGAACACGGCGTTTACCGTGCTTGGAACTTCCTATGTATCCCGCCGCCTTAATGCGCATCTCAGGCTTTGAGATTTATTTTTTCAGCAAAATGTGTTCATTTTTGCAGTTAATGCGTTTGCGAAAGCAAATAAACTATTGACATTTGCAAAATTTTGTCATATAATACCTTTAGTTTGTTGCATCGGCTGTTGCAACCAGCTATGTATTGCATTTTTCTTCAGATATGAATCATTCTGCTGACAATATAATTGTATTTGATTTTCTGTTTTCACCACGGAACGCAACGGACTGATTCGGACCGATTCGGACTATGGGCAGAGAAAGGAGAGGCACTTGTGAAGCCGGATGAATATTTCAGAATGATGTATCCCTATATTGGACAAGCAAAGCAGCCAGCAGAGTATCTAGATGACCTACTCTGCAATTTTGTCGTGGATGATGCAGACTTCGCCGGAAGCCCTCTGACTGATAAAACTCCAGATTACAAAAATCGCATATATAACGGATCGAAGCCGTTTCCAATATCACTTGCGGCACAGCTTCTAGACGCAAGTGACCCTATGTGCTTTTCAGCTTATATAAATGACAGCCTTTCTAATGATCTCGCAGAAAATCTTGAAAAGGAATTAACAGAGCTTGGCATTGATATCCAAGGCGATGATGTCGCCGATAAATGCGCCAAGCTCTTTGTTTCAATTTTGACGGAAACTGCGAGGCGAACAAAAAGAAAAGACACCCCCGCCGGTGCTGCTTCATATGGGAAGCAGAAACTAACAGGAGTGCCAATAGCAACTGTATATGTAAGGGACGGAAAAATTTCAATTAACGGGCAGGTGTTTAACCTACATAAAAAAATAACTCCGCCCGAAGATATTGCCCAAGAGGAAATGCCATACATTAAGGCGCTATTTGCTGCTTACGCACAAGCTACAGGTATGGCTTGTGTAACGAAAGATAATTTGTCTACACTTAACGCCAGATATCGCCGTAACTATTCGGATCAGCGTGAAAACTATTATAATGCTGTTCGGGTAGAGCGTTCAGTGCGTGAAATATTCGAGAATGGTGATGTGGAATTTGGCAAGATAAAGGAAGATGCTTACAACGGTATCATTGATGTATGTTGGAATGATTTTGATGACGGTTTTAAACGCCTATTGGCTGTTTTAAATCAGGTGTCACAGATAACGTTAACAAAATCTTTTCTCACGCAAATCAAAGATCTTATCAACAACAGCGAAAAGAAAGGCATTTGCCATATGCTGGTGAATGACGGGAAAATCCAGTGGGTGTTTGACGATGACTGAACTGTTTAACACCCCGTTCGAAACTTCACTCCGCGTTCTTCTGACCCTACGCGTATTTGGAGAAGCTATGACGCTGGACAAAATTGCTGCCGCTGATTTTATGACGATTTATGCTCGTGATTTTGGCCTTGCCGCGTACAACTTGAATGGTGACAACAGCTTAAGTTTTAGTGAAGTAGCGTCAAAGAGAGTGCTTGTTGGCAAGGCAATTAAGCAGCTTGTACTTAATAGGCTCGTATCGGCAGTACAAAACCGAAGCGGCTTTACATACGAAATAACAGCACAAGGAGCGCATATATGTGACGAGCTGACTTCCGACTATACCGAAGAGTATATTGTTATGTCTCAAGCGGTTTGCAAGTATATTGAAGGCAAGTCAGAAGTTGAAATTCTCGCAGAAATTAATAAAAGAGCACTTAGCGGAAAGGAGGAGTGAACATGGCAGATTTTTATATAAATAAGCTGATAGTCAAGGGTGCCAATAAAAAGGATGCTGTTGCGGAGTTTGACAGAGGACTTACGATTATATCGGGTCCTTCAAACACAGGAAAAACTACCATCCTTCGTTGCATCGATTATATTTTTGGCAGTGATAATCTTCCGTTTGCGGGTGCCACGGGTTATGATACTATTATGCTTTTTGTCAACACAGAAAATGGCTCAATTCAATTTACGCGCAAACTGGAATTAAACAAAATCGATGTAGTTAGTTCTGACGATAGAATCGAAAGTGGTACTTATAAAGCCAGGAACGCGACGAAAACCATGGAATCTATCAGCAAGGTTTGGCTTGCTTTAATTGGTATAGAGGATGACCATGACATAATTGCCAACGAAAATTTTAGACCACAACATCTGACATGGCGCACCTTCCTGCCCGTCATCCTAATAAAGGAACGTCAGATAGAACGAGAGAGTTCTATCCTTATGCCAGAAGGCGGTGCAAAAAGCATACAGGGGCGCACAGCTTTCCTCTCATCTTTATTGTTTTTGATATACGGAAACGACTTCTCCAATTTTGATGAACGCGAAAGCAAAAAAGAACGAGCCATACGAAAAGCAGCAGTTGAAAAGTATATCAATAAAGAGCTTTCCGGAGTTGCAGACCGAAAACAAAGTATCCTTGATATGATTGGTGCATTTGACGGGTTGGACGTCCAAAAAGAAATTGACAATGCAGTTCAGGCATTATCGGATATCGAAGAAAAAATATCAGCCGCGATGTCAAACAGCCAGTCGTTACTCAACAACATGCTAGCGAAGAAAGAGCGTTTGACAGAATGCCAAATGCTTATATCACGCTACGCCGCACTAAAAACGCAGTACAGCGCAGACATAAAACGGCTTTCATTTATCGTTGACGGCGAAACCGTTATGAAACATGTGTCGCATGACTCTACCTGCCCGTTTTGTAATGGGAAAATCCCGACACAGAATACGAAATCTTACATTGATGCTGCCCGATCCGAGCTTTCAAGGATAGTGGCTCAATATAACGACCTTGTTGGTGCAGAAGATGATATCAAACAACAAATACAGGAATTACAGACAGAGATTGTGCTACTGACAGAACAGAAAAGCAGTGTGGAAGAGCTGATAGCAAAAGATCTGCAGCCACAAGCCAGAGCTCTTTCTGAGACCATTGATGCTTATCGCGTATATATACAGTTAAACTATGAGCTCGATGTAATACACCGCCTCGCTGATGGATGGTATAGCGACCTGCGTGATATGCAGAACGAAGATGTATCCGAAATTAAATATAAGCCAATGGACAAGTTTGATGACCGATTTTGGAAAGGGATGGATGCTGCACTAATTGAAATATTGACGGAGTGCAAGTACACGCCTCTTATCTCAGCGCGATTCTCAAAGAGCTCTTTCGACTTAGAAATCAACGGACAAGCAAAAGCTTTAACGCAAGGTAAAGGTTACTGCTCCATTTTAAATACGATTGTGGTCATGGCATTTCGCAAATTCATGTTGGAAAATGCTGTTTACAATCCTGGGCTATGTATCGTTGACACGCCGCTACATGGAATTGATGAGGGAACAAAGAATGAAACATCGGAGAGTGTACAAACCGCTTTGTTTCAGTACTTCATCAATAGCCGAGAAATGGGACAGCTGATAATCGTGGAAAACGAGCGGACGCTACCTAATCTCGATTATAATCAGAACGGTGTAAGACGAATCATCTTCACAGGCATCGTCGGTGAAGATCAGTGTGGTTTTTTGCATGATTGCAAATTTGATATACCACAATCCCCAAAAGAGTGATATGAGGTGGTATCGTGCATTTTAGTTACAATAACTTATGGAAGTTATTAATCGACAAAAACATGAACAAGCAGGATTTGCGAAAAATAACAGGTATCAGTTCCGCTTCAATTGCCAAGCTGGGCAAAGGCGAGAATGTAAATACTGAAGTGCTCCTGCGTATATGTAAGGCACTAAATTGTGATATATCTGATATTATGGAATTCGTCCCAGGTTCGTGTGATAAAAATGGTTGAGTCTCGAAGAAATTGCCGAACAGCTCGGTGTAAGTAAAGACACAATTAGAGCTTGGATAAAAAAAGAAGTAATTCCGTATCGCCGCATCGGTAAACAGTATAAGTTTAAAATATCGGAAGTTGACGCATGGGTCGATAGCGGAGAGAGTGCGAAAATCGAGTAATAGATGAATGGGAGGCGATTAAGAATGGGTAAGGCTATAAGACGTCGAGATTTTCCAGCGGTCATTAAGCAGACGCGGCAAGGCGTGTTCGTGTTAGCTCCCAACGTGACCGTGCCGATAAATGCTTCTGTCGTGAATGTTGGGCTTCTACTTAGTGAAAGGATGCTTAGAGTAAAAACCGAAGGTTTATCCACCAGTATCACAAGTGAACTGGATAACATTTTAGACGAAGGCCACGGAGACATCCTCCTTACAAACACAGACATCCTCTTTGCTCCAGAATACGGACTGGATGTGATAAAGCTACTTCTGCAGCTTGGCAGAAACCAGCGGCTCTATCTACCATGGCCAGGTGAAATTGCTGGAGAAAGATTGACATATTCCGAACCGAGCAGATTTGATTTTAAAGAATACAACGTCAAGGACTATGTGGATACATATGTCGTCTTGAGATAGGAGCGATAAAATGAAGTATAGTGATTTAATTCAATTTGACCCGATTGTTACGGTAATTGAGCTTAAAAGCGCAGATGATAATGAAAAAGCAAAAGAACTCGTGCGTAGCTATGTAATGAGTGACAATATGGCTGACCTCGTCTCTACTAAAATCATCTCTCAGTTAAAATTAGAAGATGTCGTTGATAATAAGGGCGTTTTAGTAGTTGGAAACTATGGCACGGGTAAATCTCATTTAATGAGTGTAATTTCTGCCATTGCTGCAAATTCCGCGTATCTTGAAGAAGCGCAAAACGAGAAATTCCGTGCCTCTGCAAAATCTATTGCTGGTAAGTTTGAAGTACTACGTATCGAGATAGGCAGCACGGAAGCGTCTTTACGTGCCATCATCACGGGTAACATCGAGCAGGATTTGGCTCGACGTGGCATTACCTATAAATTCCCCGATGTCGGCAACATTACAAATAACAAAGATGCACTCGTGGCAATGATGGCGGCTTTCGCTGAAAAATATGGCGAGAAGGGATACCTCATCATCGTGGATGAGTTGCTGGATTATCTGAAAGGTCGCAAGGATAATGAGCTGATGCAGGATATCGGCTTTATGCGAGAGCTTGGTGAAATTATAAAATCCACTCGCCTGCGTTTTGTCAGTGGTATTCAGGAAGTCCTGTTTGAAAATCCAACTTTCCATAACGTATCAAATTCATTGCTGAAAATGAAAGATCGCTATGAGCAAGCTCTTATCCGAACTGAAGATATTGCTTATGTTGTAAAACAGCGTATTCTTCAAAAAACACCAGAGCAAAGAGCCATGATACGCGAGCATTTAACCCCTTTCTGTCCGCTTTATCAGAGCATGGCGGAACAGCTCGACGAGTATGTGGATTTGTTCCCGATACACCCTGCTTATATCAGCACATTTCAAAGGATGGTAATCGTTGAAAAGCGTGAGGTGCTAAAAACCATCTCGGAAACAATTAGTGAAATTATCAATAAGGAAATTCCAGCAGGTCAGCCGGGAGTTGTTTCTTATGACACATATTGGAGTCGTATCAAGGGTGATCCAGCAAAGCGCGTTGAACCTGCTGTCCATGAAGTGTTACAAAAAAGTAGCGTGTTGGAAGACATCATTCAACGTTCTTTCCCTAAGCCAGCATATAAGCCCATAGCACAGCAGATCATTGCCGCACTAAGCGTTCATCGTCTAACGACTGTCGTACTCGATGCAAAGCTCGGTTTAACTGCGCAGAATTTGAAAGATGAACTCACACTGTTCATTCATCTGCCCGTTATGGAGGAGGATTTCTTGCTCACAACAGTTGAAACCGTTCTTCATGACATCATGAACACTGTCAGCGGGCAGTTTATTGAATATAACAAAGATAATGGTCAGTATTTTCTTGACCTTAAAAAGGATGTTGATTACGACAAGAAGATTCAAGAGAAAGCGGACTTCCTCGGCGAAGACCGTTTGAATCAGTATTTCTATACGGTCATGTATGATGCGGCTGATTTGCAGCTCACTGAACACGTTACTGGCCGAAAAATATACGAATATCGTATCAACTGGACTGAAAAAAACATCTTCCGTGAAGGGTATCTATTTATGGGATTGCCAAGCGGAAGGCCAACGGCACAACCTCCGCAGGATTTCTATGTATATATGCTGCCACTGTTTGGCTCAAAAATAATAGATGAACCAAAGGAAGATGAGGTTTATTTCACTTTCCAGAACAGCGAAAAGTTCACCACGCTCTTGAAAGAATATGCTGGTGCCAAGGAAATGGAAGTCATGTCCGCTCAGGGTGAGACTCGCTCCACCTATGCAAAACGTGCCACCTCCACGCTCAGAGATATTCGCCGTTATCTGGAGGAAAACAAAACCGTTTGTTTTCAAATATCATACATGGGTGCTGAAAAGCCAGTATTGGAATACCTGCGCGGAGCTCGCATGAACGAGATTACTGTGCGCGATGTTATCAGCATTGTGGCATCTAAAGCTCTCAGCAGCTATTTTAACGAGCGCTACCCATATTATCCTGTGTTCAAAAAGCCTGTAACGAAAGACAACCAGGCTACGATGCGAGCTGAAGCTATTAACGCCATTGTAGGGAAAGCAACTCAGCTCGGGCAGTCACTTCTCGAATCCCTTGGACTGCTTCTTGATGGCAAAGTTCGTGTGGAAAACTCAAAATATGCTGCGCATTATCTTCAAAGATTGAAGCAACTTCCCGAAGGTAGTGTTTTAAATTCTTCCGATATCATGACATCACTCAATGGGCAGGACATGGTTGACGAAAAATTCCGATTGAGCGTCATTTGGACATCGGTGATTTGGACAGCACTGGTCTATAGCGGAAACTGTGTTCTTGTCGGTCCTGATAACAAACGATATGATGCTTCGAATGTTGAGGAATTTATCAAGAATCCCAGCATAACTTATGACTTTAAACGTCTTGAAAAACCCAAGGCGCCTGCCGTTCAGCTTTTATGTCGTCTGTTCAATAATATTTCCATCAATGATGGATTGATTGTGAATCCTAATTCTTGGGATGACGGTTGGCAGGAACTCTATAAACGTAGCAAGGAACTAAGTGAAGAGACTTTCCGGTACGACAAGCTTTTTAAAGGTTCTTTATATCTGTGGGGTGACCAAATCGTACCAACAAACCTTGCAGAGAAATATTGTCGCGAGATGGATGCACTCCGCGCTCTTTATAATGATGTTCAGAGCCGTTGGAGTACACCTGCAAAACTGAAGAACTTCGATTATTCCGACGAGCAGCTTGATAACCTAAAGCGAGGTATAGATGCTCTGGCAATTGCTCATATAATTGAGGATTTCAAAGCATCGGTTCAGGATATCATGCAATACCTCGCAACAGCCGAAACAATGGTAGGTGGGAACGCTACGCTTAAAGCCCGTTTCCAATCGGCAAAAGATAAATATCTTGCTTTACGAGATGAACTACTTGATGTTCATTATGACACATATAATACTGATGCATTGATAGATGAGCTGGAAGCTTTAAAAAAGAGCTACATCGATTTCTACCTTGAGCAGCACAAGTTATACCGTCTTGACCATGCGGGACTTAAACGTAAGCAAGCAATAATAAATGGTGATGAGATGGCCAAACTCCAGCAATTGCTTGGTATTAAGGATATTCTCTCCACCGGTCAATATCAAGAACTTTTGAACGTGCATCTGAACGGGCTCAAGGCCTGCTATGAATGTACAGCAACCGAACTTCAGGCAGCACCTATATGCTCTCATTGTGGTTATAAACCCGGAGATAAAGATAAGCCTGTCGTCGGAAAACTTGATTATATTGAAGAGCAACTATCGAAACTCGTTTCCTCGTGGACTGCTGCCATACTCAGTGCAGTAGATGACCCGATGCTGGACGATGATAAAGCACTACTCTCGAAACCAAAGAAGAAAATCATCGATGAGCTTATATCGACGAAACAGCTTCCAAAAACTATTGCACCCGACTTTGTCTTTGCGGTAAACGAGCTTCTTTCAGGTCTTGATAGTGTCGAGGTTGATCCTGAACGTATAGAACGAGAGATGGTTTCTTGGGGGCCTGTGACCCCAGCGGACTTCAAAAAGAAGATGAATGCACTTATCGAAAGCTACCTCGTAGGTCATGATGAGGAAAAGACACGGCTTGTTGTAAAGACAAAATACACAGAAGATTCTGGGGAGGTATAAAGAGATGGAAGAAAGAAAACTTACAAAAGAAGATATCGATCGTGTGCGCGATATCGAAGGTTTCCCAATTGCGAAGGATGAGGATATCATTGCGCTCTCTCGGCCTCCGTATTACACCGCCTGCCCAAATCCGTTTATAGGGGATTTCATTCGTGAGCATGGTACACCATATGATGAAGAGACAGATGATTATCATCGAGAGCCTTTTGCTGCTGACGTCAGCGAAGGAAAAAACGATCCTATATATAATGCACATAGTTATCATACGAAGGTGCCGCATAAGGCTATTATGCGGTACATACTACATTACACCAATCCGGGCGATATTGTTTTTGACGGCTTCTGTGGAACTGGTATGACAGGTGTGGCAGCACAGATGTGTGGATCTTCTGATAACGCCTTAAAATATCAATTTGAACAAGCTATGCCGGGGATAACATGGGGCAGACGCAATGCGGTATTAAGTGACCTTTCACCTGCAGCGACCTTTATTGCATATAGTAACAACTGCCCGCCAGATGTTGTTGAATTTCAAGATATAGGTGAAAGTATCTTAGATAACGCTGAACGTGAATTGGCATGGATGTATGAGACACAGCATGTACAAAACGGACAATTACAAAAAGACTTCAAAGGGAATCCAGTCATTGGTAGGATTAATTATACTGTTTGGTCGGATGTTTTAATATGCCCAAGTTGTTCAAAAGAAATGGTTTTTTGGGATACTGCATATGATGACAAACAGGAAAAGGTTGTTCAAAAATTCCAGTGTCTACATTGCAGAAGCAGCGTAAGCAAGCGAGACTGTTCCCGTGCTCAGGAAACGATATACGACCCCATATTAGACAGACTCGCTACTGTATCAAAACAGATACCAGTTTTGATAAGCTATCAGGTTGGTAACAAGCGCTATACGAAGAAGCCGGATAAACAAGACCTCTCCTTGATTCAAAGGATAAACGAAACGAAAATTCCTTATTGGGTGCCTCTTGCTAAACTACCAGACGGTTTTAATACGGAACAACCAAAAAACTCCCATGGTTTATATTATACGCACCAGTTTTATACACATCGGAACCTGTATATACTCGCGTATATTTGGGAAAAAGCAAAAGGATCATCATTCCAGATAGTGGTGCAGTCTATTATAGCTACACTTTGCTCAAAACTCGTTAGATATAACATGGGGCATCGAGGTAATGGTGTTTTAACAGGAACTTTATACATTCCGTCCCTTATTGCTGAAGCTAATGTGCTAAAAGTACTAAGAAGTAAATTTGAAGATTTTAAGAAAGCTTATGCTTTATCTCAAACTTTTAATGGTGCACTCATTAACCTTGCGTCGACTACGGATTTGCGTAACATTGATAATGACTGTATTGACTACATTTTTACCGACCCCCCTTTTGGTGCAAACATTAATTACTCCGAACTGAGTTTTCTATGGGAATCTTGGCTGGGGGTTTTTGAGAATATTGCTACAGAAGCAATAATGAATAATGTTCAACAAAAAGGACTGCCAGAATATCAGCATCTCATGGAAAAGTGCTTTTTTGAATATTACCGTGTGCTAAAGCCTGGTCGCTGGATGACTGTTGAATTCCATAATAGTCAAAATTCGGTTTGGAACGCAATAACAGAAGCCATATTAAGAGCTGGTTTTATTATCGCCGATGTCCGAACATTAGATAAAAAGCAGGGTAGTTTTAAGCAGGTAACAACCACGACATCTGTTAAACAAGACCTTGTTATTTCAGCATATAAACCGAAGGAGTCTTTTGTCCGCCAATTTACGGAACATGCTGGTGATCCGGAAATGGCATGGGAGTTTGTTCGTCAACATTTGCAAAATGTTCCTATTGCTCCTGACTCTACAGGAAAAATCGAAGTGGTTTCGGAACGGCAGGATTACCTTCTTTTTGACCGAATGGTAGCTTTTCATATTATGCGTGGTTTTCCTGTTCCGATGGATGCACATATCTTTTATGCGGGTCTACGGGAACGGTTTATTCAGCGCGATGGGATGTTTTTCTTGCCTGATCAGGTAAATGAATACGATGAACGTCGTCAGAAGATGGAATTACAAGACCAGCAATTATCACTTTTTATTACTGATGAAAAGAGCGCCATTATCTGGCTTAACGTACAACTCGGGAAGGAACGCCAGTCATACTCGGAGATACAGCCGAAATTTTTACAGGACTGGCACCGCAACAAGTTTGAGCAGATGCCGGAACTCCTTGATATGCTCAAAGAGAATTTTCTCCAAGACGAGGACGGAAAATGGTATGTGCCTGATCTTTCCGATAAGGCGGACCTTGAAAAGCTTCGCAGGAAACGTCTGATTAAGGACTTTTACGATATTTATGTTAAAGGGACCGGCCGTATTAAAAACGCCCGTACCGAGGCAATTCGTGTCGGCTTCGACGAATGCTGGAAGGAAAGGAACTACTCCCTAATCGTAAAAGTTGGTGATCGTTTACCGGAAACTGTCCTGCAGGAAGACCCCGCGCTGTTAATGTATTATGATAACGCTGCAAATAGAATGTAGGAGGATACACATAATGAAAGACTTAAGCAGAAATGTATCTCTTTTGTGTCCTGTATGCGGTAATGATCAGTTTTCCACAGTTAATGATGATATTGAAAACCTCAAGGATGCACCAGATGAAACAAGAATTAAATGCTCGGATTGTGGAGCCACACGCACGAAAGCAGAACTGATTGAAGAAAATCAGGAAATCATTAATGCAAATATCGAAGACATTAAGAAAGAAGCCATCTCTAAAATTGAGAAAGAACTAAAAAAAGCTTTCAAGAAGCTTAAGTAGGAGACAATATGGACTGGGCAATAATTTGGTGTTATGCAAAAGAGTATATTACATATATAGTCCCTTTGTTCGCGTTGTTGCTTTCCATCGTTTCTTTGTGTAAATCAGCAAAGAGCCAGAAACTGCAGAATCGGGTAAGCGAGCTTGAATTGAAAATTAAAGAATATGAAGTTGCTGAAGTTGAGAAGAAGAAAACTGAAGCTGGCCTGGCTTGTATTGAAGCTCGTGTAATCCATATTTCGAGTGGGAAATATAGACTGAAAGTCTGGAACTCTGGACAAGCAACTGCTTACAAAGTATCAGCTATTATTGATAAGAATGCTAATTTAATAATAATGTCTTCAAAAATGCCATTTGACTTTTTGGAAGCGGGTAAGAGCTTTGAAGAGCACCTTATAGTACATATGGGGACTGCGGATAAATTCAAGATTGTCACAACGTGGGAAGATGCAGCTGGACAACCCCATCAGAAAGAACAAATGGGTAGTCTTTAACACGAAGAGGTGAGGATATGCCAACCGTAGGTGAAAACTTAATAGATACCCGAACGGGTCGTGTTGTCCTCATTGTTGAGGTGCATGAGCTTTGGGGCATGACGACCTGCAAGGTCATAGACATTACATCGAATGCTGTTTATTCGGTCAATGCCGAGAACCTTGCTTCGTCCGTGGCTGCATCAGCAGCTTCGGAGGCGTTTGTGCGCTTTGTCGCCGCATGGTGCAAGGTGAAAAACGAGCTTGCAAACGGTACGGTCTTTGACACTAGCGAGAGTGTTCTTCCACTCCCGCACCAGCGCTACGCTTTGGAGCGGGCAATGGCATCAAACGAAGTAAGATATATGCTTGCCGATGAGGTTGGACTTGGAAAAACTATCGAAGCCGGACTAATCATTAAGGAACTGAAAACTCGCGGGCTTATTGAGCGTGTCCTTGTCGTTTGCCCGAAGGGCCTTGTAACTCAGTGGGAAACAGAGATGCTTGAAAAGTTCGGTGAGCGGTTTACTATTGTTTCACCTGAAGATTATGCAACTTTGAAGAAGATAAACCATGATCAGAATGTATTTACGAAATTCCCGCTGGTCATCAGTCCGATGGATGCCATCAAACCATTAGAGCAACGTAATGGTTGGACACAGGAACGCATCGATCAATACAATGATGAACGCATTGAGGCTGTCGTTGCTGGTGGTTGGGATTTGATAATAATTGATGAGGCGCATCGTGTAGCAGGCTCTACTGGTGAGGTAGCTCGACACAAACTTGGTGATATGCTCTCAAAAGCGAGCCCGCATTTACTGCTTCTCACAGCTACACCACATTCCGGTAAAACGGAGCCTTTTCTTAGGCTTATGCAATTACTTGACAGAGATGCTTTTCCAAATCCAAAGGCAGTGGTAAAAGAGCAGGTAGCGCCTTATATCATTCGTACAGAAAAACGAGAAGCTGTGGACAATGAAGGGAAACCGCTTTTCAAAAATCGTCACACGCATCTTGTAAAAGTGGAATGGCAAGAACGTCATAGTTTGCAGCAGGAGCTCTATGAAAAGGTAACGGAGTATGTACGAACCGGCTACAACAAAGCTATGCGTGAGAAAAAACCTTACATTGGTTTTCTTATGGTGCTGTTTCAACGACTCGTTTCCAGCAGTACTGCCGCAATTGCTGATGCGCTGGAACGTCGTTTAGAAATTATCACAACGCAGTCAGAACAGCTACATACGGCAAGCATCGGAGATTTAGCTGATCAAGAGATGGAGGAATCGCTTGAGGAAGCATTGACTGTTCTTTCTGCCGGTATAGCCGAAGAGAAAATGCAGCTTGAACAACTTCTGTCACTGGCAAAGCAAGCGAAAAATCAATTCATTGACGCTAAAGCCGAGCAGCTATGTGAAATTCTCCGCGCGTTATCTACGCAGGACGCTGATGCGAAGATTATTATATTCACTGAGTTTGTAATGACACAGAAATTCATACAGGCGCTGGTGGAAGCGCGTGGCTTTACAACCTCGCTTATCAACGGCCATATGTCAATAGAAGAAAGAAACGTTGCGCTGCGGCAATTTCGCCGTGAACGTAACATACTCATATCCACCGATGCAGGTGGTGAAGGTATCAATATGCAATTCGCACATATTGTAATTAACTACGACCTGCCTTGGAATCCGATGAAGATTGAGCAACGTATTGGTCGTGCAGATCGTATCGGGCAAGCCAAGGATGTCGAAGTGTTTAATTTCATTCTTAATGATACTATTGAAAATCGTGTGCGCTCTGTTCTTGAGGAAAAACTGGCTACAATCCTGTCAGAACTGGGCTTTGATAAACTTCAAGATGTACTCAATAGTGACAGTGCTGATCTTGACTTTACCCAGGTATATATGAAAACTATAGCAGCACAAAAGTATGGAACATATTACACTGATGAGCTTGGCAAGGATATGGAGAAACAGGTCGGGCAGGCAGTTAAAATCCGCGATATTATACGGGATGAAAAAACGCTAATACCTGATAGCCAGTTTGAACGACAACAACAAGCTTTCCACAACGTATTGCGGAATATGCTCACTCATTATAAAACTTGGAAAGGTTATGCAGTTGATCCGCTATTCGATTTAGAACTGTCAGTTTCCGACCCACAAATACAAATGCTTTTAGGTGATAAAATTGTATGGCATCAAAAAGATGGCATTCCTGTTTTTGAAGTGAAAGGCGTAAATACCGAGAATGGGCTATGGTCATTATGGCGGATTTCCTTGAGCGATGGTGATAAAAATCAGCGCATGATTTCACTTTTTATTAATGATAATAATGTCTATCGTCCAGCCGCATCTAAGCTGCTTTGGGATGAGATGCTTCACAATAAAATAACACTTAATATGCTGGGTTCGGAATCGCTTGACGATGACACATATAGTGCTATTTTCTCCCGTGCTGCTGAGCTGACTGAAGATACATTCCTTGAAATGAAGAATCATTATTATTCTCGGTACGAACAAGAATACAAAAAGCGCCGATACGCACTAACACTTCGTATAGAAGCGGCTGGCAAAATCGGCATAGAAAATATTCGCGTGTCGCGGATAAGAAAACTTGAAAGGCAGTTACAAGAGCTACAGCAGGAGTACAATCGACATAAGAGTATTTGTCCCTCGCTGCAGCCAATGTTAATATGCAAGGTGAAAAAGCCATGTTGAGAGATTTGCTTTTTGAAAAAGCTGGGCTGCCTTGGGTTGAACGGCTTATCATATACGATACTGATAACCTCGTTTCTCGAACTGCCGGAACTAACGGACTGTATTGGGATGAGTATAGCGTTTTTGAAGTGAACTGCGCTGAAGAGCTTCGATTCATTTTTGAACGGGATTGCCGTCAGACTAAAGAACGGACCATTTTCATAATACCCAGCTTGGATATCAAAATACCTTATGATATTTATAAACAGTTCACTATTGTTACGCTGGGGCTTGACACAGTATTCCCAAGACTTGATACTTCTACCATCCGTGCCTCTCGCAATATTGATTTTGATTACTTATCTGTAGCAACTAAGTATTTGAGTGGACGTCGTTTGACTGCAAAACAAACAAAAGCGTTTTTAACAGTTGATATGTTTAATCAGGATATAGTAAATGCTTACTCTGCAGCTGCTACACGAGAGCTTATAATGAGATTGGCGTCTTGCAAGACATACCGCGATTGGACGCCAGTTGTAGACTTGCTGTCTAAACTTATGCTGCTACGCGACAAAGGATTTACAATTAAAGATATTCAAGAGACTTACAGTTCAGTTGACACAACTTTCCGCAATTGGACTTCTGAGCGTTACTCGTCTCTCGCGACGATGGCAGATATTAGCCAGCCTGTAATGCTTAATCACGTTTTGGACTTTGTGCGTCGAAATAGCCAAAAACCAGCAGTCATTGTTATTGATGGTATGAGTTTTGTGGACTGGCAACTAATCCAAGAATCATTCGCAGATGCTCCGTGGAGTTTGAACGTCAATGCAGTTTTTTCGTTTATCCCAACGATTACAAGCATTGCTCGACAGTCCCTGTTTTCGGGGGCAATACCAGTGCAGAATCCGAAAACATTTTCTTTGGTTGATGAAGAAAAACAGTGGCGACATTATTGGATAGAGAACGGGCTCCGTGACGATGAGATATATTTCGGAAAAACTGAAACACCCGAAATCCCTGATAAAATCAAAGCAGCTGGAATTGTTGTGAATTTCATAGATGACCTGATACATAGACAGCTTCAAGGAACTCCCGGAATGGCAGTGGATATAGAAACATGGCTTAAAAACGGTACACTTCGAAGCATGATTGAAAATCTATTATCCGCTGGTTTTGATGTTTTTATCACTGCCGATCACGGACATGCTGAAGCGGTCGGTATGGGCCGATTCACAAAGCCAGGACTTTTGACCGAGGATGTCAGTCTCAGGGCTGTTATTTATAAGGACTTCGCCGGTGCTGAAGAACTTGATAAGTTCAAGGTTTCCGAGTATGCTGGCACTTACATGCCGAAAAATTATCGCTATTTCCTCTTTGCAAACGAAGAGTGTATTGGTGATCGCGGCAAAAAATACATCGCACACGGCAGTGATTCTATTGAGGAACTACTGGTGCCGTTTGTTAGAATAGGAGTGGTTTAATTATATGGCAAAAATTGTTGCCTTTTCATTGCCAATTGATCTCAACCAGCTGAATGAGGTTTATGAATTATACATTGCTGGGGTATCCAGAGAAGATGCTCGGACAAGGCTTGATGAACAAATAAGTCAGCATCTATCAAGTAAGGATACAATTAGAAAAACCCGTACCATTTTGCTAAATGTTTGGTACGATGGACAATCCATTATTCATGATTCTGCTGTTGAAGCTGCTCGGTACTTAACTCGTTCAGAGCGATTACCAGTACATTGGGCTATGATGCTGATACGGTTTCCTATTTTCAAGGATTTATGCATCGTACTCGGCAACCTATATGAGTTAAAGGATTGTGTATCAGCAACTCAAATAAAAAATGAAGTGTTCAACAAGTGGGGTGCACGCTCAACTCTTGAAACCTCACTGTCAAAAAACCTTAAAACGTTGCGTGATGTTGGAGCAATAAAATGTGCTGATATAAGCGGAAACTATGAAAAATGTGTTCATACTATATCGGACCCTAATGCTGTGGCATTGCTGTTTGCATCTATCTTGCTGGCTACAGAACAGCAGTATATGACTTGGGAAAGCTTAATATCTCATCCTGCAATTTTCCCATTTTCTATTTGTGATGTTACGCAAGCGGATATAGCAGCAGTTCCGTATTTAGCAATGGAGCGCATGGGTGAACAAGTGGTCTTTCGAGTTAAGGACCCGTCATGAAATATTGGCGGTACTCCTATTGACTTATTGCCGCGAACCGACAAAAACCGTTGACCTGTTCCCACGAACAGATTAACCCATAAAAACCATGCTCGACCTATTCCCGCGAACGAGCAAAACGAAAAACACAGACCAGACATCGAGGTGAGCCTATCGTTCCATGTGGAGACGTGCGTACTACTATATAATAAGGAATATTACGAGAAAGAAGTTAAGGGGAAAGTGAAGGCTGAAGTGGTGACGGAAGTATAAATCGATATTTATGTATTATAAAGGGCATCTAGTTTCGAAGCTAGGTGCTTTTTTAGTGCGTAAATAACAGAATGTAAATATAATTCCATTAATTTCATCAAAGTAATTGACTTAGACAATAAATAGTACTATAATAATTATATTGACTTAGACAATTTTTAAGGGAGGTGGATGATTGTTAGGATTAGAATACATTTTAGGTTTGTATAATATGCAGCATATAGAACTGGCAGAAAAATTAGGAATAAAAAAGCAAAATATAAACCTTTGGATTAAAAGAAAACAAAATATTCCTAAAAAATATCTCCCTGTACTAGAAGAGCTTTTTGGAATAGATAAAGAGTATTTTATTAAAGAGTTGACCGAAATAGAAAAGTTGGAAATTCAAAAAGAAAAGTTAAAAAAAGATTTGAAACCCGTTATAAAAAACCATGAGCAGCAGTTTATGATTGGAGAGATTAATGATTTAGTAGAAGTACCGATATATGATAAAGAGGAAATCAATACCATTGAGCGAAATATCGAAAAGGCAAAACTTGTATCAAGATTTAAAGAAGCACTAGATATAGTTGATAATAATCCTTATATGGACACATATAAGCTGATTATAGAATTATTAGAAAAGGTTCAACATGAGGTGGTTCTTCATAAGACCATTGAAGCATTAGCCCATTATTATGAAGTATTACCAGATTGGGTAGTTAGTGAACCTGAGCAAGAAGAATTTGAAGAAGAAATATTTGAAGTATTTGATGATCATAATTTTTAAGTAAAGGGAGGACAAAACAAATGTCAACAGGTAATATTGGATTTGAAGAAACACTATGGAAAGCAGCTGATAAACTAAGAGGAAGCATGGACGCCAGTGATTATAAACACGTAGTATTGGGGTTACTCTTCCTGAAATACATCTCTGATAAATTTGAAACAAAATACAATCAACTTTTAGAAGAAGGAGATGGATTTGAAGAAGACAGAGATGAATACACTTATGAGAATATCTTTTGGGTTCCCAAAGAAGCAAGATGGGATTATATTAAAGACAATGCCAAAGACCCTAAAGTAGGACAATATATTGATGATGCAATGATTTTAATTGAAAAAGAAAATCCTACCTTAAAAGGTGTGTTGGATAAAAGATATGCAAGACCAGAGCTAGATAAAAGAAGGCTTGGAGAACTTATAGATTTGATTTCTACTATTAAGTTTCATCAAAATGGAGAAAAAGATTTACTAGGAAGAGTATACGAATACTTCTTAGGCAAATTTGCTAGTGCTGAAGGAAAAGGCGGTGGAGAGTTCTATACACCCACAAGCGTTGTTAAGACTCTAGTTGAAATGATAGAACCCTATCAAGGTAGAATCTATGACCCTTGTTGTGGTTCAGGTGGAATGTTTGTTCAAAGTGAAAAATTTGTTGAAGAACATCAAGGGAAAATAGAAAACCTTTCAATATACGGTCAAGAACTAAATTCAACGACTTGGAAACTATGTAAAATGAATCTTGCCATCAGAGGTTTAGATAGTAATTTAGGAGATCACCATGATGACACCTTCCATAATGATTTGCATAAAACATTGAAGGCAGACTATATCTTAGCAAACCCACCTTTCAATATTAGTGATTGGGGTGGAGATAAATTAACAGATGATGTGAGATGGAAATATGGAACACCACCAACAGGAAATGCAAACTATGCATGGCTTCAACATATGGTTTATCATCTTGCACCAAATGGTGTAGCAGGGGTTGTACTTGCCAATGGAGCATTGAGTTCCAATACCTCTAATGAAGGAGAAATCAGAAAAAATCTATTAGAAGATGATAAGGTTGATGCTATTGTAGCATTGCCTGATAAGTTGTTTTATTCTACAGGAATACCAGTTTCATTATGGATATTAAATAGAAACAAAAAAGATAGTCCAAAGTTTAGAAGCAGAGAGCATGAAATACTTTTTATCGATGCCAGACATTTAGGAGAAATGATAGATAGAAGACATAGGGAATTAAATGAAGAGGATATTAAAAAGATTGCAGATACCTATCATCAGTGGAGAAATGTTGATGGTAGTTATGAAGATATAAAAGGTTTCTGTAAATCAGCGAAGCTTGAAGACGTAAGAGAGCATGAATATGTATTAACTCCAGGAAGATATGTAGGAATTGAAGATATAGAAGATGATGGCATACCTTTTGAAGAAAAAATGGAGAATATGACAAGTGAATTAGGAGAGTTGTTTGCTAAGTCCAGACGCCTAGAGGATGAGATTAGAAAGAATCTAGGAGGGATTGGGTATGAGTTTTAGTGAGTGGAGAGAAATAAAACTTGGGGACTTAGTCGATGTATCATCTAGCAAACGAATTTATGCAAAAGAATATGTTGATTCAGGGATTCCATTTTATAGAAGTAAAGAGATAATTGAAAAGAGCAAGGGTAATTATGTAAGTACAGAATTATATATATCAAAAGAAAGATTTAATGAACTTAAAAACAAATTTGGAGCACCATCTCTTGGGGATATATTATTAACATCGGTTGGAACATTAGGTGTGCCTTATATTGTTAGAAAAGAGGAATTTTATTTTAAAGATGGTAATTTAACATGGATAAAAAACTTTAAAGATAATTGTCATAATAAGTTTATTTTCTATTGGTTGCTAAGCCCAGATGGAGTGAATCAAATTAACACTAGGTGTATTGGTTCCACTCAAAAAGCTTTAACTATTGATACATTAAAGAAATTTGAATTAAAAATACCACCATATGAAGAACAAAAAGCCATAGCCCATATACTCTCAACCCTAGACGAAAAAATCGAAGTCAACAACCAGATCAACAAAACCCTTGAAAATATGGCACAAGCAATTTTTAAACAATGGTTTGTAGATTTTGAATTTCCAAATGAAGATGGAGAATCTTATAAATCCAGTGGTGGAGAAATGGTTGAAAGTGAACTTGGGATGATACCTAAGGGTTGGGAAGTTGGTGTGTTAGGAGATATTATTAGTATTTCAAGTGGTAAAAGACCTAAAAAGAAATCTAAGGAGCCATATGAAGAGTTTGTAATACCTCTTATTGGTGCAAGTTCAACTATGGGCTATGTTAAAGAATACAATTATTTTGAACCAATTATTATAATTGGAAGAGTTGGAACACATGGAGTTGTTCAACGATTTAAAGACAAAGTATGGGCATCAGATAATACATTGGTTATTAAATCGGAGTATTACGAATATGTTCATCAACTATTAGGGTTAATTGATTATGCTTCTTTAAATAGAGGGTCTACACAACCTTTAATAACCCAAACTGATATCAAAAATGTAAGAATTCTTATTCCGTATAAAAGTATATTAAATCAATATGAAGAGTTGGTTGGTAAATTGTATGAGTTGGTTAATTCTAGGCTTGATGAAAATTCAAATTTAATAAATTTAAGAGACACACTCCTTCCAAAACTCATGTCAGGAGAAATCAGAGTACCGCTTAAAGAAGAAGGTGAAGTGTCATGAAATTTGGTATTAGAAAACCAAGTTTAAAGAAACGAATATCTGCAAGAACAAGCATAAAGAGACAAGTTGTCCATAGAGCAGGATTAAAAATGCCTAGAGGTTGGGGATGGCTTAGAAATCCAAAGAAATATGCGTACAATAAGGTATATAACAAAACATCTTTTGATATTTTTAAATTGATTAAAAAACTTTTTAAATAATTAGAGTTCGAAAGGGGGAAGGAACTTGAGCTTATTCGAGAATTTTACAGAAGATTTTTTAGAAGAGGCTGCCATAGAGATCTTACAAGAATTAGGTTATGAGTATGTATTTGCACCTGACATCTCATGTGATGGGGAATATCCTGAAAGAAAAGATGTTTCAGCCATTTAGCAATGCCCTAAAGCTGACATGAATGCCTGTCCATGATTTGCCCGAATTCCTGTCCTTGCGTATACCCAAGTCGGAGAAAAAATGCTAAAATAGCGTAAAAACATACGAAGAGGGTATACCAATG
>JAHDSQ010000019.1 GCA_018432615.1 Clostridia bacterium
AGCTAAATCAACAATTCCGGGATTGAGGGGGCAGATACTTCTCAATTCCGGATTATGCGATACTTGTATGGCCAGGGTTTCCGTCTGTTAAGCGGCACTTGAAGCCGTCAATTTGCGGACATAGCGAGGTGGCAGTAACAATAAGTTTTAAATAGACTTTCAAAATTAGAATTGTCAATAATCAATACACTCACAATCCTTTAGAGAAATACAATTTATGACATAAACATCATATATAATGGTAACATATAATGTATATGTCAAAACAACCAAAATATATTATATCATAAAACACATAACATTATAATATTGTTTTTATTTATAATAAAAAACAAAAGGAATAACATTCACAAATAAATTATATAATGAGGTGTAAGCGTTGGACAAAAGAAAAACTATCTTATTAATTATATTTTTTATACTGACTTCATTTGTTTTTATCAAAATATACAGGGTTACTCCTGAAGAAGCATTTCACAATTTTGCAGAGAAAAACCATCTATACTACACATATCATATTGCAGAAGCAGATGTTGATGAAAACAAAAAAATAATATTCTGGCACAATCAATATAGCAAGATAATGGCGACTGTCCTGCATCAGGTATGTCCCTACCACTGGGAGGTGATTGGAAAGGCTGGTTATATGGATTATTCGAAAGAATCAGGGACAATGTGGGGGATACTAAATCACAATAATTATTATAATAATTCTGGTTTGCATTTTGGTTTCTTTAAAGAGCCTAATAGGCGCATAAAAAGAATTTATCTTAATGAGAAAGAAACCACAGTATTAAAAGTCGATGAAACAACGTATCTATGGTATCTTTTTGGTAATTATTATGACAATTTTGATTTAGAAATAGAGTACATTCAATAGCCAACAAGGCGGTGCCTTTACAGAACAAGTAAATATCAAATTTGTTTATGTGTTTATATGTTTAGCACCCCCCCGTTAGTGTAAAATTACCTTGGGGAAAAAATGAGAAATAAAAAACAAGAGTATCTCCCCTGTGATATCATGTAATTTGATAAGAACCACAAGAAATCACAGAAAAGGAGATACTCTTATGGAACTAATTAGGGGCTGATGAATAACGCAGTTTTTCCATCAAGTCAAAAAAACAGGTCTTAACCAGCTCCAATATATTGATTCCAAAAATGAGCGTAAAAAGGCTCTTAACCTTTTCTCCAAGTTCATTACCAAAAATACAAGAT
>JAHDSQ010000004.1 GCA_018432615.1 Clostridia bacterium
AAACATCTGCTGACACCCCGTATATTCAATTTATCTCTTTATATCTTTTACTTGCTTCTTGTTATTTAATAATTCGGCATAAAGAAGCAAATCTCCTCCTGAAAATGAGGATTTATAGGGGTTTTTGCAGTGGAATCATAATATGAATGAAAAAATCTAATCTAAAGTAAATGATAAACTAAACAGTAATTTGGCTTTCTATTATCTTGCGTTTTGCTAGAAAAAGAATATCTCAGAAGGTTAATGTTAATAATAACTCTGTACACAATTTTACAGTGCTTGGAGCACTAGAATACCTAATGAAAAAAATACGTTTAATCATTATTATTAAGCAGGGTGAAATAATGAAAAAATCAGCCATAATTATAGGCTCAGGAATAGGTGGTTTATCTACAGCTCTTAGATTACTTAGCAAAGGATTCGATGTCAAAGTTTATGAAAAACAAAACACCATAGGCGGTAAAACAAATCAATTGGTCAACGAACCTTTTACATTCGACTTAACAGCTTCCATTTTAATGAACAAAGAAATTTATAAGGAAGTATTTAGTTATGCGAATCTAGATTATAAGGACTATCTAGAATTTATGAAAGTTGATCCTACTTATAGGTGCTTTTACCATGATGGGATTCACTATGATTTTACTAGAGATATAGTGTCATTAATAAAAACCTTAGAATCCGTTTCAGTAAAGGATTCTATTGGATACATTAAATTATTATCTGAAGTATATGAAAGATATATTATTGCAAATGATCATTTTTTACAGAAGACCTTTAAGAATCCTGTTGATTTTTTCAAACCTTCATCTATTATGAGTGCCTTTAAAACAAAGACATTTTCTACCTCCTATGAATTAATTTCAAAATATGTCAAGGATGAAAAACTACAGAATTTCTTATGCTATCAGGCCTTGTATGTAGGGATATCTCCTTTTGAAGGACCAAGTATTTATACTTTAGTTCCAGTCATATCTCAGTTATATGGTTTGTGGCATTTAAAAGGAGGAATGTACTCCTATGTTAAAGCCTTAGAAAAAGCCATCCATAATTTTGGAGGAACAATTACAACAAATTATAATGTCGATGAAATTTTAATTTCCGATGGCAAAGCAGTGGGAATAAAATCTAAGGACAATGAGATTGTCCTTGGCGATGTTATAATCAGCAATGCTGACTTTCCTTACACAATGGATAGCCTTATTAAAAGTGATAACCATAAAGGAAAATATACAGCAAATAAATTAGAAAATATGAAATACTCTTGTTCTACCTTCATTATTTATTTAGGTTTAAAGAAAAAGTATCCTCAGCTTTCTGTTCATAACCTATATATAAATATTAATTTTAAAGAAAATATTGATTTTGCATTTACAGGTATATTGCCGACCGCTCCCTCCTTTTATTTATATTGTCCCACTAGGATTGACAATAGCATGATAAATATCAACGGAGAATGTTTGAGTATAGTTGTACGCGTCCCAAATTTATTTTTTAATAATGTCATTTGGAATGAAAACACTGATAGGTTTTTGAGAAATAACACAATTTCTGCTCTGAAAAATATTCAAGGCCTAGAGGATATAGAAGAGAATATTGTATATGAAAGCTATCTTACCCCCCATGATTTAAAGGTTGACTTCAACTCCTATGGTGGGACCGCCTTTGGATTAAGCCCTACTCTAAATCAAACAAACTATTTTAGACCCCATTTAAAATCTAATGCCGTAAAAAATCTATATTTTGTCGGGAGTTCTGTTCATCCCGGTCCTGGGGTTTCAATTGTATTGCTTTCAAGCAAGCTTGTAACTCAGGAAATAATGAAATAATTGGGACGGTTCTCTTGCTTCCGTGTTTCCATATCAAAATACTCAAGATAGCTACTTCATTTCCACTCTGCAGGCTTCTTTACAATCCCTGCTTTTGTCGAATTTTAATGTACATAACTAATCACCGTCAATAAATACTCTGTATTTTCAACCTTCTTACTTTTGAATCTATCTTGAAACAAATGACCTGACAAAACTTACGCCAATACGCTTCATAGGCACTGATAGTTCTTCATTGCCCTCTTTCAAAACCAAGTGGATCGGAAATTTATGATTTAAATATGCCTTTAAAATAGATATTGAATTTATTAATGAGAATATTGAAAATTATTAATTGAAAAAATAAGAAAGGAAAGGGTTATACTTTATGAGCGAAGTGAGGAATAAAATTTTTAACTATAAAAGTGCATTACTTAAACTTAAGGAAGTGTTTACGCTAGATTAAAAGGGCCAGAAGCTGCCGGTATTGCCTGACTATCAGACTATGTTAAAGCTAGGTAAGAGAATAAGAGAAGAATGGATTACAGGCTTTGAGCCAGATAACATATCAGTGTTTCTTGAGGAACATGGTCTTACTTTGATTGAGGATGTTGGTGATACAGACCACAGAGCACGATATTTTGAACCAATAAAGAATAGTTATTTCTATTTTATGATTAATAACTCATAAATGAAGGTGATATAAAACCGCAGTTTAGGTAAGTGGGAGAGCCGTACAACAAGTGACGGTGTTTCCTGTAATAACCACAAGAAGGGTTTTTGTGTCTTCATAAAGTATTCGCAAAATATTTAAAATTAATAGTTGACTGGTGGAGGAAAAAGATACTATAATAAATGGAATAAATTACCATTTATTATAGTATCTTTTTTTATGTGCGCAAGGCAAAGGGATTTCTTTGCGCTTAAATATGGAAAATTATGGAATAAATTGAAAGTGTAAACAAGCAAGAATAAAAGAATAGATACCAAAATATACTTGGAATACAAATATATGGTATTGGAGAGCAGCTTGCTTTGTCTTTATTTCTATTTTGTATTAGAGAGGTGGGTGCCTATAAGTACAGCGTTTTTTACAGCAAAGTAGTGAAAATGAGGAGGTAAAAATAATTATGAAGCGAACAAAAAGGAAATATCTGGCGGCATTAATTATCCTTACAATGTTGGTAAGCTTGCTGCCTTTAGGGGGGTTAACAGCTGAGAACAGTGACATTAAGGGGCACTGGGCGGAAGCTACTATCCAAAAATGGCTCGATCAGGGGATGGCCGGAGGTTACCCCGATGGGACATTTCGGCCCGATAACCCGGTCACCAGAGCGGAATTCATCGTTTTGGTAAATCGGGCCTTTGATATACCGGCTTTTACCTCGGGGGTGAATTTTACCGACGTTCCCGATACAGCCTGGTATTTTGAAGATATTGCTGCTGCCGTAAAAGCGGAAATAGTATCCGGGTATCCTGACGGTACCTTTCGGCCTGAAGCTTTCATAACCCGCCAGGAAGCGGCTGCCGTTCTGGAAAGACTGCTTAAACATAAGGCGGGTGATGTCACGGCATTTACAGACGATGATCAAATCGCTTCATGGGCTAAAAGCGCTGTACAAGCTATGTCTTCGGCGGGTATCATGAACGGTTACCCCGATGGAACCTTCCGTCCTCAAAACCCTATAACCCGTGCGGAGACGGTGGTAGTACTGGATAGGATTCTCGAGTTGATGGAAGCTGTAATGGCCTACAACGATGACGATTACTACGACGACGACTATAGTTATACACCTACAGTGTCTCTAGCGGCAATTGATGATATCACTTTAAAGACTGGGCAAAGCAGAGATATCAGTATAGATAGCAATGCCACATCAATTACCGCCGAATCTGACAATAAAGATGTTGTTTCCGTGTCAGTGAACGATAAGACGTTAACAATAGAAGGGCTGAAAAAAGGAAGCGCCAAGATTTCTGTTACAGGAATGCGCGGCGGATATAACTCTCGTACCGAGACCTTTACTGTAGAAGTAACAGATGGGGAGGTAGTAGGGACTTTTACGGTAACCTTTGAAGGTAACGGGGGAACCCCTGCAACACAAACGAAAGTAGTAGCAGATGGCAACACAGTGGGAACACTTCCTACGGTTACCCGGGATGGGTTTACCTTTGTCCAATGGAACACTGCTGCAAACGGCAGCGGTACCGCATTTACAGCAGCTACAGCGGTAACGGCGGACATCACTGTATATGCAAATTGGAAAACAATACCGGCGGATCTGATTCTTTGGTTGGATGCTGCCGATTATGATGAAAGCACCGGTAATTGGCCGGATAAAAGCATTGAGGATAATGAGGTCAGTCAAACAGAGGCTGACAGCCGTCCTGTCAAAGCGGAAACGGGCTTCAATGAGAGGCCGGCGGTGGGTTTTGACGGTATAGATGATTACTTGAACCTGAACTGGACTGCGGGTTCTTTTGAGACGGATGAAGCAACTATTTTTATGGTTCTCGAAAGCGAGAACATGGATGATTCACAGACGGTGATGGGCAATTACGGTGTGGAAGGGGCTGTTTTCTTCCATGTCAGCACGAACCTAAATAAGTTGACGGCTACTGTTTCCAATAGAGGAGACAGAATTGACTTTTCTGATAGTCTCGAACCTTATATCGCCACCTATAAGGTTACCCCGACCAGTCATACGGCTTATGTAGACGGGAGTCAGACGGCAATGGGGGATTTGGATGAGAGCATCAACTGGGGTACTACAACCATCGGCAAAAACGGCGGACCGGTTTGTGACAACATTGAGGAATGGCCTTGGGAAGGCAATATCGCCGAGATACGCATTTACGATCATGCCCTCTCTGACGCAGAACGAGAAGAAGTAGAAGAGGAGCTTTATGATAAATGGTTTGGGCCTCTGGATCCTGAACCGGTTTTGGCAGTTGACTTTACGGCTGTCCCGAGCCTCCTTGAAGAAACATCGAGTGTGGGTACCGGGGCAACAGTAGGGAACCTATCGGTGACAAACGGTATCGGGAGCATTACCTATTCACTGACAACAGGAACGGGTGATACAGACAATGATCGTTTCACAATTCAAGGAAACGAAGTAAAAGTAGGCAGTACCGCTCTGGCCAAAGGTACTTACAGTTTCCGGGTGCAAGCGATAGATTCTGAATCAAATTTAGCAGTAAAAGAATTTAGCATTACTGTGCTCGATGAGGGCGCTCTGATCGTTAACAATCCGTATGCGGGAGTGAACTGGGATACGGTGAATCAGTACAAGGCCAATTTCCATACACATACTAAATACTCCTCCTCATCCGGCTACGGCAGTGACGGGGATTCAGCGCCGGACGTGGTAATCAAGGCCTATTCCGATGCGGGCTATTCCATACTGGCCTTGACCGATCATGACTACAATATGTATAGTACTGCTACCACATGGCCCTGGACAGAATTTATTTCAGAAACTCCTTCGCAGATCAACTATCGAAGCGGGGAAACATCTGCGGATTATGAAACGAGCGCTCTCTATCCTGATTTAGGGCCTGACGGCATGTTGGCGGTAAGGGGAAATGAGCTGTCCAATATCGATCATACCGGAAGTTTATTTAGTGAATACGGCGGAGCGGCCAGCGGTCAGGAAGAACAGGCTCTACAGCAGATACAAAACCGAAAGGGCTTAGCCATAATGTACCATCCCGGTCGTTATGACAGAACTTTATCTTGGTATGAAAACCTGTATTCTGAGTATTACGAAACACCGCTGATCGGCATGGAGGTCTACAACCAAGGTGACCGCTATTCCAATGACCGGGCTCTGTGGGATAATCTCAATGCAGCGTTAATGCCTGAAAAAGTTGTTTTCGGATACAGCGATGACGATATGCATTATCTCAATACACACACCTTCCGCAACTATCAGTTCATGCTGATGGAAGAACTGACCGAAGAAGCGCTCAGGGGGGCCATGCATACGGGAGCTTCATACTTTTGCTATGAACCAAACCGTAGTGGGCTCGAAGAGCCCCCCGTACCAAGAATCAGCAAAATTGAGGTAACAGATAGCGGAACCGTAATAACTATCACAGCTACCAATGCGGAGACGATTACCTGGAGAACAAACAAAGGCATAGCAGCAACCGGAAGCAGCGTTGACTTAACGACTCTGGATCTGGCCGAAGTGAAATTCATCCGGGCGGAACTGGAAAACAACAGCGGCACAACCTATACACAGCCTTTTACTCTCGGAGGTTATGTGCCGAATCCTGAAACGGAATATACGGTAACCTTCAGTTCTTCAGAGGAAGGAAGTTTAAGTGCAGCTGTTGATGGTTCTGCGATTACGAGCGGTACGAAAGTAAAAGCAGGGAAAACCGTGGTATTTACTGCCGCCCCGGAGGCAGACTATCAGGTGGCAGAATGGAGCGTTAACGAAACACCCTTATCCGGAGAAACAGGAATAACGTACACCCACGCAAACCTCAGTGGAGATATTAATGTGACAGTGATCTTTTCAGAAATCGGGTCGCAACCGGAACCGATTCTCTGGTTGGACGCCGCCGATTATGACGCAAATACCGGCCAATGGCCAGATAAAACCGGTATCAACAGTGTAACTCAAACCACCACAACTAGCCGTCCCGCAAGGGTAACCGATGGTTTCAATGGTTTGCCGATCGTGCGGTTTGATGGGACGGAGCAATACCTGAGTCTGGACTGGGGCACCTCCCTGGGAGACTCCTTACAGACTGACGAGATAACCATCTTTCTGGTCATGAAGGACGGTGGAGTAAACGCAACCCAGGTCATTATGGGCAACTATAATGCTAAGGATCAAGTGGCTGTCAGCAAAAGTTCACAAAGTCCTAATCCAATCGTCGCCCGTATTTACGGATCATCACTCTATTCGTTTGATAGCTGTACCTTTACCTCTGAAGCAGGGCCCTATGTGCTGACATTTGATTATGACTCCGAAACAATGCGAACCTTTGTTGATGGGGTTTCGGCTAATACCGAGGACAGCACGCGCAGCATTAACTGGACCGACACAGCAATCGGCTGCAGCGGCACAAAAACCGATAAATATTGGCAAGGGGATATTGCCGAAATACGGATTTACGATTGTGTTCTCTCGGATGCAGAGCGAGCAGCTATAGAACAAGACCTGATAAGCAAGTATGGGTTGTCGGAATAGGGGGTGCCAAAGACGAAGGATACCGAAGCAATCCTCGGGTATTTTATCTCGTCAAACAAACACGAGATACTTGATGTCAACGCTCACAATTGGGTAGAACAAGAGATTATTAAACATCCCAGGGAAGAAAAGTGGGTAGTTCCGATTATGCCGGGCAATCAATTTATCAAAATGAAAGCAGAAGGGAAAGTCCTTACTTCCCTTCCCGATGACTGGCGTAAATTAGAGCGATAATTAATCTTTACCAATCTGTCTTCTTATAAAGGAAGGCAGATTTTTTTACTAAAAAACATACACCATGTTAAATGGTACAGTAGCAACAGATTCTACATAAAACGTAATAAGAATATATATAAGAGGAATGAGAGAAACGGAGTGAATTTGTTGGCCAGGAAGATTATTCAAACCTGCATATCTATTATTTGTATCATGCTGCTGTTTGTTCTAATACGATCAGTATATCTATCTAAAAACGGGCTAACAGATGCAACTGAGCCAAACCAAAAAGCGCTTAAACCGAAAAAGGCAGAGGAGAAAAATGAGATGCCAAAACGCAAATATCAATGGAATGAATTTCAGGCAGGCATTAATCTGCTTGTTTATGGACATCCCGATAGCGTTAAGGCCCAAGAATTGTTTAAACGTTTACGAAAGTTAGGGATAAACAGTGTTGCTATTGCTTACCCCTTATTTCAGTCGGATTGGCAGGCGGATCAGGTAGTGGTCAATTCTGCAGCAACGCCTGATGAGGCAGAATTAGAGGGGCTTATCTTAGCAGCCCATGCTGCTGACTTTTGTGTTATGCTCCGTCCTCTTCTGGATGAGACAGGCATTATGGCCTCAGGTCATTGGAGAGGTACGATTGAACCGAAAGATCCCGCAGCATGGTTTGAAAGCTACCGTTCGTTAATAATTGTCTACGCAAAGGTGGCAGAAAAGACGAAAGTTGAGATATTCAATATTGGTACCGAACTGAATTCCCTTCAGCATAACAAATACGGTCAGGAATGGAAAAGGCTGATTGAAGAAACCAGAGAAGTTTATCGAGGCGAATTGGTCTATTCATTCAATTGGGACAGTATTCAAGACATCTCTTCCAGTGAATTTGTTCCTCTGCTGGATTATGTTGGGATCGATGCTTACTTTCCCTTAGATGCTCCTGATGAAGCCGATGTTGAAGATCTTGAAAGGGCCTGGGAAAAGTGGACGAAGGAGACCAGAGAAATAAATGTGGGCAAACCGATCGTCATAACGGAAGCAGGGATAATTCCGATACCAGGTGCCCATCGCCAACCTTATGAATGGGCTAGGATTGAGGGGAAGCAGGATTGGCAAGTACAGACAAATTACTACGAGGCAACCTATAATGTTTGGCAAGGTATGGTTGAGGGGATATATTGGTGGTGTGTTACCTTGAGTGACCCGGATCCGAAGAAAATGGGTTATTCACCTCTTGGCAGACCGGCAGAAGGTATGCTTGAACAGTTTTTTTTAAAAAAACCCTAAACTAATGGTATTTTTTGTATGCCTCTTTCATAACATTAATGTATGTTCCTGTTTATAAACATTTGGTGTTAGAAAGGAGGCCTCTCAAGGCTGTTGTACAAAAGGATAATACGACTTGCGTTATTAATGGAAATATTATTCATAATTACTATAATATTCCTGTTAGCCGGTAGTAATGTTATGGCTGCTGAAAAAACAAAAAAAGAAGTCCCCAAGGTGCTGGTCGTCTTTTCGTCAGAAAACGGGGAGATTGATCAACACCAGCGTACACTTGACATGCTGCTCGGCCGTTTTGCAGAGGACATAGTCTTTAAATCCGTTTCGCAAGTTGAAAAAAAGGATTTCGAGGCAATTACGCACCTTTTTTATTATGGGCAGCAAAAAAAAATACTTTCTCCGGCTTTTGTGGAAATGGTCCAAGATTATACAGGAGTCATGGTGGCTATGGGTCATAATGTGGAGCAGATAGGGGGGCGCTTTTCCTTTCTTGAAAGCTTCCCTGCTGAGGTTGCCGTGGATCAGTTTATTTCAGTCCATGCTCCTGATAAAAAGTTTTCCTTTATCCCACAGCTCATTTTTGACCTTGGATTTTCTGAATATCATTCTGTAGAGACTTTGATAACGGGTAAAATAGGTAAGGCCGAATATCCCTTTTTCGTTCGCTGTAATAACAGCTATTATTTTGCTTCCCCAGATATTTACCCACCCTTTTCCATTGCCATGGCCGAGGGGCTTTATGACGTCTTTGAAGAGGAAAATGCAAGCCTGATGATGCACCCGGGCTATATTCGTTTGGAGGATATACATCCTTTAGTGGACCATCATAAGGTAATGGCTATTGCCAAAATCTTAAAAAGAAAAGAAATACCGTATATGGTTGCGGTCATTCCTGTCTATACCAACCCGGAGACAGGAAAGCAATACCATTTCTCCGATTCTCCCGGGCTGTTAAAGGCCCTTAAATATATGCAAAAAAATGGGGGGAGCATAGTTCTCCACGGCTATACCCATCAATTCAGATTGAGTGAAACAGGAGAGGGCTTTGAATTCTGGGATATAGAACATAACATGCCTATTTATCACAATCAGGATGAGAAGGTCACAGTGAAGACAAGGGAGGATTTCGAAAGCAGAGGAGAATATGAAAATTACCTGAGCCAACGGAAAGTATTTGAAAGAGAGTATATTGAAAAGAAACTTACAAAAGGGATACAAGAACTGGTTAATTACGGTTTGTATCCTCTTGCCTTTGAAGCACCGCATTATACAATGTCACAGCACGGCTATCAGGTCACATCAGAATATTTTTCCACTTATACGGGTCAACTTCAAATAAGTGATCAGGATTGTGAGATCATGACAACTGTGCCCTATATCACAAAACCAACTTTTTTGCATGGTATGACACTGCTGCCGGAAACAATGGGCTATGTCGCCCCGGGGAATCCACGTACGATAAAAGAGATGTTAAACCGTGCGCAGGATTATCAATTTGTCAGGGGTGGAATGGTAGCAGGGTTTTATCACCCCTATCTGGGTGTGGAGTTATTTGAGGAATTAATCGCCAGGATGGAAGAAATTCCAAACATCTCATGGATCGATTTAAAACAAAGAAACAATCGAGTAAGTGCGGAAAATGTCGCAATATGGAGTGAAAATGGTTCGGTGAAGGCAAAAGTTAATCGGTGCGGACTGTTTATCGGTTGTAGGGAATACCTTACCTATCATATTAATTTGCTGATTAAAACAATGGTATGGGTTATGGCAGGCATAGGGGCACTGGCGGTCGGCGCTTTCATATGTTACATTTTTATATCCGGCGACCAAAATGAAAAAGGGATACGGGGCGAAGAAATTGGCTGAGGTATTATTGTATATTTCCTTATTTAGTATCTGGATAATGATGTACTATCACGTATTTTTAATGCAAGGGGGTTTTCTGCTCTCATTAAGATATCGAAACACAAATATGCTGCGGCTTGATAGCATCCCTTCCCAGCCAACGGTCAGCATCCTCATCCCGGCACATAATGAAGAGATTGTAATAGAAGAGACGCTAAAAGCGATGATTAACTTGAATTATCCTAAGGATAAACTCGAGGTTATCATTATCAACGATGATTCCTCGGACTTGACGGGTGCTATTGTACAAACCTATGCTGCGCTACACCCTTATATAAAAATGGTGCATACTATACCGCCGTTTTCGGGCAAAGGTAAATCCGTTGCGTTAAATCGTGGGTTAAAGCATTCCACAGGAGAGGTTGTTGTGGTGTATGATGCGGACAATATCCCTGAACCGGATGCCGTACAAAATCTGGTCCATGTTCTGCAAAAGGACGAAAAGACCGGAGTTTCTGTGGGGAAATTCCGGGTTATTAATGCTGATAGAAACCTATTGACAAGATTAATTAATATAGAAACCATTACTTTTCAGTGGTTGGCTCAAGCCGGCAGGTGGTTTTGGTTTAAGTTGTCCACCATCCCCGGCACAAACTTTGCGATTAGAAGAAGTATTTTAGATAAACTGGGAGGCTGGGATGAAAAGGCTTTGTCGGAGGATACGGAATTAAGCATCAGGGTCTATAACCTAGGCTATCATATTGAATTCTTTCCGGCGGCAGTGGCTTGGGAACAAGAGCCGGAATCCTGGAGTGTATGGTGGAAACAAAGAACCAGATGGGCCTGTGGCAATCTATACGTTATTGGGAAACATCTCTTTGGATTTAATAAATTGGAAAACAAGAAGATATTGATTGATTTAGCGTATTATTTATTAACCTACCTTTTGTTTATAGGCGGGCTCCTCATTTCACATGTTATTCTCATTACCAATCTATTCATGAACCTGCAATTAACAAGCGATGTTGTTTTCTATGTATTGTTCGCGGTTGCCTTCTTATTGTTTGTAACTGAAGCCTTGCTGGCAATGAGCCTGGAAAAGAATCAGTTAAACACAAAGAACTTTTTTACTGTGATATTAATGTACTTTATTTATTCTCAGATTTGGCTGCTGCTGGTCGTAAACGCCATTTTTTTAGAAATGAAGCGGGTAATTTTACAGCAAGAAATTACGTGGTATAAGACTCAACGTTTTAAGAGTGAACAAATCAATCAAGAGCACTACTAAAATGGGGAAAATTTATCAAAAATGTTATTTTAATTGCCACATTTCATTGGCTTTGGAAAATAGTTCTTCAAGTTCAGTTCTACATTCATTGACTTTTTGGACGGTAACTACGTCATCTTTATTTATTGGATTATAGTTTTCATCTACGTATATTTGATAGTCTGATTCATCTTTTCGTATATGGAAACCATATGTATACCCGCCAAATATTTTTGGCCATATAATTAAAGACTTTCCTGCTCTGTTCTTTGTCACTGCTAAGTTACCGGTAAAACTAAAGAAAAACGGTTTTTTAATGTTATATGTATATCCATCTTTTACAGTGTAATGTAACCCATATTCATTTTTAGGTACTGCTTTTGTATATTTATCATATTTAATTGTTATAGTTAAAAACCAAACCAAGCTATATATTATGAACATTGATAAAGCTATTACAAGCAGTTTTTTTACACTAATTTTCTTCATAAGTTCACCACCTTATCACCTAGTTTTTTTATTTCCTCATCATGCGTAACAAGTATGATGGTTTTCCCTTGTTCATTTAGTTGTTTCAAAATGCTAAGTACAACTTGAGCGTTATCTTTATCCAGAGAGCCTGTTGGTTCATCAGCTAGAATAACATCACACTTTTTTAGCATTAATCTGGCTAAAGCCACACGCTGTTGCTCCCCGCCCGATAGTGTATACACTTTTTTATGCAATTTATCTTCTAACCCCACAATTCTCAAAGCTTCCCTTATGGACAGGCTGGTCATACAGTCTTTACGAACCAGTTGTAGATTCTCAATGACAGTTTTATTATCAATTAAGGCAAAGTTTTGAAAGAGAAAACCGATTTTCTTCCTAAAATAATTTAAATGATTCCTTTTGTTCTTAATATCAATACCATCTACTATGATTTTACCGCTATCAATTTCTTCAATTGCTCCAATCATGTTAAGTAAAGTTGTTTTACCCGAACCACTGGGGCCGGAAAAGATCACAAATGCACCATTTTCTATTTCTAAGCTAAAATCTGAAAATAAGGTTCTGTCTTCAAATTTTTTAAATAAGCCTTTTATTTCGATCATAAATTTCCTCCCTTTAATATTTTCTGAATACTAGCCTTTTCAATTTTATTAATGTAAAACAAAGTAATGAATGACTCCAGTAAAAAAATAATAACACCGCCATAAACAAAATAGTATATTGTATTTAATTTGATAATGGCAGCAATGATGAAAGCTATTATTACACTTAATACTGTAGCTGTGGTAGCTATATAAATTATCTTTTTATTTTTTTCAAATATGCTATATCCCATTACTTTTTTAATAGAAAGCTCTATAGCATTTACTTGATATTCAAGTTTAATAACCGTACTGATAATAATAAATTCTAAGAGTAAAAATAAGACACTTAAAACTGTATTGATAACTAAAAGTGTTTTAGCAATTCGCCAATTGTTTTCATATTTTTCAAAAACATCTATCTTGTTATGAGTTTCATTGACTAAATCATGTTCTTCAATAAATTGATTAAATTCATCATCCGATATCTTAAACATGATGTCATCTGTATACATCCCTCTTGGTGTACCTGTATCGATTTTATAGTTAAGTTTATTGGCCTGTGTGTTGTTATAGATAATAACAGGGTTTTTTAAATGATTACTTCCTATTGCCGAAAGATCATCTATTGCTATGATACTTACATTGCTATCATAGTAAATAACATCAAAATCATAGAGAAAATCTTTACCTTCGAAGTGTTCTACCGTTTTATTTAATTCATCTATTACCGCAGTATTTCCCAGCAAGCGTCTGGGTAATAAAAAGTAAATATCTTTATCTAGAGTAATTTCTCGCAGTTCTATGATTTCACCGGATAAATAATCGAAAGCATTTTTATTTGCCATAATAGTTCTGTAACCTAATGTACTATAAATTTCAGCTATTAAAGTTGCATTGAATCTTTCAAAGAATTCTCTATAAAATGTTTCCATAACAAGAGCATTTTTTTCAGTATAGGCAATAACTGCGCTATCATTAACTGAGCTCATAATAGTAAAGTTTGGTTTATAACATAATTGAAGGTAAGAATAGCCTTTATAATTATTAAAAAACGATTGCTGCTGATAATACTTATATGATTCAAAAACAACTCCTATATTACTGGATACAATAAATATCGTAATAATAACTGTTATTATCTTTATGAGATAATTTAACGATAACAGTTTTCCAGGAATTTTTGTGTTTGAAAAAACTTCTTTTAAATTATAAAAATACAAATTAAAAAATGTTAATGCATTTAGAAACAATAAGGTTAAAAAGAAAGTTAGGGAAATATTAAATCGGAAATAAACATAAGTAACCTTTGATAAAGAAAGAGTTATTACGATAAAAATTAATGAAAAAACTAAGCTGTCTAACACAATATTTTTCCAAACAATATTTCCTATTTTCTCCCCCATTGTAATTTTTATGACGTTTTCCTTCTTTTGTAAAATGCCGTCATAAAAAGATAACAGCAAAATAGTAACAGTAATAAGCAACCATATAAATACCATATTATAGGTCAAACTTTTATCTATATGACCTTCTTGCGGGATATTACCCGCATACTTATTTACCAAATCCCTTTTAAACTGGCGAACTTGCTCTTTGTTGCCATTTACATAAAAGTCATGAATGTTTTCAATTCCGGGCAAATTCATAATACTATTATATTTAAAGTCAACGCTTCCACAAAAAAGACTTGTATACTTCTTTTCAAATATATTTTTATTTCTTTTTATATATTCCTCAACACCTGGTGTTCCATAAATATTAATTTCAGTATAAAGAGTGCTATAAAAAGAAGCTGTATATGCAAATACATCAACCTTATTAAGGGTTGCTGAATTAACAATATCATTTATCATTTCTTCAGGAGCTGTATCTTCTTGCAGGTATAATGAAGTATTATAGAAACTTCTATAAAAATCATTTATATAAAAAATATGACTTTCACCTATAATCAACATACCTAAAAACATAATAAAAAAACAAGAAATATACTTGATTCTTTTCAAGAATTATCCCCCTAACTCAATAACTGAAATACAATAACCAATTTTAATTTTAACCCTCCAATGTGTTGAAGTCAGATACCATGAGATTTTAACACATTGGAGGGTTAAACTTTAAAAATTCATATTACATGCTGTTAATAGTACATGTAATAATATACCGGTGATCCAGAATGTACAACATCTACATTAGCCCAGCTTCCTGCAACGGCTGTAGTCTGATGGCTATGACCTGAATGGGTAATTTTTGAAGTATGTGCAAGATATGAATGTAATGAATGAACATAATCTTCATTAATAGCAAACTCGTTATACCCATAAATCATAGTCCAACCAGATCCACCTTCAACTTGTTCCCATGGCTCATTGAAATAAGATGATGAGTAAACATGAGTAGTTGCAAATGCTGGAATGGACGAGCTTAAAATTCATGTAACTACCAAAATAAAAATTAAGAATTTTTTCATGATTTCCCTCCATTAATTTTTATTTATGTGGGGGAAAGTTTATTAATTCTCTCCTCCTTATTATTTTCTCCCTTCACAAACCTCCCAGAGAGGTATAAAATACAACTATCCTCTATTTGTGTAGGGGCAGTGAGACCTTAAGCTGATCGTTACTACCTTATATGGCAGCTTAAGGTCTTTCCATATTTTAGATAATAACATTTCTTTAATAGTTAATCAACACCATATATGTAAATTTATATAATATTACATTGTATTATGGGCATGTATTTCCAAATGAACTCACCATAAGATATATTTGTTTCTTACAAACTATTAAGAATTTCAACTGTTCTTCATTAGCAATCATACTAAAACGTTGCACCTTTTTAACATATTATAGCAGATATAGCAACAAAAACATGTCGTATTATGTCGAAGGCTTGTGGTTATTTTGTGGAAGACATCTTGCGTAAATATTAGACCCAGTGCTGACCTGCCTAATAAATACAATGAGATTTTTTAGTTCTGTCACACTTATTCCGAACCGGTTTATGTTACCAAGAACGGCAGGTGACTTAGTGGTTCTGATTCCGCCGGTGGAGAGTTACTTATTTAAATCGGTAATAGAGCTATCGATTGTTCGTCGGTAGCTTTTTTCGTGCAGTATATCAATGACATATAAATCAAAGATTCATTTAAACACTTTGTAAAACAACAAAAGAACAATTAAACAAAGTGTTCATGCACAAAGTGTGTAAAATTACACACTTTGCAGAAGCAATAATAAAGAAAACATACCTATAGCGCCGTTAATCCAGGAACAACAGGCTTGGCACGCAACTTGCGTAATACATAAGATATATTCTATATAAGGTGGAGGCAAATAATGGCTAAAGAAAAAGAAACAGATGTATTAATCGTCGGAGGTTCGGCTGCAGGCTTGAGTGCGGCAAATTCAGTTCGTGCATGGTATCCAAACAAGAGGGTTGCCGTTGTACGAAACGTTTCATACACGGTGATCCCATGCGGTATCCCTTATATTTATGGAGTTCTTAATTCAGTGGAAGAAAACAAGATTTCTGATGAGGGTTTTTTAAAGAATGGAATAAAATTCATTATCAATGAAGTGGTTGATATTGATCGGAAAAATCGGACGGCGGAGTTTGCTGACGGGAGTAAAATAAAATATGAAAGGCTAGTAATGGCCGTTGGCTCAAAGCCGATGATTCCGCCTATTGCCGGTACAAATCTCAGCAACGTATTCCCTGTTCTTAAGGATCCTGCATACCTGCAAGGGATAGAAGAATCCTTAAAGGAGAGTGAGGATGTTGTGATAATCGGCGGGGGCTTTATTGGTGTTGAAATGGCGGAACAAATCAGGCACAAGGGTAACTGCAATGTGACGCTGATAGAAGCCTTGCCTCGTTGTTTAATGTCTTGTGAAGAGGAAATTGGGGTCAAGATAGAACAGGAGTTGAGAACTTTGGGGGTTGACGTTCTTACCGATACCTTGGTAGAGGCCATTTCCGGAGACGGGAAGGTGAAAGAGGTTCGGCTTTCCGATGGAAGAAGTATCAAGGCGGATGTAGTGATATTAGGGATTGGCGCTGTTCCTAACATGGAGTTGGCGGAAAAAATCGGCCTGAAAGTTGATAAAAAATTAGGGATAGTTGTTGATGAGTACATGAGGACAAATGATGAGAATATTTTTTCTTGCGGAGACTGCTGCACAAAAGTTTCGGCCATTACCCACAAACAGACGCCCGTTCGTTTGGCTTCTGTTTCGGCGCTGGAGGGTAAGATTGCTGGCAGTAATTTGTACAAGCTAAATCAAAAATCCCGCGGGGTTGTAGGTGCTTTTACCACCAAAGTAGGCAATATATCGGTGGGGACGGCGGGCTTCACGAAAAAAATGTGCAAAGATAACAATATCGACTATTATGAGGGAGAAATAACAGCGCCTGATCGACATCCGGGATATTTACAGGGCTGTACGGCCGAGACAATAGTTAAATTAATATTTGAAAAGAAAACCGACGCACTGATCGGCGGACACGTCATTGGAGGGGTACAGGCCGCAGACATGACAAATATTCTGGCCCTGGCCGTTCAACAAGGCGTGACGGTAAACGAGATATCCTGTATTCAATATGCCACTCATCCGCTGCTTACAGGATCACCGTTGGTGTATCAAGTGATGTGGGCGGCGGAAAATGCTCTACTGACCCAGCAAAAAGCGATTTAGCATATTCTATGGTATAATGAAAGGCAAAACCTCAGCCCCCATTAGGAGGGATATCGTGAATAAGGAAGAGTATCTGATAGGCGTAAAAGCTAAAGACGCGGTGATCAAAGATGTTGTTAAGGTAGGCTTGGATACCACTGTTGATGAGTTGAAGGAAATTATGCTGTTTAAGAGCAAAGAAGAGGTTCTGGTAACGGATGCGGAAAATATTGTCGGTATCATTACAAAAAACGATTTAGCCAGAAAAATAGCGGGGGGGATAAAACCGAGAACAAGAATAAGCCGTTTAATGACAACAGATGTTTTTAAGGTACATCCGGAAAGCAACATTCAAGAGGTAAGGCAAGAGCTGGCAGAAAGAGATATTAGCAGAGCTCCGGTGATTGATGACGACAAAAAGGTTGTCGGGATGTTGACGGTAAATTCCACCTGTGACTGCTTTTCAAAACGGCTGGAGGATGCGGTTAGGTTTTTACAGACTGTGTTTGATGCTATAAACGAGGCTGTTTTAGTACTTGACGACAAAGGAAGGATCAAGTACTGGAATAATACAGCTACGGAAGTGTTGAGAGATAGCATGTTGCTCGACAACCATGTAAAAGAGTATTTGCCGGAGGAAATTATAGAGATCATACTCAATGCGGAGAGACCAACAAGTAAATTGTTTTTTCATGATAAAGCCGATAAATATTATATATTAAGTGTGCGTTCCACCGGCAGTTTGAAAAACTTTAATGGGATAATAGTAAACTTCAAAGATGTAACCCAGCTTTTTGAATTGAAACATAAATTAGATAGTACAAATGGGAAATTAATGTATATTGAGGATCAGTATGAGAGGATTATTCACGATTCTTCAAGCTTCGGCGAGCTGATTTATATCAGCAAAACAGTAGAGGACATAGCGGTGCTGGCTGAAAAGGTTTCGAAAACGGATGCCACGGTCCTAATCACAGGGGAGAGCGGGACAGGGAAAGAACTGTTGGCGAATGCTATTCACCAAAACAGCTTGCGTGCGGATAAGCCGTTCATTAAGATCAACTGCAGCACCATTCCTCATAATCTTGCGGAAAGTGAGCTTTTTGGCTTTGAGAAAGGCTCGTTTACCGGTGCAATCGGGAAAAAGAAAGGGATATTTGAAGCTGCGGATCAGGGCACAATATTTTTGGATGAAATCACAGAAATGCCGTTAGATATGCAAGCCAAGCTTTTAAGAGTCTTGCAGGAAAAAACCTTTTTCAAAGTTGGCGCTATTCGACCTCAGGAAGTAGATGTCAGGGTAATAGCGGCTACAAATAGGGAACTGGAGGAATTAATAGCTAAGGGTTTATTCCGAGAAGACCTTTTTTACCGCTTAAATGTCATAAAAATAAATATCCCTCCGTTAAGAGAACGCAAGGAAGATATTCCATATTTGATAAGCGAGTATTTGAATTACTACAAAAAGAAATATTCAAGATGTGTTGACTCTATTCAGCCGGAGGTAATAAACATCCTTGAAAACTATCATTATCCGGGAAACGTCAGGGAATTAAGGAACATAATGGAAAGAATGACCATCCTGGCTGAGGATGGTGAAATAACAGTCTCTTTGCTGCCGACCTATATACAACAAAACCAAGGGGCTCCAGGGAAGGGAAGAGAGATTTTTAAAGTTTCGGTTGTAGAAAATGAGAAGCTGCAGATAAGCAATGCCCTGAGGCAGGCAAAGTATAATAAAACAAAGGCGGCCGCAAGCCTGAACATCTCCAGAGGCACACTATATAATAAAATGAAAAAATATAATTTAACCTAATACCCGAATGTCAGAATCGACGAGTTGGTTGAACTGTTTAACGAATTATATCCGTGGGTTTGTGTTAAAGTTTGAGGAACTGGGACTGTTGAGAGGACAGAGATATGGGAACAAGATAAATTACAAAGTAAAGTATTGATTTCATTAATTATCATGTATCTCCAGCGGATTAACATGAACCATGCAATGCTTCACCTCTTTAAAACCCTCTTCTATCACATCATGTACCTGTTTGGCAATTTCATGGGATTTGCCCAGTGTTAATTCACTGTCCGCAGCTATCTCAATATCAACATAAATTCTTGAACCAAAGAGTCTTGTTTTTATGCTGTCTATTCGCAGTACACCCTCCTGGTTGAGGACCAATTCTTTCATGCTGCTTACTGTTGTTGCATCACAGGATTTATCAATCATTTTATCTACCGCATCCTTAAAGATGTCAAGAGCTACTTTACCTATCAAAAAGCAGATGAGCACACTGGCGATAGAGTCCATGACCGGGAATCCCAGCCTGGAACCGGCTATGCCTACCAGTGCGCCAACCGAGGATAATGAATCTGAACGATGATGCCAGGCATCTGCCATCAATATACCTGAGTTGATTTTCTTGGCCGCTGCTTTTGTAAACCAATACATCCATTCTTTTACCCCTATCGAAATGATGGCGGCAAATAGTGCTATTATTCCCGGGACTGCCAGTTCCCCGTAATTGCCGGCAGCTATTTTTTCAATACCCTTAATACCAATACCAACGCCTGTAACAAAGAGAATAACCGCCAAAATTATTGATGCTACACTCTCCAAGCGTTCATGACCATAAGGATGCTCAATATCCGCTTTCTTATTTGATAGATTAACACCTATCATCACAATAAAAGTGCTGAACACGTCGGATGTCGAATGTACGGCATCTGAAACCATGGCGCTTGAGTTGGCAATAATACCTACTGCCAACTTTATCAGCGCAAGAACAAGGTTCACTATAATGCTTATTACCGAAACCCTCATGGTAATTATTTTATTATCCACGCTAACTCCTCCATAATTTAATAAGGCAAGAATGCTCCCTATCACTTATTATGTTGTAATGGGATATTATATGTTTTTCGTACTCAATGCTCTGATGGCATTGAGTATTACTAAAATGGCAACCCCCACATCCGCGAAGATAGCCTCCCACATTGAAGCATGTCCGAAGGCACCCAAAATAAGAAAGACGGACTTAACGGCCAGTACAAACACTATATTTTGCAAGACGATACTGCGCGTTCTTTTGGCAATTCTAATGGCTGAGACAATCTTTGTCGGTTCATCGGTCATAATGACAATATCCGCAGCCTCAATTGCGGCATCGGAACCTAATCCTCCCATAGCAACACCAATGTCTGCTCTGGCAATGACCGGCGCATCGTTTATCCCATCTCCAACAAACATTATTTTACCGTTGGGGGATTTTTCTGTTTCCAGCCGTTCAATTTTGCCGACTTTATCAGTGGGGAGAAGTTCTGAATAAATCTCAGCCAAACCTAACTGTTTGCCGATTTTATCCCCAACAGACCTTAAATCGCCGGTAAGCATGACGATTTTCTTAATGCCGAGCCTTTGAAGCCCTTTTATCGCTTGCGCGGAATCTTCCTTTATTTCATCTGAAATATGAATATTACCGGCATATTTCTTATCAATTGCCACATGAACCAACGTTCCCATTGCTTCAACGTCATTATATTCGATATCCTCTTCAGTCATTAATCTGGTGTTGCCAACAAGAATTTCTTTGCCGTTGACATTAGCCTTAATGCCGCGGCCCGGTTTTTCCTCGTAGTTTTTGATCCTCTTCTTATCTATTTCAGCATTAAAGGTTTCTCGAATAGAAAGAGCAATCGGGTGGTTTGAATAGTACTCCCCATATGCGGCATATTCTATCATTTTTTCATCGGAATATCCATTTTGAGAATTGATCTCTGTTACCTTGAATACCCCTTTGGTTAAGGTGCCGGTCTTATCAAACACAACTGTTTCTACATTATTCAGGGCTTCGAGATAATTTCCTCCCTTAACCAGTATACCTCTTTTTGAAGCCCCGCCAATACCGCCGAAGAAACTCAAAGGGATGGAGACTACTAATGCACAGGGGCAAGATATTACCAGGAAAACCAACGCTCTGTAAATCCATTCGGAGAATGTGGCTTCCTGAATCAAAAGGGGAGGGATAATGGCAAGTGCCAAGGCTCCCCAAACTACAACCGGAGTATAGTATTGAGCAAATTTTGTGATGAAATTTTCGGTGGGAGCTTTTCGACTGCCGGCATTTTGAACTAAATCCAGAATTTTAGAGACAGTGGATTCGGCAAAATCTTTTGTTACTTCAACTGTCAAAACACCATTTATATTGATGAATCCGCTTAAAACGTCCTGACCCGGTTCCAATTCACGGGGCAGTGATTCCCCTGTTAATGCAGATGTATCAACCAGAGAAGTCCCCTCTACTACCACGCCGTCCAGGGGGACTTTTTCCCCCGGCTTAATCACAATAATATCGCCGATACTCACATCTTCGGGGACAACTCTTCTCAGCTCTTCGCCAAGCTTCAAATTTGCATAGTCAGGTCTGATATCCATTAAGGCACTGATTGACTTGCGGGAACGATTCACAGCCATGTTCTGAAACAATTCACCGACCATATAAAACAACATGACTGCTACACCCTCCGGATATTGACCAATCAAAAAAGCACCGATAGTGGCAACGCTCATCAGAAAATGTTCGCTATATACTTGGCCTTGAGTGATCCCTTTTATTGCTCGAAGAATAACACTTCCTCCGACTACAAGATAGCTTGCCAAAAATATTGCGAGTTTCAGCCATCCTTGAGAACTAAGCATAAGACCTAAAGCAAATAAAAGAGCACCAATTACCAGCCTCATGATCTCTTGCCGAGTGTTGTTTCCGGAGTCGGTGTTATTAACGGTTGGCTGTGTTTTGGCATTACAACACGCACAATCGTGTACTTCGTGGGTTATTGCATCTTTTTTTTCGTTTGTTTTTTCCGTTTCATTGTTGGCATGTTTTAGCATCGGTTAAATCTCCTTTACATGAGTTAAGCCCTGATTGAAGATTCGTTTAACAAACATCCGGCAAGAAGTCTCTCGCCTCTAAGTCACCTTGCTCACGCAAGTGAGGGCGTATGCGGGAGATGAATTACCTGCTTCACTTCTCCTTAAAAATAAGTGTAACACACAGAGTAAAAAAAGCTTGAAAAACATATCCTGATGGGATAAACTAGTATCAGAACACACGTTCGTTTGAAGGTGATATCCTATCGGAAACAAAGCATATAAGTATCGTCTAATGCCTAACACTGAACAGGAATTGCTAATCAAAAAAACATTCGGCTGTGTAAGATTTGTATACAATCAAATGCTGACAGAAAAAAAAGAGCAATATGAAAAAAATCAAAGAGATAAAGAAGCCTTGGAAAAGCTAAAAACACCAACCCCTGCCAAGTATAATAAAGAATATCCATGGCTCAAAGAAGTGGATAGCCTGGCTTTGGCAAATGCCCAGCTAAACCTGAATACAGCTTACAGAAACTTCTTCCGTGATAAGAAAATCGGCTTTCCAAAATTCAAAAGTAAGCGCCATGACAAAAAATCTTACACCACCAACAACCAAAGAGGAACAATCCGGCTGATAGACGCTAAAACAATTCGACTACCTAAGCTAAAGAATGTACGAATTAAGCTGCATAGACAACTACCAACCGATGCAGTCATAAAATCAGCCACCATCAGTCAAACACCTACAGGGAAATATTATATATCCATACTGATTGAGAATGATGCCAAAATCACACCGAAAACAGCAAAACCTGAAACAACGCTGGGTTTGGACTACTCCTCGAAATCGCTATATATAGATAGCGAAGGAAACAGCGCCCAATACCCCCGATATTATCGACAAGCAGAAGCAAAACTAAAGAAAGCCCAACGTAAATTATCCAAACGCAAAAAGGGTAGTAAAAATCGTGAAAAGCAACGACAAAAAGTAGCGAAACTCCATGAAAAAGTAGCCAAACAACGAAAGGACTTTTTGCATAAGCTCTCAAGGCAGATAACCAACGCCTATGATGCAGTTGCAATAGAAGACCTAAACATGCGGGGTATTGCGCAAGGCTTAAAACTGGCCAAGTCAACAAACGACAATGGTTTTGGGATGTTGAAAACATATTTGGCCTACAAACTGGCAGAACAAGGTAAGAAGCTGGATACCATAGATAAATGGTATCCATCCAGTAAACTTTGCCGCTTTTGTAAGCAGGAAAACAAAGAACTGACATTGGCAGACAGAAACTGGACCTGCCCCCATTGCAAAAGAGAACTTGAAAGGGACGTCAATGCTGCCATCAATATCAAAAACGAAGGTTGCCGGATACTTGGTATAGCCTAATAAAATATATGAACCGTTGGGCGAACGGGGATAGCTTGGTAATTATACCGACGTTAGTTGGTACGTCCCAAGAAGCCCCTACCTCTTAAGGTGGTGGGAGTACGTCACAGAATAATAAACGACTTTGCCTTCCCTTCTGGTTTTTACGAGATCAGCCTGTTTCAAAATCCTTAGTTGGTGTGAAATTGCGGATTGGGTCATTTTTAGTAATGAGGCAATATCGCAGACACACATTTCTGCTTCATATAAAGCCCACAAAATCTTTATCCTTGTGGAATCCCCGAATATTTTAAACAACTCCGCCAAATCATAAAGTGTTTCTTCAGGAGGCATTTTTTCCTTCACTTGCTTTACAACATCCTCATGAATAACAGTACAGTCGCACTGTTCAACCGGTTGAATATTTCGTGTCATACAATCACCTCGCTGTTATGAATTGAACATATGAATAAACGTTCATATGATTTATAATAAACTCATGTTGCCTAAAATGTCAAGATTGCTATTGGAGTTAGATGCTGGTAATATAATATATACACATAAAATTAAAGTTTTGTGAGGTGAGAAATGATTAAAAAGCATTTGATGCTGGTCATCAATCCCGGTTCGACCTCAACGAAGCTGGCTATTTATGAAGAAGAAAAATGTCTTGTAGAAAAAACAATAGCTCATTCTGCAGAAGAACTGGGAGAATATAAGTCAGTAAATGACCAATTGGGTTTCAGAAAAAACAGAGTATTAAAATTCTTGGATGAACAGAATACTGACCTGGGAAAGCTTAGCTGTATTGTTGCCAGAGGGGGATTGCTTAAACCTGTCCCGGGAGGAACTTATCCGGTAAACGAAGCGATGTATTCCGAATTAAAAAACACCACAAGAGAACATGCTTCTAATTTGGGGGCTCTGATAGCCTGGGAAATAGCAGGTAATAACGGGTTGGAATGTTACATCGTCGATCCCGTTGTTGTCGATGAAATGTTCCCTTTAGCAAAGGTATGCGGACTCAAAGGGATTGAAAGAAAGAGTATTTTTCATGCCTTGAATCAAAAGGCATCAGCTCGTGAAGCGGCAATGCGGCTTAATAAGGAATACGGTGAGTGCAATCTGATCGTTGCACACCTAGGCGGAGGTATTTCGGTTGCTGTCCATCAGGGAGGCAGGATCATTGATGTTAATAACTGCCTGGACGGAGACGGTCCTTTCTCCCCCGAAAGGGCAGGAGGGCTGCCCGTATCCGCTGTGATCGAAAGATGCTTTCATAGCGGTTTGAGTGAAAAAGAAGTATATAAGGGGTTTGTCGGTAACGGCGGGTTGGTAAGTTTATTAGGGACAAATGATGCAAGGCAAGTTGAAAAGTTAATTGATTCAGGGCGGGAAGACGCTCTATTAGCCTATGAAGCCATGGCTTACCAGGTGGCAAAAGAAATTTGCGCCTGTGGAGCAGTTTTAAAAGGAAAGATTGATGCAATCGTTGTGACAGGAGGTATTGCCAATTCAACCAGAATGGTAAACTGGATTAAAGAAAGGGTCGAATTTATGGCTCAGGTCATTGTTTTTCCGGGTGAAAATGAACTAGAAGCCTTGGTCGGCGGGGCATTGCGCGTGCTGAGGGGAGAAGAAGAACCGCAGGAATATATGTAGATATGGCCAAAAAGAAAAAAGCGCTGAAAATGACCTTAAACCGTCATTTTCAGCGCTTTATACTTGGATACAACAGGTCGCCGGGTGGGATTTTAAGTGTTCGTAAAATGTTTGCTACTTTAGCCCTCTGGTAATTCCGTCGGGAATTGAGAAGACAACATGCCGCTCAAATCCATAGCGTTGTTGATGACATCCTCGGGAATGACGATTTCAAAATCATCATTCATGCCCGAATAGTGCATGGTCATAAAGGCTTCGATACCTTCAAGCATTGCTTGTTCTTCAGCATTAAGCTCTGCTTGTTCCTCCGCCGGCAGACCGGCGACAATGCCCTTGAGCATAGAGCCCAGATCCATTTCAAATTTTGTCATATAAAGGGTTTCCTTGTTCACCCAAGCCTTGTAAGATATGCCGTCCATAGCGGCAAACATCTGGTCAAAGAGGTCCGCGGAAGCCTGACCTAAAGAATAGGCTCCCATGATGTCTTTTAGCGCTTCTCCGTCTGCGGTTACTTCGATAATGACAGTATCGGATTCATCGATTGTCTCATTGCCAACTATAGTAGCTTCTTTGATGAACTTTTCAGAAATGGCCAGACTGGTTTTAGGGTCCATCATCTTCTTCATTTCTTCGTCGAAGGGTATTGTTACTTTCATCCATTGGTCTTCAGCTTCAGGAGTGCTAATGTATTCGGTCAGCGAATCGTCTTCCACCGTAAGATACATTTTCATGGGCATTTTTGTGTCGCCCATCTCCATGTCGTAATCGAAAGAAGCCAGTATCGGATCGACGCTGATAAGCCCCGAACCTTTCATCTCTATGGTGCCGACGGGATTATCCTCTGTGATCGGCATTTTCATAGTCATTTCCATATCAATTTCATATGTCTTTACATCTTGCATTGCTTCATTTGATGCCAGGATGATTTCTTTAGCCGACATTCCCTTTGTTAAATCATTCTTGTTGCATCCTGAAAAGAGCAAGCAAGTGACCGCCAGCAGTATAATCAGGACGTAAAAAACTCTTCGCATAACAATTCAACTCCTCTTTAAGTATCTCCATCCATTATATATGCACATTGGTAGAAGTCAACAGAGGGAAAATATGGCAGTTTGTTTATCAACTGCTACCTATGAGTGCACAGAGGAGGTATGTAAAGAGAATCATTCCTGTCAAGGCAAAAGGATAGGTCGCACCATAACCAGCAGCCACATCGTTGGTAGAGGTTGCGTCAATTGCCGCTCCCAGCCCCGGCGTGCTGGTCATTCCTCCGCAGATAGCGCCGGAAAGCAGGATCCAATTGAGCTTGAAAACATATCTCCCGACAACAAAGCCGATAAGAATCGCAAAAATTGCGCTTGCCGCGGCTACCAACAGTAATGCTCCGGCGTTGTGTCCTATGCTGGAATTTATGGTGGTGTAACCGTATCTCAAACCGACGATGGTCAAAAACATTGCTAGGGAGATTTCCTTAATAACACCAAGAATCCGTGGATCCATTCGGAAGCTTATGGGGCCCATTTTCCCGAGATGGCCGAGGACAAGAGAAGAAATGAGGACGCCGCCGGTTGTGCCTAAACGGAAGTTGCCGCAGGAGACTTCGCCGAGGCACAGGCCGAAGAGACAGACGGAAAAGAAACCGACCAAATCAAAAAAGACCTGATTTTTGTTTGCAGCGGCAGGGGAACTTTCTCTTTCCTGAAGCTTCTTTTGCAACTCGCAGGCAAACTCTTTGGTCTCCTTTTCAAGATCGAGGCGAAACAGCGCAGGGATTAACTGCATAGAAAGAATAACAACGATAACCCCTGGGATATAGCCTATGGCATAGCCGAAGCCAACCCGGCTGCCGGCGGCAGTTCCGTAAAAGGTGGTACTTTCCAGGGCCGCAGCCAAACCGGGGGAGCTTGTCAAGCCACCGACGTATACGCCTAAAAGTTCAAAGGGGGTTTGAACGCTCCATAAAAATGTGGCGGCACCGATTACCAGCGCTCCGGAGAGGGGAATAAGAAAACCTAGGATAATCAGCTTAATACCGTATCTTGCATAAATCTTGCCGACGTCCTTGGCGGCAATCAGACCGACAGAAGCGATGAAAAGGATCAAAGAAAAAGAAAACAAGGCCTCGGGGATTAAGCCGTTATTGATGATTGTACCCACTTTATCCGGGATATTATCGAGACCGATAAAGGGCAAGACGCACTTCTTGTACACATACCAGCCTAGTAAAAGTCCCGTAAAAAGACAGCCGGAGGTGGCAAGCCTATAACGGCCAAGCTTTATCTTTCCCAGGAAGAGTCCTGAAATAGCGGCAGTGAAAATCAAGAAGAAGGGGTTTAAGCAAAGCGACAAAGAGTTGAAGTTCATTTAGTCGGCCTCCTGTTTAGCAGCCAGGGTTAAAAGTCTATAACGGATTTGTTAATACTCTTGATATCCTTACACCCGGTTAATAGCATGGACTGTACTAACTGTTTATGGATACCCTGCAGGTATTCGCGGACTCCGTTTTCCTGATCGCAGAACACGGAGATACCGAGAGGTCTGCCGATCAACACCGCGTCGGCACCCAAAGCCAGCATCTTTAAAACATCGGAACCGGAACGAATCCCGCCGTCGACAAGAATTGGCACACGTCCGTTTATCCTAGCGGCTATGTCCGGCAGCACCTCGGCAGTTCCCTTAGTACCATCCAGGACCCTGCCCCCGTGGTTGGAAACAACAATGGCATCGGCACCAATGGCAACTGCGGTTTCGGCTTCTTCGGCGTCCATAATGCCCTTGAGTATCACCTTTAAGGGTATCTTGGCCAGCAGTTTTTCCATTTCCGCCGGTCCTCTGAGGGGAATAGAAGCCCCCATGAGGTTAACTGTTCCTAAACCGATGGCGTCTATGTCGATACCGATTACTTGTGTTCCGGCCTTTTGGGCCGCGTCTATTTTATCGAAGAACATCTGATCATCCCACGGTTTAATGAAGGGAATACCATGTCCGCTAGCTTTTTTAATGGCCTCAAAGGCGGTTTGGTGGATGTATGAAGGGACACCGTCGCCGGTGCACCCAACGGTGCCTTCGGCACAGCAACCGTTGATAATGGCCTCGACGTAATCTTCCTCAGACATCTTTTTACTCATATTAAATGAAACGCCGCCGATAGGAGCCGCCATTATTGGCATACTAAGCTTCATACCCAGTAATTCCGTGGCTGTTGTGGGTAAGCTTGTACAGTGTAATACCCGCATTTTTAGTCTTACTGCGGATAATGCTTCAATATTAGCGACGAAGGAGGTCCCGCTACCGGTGCCGCCCATACCCGGAACTTCCCCGGCACAAGCCTTGCCGTTACAGACGGGGCATACCTTGCAAAAGCCCTCCATCAAGCTTTTAGCCTGATCGGTATTCATCCTGCATCATCCTTTACAAAATACTATTTAATTCCATGATACTATGTTAATATAGATTGTAGTCAATTACAATTCGCAAATATAAAAACTATTCATAACAAGGGGCAGAGCAGTGATAGTTCTACAAACAAAGGGGTTGAAAAAATCCTTTGGTGTGCAAAACATTTTCCAAAACATAGAGATGGTAATACAAGAAAAAGAAAAGGTAGGTCTGGTCGGACCCAATGGTGCCGGTAAAACCACCCTGCTACGCTGTCTGACGGGAGAGGAACCGGTAGATGAGGGGCAGGTCGTTAAGCCGGAGGCGGTTACTTGGGGATATATGGAACAGATACAGGCATACCCTGCAAAAATGACGCTCTTTGAAACTGTGATGGAAGAATTCGCCGATCTTTTGGCCCTCAGGAAAAGGCTGCGGCAGCTCGAGGTGCAGATGGGTGATAAAAACGAGAAGCGGTTGGAGCAAACCTTGGCTAATTATGCGAGAATCACAGAAGATTATGAACGATCAGGCGGATTCAGTTGTGAGGCCATGGCTAGAAGAGTTATTGCAGGCTTGGGTTTCAATGAAGAAGACCAGTCAAGGGAAATCCAAACCTTCAGTGGTGGGGAAAAGACTAAAGTGGGCTTAGCGAAAATTTTAGTAAGAAAGCCAGACCTACTGCTTTTGGATGAGCCGACGAATCATCTGGACTTACCTGCCGTTGAGTGGTTGGAGGGCTTTTTGAAAAGCTATACCGGGGCTCTGCTCGTGGTATCCCATGACCGTTACTTTTTGGATCAGGTGGCGGATAGGACATTGGAACTGGAGGCAGGCAAACTGGAAAGCTATCCCGGCAATTTCAGTCGTTATGTGCAGTTGAAAGAAGAAAAAACGGCAGCCCAGTTAAAAGCTTACGCAAAACAGGAAAAATACATCAAGGAAACCGAAGAGTATATTAATAGATACCGAGCCGGAATCAAGTCAAAACAAGCCAGGGGCAGACAGTCCCAACTGGCAAGACTGGAGCGGTTGAACAGCCCTAAGAACGCAAAGACTATAAGAATAGAGGTCCGGGGAGTAAAGGACAGTGGCAATATAGTCTTGAATGTGCGGGAACTGACCCTTTCCTATGGGGAGAAAAAACTATGGGAAAAAGTTAGTTTTAGAATCACCAAGCAAGAAAGAATAGGGCTAATCGGGCGCAACGGTACGGGAAAAAGCTCCCTTTTTAAGGCTATTACCGGGGAAATAGAACCGGATTGCGGAGAAGTTATCGTAGGGGCCAGGGTAAAACCGGGGTATTTTGCTCAGGAGTGTCAAGACCTGACGGAGCATAACAGGATTATTGACGAGATACTGGGCGCTACGGAGCTTACGGTGGGTGAAGCAAGGGATGTGTTGGGTGATTTCCTGTTTCGGGGAGAAGAGGTGTTTAAGCAGGTTAAAGACCTAAGTGGAGGCGAGAAAAAACGGCTTTCCTTTTTGAAAAACATCTTGGGAGACGCAAATTTTCTGCTTCTTGACGAACCGACCAATCACCTGGATATTGCTTCCAGAGCGGTTATCGAGGACTATCTGAGCAAATATGAAGGGACCATACTTGTCATATCACACGACCGTTATTTCTTGGATAGAATAACTACCAGAACGCTGGAGCTAAGCGAAAAGGGGCTGGAGGATCATCCCGGCAATTACACTTCATACAAAGAAAAAAGGGCGGAAATCCGGCGGGAACAGGAAAAAGAGGAAAAGACGCCAAGAAATGATAAGCAAAAGAAAGCAGAGGGAAAAAACAAGACTATAATAAATAAGGCCCGGACTCGGGAAGAAATTGAACAACTGGAGGACAATATAGCTCAACTGGAGGAGCGGCTCCAAGTATTGGCGGAACTGTTGGCAGACGCCTCAACCTATCGCGCTGAGGATACTGCCAGAGAATATACCCTGGAGTACAGGGGCCTGGAGGAAGAAATTTCTCGGGGTTATCAACAATGGGAAAGGCTAATGAAACTATTAGTGGAAAGGGGATAAAAACAAAATGTTTGAATCCTTGCAAAAATTGCGGGAAAATATAGCCCGGGTAGTGATTGGGAAACAAGAGGTGACCGATCTCTTACTGGTGGGGCTTTTGGCGGAGGGGCACATCTTGATCGAGGATGTGCCGGGTGTAGGCAAAACCTTGATGGCTAAAGCCCTGGCAGCTTCTCTCGATTGTAAGTTTCGGAGATTGCAGTTTACTCCGGATTTGACTCCCACTGATGTTACAGGGTTCTTTGTATTCGACCGGAAAGCCAATGAATTTACTTTTCGTTCCGGTCCGGTCATGACAAATATCCTTTTGGCCGACGAAATCAACCGCGGCATACCTCGTACACAATCCAGCCTCTTGGAGGTCATGGAAGAAAGACAGGTGACCGTCGATAACCACACCTTTTGTTTGCCGCGTCCCTACATGGTTTTGGCCACACAAAACCCCATCGAACTGGAAGGGACCTTCCCGCTGCCGGAGGCACAACTCGACCGTTTCCTGCTGAAAATTAAAGTTGGCTACCCTACGGCTGCGGATGAAGAAAGAATAATTGCCACCCACGGGAAACAAAGCGCCTTAGACTGCTTGCAAGCTGTTGCTAAGGGGGAAGACGTTTTGGCTTGGCAGGAACAGTGCCGGCAGGTACATGTAGAACAAGATTTGGTTAAATATATCATTTCCCTAATCAGAGCCACCCGCGAGCATCAGGCTTTGGCCTTGGGGGCCAGTCCTAGGGCCTGTTTGGCTGTTTACCGCGCCGTACGGGCTTATGCAGTGATTGAAGGAAGAGATTACGTTATTCCTGACGATATCAAATACCTGGCCGGTTTTGTTCTCGGCCATCGTCTGATTCTGCGGAGAGAGGATCGCTTGCGCGGTCTTCGTGCCGAAAAGGTCTTGGAAGATATCTTGGCGGAGCTGCCCCTGGAACTTGCACAGGGGGCACAGAAATCATCATGATTCCCGGTCTGCGGTTTACCTCGATTTATACAAGCGGATTATTGCGGTTTGCTGTTGTTGTTGGGCTCGTCCTGCTCCTTGCGGGTGGGTATTACCTGCCCGCCTCATTGCTTTTTTTCTTACTGCTTACCGTAGAAGGTGCACGGCTATGGAGTATTGTCGCTTTACGGCGTTTGGAAATAAGGCGGATGGTAGAACCTTTATGCCTTTTTCCGGGAGACGAAGGGACTATGGCAATAAAGATTCGTAATTGCAAGAGGCTACCTTTTTTGCTCTATTGGTACCAGCTGTTTCCTCCCGAAATGGTCGAAGAGTGCGGGCAAGAAGAGAGAAAGGAAAGAGTCTCTTTTTCCGGGCGCAGGTTTATCAAATGGCACCTGGAGTTTAAAACTAAAGCGTCTTTTATTGCCCAAAAACGGGGCTTTTACAGGTTTCCTTCCCTGCAGTTGGCAGCCAAGGACGGCCTGGGCTTGTTTCATCAGGATAAAAACCATCAGGAAGAGACCCCTGTTATTGTTTACCCTCAGCTTATTCCCCTGCCGGAAATAGGGCTGTCTCCCGACGATATTATCGGCGACCGGCGTGTCAGCCGTCCTTTATTGACAGACCCTACAAGAGTGGCGGGGCTTTGCGAATACACATCCGACATGCCGGCCAGGCTCATTAACTGGAAAGCCAGCGCAAGCAAAAATGTGCTGCTGGCTAAGATTTTAGAACCTACGGCTAATCTGCAAATATGCCTGGCCATTGATGTCGACGAATACCTGCTCCCTGAGGTCGATCTGGAGAGGTTTGAGACGGCTTTGTCTGTTGCCGCGTCGCTTATTTGCTGGGCCGATACCCATAATATTCCTTGCGGATTGGTCTGTAACGGGCTGCAAAAGGAATTGGAAAGTCCAGTGGCGATTCCCGTAACCAGAAATCATAACCATGCGGCCGTGATGTTAGAAGCATTGGCTCGTTTGGAACCATGTGCAGAGCAGCCTCTGGAGAGCTTATTTAACAAGGAAGTTGTTTGCTTCCCCTGGGGGACGACTCTCGTCGTTGTCGGTGAAAGAATACCCCCTGCCGGATACGCCTATTTTCGGCACAGGGTGTGTTTTGACTTCCCTAAGGCGACGTCCGCCGAAAACAAACCCGGGGAGGAGGTGTGAAGGCGTTGGAAATAAGTAAAACAACAATGACAACCTCTTTGGTGCTGGCGGAGTCATGTTATCTCTACCCTCTCTACCAGATAATTTGTCTGGGTGTAGAGGCAGAGATAATCGTACAGCCTTTTACGTTTCTAACCCTTGCTGTTTTTTCAGTCTTGGTAAACCTCGTCCTCAAAAAGGGTAGCTATCGTAATGCCACCATTTTTGGTACAAACCTTTTACTGCTATTATTTTTATTGCTTATTGCCATGGGAGCGAGGACCGTTTTTGTGCCGCCACCGACGGGTGAATTTGCTGCCTGGGTCGGGTATCTTTTCAGCATTATTCTCGTTGCCCTTATCTGGTTAAGAGGACTTCGCCTGGCACGCCGGGAGGACATCGAAGTGTTCGGCCAATTTGATAAAAACATTGCCCTAACGTTTTTGCTGTTCCTCTTGATCAGTATGACAGGGCTGGATATCCCCGGCAGTAAATACTGGTTGTCATTTTCTTTTTTATTAAACCTTGCTGCCGTAGCTGTTAAGCAGTCGGCGGAAGGCAGCAGTTTGGAAATACCACAGTGGGTTGTGATAGGGCCGGCAGCAGTCTTTTTTGCAGTAGCGGTTCTTTCTCAGTTTTTTCTTCCTGCCTTACAGGGTCCGGCCCAGGTAGTGTACGATATTGTCACACCGGTGGCGAGCTTTTTTACCCGTGCCTTTTTATTTGTTCTGGTGGCAGTTTTAAGGGCCGCCCATATGGCGCCGCAAGCTTCTTCGGAGTCAAACGGGGCAGCTGTGATGAGCGGGGAAATGAGTGAAAGCGAGATGGATACGACCCTGTTGGACTTATTCCTTTCCATTATCTTTGTGGTATTTGGGGTTATCCTGGTCCTTGTCCTTTTAGCAATCATCATCTATTTGTGCCGCTTATTTTATCTCTGGCTCCTAAAAAGACAAGAACCGGGTTTGCGAGCCGAAAAAGGCAGACGTAAGCTTTTTTTTCTACAAATCCTCAAAGAGGTTTGGCAACGGTTACTGGCAGGTCTGTATTATACCTTTTTGCCCTGGCTGCCGGCTGGAATGAGCGCGGCTTTGGCTTATCAAGCCCTCTTACGGTGGGCAGCATACCGCAACTGCCCGCGGAGGGAGCAGGAGACCCCGTACGAATATTATGGACGGCTAAGAGAACGTTTCCCCAAGCATCGAGAGGAATTAAGGCAGCTGACGGAATATTACGTTGAACACAAATACGGTCAAAAAAAGAACCGGGATGGAAGGCAATTGAGGATATTAATGAGAAGACTTTATCTTTATCACATCTTTTCGAGAAATAAGAAACTCAAATGACAGCGAGAAAAATAACTATAAAGAAGCTCTGTGTGTTTCCTAGAGGACACATAGGGCTTTTTTTACATCTTCGGTCTTATTGTAAGAAAGAAGAGTTAATACATGCATGCGTTTCGATGAAACACTAATATTACAACTATTGTTTTATATGGAACAAAGCATAAAACGCTATTGATATCGTGGGAGAGTTGATACTGCTACCAAAAACTATATATTACTCGTTGGCATGAATTTTGCAAAAGTATTTATATGTATTAACAATTGCTGTGGCGTGTATTTGAATCCGAAGCGGGAGGGAAGAGAATGACTCAGAAACTTTTAAAACGCACCCCAACACAAAATTTGGCTGAGTTTCTGTGCTTATTGAATTATGAGCAGATACCTGAAGGAGTCATTGATAGGATTAAGTGCTCTGTATTGGATGGAATAGCTTGTGGCTATTTTGGAAGCACATCGCCATGGGGAGAAATTATGAAAGAATTTGTCCAAGAACAAGAGAGTAGGCAAGAGAGCACACTATGGGCAACAGAAATTAAAGCTCAGGCAATAAATACCGTTCTTGCTTTAGGGACGTTTATACATGCGTACGACTTTGATGACTATCATAATGCGAAGGTACACCCAGGGGCTGTTGTGATTCCGGTAGCTTTGGCTCTGGCTGAGAGGGAAGGATTTTCAGGAAAAGATTTTTTGTTAGCCGTGGTTTGCGGTTATGAGACGATGATTAGAGTGTCTTTATCGGTTAATCCTAATTCGGCGCGGTCCAAGGGATGGCATTTGACAGGAACATGCGGCGTTTTTGGGGCAGCGGCAGCAGCCGGAAAAATCATGGGACTTAATGTTGAACAAATGACATGGGCGTTGGGGTTGGCTGGCACGCAGGCTTCAGGCCTTTGGGCATTTAATATGGACGGCGCAATGAGCAAACGCTTTCATCCCGGTAGAGCAAGTCAAAGTGGAATACTTGCCGTTGAATTGGCAAAAAAAGGGTTCTCGGGCCCTAAACATATTCTTGATGCAGAGGACGGAGGAATTTGGAGCGCCACCAGTAACAGCCCGAATCCGGAAGAGTTACTCTGTGATATTGGAGAGATATTTAGATGTGAGGAAACTAATATCAAACCTCATGCCAGCTGTGCAAGCACCCATTCAGCCATTGATGCAGTACACGAAATTATGGATAAACAAGACTTTGAGATAGAAAACATTGAGGAAATAGTTATTTTAACCAGCGAGGGAGTTAAAACGCAAACAGGTTTTGATTATTTACCGGAAAATGTTCTTCAGGCCCAAATGAGTATAAAATATGCGGTTGCTTTAGCGTTGAAATACAGGACGATACTTCCATATCACATGGAAAAAGAGTATTTTTCTTCTTCTGAACTGCGGGAATTAATGAAAAAAGTATCTGTAAAAATAGACCAGGAAATGGATGAAATTTATCCTAAACATTTTTGCAACAAAGTACGTATACACATGAAGGACGGTAACAGTTATGAGTGTAAGGTGCTTGATCCGTTCGGAAGTAAAGAACGTCCTTTAAGTTGGGATAATGTTGTGGAAAAAGGAAGAGCCATAGTAAGTGGCACTTTACTCGAAGAACGTTTTGATGAAATGTTAATTAAAATAAACGGGTTGGAAAATGTAGAAAATATAAGCTCTGTTAGCGAGATATTAAAGATATGATTGAGCTGCAATGACTTGTGTGGGTAACTGGCAATTATGCTAATAAATTTGTGAAAACTTAAGTATGCCTTGGACAATGGAATAATATGGGCAATCATTGAGTATCAAGTAGATATTTCTATAGGAGGTGAGGGGACAAACCAATACGCGGTAATGAATGTGATAATTTACTTAGGGTTGAGCAACGAATGAGAGGAGTTAGAGACGATGCCAAAAACACTTGTGGAAAAAATATTGAGCAATAAGGTAAAACATGATGTAAAGCCGGGAGACACAATAGTTGCTGATGTCGATTTTACAGCATGTCATGACGGTTCAGGGCCATTAGCATTGCGTTTGATGAAAAAAAGAAACTGGGATGGCGTTTTCGATCCTAAAAAGGTAATGTTTTGTACTGAATTTGGGCCTAGTCCGGCGAAAGAGTTATCAAATGAGCACTCATTGATTAGAAATTTTGCTATGAAACATAACTGTTACTGGCATGAAGGCGGTACCGGAAATATTCATACTCACCTGTTAGAGGATTATGTTAAGTGCGGTGACTTGATTGTTGCAGGAGATTCCCACACAACTACACACGGAGCTTTAGGGGCTTTCGCGACTGGTATGGGATCAACGGATATGCTTTGTGTATTGCGGATGGGCAAGACATGGTTAAAAGTGCCGGAGAGCTATTTAGTCCAAGTAGATGGAGAACTGCCCAAGGGCGTATACTCAAAAGAAATATTTTTAAAATTATTAAAGGATATTAAATCCGATGGAGCTATATATAAAGCGTTGGAATTTAAAGGAAGCACAATCGAGTCTTTAAGTATGGATGCCAGGTTCACAATTTCAAATATGGGAGTTGAAGCCGGTGCGAAAGTTGCCATAATGGAGACTGATGAAACCACAGAAAAGTTCCTTGAAAAAATGGGCAGAAAAAATGATTACCAAAAAATCAAAGCTGACGATAACGCTAAGTATGCTAAAACGATAAAAATCGATGCGACCAAGTTAGAACCGATGGTAGCGGCACCTCATTACGTTGAAAACGGCGAACTGGTCAGAAATATAAAGGACCTGAAAGTAGATATAGTCTTTTTGGGAAGCTGTACTAACGGCAGATTGGAAGATTTACACATTGCGGCTGATATCTTGAAAGGTAAAAAGGTTGCTCCATGGATTAGGTTTATAGTAATCCCTAATTCGCATAAGGTTTATCTGGAAGCGTTCAAGGATGGTACTTTTACAACTCTTGCAGAAGCCGGTGCCATGATACAAGCTCCCAACTGTGGCCCCTGTATGGGTGTTCACCAAGGAATTCCGGGTGACGGAGAAATCGTTGTCTCAACACAGAACAGGAATTTTAAAGGCAGAATGGGGAATCCAAACGCATTTGTTTATTTAGCTAGTCCGGCAACTGCCGCAGCTACTGCTTTGAAAGGTTATTTGACTGATCCTAGGGAGGTGCTTTAAATGCTTAAAGGTAGATATGAAGGAAAAGCATGGAAATTTGGAGATAATGTCAGTACAGACTCAATCGCACCGGGAAGATTAATGCATTTGCGTTCAAACCCGGAAGAGTTTGCCAAGCATGTATTGGAAGACGCAAATCCCGAATTCCCCAAGAACGTAAAACCCGGAGATTTTATTGTTGCGGATAGTAATTTTGGGTGTGGCTCAAGCAGAGAAATAGCCCCGCTGATTATTAAGCTTTCAGGGGTTGCGGCAGTGCTGGCCAAAAGCTTTGGGAGAATATTTTATCGTAATGCTATTAATAATGGGATGCTCCTAATCGAGTGCGATACGGGCAAAATCAAAGAAGGTGACATGCTCATTGTTGACTTTGATAAAGCAGAAATAACCAAAAAGGATGACAAAGAATTCAGGGAAACATTTAACTTACAGAAAACGGAAAAGGTTATAGTAAATGCCGGAGGGTTGTTAGATTATATATCTTCAAACAATTCCTTGGATGATATATAATCTATACCATATATGTCAGATATTAAACGTAAATGAAAAAACATTAAGGTTAAGGATATGATGCAATGCGAAATAAGTATTAGGGGGATTGTTGATAGAGGCTTTGTCCCCCTAATACTTAAAAGATAAAGTGATTAAAAAAAACAGATGTATCCAGTTTGAAAAGAGGATCAGGAGGATTGGATAAAAGAAAATGTTGATGGACAAAAAACCTGAGCAGGAGGGAGAAGATGGATAACATCACGCTTTCTGAAAAACTTGCGGATTTCACACTCGGGCTTAAATTCGAGGATATACCGAAAGAAGTTCTGGAACATTCCAAATTACTCATCATGGATACTTTGGGTGTCTCCATAGCTTCTTATGATTTAGAGCATGCAAGGATTGTCAGGGATGCTGTTATGGGTTTACACGGTTTATCTGAAAGTACTATCTGGGGGACCGGCACAAGAACTAATATGGCTGATGCGGTCTTAGCTAATGCAGCATTAATCCATGGCATGGATTATGATGACACTCATGTAGCAGGAGTGGTACACCCCAGCGCCAGTGTTGTTAGTACAGCTTTTGTTGTCGGAGAGAAAACTAAAGCAAATATGGATGAAATTATGACTGCTATTATTGTCGGATGGGAATGCATCGTTCGGCTTGCACTGGCTGCTAAAGGAGCTTTTCATGACCGCGGTTATCATGCAACAGGGATACTCGCTCCCTTTGCCGCCGCTTGTACAGCAGGTAGATTGTTAAAAGTATCAAAGGGTACTTTAATAAATACATTGGGATTGTGCGGGAGTCAAGCAGGAGCCTTGCAGGAATTTTTACATGACGGCTCATGGGTAAAAAAACTACATCCGGGTTGGGGGGCGCATGGAGCAATATATTCATTGATGATGGCTGAGAGGGGATTTAAGGGGCCGCAAAAGGTTTTCGAAGGTGAGTTTGGTTTATGGCAGTCGCATTTAGGTTTTGTAGAAGGATTGACAGAAAACTTTTCTGATTTTGGGGAAGTTTGGCGAATGTCCGAAATTACATTCAAACTTTATCCTTGTTGCCATTTTATCCATTCTTTTATTGACTGCATCCTTAAAATAAAAGCCGAAAACAGTTTTTCTCCTGATGACATTCAAAAGATAGAGTGCCGTATAGGTGTAAGGGGTTCCAAAATAGTTTGCGAGCCTATTGAAGCGAAAAAAAGACCCACCACAGAATATGGTATGAAGTTTAGCTTGCCATATATAGTTGCTATGGCATTTTTGGAAGGTAGAGTCAGTCCTGCGGATATTGATGTTGCACAGATTAAGAGGCTGGAAGTCAAAGCGCTGATTGACAAGATCCATTGTATAGCAGATGAAGCGGTGGATGTACCGGGACATTTCCCAGGCTGGGTAAAAGTTCATTTAAAAAATGGACAAGAGTATATAGAAGAGCAAAAGTATGAGCGAGGGTCACGGGCAAATCCAATCAAAAATGAAGATGTAATTACCAAATACCGTCAATGTGCAGCTATTGGGCTACCTGAAAATCGTGTGGAATCGCTATTAAATAGTATAAACAATTTTAGCTGTTTAAGTGGTATAGAGGAAATCATCAGTAACATGGTTATGGAGTAAATTACAAACCGATACCTATACAGTTAAAAAAGGAGGGGAAAAATCTTGAAGTCTTTTTTAGACAAGCTATGTAGTTACACTGAATTGATTGGAGGAGTACTTTTTGGATTAATGGCAGCAGTTGTTTTCATTCAGGTCATAATCCGGTATCTCCTCGATTATTCATTGGCTTGGACAGGCGAATTGGCCACCTTTTTGTTCGTTTGGGTGACCATGCTTGGAGCAGCGATTGCGACACATCGAATCTCCCACATAAGCGTTACGGCGTTAAATAACGCAGTTTCCGAAAAGAAAGCGTTGATCTTAAGTATGATAGCACAAATCCTTATGCTTATTGTTTCTGTGATTATTTGTGCTACTGGATTTTCTTTTGCCGTAAAGAATATAAACAACATTTCTGTAGCATTACATGTTCCTTTTGTGATACCGATGCTGAGTTTATTTATTGGGGCGCTATTAATGGTGGTTTTCGGTCTCGGTGTCATATGGAGGCTCCAAGTCGTTAGGAAAGGGGATAATTCATGACAAGTTTAATCTTATTTGGCTCATTTTTCTTATTGATCCTGATTTCAGTGCCGATTTCCATATCTTTGATATTGTCGACCATAATCACAATTACATTAACTACAGGTATTGACAGCTTGCCACTTGTTCTTATCCCATCGAAAATATATTCATCAACCGAATCTTTTTCTCTGCTTACAATACCCTTTTTTATCCTGGCCGGAAACATTATGGTTGAGGGCGGGATTGCAAAACGATTGGTAAGATTTTTTAATTCTTTTGCCAGTGGAATAACCGGTGGATTAGCCCATGTATCTGTTTTGAGTTGTACGTTCTTTGCCGCGCTGTCTGGTTCATCAACTGCAACTGCTGCGGCCATCGGTAAGTCGTTGATACCGGAAATGAAGAAATATAACTATGAACCCAGTTTTTCGGCTGCTGTTATTGCTACCGGGGGAATCATCGGTTTTTTGATTCCGCCCAGCATCTCGATGGTCGTTTATGGAATGGTTGCGGAAGTATCAGTTTCAAAGCTCTTTATCGGAGGAATAGTGCCAGGAATATTGACGGCATTGGGAGTAATGGCTATTAGTTGGTATGTGTCTCGCAAAAAAGGCTATTCAAGTGTAAAAAATAAATTTAGCATAAAAGAAGTTTTAAACTCCTTTGCTAATGCTTTTTGGGCCTTAACTATGCCTATAGTAGTGCTTGGGGTTATTTACCTCGGCGTATGTACACCCACTGAGGCAGCAGCAATAGCGGTGTTTTACGGATTAATTATCGCAGTGGTGATTTATAAAGAGCTCAAATTTAAGGACATAATAAAATCTTTAAAAAACAGTTTGGTAGAAAGTGCAGTAATATGTTTTTTGATGGCTAGTGCTTCGCTATTTGGGTGGTTTTTAGTCAATGAGCGGATACCGCAGATGCTTGCGGAACTTTTGCTTTCCTTCTCTTCAAGCAAAGTGGTAATACTGTTAATGATAACCGTCGTCTATCTTATTGCGGGGTGCTTTGCAAATCCTAGTGCAGCGATTGTTTTGATAGTCCCTATACTATTGCCGGTAATGAATGAACTCGGAGTCGATTTGCTCTACTTTGGGATTTTTACTGTCTTTGTATTAGGAATCGGAGTAATCACGCCACCTGTAGGACCTGATTTGTTTGTAGTTACCCCAATCGCCGGTGTTCCGTTTGAGGAAGTTGTAAAAAAGGTTATACCTTTTATCTTTATGATGATCTTGCTTGCCTTACTCTTTGTTTTTGTACCGAGTATCTTAACGTTCCCTCTTGAACTGTTATTTTAAATAGAACAGAGAGTGAAGCAATCATGCTGAACCTTGAACACATATACAAAAACTCTTGTAATTTTCGAGAGAGCAATAATAAGGGAAGCGAGGTGAGTGCTCAGAATAAAGGATAATTTAAGCAGGCAAGTCGGTTATTATTAAAAAAATGGGAGGTCTCAAAATGTTTAACAGAAAAAGTAAATCCGTAGCACTTCTAATCTGCATATTAGTTTTCAGCATGATGCTTTTTGGATGCGGCAATAAAGAGGAAACCGGTACAACGGGAGAAGAGGAAGCAAAAACATATACACTAAAACTGTCCCACCCTGCCAACACTAACCATCCGTATGATACAGGTGCATTGGAATTTAAGAAACTGGTTGAAGAAGCTACTGAGGGCAAGGTCGAGATCCAGATATTCCCAAATAACCAATTAGGAAGTCCCAAAGAAGTTGCTCAAGCCCTTCAGCTTGGTACCTGCGATATGGGTATCTTAGGTACTGCATACCTTACGTCATATGTTGAAAAGTTTGGTGTACTGGATGTGCCTTTTATCTTTTCAAGTTACCAACAGGCCTACGATTTCCTGGATTCCGAATATGCTGCTAATGAGCTGTACAAGCCTCTGGAAGATAAAAACATCAAGTTGTTATCCTGTTTTTCCGGCGGCTTTAGAATGATGTTTAACACTGTCAGACCAATAAGTAAGCCTGAAGATTTTGCAGGGTTAAAAATCAGGATAATGGAGAGCCAGGTATATATTGACATGATGGAAACATTAGGTGGCAAACCTGTAGCGCTTCCTTGGAATGACTTATATACATCTATGCAGCAGAATATCGTTGACGCTGCAGAATCTGGTGTCGCGCAGATTTGGTCCCAGAAATTTTATGAAGTAGCCGAATACTTGAGCGTTACAAATCATTCCATAACAGTATTGCCTCTAATGATATCAAAACAGAAATGGGATGATTTGCCGAAAGAATACCAGGAAATAATACAGAATGCGGCAACAAAAGCTGCGGATGTTGAACGGCAAGCCTATGAAGACTCGGAAAAAGAAATGCTCAAAAACTTGGAAGAAGAAGGCGGAATGAAAGTTAACAAAGCAGATACAGCAACCTTACAGGAAGCTGTCCTGCCCGTCTGGGAAAAATACGGTGAAGCATTCGGACAAGAACTGATAGACAAGGCTGCAGGTAAATAAAAACAAATAAATTGCAAATCAAATAATGACTTGCTTACTCATTTACGAATGTCAAGTATATAGGCTTGGCATTCGTAAATGGAGTTTAAAGATTTCGAATCTCAATATTGAAAAGGTTTTTCCGAAATAATGTAGTTGGGTGGTGTCAATACAATTATGATAGTTGACATTCCATATGGTATGCGAAGGATAAAAGCAGATATTCCCAATTGTCTTGGGGTATTAGAGCCGGCATCTTACCGGCCAAGCAAAAAAGAAGAAGAGATCATTGAGGAAGCTGTTTTTAATCCGATCGGAACAAAACGTCTAAAAGAAATAGCCGTTAATGGGAAAAATGCGGTCATCGTTGTCAATGATCTAACGAGACCTGATCCTGCCGAAATCATGGTGAAGAGTGTATTAGACGAACTGTGGCAAGGCGGTCTGAAAAATCAAGATATAACTATAGTAATAGCTACCGGAAACCACAGACCTATGAACGAGGAAGAAATAAAAGAAAAACTGGGGATATCAACAAATAATCAAATCAAATGCCTCAATCATGATTGTATGGATCCTTCAAATATGAAGTATTTCGGAAGGACTAAAAGAGGAATGCCTGTATATGTAAACAAAATTGTTGGCTCTGCAGATATCAAAATAGTTACAGGATTGATCATGCCTCATCAAAGCGCCGGGTTCAGCGGAGGACGCAAGAGTATTGTTCCGGGGGTTTCAGGTATAGAGACGTTAAAGATCCATCATTCATTTCCGATCAGACCGATTGAGCCGATAATGGGGGAAATTATTGATAATCCGTTTCATGAAGAAGCAATGGAAGGCGCAAGGATGGTTGGCGTGGATTTCATGGTAAATACTATCCAAAATGAACGGCACGAAGTTATCTATGCGGTTGCCGGTGATCTTGAAGAAGCCTATTACAAGGGAGTGGAGTATTCCAGAAAAATATGGGAGGTAGAAATCGCACGGAAAGCGGACGTAGTTGTTACAAGCCCGGGAGGATATCCGCGCGATATTGATTTGCATCAGGCCCAGAAAGCATTAGCCTCAGCTGAATTAACCGTTAAAAGTAATGGAGTAATAATATTGGTAGCAGAATGCAGAGAAGGTATCGGTAAGTTCGCGGATATTTTAAGAAATGCTAATACTCCTCTTGATGTTGTAGAAATGTTTAAAAGAGAAGGATATACGAAAAAGGCGACCTCAAAAGCGTTTATGTTTGCCCGGGCTATGTTGGATCATATGATTATTATTGTTAATGATGTATTGACGAAGGATACGTTGGAATCGATGTTTTTCATTCCTGCAGGAAGTGTTGAAGAGGCTATAAATATTGCTTTGAAAGAAATGGGTAAAGACGCGGAGTTTCTTGTTCTGCCGAGTGGAAGCGAAATAATACCTAAAGTGAAAGGTAGTGTTGGAGATGGGGAAAATCAGTGTTGAAGAAGTCAGGCAGTTGTTTCCGGAACTTGACTTGTTGGATAATCAAGAATGGGCAGAAAAAGTATGTTTAGTATGGAAGCAGGCATATGAGGAAAGCAACTGGAGAAATATAGAGGATGCACAGCACAATCACTTGACGCCGGGGGTATCTTTAGTAAACCACAGTAGGTGTGTTGCCATCAATGCTCTTGACATGGTCGAAACTTTGTATGATGTTTTTAAGGTACAAGCCGATAAAGATGTTACAATTGTTTCAGGCATTTTACACGATGTTTGTAAACTAATTGAACTTGAGCCAACTGAAGACGGTGGCTGCAGGAAAAGTGCAATTGGTAAACAATATCAGCACGGGTTTTTAAGCGGACATTATGCTTTGAATGCAGGTTTCCCGGAAAAAATCGTTGCAAACATGATAAATCATACCCCTGAGTCTAGGGTGATACCACGAACCATTGAGGGTCTAGCATTATATTATGCGGATTCAGCAGTAGCAGATTTCCAGAAGCTTATTGCCAAAGTACCTTTATTAGCTGAACGGCATAAATAAAGACGTAGCGTTCGAAATATATTCAAAGAAAAGGGCCCTATCCTGGTGGGATAGAGCCTTTTTTGATCATTTCTTTTCGCTACATCATTTCATCGAGCCGGATTTTGATTGCCTTCAGAAAATCTTCTGTGCCGACCGCTTCTTTCTTTGATAACATAGATATCTGTAACAAGTCCTTAGTCATTACCCCATTCTCGATTGTCTTGATAGAAGCAGCTTCGAGTTTATCAGCAAAGTCAACGAGATCGGAAAGTCCATCGAGTTCACCGCGTTTTTTCAAGGCTCCGGTCCAGGCAAATATGGTTGCCATAGAGTTTGTTGAGGTCGCTTCTCCTTTTAGATGCCTATAGTAATGTCTTTGAACTGTCCCGTGGGCAGCCTCATATTCGTAATATCCCTTAGAAGAGACAAGGACTGATGTCATCATAGCCAGGCTACCGAAAGCGGTAGCGACCATATCGGACATAACATCACCATCATAGTTCTTGCATGCCCATAACATGCCACCTTCAGACCTGACGACACGTGCTACTGCATCATCTATTAAAGTGTAATAGTAATCTATTCCGGCTTCGGCAAATTTTTCTTTGAAATCACGTTCATATGTTTTCCAGAATATTTCTTTAAATACGGAATCGTAGGTTTTGGAAATAGTATCCTTGGTGGAGAACCACAGGCTGACTTTCTTATCCAAAGCGTAAGTAAAGCAAGCTTCGGCAAAGCTTTGGATAGATTCATCTATGTTGTGAATTCCCTGTATTATACCTTTGCCTTTGAAATTATGGATAATTGTCCTGGTTTCTTCGCCATTCTCTGATGTATAGACAAGCTCGGCTTTTCCGGAATTTTCCACTCTGTATTCCACGTTTTTATAAACATCGCCATAGGCATGTCTGGCTATGATTATAGGTTTTTTCCATGTTGGGATAAGAGGTTTAATCGAATCAATAGTGATAGGGGCACGGAAAACGGTGCCGTCCAAAATTGCTCTTATTGTACCGTTGGGGCTTTTCCACATTTTTTTCAAGTTGTATTCCTTGATTCTGTCAGCGTTCGGAGTTATGGTTGCACATTTTACACCGACCCCATATTTTTTTATTGCTTCGGCAGAGTCAATTGTGATTTGGTCGTCACTCTCATCTCTTGTTTTGAGGCCTAGGTCGTAATATTCGGTTTTTAATTCTACATACGGTGTAATAAGGATGTCTTTAATCATTTTCCAAATGATCCGTGTCATTTCATCCCCATCCATCTCAACGAGTGGAACCTTCATTGCAATTTTTGTCATTATTAGTACTCCCCTTTCGTTTATATATATTAATTAACTTTTAAATCAGGATGGTTTTCCTTAACTATTAGCGTTGTGACAGGTGCTTTTGAGTATTCGGTAAATAAAATATCATGTCCAATGCACAGCCCTATTATTATATTTAGATCAGTATTGCATTTATTTAATAAAAAGGCTTGTCCCTTGGGATTGCACATAGAATCATGCTCGTTGACATTTTTCTTTTTTACGCCGAAGACCGATTTGTCTATTCCTCCGTTTTTACAACACACGGATATAACGTCAAATTCACGGGCGAGTGTATTATGGATTATTTTAGACTCTTTCTTGTAAGTAACGCAATAAGCAAGACCTATTTTCTTGTAACCCATAATTCTACAATACTCCATAACTTGGTTTAATCTGGCAAGGCCTTTTTCCATTAGTTTAGAGGCAATCAATACATTCAAATCTTCACCAGTATAGCTTATATCCTTTGTACCGTAACAATCTTTTCCCCTTCTGCAGTCATTATTTTCACATAAAACGCACTTTATAACGATCACTTCCTTTCCAGCCTACTATTTAGCAATGCAAAACTCGTGCCAATCGACGGTGTTCGTTATCCATAAGCATTACAAGATTACTGAGGTTTAAATGGTGTTTCAAACTGTGTTCCATGTAAGACGAAATCAATCTACAATTGCGTTTCGTTGAAACGCAATTGTAGATTGATTTCTTATTTATGTTAAAACAGCAAGAAGTTATCATATCGAAATTCGCCATATTCTGATAAAATAAAGAATAAGTATCGAATCAGGATTATTTTTCGGAAGAGACAAAAAATGTTAAGTTTCATATGAGGCAAAATGGGAATTGATAGGGAGGCATTATTAATGGCAATTTATAAAGGAACTGTAGGAATAATAGGACGGGAAGCATTTTATGACACAATTAAAAAAGAGGTATCGAACAATCCGCGATACTCTTGTTTTGAATATATATACTTTCAAGATTTGTTTGATGATGCCTACAAACAAATCAATCAGTTGGTTGATAAAATTGATGTTTTTATTTCCGGGCCCAGGCATTATCAATTCATCAGTTCATGGTTTCCGGAAAAACCCGTCGTAAAAATCAAACCAGTATCTTTTGATATTCTTGAGGCATTGAAAGAAGCCGCTGAAATTGACAATAATATATATATCCTGAGCCCGTATAACTTTAACGACTTGACCAATTTTAAGAATATATTCAGAAGCGATTTAAATATATTTCAAAATATTTTTACAGATATTAAAGATTTGAGGCGTTCTTTTCAGTATGTTGTGGAAAGAGGAGGAAAAGCGGTAGTGGGAGGTAGTTTGGTATGCAATATTGCCAATGAATATGGTCTTACGGCTTTTCATTATTACTCCAAAGAGACAATCAAACAAACGATTGACAATGCAATCAACTTAATGTTGATCAAGCTTGAACAAAAAGCTATTCACGAGAAAATGAGGAAGGTTGTTGATTTCAGTGATGTCGGTTTGATAGTTGTGGACAACAAAGGGGATATCGAATTTACAAACAGCCATGCTATCAGGTTGCTTGGCCGCACGAATTCAAACACATTAGGTTTCAATATCGACAAAATCACACCATATAACACTTTAAAAAGTATTGACAATGAAAACAAGATACTTGTGATAAATGGAACAGAAGTATTATGCGATAAAGTCATTGCTAATGATGAAAGCATGATTTATCGTTTCCAAGAAGTAACCCGGGTTGAAAAGGCTGGACAGGAAATCAGAAAACAAGCACTATTAAAACTAAAAAAGGCCAAGTATAATTTCAGTGAAATCGTGGGAGGCGGGTTAACTTCAACTATAGACATAGCAAAATCGTATGCAACATCGTCCGATGCAAATGTATTGATTATCGGTCCGACGGGGAGCGGAAAAGAGTTATTTGCTTCAAGCATTCATAATAGTAGCTCCAGGGCACAAAAACCTTTTGTCCCCATAAACTGTGCGGCTCTTCCGGAAAATTTGCTGGAAAGTGAGCTTTTCGGCTATGAGGCAGGTTCGTTTACCGGAGCAAATAAACAGGGGAAGCGGGGATTAATAGAACTTGCCCATCAGGGAACACTGTTTCTTGATGAAATTGCAGAACTGCCGTATTCTTTACAAGCAAAAATGTTGCGGGTATTACAGGAGAAAGAGGTTTTACATGTTGGAGGTGAAGATCTCATTCCTATCGATATAAGGGTTATTGCCGCTACAAACCGTTCCCTGGAAGAATATATTTCAGAAGGACGCTTTAGGGCAGATCTTTATTATCGTCTTTCAAGTTTGATTTTGGAAATTCCGCCGCTATCGGTCAGGCGTCACGATGTGTTTGAACTAGTTGATTACTTTTTAAGGTTTAAGGATGTGCCCAGTATTACCTCGGAAATAATCAAAAGTGTAATACTCGACTATTATAAGGAATATGATTGGCCGGGCAACGTAAGAGAAATACAGAATATCTTAGAAAGGGTCGTAACTTATATAAAATATACCAATAAACAACAAGCAACCGCAAAAGAGCTTAGTAAGGACCTGCATGACATGTTAGATACGTTCGAAAACATGTGTAAAATATCGGAAATAAAGGATTATAGAAAAGGAAAGTTCCAGCAGTTGAGTATTGAAAGATTTAAAACAGAAAATGCGAATAATGACATAAGAAATGCCTTGGAGGCAGCTTTGGAGGCTGCCGGAGGGAATAAAACGAAGGCAGCAAAATTATTAGGTGTTAGTAGATCAACGTTATGGAGATGGTGTAACGAGAAAATGGGATAAATTACACAGCGATTATCTCTCGATTTTTTCTTCCTGCCTTACGAGGTTCAGTCCAGGTAACGTATATGGAAGTGTCATAAGGGCTGCCCACATAGCACCGCGAGTTTCTTCAGAGTAAAACGATGTGGCGGCAACAAGTGCGGAAAAGAGCTGAAAGCCTTAATACGAAAGCTCTATTTCCCCCGTTTCATTTCAGGAAACAGGAACCTGGGAGGTTGAAAGCCGGTGAGACAGAGGAAGCTCAATCCTGATAATCGTTCCTTCCTGTGGCTCACTCCAGACCATGATCTTTCCCTGGTGATTATCAATTATCCATTTGGCGATGGCTAAGCCCAAACCGGTGCCGCCGCTTTTTTTTGTTCGTGATTCGTCCGCCCGGTAAAACCGGTCGAAAATATGGGGCAGGTCTTTGGCGGCAATACCTATGCCGCTGTCCGCAATACTAAGTACGGCCGCACCCTTTTTTTGGTAGGAATTGATGCGGATATGGCCCCCGGAGGGAGTATACTTTAAGCTATTGTCAATGAAAATCCGCAGGGCTTCTTTAATGAGTTTCCTGTCGGCATTTATCGTTACCACTTCGTTTTTCTCACTGTCAATGAAGTGGTTTTCATCAATTAGTTTTGTTTCTTTCAGGACTTCTTCAATCAGCTCGTTCAGGTAAAAATCCTGGGCCTCAATACTCTGAACATTTCTGTCTCCTCGTGCCAAAAACAAAAGTTTTTCTATCAGCTCGCCCATGTTTTCAGCCTCGCCCTTGATGGCTGTTACTGCCTCGTCAAGGACGATTTTGTCGTCCTTTCCCCAACGGTCGAGCAGATTGGCATAGCCCTGAATTACCGCCAGGGGGGTCCTCAATTCATGGGAGGCATCTGATACAAAACGGTTTTGCTGCTCGACGGAAAGTTCAATTCTTTCCAACATGTCGTTGCACGTTTGGGCCAGGTCCTTCAACTCGTCCTTGGCACCGCCTACGTCAAGCCTTTTGTCCAGCTCTTGGATAGAGATTTCCTTCAGGGTGCCGGTCATGGTCTTAACCGGCAAAAGGTGTTTCCTGCTGGCTTTGGAGCCCAACAGGATAATAACAATGAGGCCGAGGAAAGTGAAAATACCAAGGATTTTTTCCAGAACCACAACATAATCTTGGGGAGAGCCGTTTTGCAGATGGTAGTCAAAGCTCATGACAATACCAACACTTATCAGGGAGAATAACAAAAGGAAGAGCAAGACATAAGTTGCTGTGATTTTAAAGGTTATGGAGAACCGCAGTTTGTTTATGACTATTCCAAAGAGTCGTCCCCAAAGAGAGAAAAGCAAGTTTACGACATAAAAAATGACGTAAAAGGATACCTTGATAATCTTGAAAAGGCTGATGAATAAAAACTTTAGCATCCTAATCATAATTTCAGTTGATACCCCACTCCCCGGACTGTGTGTATCAATTTCACCTGGTATTTGTCGTCGATCTTACCTCTCAGATAGCGGATATATACATCTACGATATTTGTATCCCCCATAAAATCATAGCCCCAAACCTTTTCCAGAATAGCATCTCTTGTCAGTACAATACCCTTGTTAAGAATCAGATACTCCAGTAAATCGAATTCCCTTTTTGTCAATTCCAGCTCTTCATCGCCGTAGGTTACCTGGTGCCTGTTTCTGTTCAGCTTGAGGCTGCCAATTTGTATAGCGGTTAAAGAGGGAGCATCGACCCTCCGGTGTTTTAGTGCTGCTCGGATACGGGCTAGCAGTTCTTCGATAGCAAAGGGTTTAGTCATATAATCGTCGGCACCGATATCTAGTCCCATAACCTTATCCGTGATTTCATCTCGGGCCGTCAGCATAATGACAGGAGTCTGCGAGTTTTGTCTTAGCCTTCTTAAAACCTCCATGCCGTTAAGAGAAGGGAGCATCACATCGAGGATAATTAAGTCGAAGTTCTTGGACAGGGCCTTATCAAGGCCTGAACGTCCGTCTTGCTCTTCTTCTACCGTATAACCTTCGTGCTCCAATTCCAGTTGAATAAAGCGCCGGATTTTCGTTTCATCTTCAATAAGCAGAATTCTTCCTTGAGACATAAAGCAATCCCCCTGCTGACATCACAATTAACCAAGCTTTAAGTTAATTGTAATGTAACAGGGGATAAATACAAGAGATAAATCAGGTCTTTTCGATTTCTTCGGCGACTTTATTCGTTAGAGAGTTGATTTTGTCGGCTACGGCGTCGATTGTTTCATTGATCCGGCAATCTTCCCCGTTTTTCCTCTTGATCCTGATGCGGCAACCGGTGATGAGAGCTAGGATCAAAGCTACGACAACAAGAGGGAATGAGATGAGGGTCAAAAGCAGCGCCGGTACCAGCGGAAGGTTGAGGATGACGGTTTCCTCCTTGGTGATGGAAAGGGAGATCTTGTTCAGCCTAGCGACGACTCTTTTAAGCTTTTGTCCTAAAGTGCCCTCACAAACGGCTTCCTTTTCCGGCTTGATTTTTTTATTTTCCTCCAGATAAGCAAGGGCTTCTACGATATCGCCGTCACATTTTTCCAATACTTCTTTGGCCTCCTTGTAGCTGACACGTGCTCTTTTTTTCAAAAGATCGATTTGTTCTAAAGTAATACTCATTATTAATTCCTCCATTTTTGGTGTTTGTCTTGTCTTAATCATAAAGAAGAGTGCTTAGAGGAAAATTAATGAAAAATTAAAATTGCATTAGAAAAATCGGCATTAGAAAAACTGCAAAAAAAACCGCATGTTTATTTGACATACGGCAGAGGTGAATCTAGGATAGAGGAGAGGGAAATAATTCGAAAATGGGGTAAATGACGATGAAAACACTGGTACTGGCGGAAAAACCTTCTGTGGCGAGAGATATTGCCCGGGTTTTGAATTGCAGGATTAGAGGTGACGGGTACTTGGAGGGAAGCCGTTATATAGTGACCTGGGCCTTAGGGCATTTGGTGACACTGGCCGAACCCGATGCCTATGATAAAAGATACAAAAGCTGGAGTATTGAGGATTTGCCAATCATGCCCTCGACTACTAAGCTGATGGTTATTAAGCCCAGCAGTAAACAGTTTAATATTGTGAAAACACAGATGAACCGCCAAGACGTCGGCGAAATAGTCCTGGCCACCGACGCCGGTCGGGAAGGGGAACTGGTGGGCAGATGGATCATCGAAAAGGGCAGGATAAACAAGCCCTTGAAGCGGCTCTGGATTTCCTCCGTGACGGATAAGGCCATTAAGGAGGGTTTTAACCGCCTAAAAGACGGTCGGGAGTACGAAAACCTCTTTGCCGCTGCCGTAGCCCGGGCTGAAGCCGATTGGTATGTAGGCATCAATGCCACTCGTGCCTTGACATGTAAGCATAATGCCCAGCTCTCCTGCGGTAGAGTACAGACGCCGACACTGCAAATGATTGCCGCTCGGGAAGAAGAAATACGGAATTTCGTCCCCCGGGTTTTTTACGGCATCGTGGCTGAAGCAGGAGGTTTGAAACTGACTTGGCAGGAAGAAAAGAGTAAGGATACGAGAATTTACGATTTGGAAGAATGCGATAAGGTCCTGGCCAAGCTTGAGGGGAAAAAGGCCGAAGTCCTCAAGGTAGACAAAAGCCGGAAAAAAAGCAATCCTCCTCGTCTCTACGACCTGACGGAGCTGCAAAGAGAAGCCAACAGCCGTTTTGGCTATTCGGCCAAGGAAACCCTGAAAATCATCCAAAGTCTCTATGAACGGCATAAGATCGTGACTTATCCCCGTACGGATTCCCGGTATTTAACTTCCGATATGACGGATACCTTAAAAGAAAGAATCAAGGCCTGCGCTGTTTATCCCTATACAAGGCTGACAAAAAAGGCTTTACAGGGACTTGAAACCAATCAAAAAAAGGCCTTTGTCGATGATAGTAAGGTTTCGGATCACCATGCCATCATTCCGACGGAGCAGCCGGTTTCCTTAGGTGTGTTGGATGAGCAGGAGCGCAGAATCTTCGATTTGATTGTCAAGCGTTTTCTGGCCGCTTTATACCCGCCCTTCGTTTACGAACAGATGATTGTTACGGCAGCGATAGGGGGAGAGCATTTCATCGCCCGGGGCAAAACAGTAATCGATCAGGGCTGGAAGGAAGTATATGATAACAGTTATGAAGATGAGGACGGGGATACGGACGAAACGGAAGGCGTTGCGGAGCAAGTGCTTCCGCGGGTTGAAAAAGGCGAGGTTTTAAAAGTTTCAACGGTATCTCGCACCGAGGGGAAAACCAGGCCGCCGGAATTGTTCAACGAAGGCACCCTGCTTTCAGCCATGGAGAACCCTGCCAAATACATGGCTCATGAAAGTCGGGATTTGATTAAGACAATAGGCAAGACCGGGGGTTTGGGTACTGTTGCCACAAGAGCGGATATCATCGAAAAGTTGTTCAACAATTTCCTGATGGAGAAAGAGGGCAAGCATATCCGGCTGACGTCGAAAGGAAAACAACTTTTGGAACTCGTTCCGGAAGAACTGAAATCGCCGGCCTTAACGGCACAATGGGAGCAGAAACTGGAGGCCATCTCCCAGGGTCTGCTCAAAAAGGAAGAGTACATAGGGGAAATAAAGGACTATACTAAGGTGGTCGTGGGCGAGATCAAGAGTACGGACAAAAAATTTAGGCACGACAATATCACCGGTAACAAGTGTCCCCAGTGCGGTCGGAACCTGCTGGAGGTCAAGGGGAAAAAGGGCAAGATGCTTGTCTGCCAGGACAGGTCTTGCGGCTACCGCAAAGGAATCAGTAAAAACACCAATGCCAAATGTCCCAACTGTCACAAAAAGCTGGAGCTTAAAGGAGAAGGGGATGGACAGATATTTGTTTGCAAATGCGGTTACCGGGAGAAGCTTTCGGCCTTTCAAGAGCGGGTAAGTAAAGAAAAAAGCAGTGTTTCCAAAAGGGATGTGGATAAATACTTACAAAAGCAAAAAAAAGGGACAGAGGAGTTTACTAACCCTGCCTTGGCGGAAGCGTTGGCTAAGCTTAAGAACAAGTGATTCAACTTGTTCTTAAGATCCGGAGTCAGATATTTTTACCAAACCGCTGGCTAAAGCTTTTGTAGCGGCTTGAGTACGGCTGCGCACCTGAAGCTTCTCTAAAATATTTCGCACATGGTTTTTAACGGTGTATTCGCTGATATACAATTTCCTAGCTATTTCTTTATTGCTCATACCCAGTGCTAGTGCCGACAGAATTTCTTTTTCCCGTGGTGAAATGTTGTAACCTTGGTTTGCGGCGGGGTCGTCACAAACCAAGCCGTCTGCCGGTGCCGTTAAATGGACGAGCATGTTTCTCGTCATCGGCTTGGACAAAGGGATTTTTCCCGTAATCAAACTATTCAGGGACTTGATGATGTCCTTGGAGTGCATGCTTTTGTTTAAAAAACCATGGGCTCCTGCCCGAAGAGCTTCGGCGATGGTGTTATCATCTTCGTTTACGGTAAGGATGATGATTAACGTGGCGGGACATCTGCTTAAAACCCTTTTGGTTGTTTCGATACCGTTAAGTCCCGGCATATACAAATCCATCAGGATAATATCTGGTTTTGATTTTTCGACTTCCAGTAAAGCCTGTTCTCCAGTTGCCGCCTCGGCGATTTTTTTGATGCCGGCATCAGAAAGCACACGGTGTAAACCCTCTCTGAAAAGAGGATGGTCGTCTACCAGAAGATAATTTAATTCAGTTAAAGAACCAGTTGCTATTCCCATCGTGATTCACCTTCATTTTTGCCGGGAAAGGTCAGGATGACCCGTGTTCCCTTTTTTTTGCCCGAAAGGATCTGCAAACTCCCCCCTAGCATGGCGGCACGAGCGTGCATGATTCTTATGCCCTGGTGGATGGATTTAAACATATGTTGTTCGTCTTGATCAAAGCCTCTGCCGTTATCCTCAATGGCAATTTTAACTTGCCGTCCGGTGAAGCTGACGGTTACTTTTGCTTCAGTGGCTTGGGAATGGCGTCTGATATTGGTCAAGGCTTCCTGAACGATACGAATAATATGCAGCTGACTTTCGAATACCGGTTCAAAAGGGTCTCCTTTAATTTCTAAGGAGGTTTTGATATTTGTTAAGCGATAAAATTCTTGGATATATTCTTCAAAGGCTTTTATCAAGCCAAGGTCCTTCAATGTATTGACTCTCAAGCCGATTATCGCTTCCCTCACGTCGGCATAAGAACTGTCGACTACCTTTCTCAGCTGAGATACCAATTCATAAGAATCGTCTATATTGTTATCTTTTAACCTCTTTTTTAAAGAATCCAAGCCCAGGCCCAAGTAGCCCAATGTTTGAGCAAGCCCATCGTGCATTTCCATGGCAAGTCTGTCTCTTTCCTGGAGAATAGCACTGCGCTGGGCTTCTTTGTAGTTAAGGGCATTGCGAATCCCGATACTCAACTGTACTCCGATGTTAGCAAATAATTGTTTGTCGAGCCACTTTTCATTCATGTTATCCCAAATAAAGATACAAAAACTATTGACATCCCCCTCGCTGTTCAATCCGGGGAAAGCTATAAAAAACCCGCTGCCAAATGCCTCCGTCAGAAAAGCCGCCGGAGGATCATTTTTCAGATGTCCCCAGAGGGTCTCAGAGGTCAAAGCTTTGTCTATTGAGCCGGGAATGGCTTGTGAATTCTTGATATCTCCAATGGAGGAGGCTAATTTAAAGGTGTTTTCTTTTGTTTTGATATAAAGGATACCGGCCTTGGCACCACAAGTCTGGGTCAATCTACGCAGGACGGTTTGGCCTAATGTCTCAAGGTTCAAGGACTGGCTGATGGCAGTTGCTGCGGCGTTTAAGAGATAGAGTTGAGTGTTTTTGCTTTCCAGTTCCTTCTGCAAATTTCTTTGATGGGTGATATCGGAATAAACCTCCACCCGTCCCAGCAAATACCCGTCGTCGTCGTAGACAGGTCCGCTGAAACGTTTCAAAACCCGTTGCCGTGGTATCACCACCTCGACTTCATCATTGGAAACCACCTCGGGATTGTCGTAGAGCCAAAATAGTTTCTTTTGAAATCCCTCCGGATCACTCACTCGCCACTTGATTTCTTTGGTAATAACCTCTCGCTTGTCCTGCTCGATAATCAAGGAGGGCGCGACCCCGAAATAATTCTGGAAGCGCTTATTACACATTACTACCTTGAAATCTTTATCTACCATTAAAATCGCATCATCAACGGAATCGAGAACGGCCCTTAGTCTTTGGTTGGTATGGACATACATAAAGAACACCCCTCTCGAAATTAGCATTTGATATACTAATTAGCGATAAGCTTTTAAAATACCTTTTTGACAATAGTTCTTTGGAGCTAGACATTTAGAACTAAATTTCAGCAAAAACAAGTCTAAGAAGAACTATTTTAATAAACTAACGAAATAGTCTTAAAATAACTACTTTGGTGCATACATCTTTTCAATTCCCCGTGTTACATTAAGAATGCGGCCGCGGAACGCAAAAAATATTATTGAGGGGGAATTGAGATGTCAGCTACACCAATGAGTAACCGTGATTATTTGTGGAATTACCGGGGAGAAGCTTTAGCGGTGGTTAAAAAGGCTAAGGCCAAAAAAGGTGTTACCTATGATCAACTGGCAGAAAAATTAGGCTGCAGTTCAAGCTGGCTGGCCAGTGCTTTCGATGGTCAGCAGTACGTACCGCCTGCATATGCCGAAAAGCTCGCAACTGAGCTGGGACTGTCCCGTGAAGATGTGGCTGTACTGCAAGAGCATCCTTACAAAGGAAATGCCGACCCAATCCTCTATCGTCTGCATGAAGTATTCGATACCTTTGGTCCGGCTATCAAAGAGCTTATCCATGAAAAATTTGCCGATGGTAACGGGATAATGAGCGCCATTGACTTCGCTGTATACGTAGACAGAAAAGAAGATCCTAAAGGAGATCGGGTTATTATCACCTTTGACGGAAAATTCCTGCCATACAGCTGCAAAGGAAAGTATCCTTGGTAGAAAAAGCATAGGGGAATGCCGGACTTGACCGGCGTTTCCCTATAAGGAAACTTCATCTTTACGATATTAAGCCAAGGGAGGAGGGTTCTTATGATTGAAGCCAAAGCATCTCAGCAGACACAGGAAGCAAAGGTTTCATATTTTGGGAAATGGGCGGGGAAAACCTTCAAAGCGGAATTGCCCGCACCAAGCGTGACAAGTGTTTTCTGGTCTTTTTTGGCAGGTTTTTTGGGGATTCTGGCTGTAGCGTATCTGGCGGAGGAAGCGGGGATATTCTCGTTGTTTGCGCCTTTTGGAGCCTCGGCGGTACTTCTGTACGGAGCTCCAACTGCACCCTTTTCTCAACCCCGTAATTTGCTGGGAGGACATATAATTTCGGCCATAATAGGTGTCACCGTTTTAAATGTTTTGGGAAATGGCTACGCGTCCATTGCTTTAGCCGTTGCCCTGGCAATAGCGATTATGCTTCTTACCAAAACCGTGCATCCGCCTGCCGGTGCTACTGCCCTGTTGGGAGTGGTTGCTTCCGGAGGAGGTTATGCCTGGGTCTTGGCTCCGGTTGGACTAGGTGCCGTTGTTTTGCTTCTGGTAGCACTTATCGTTAACAATATGTCGCCGGAGAGAATTTATCCGAGCTATTGGTTATGACCATCATATTATAAGGTGTTGAAACATGCAATTTTCAGCATCTTATAATATTTTTATGTAGGAGTGGTGGCTAATGATAATTAAAGAAATGCTTGAGGCAAACAGGAGATTCAGCAGGGAAAGTGGGATAAAAACGTTTGAGGCAAAGAAACCGAGGAAATCTTTAGTGATTCTAACGTGTATGGACCATAGACTGGTTGATTTTTTAGAGCCGGCCTTAGGTATTGCCAGAGGAGATGCGGCTGTTATCAAAAATGCAGGCAACACAGTTGCCGGTGAAAACAACGATGTTTTAAGATCACTGCTTGTAGCTCTTTATCTCTTGGAATGCAAGGAAATAGTTGTTGTAGGCCATACTGGATGCGGCATGAAAAAAACAAATACCGGTCAATTTAAAGAAAAAATGCTCCAAGCGGGTATTAAGGAGCAAAACATAGAAAACCTGGAATTAGACAACTGGCTTGGCAGTTTCGAATCAGAAAAGGGCAATATTATTGATACCGTTGAAAGATTGCGCAACTCAAAATACATTGCCAAAGAAGTTCCTATTCACGGGCTCTTGTTGGATTTGGGAACCGGAAGCGCAGAACACCTGGTTACTGTCTGAGCAGCAATTAATCTTAGTACCTTACAAAAGCCCGGAAACTGACAAAGCACTGTACAACAGCAATAACCCCATAATAATATTAAAGGGCCGGCGGTATTTTGCCAGGAATTTTTGGAATGCAGCACCGAATAAAGCCCAGCAAGAAACAGAGATAAAACCGATGGAGGCAAGAAGGAGTGAAAACAGCACAATATGAGGATATGAGTTGAAGTAGGGAAGAATGAATCCCGATGTTACTGTTATTCCGTACATTATAGCCTTAGGGTTGATGAATTGTAATAAAAAACCCGTTAAGAAAGAGTTTAAACGGGTTTTTTTCTTATCTTCCGATGAGGGTTTACTCGTCATGATCTTAACTGCCAGATACGACATATAGAGTGCTCCGAGGATACCGATATATTGTTTGATTTGGGGCAGCAGGTTAAAGATGAAAAGATTAAAAAAGCTGCTTAGCAATAAAGTGACAGCAAAACCTACAGCAACTCCCAGTGTGAAATTCAAGGTCTTCCGATAACCAAAGCGGTTGGCGAGTGCCATAGACATGATATTGTTCGGCCCTGGTGTGAAGGTTGTTACGAAGACATACGAGATAAACGGAAAGAAATTTGGTATCATTTCGGACTCCTTTATATTATGCTTCAAAAATTATTGTTCTAGAGCAGTGTCAGCCGGAGTCACTTCACCTGCAAAGTCCGCAAACGGTTAAGGGCTGCGGCCAACTCAATAGTACGAGGCAAGGCCAGATCCCCGGGGTGTTTACCGTAGTAGGGGGAAATTACATCCAGGCCTTTTTGGCTGATTTCATTATACAGCCTTTCAACAATAACCGATAGGTCGGTAGAACCGTCGGCCAGGTTGTTAGCGATGTAACGAATCATTTCGGCGATGGCTCGCGTCTGGCTGGAATCAACGAGTTGTTCCACTAAGGAGAGATTGATGGTGTTGACTCCGTAAATAATGGTGTGCAACCCCTTGCAGTCAACCTTCTCTTTTCTGCCCCGGAAGGCATTGAAACTTTGGGGCCGGATGATTCTTGGTGTAATCGAGCCGAAGCTGTGTCCACCCTCCTGTTGCCGCAATTGGGTCAGGCTTTTGCTTATTTCCCTGGCCTTTTCTGTTACTTCCCGCGGTCGGTATTCATCCATCATAATAATGTGGTCGGCAACGTCGAAATAGTCACCGGAACCTCCGATTACTATAATAGTTGAAACTCCGTAATCGGTGTAGAGCTGTCTCACCTTATCCACAAAAGGTGTGATAGGCTCTTTATTTTTACTGACCAACTCCTGCATTCGAGCGTCACGGATCATGAAATTGGTAGCGCTGGTGTCCTCATCGATTAAAAGAAGTTTGCTGCCTATTTCCAGGCCTTCGATGATGTTTGCCGCTTGGGAAGTGCTGCCGCTGGCATCATCGGAGGTGAAGCGTTCGGTATCCTTGCCAAAGGGCAGGTTATTGATGAAAGGGGAAATATTGACCCTTTCTATGCGGCGACCGTCTTCGGCCCTGATTTTATAGGCGGTACAATCGGTAATGACGTATTCTCTGCCGTCTCCGGCGATGTGGTTGTATACGCCGCGTTCAATGGCTTTGAGAAGGGTGCTCTTGCCGTGGTAGCCGCCGCCGACTATGAGACTGACCCCCTGGGGGAGAGCCATTCCCTTCAGAGGTTTGTCCTGGGGCAATGGTATCTCTATTTCCAGTGAGGGAGGGGATGAGAAGGGTACTACCTGCTGTCCACGCAGCGGGCGGTTACTGATGCCGCTTTCTCTGGGCAGGATGGAGCCGTTGGCGACAAAGCAAATATAACCGTGTTCTGCCAAAAAGTTCCGGATAAATTCCTGCTTGTCGCTTAAGCTGAGCTGGGCAGCTAATTTGGTACGGTCAAATTCCAGAGCGGCCTTTTTGATAAGCCCCGGAACGTATTGACACAAAAGGCGTTCTGCCTCTTTACCTAAGACGGTCCTGCCTGCAGCCGGCAGTCCCACAAAAAGGCGGAATTCTACCTTTTGCGGCGTGACCAAAACAGCGGTACGCGGCAATATTTCCTGTCCCGGAGAATCGATATTGATCAAACCGCTTTTTCCGGTGCCCCTGATATCATTGCGAAAAGAAAACAGCCTTTGGGCTGCTTCCCTGGCCAAAAAATCTTCAAAGGCCGTGCGGCGGTGAGCTGGTTGAAAGCAGCTTTCGTCATACTTGATCGTTTCTCTCTTAAACTCTAGCCTTAAACGGGAAGGAGCGGCAAAAGGATCGCCCTGCACATAATCGATATGCAGTCGAAAGCCGCTTCCTTCGTAAGTTCCTTGAATGTCTTTGTATGCCTTATATCCTTTTTTGTCAATGCGTAAAAGGTTGGTTCTCAGTCTTTCCAATGTACTTCATTCCTTATGGTTTAGTTTCTGGTCAAGTAGTCTCTGATGGTGGAGATGTTCATGGTTATTTCCCTTGTAACCTCCGGCCTGTTCATGGTGTAAAGATGGATACCGTCGACTCCCCAGGACAACAAATCGATTATTTGTTCTGTGGCAAAGGCGATACCGGCCTCTTTTAAGGCCTCGGGACTGTGTTCGTACTTATCCATCATTCTTGCCAGTTTGGGAGGAACAGATGCCCCTGTTAGAGAGGTCATCCGGTGGATTTGGTTTTTATTGAGGGCAGGCATTACGCCGACGGTAACCGGAAGGTTGATGCCCATAGCTTTAGTCTTGTCCAAAAAATCATAGAAAAGCTCGTTATCAAAGAAAAGCTGTGTAATCAAAAAGTCTGCTCCCGCTTCGACCTTAGCCTTCAGGTGGTCTAAATCCTTCTGCATATCGTCGCATTCGGGATGGACTTCGGGATAACAAGCGGCACCGATGGAGAAACCGCCCCGATTTTTAACCTCTTTCACAAGGTCGCAGGCATAGTTATAATGGAGGGGATTGGGAAACTCAAAATCCGCCTCCTGGGGCAGGTCACCCCGCAGGGTTAAAACGTTGTGAATGTCGTTTTCCGCCAATTGGGAGAGCATTGTGCCAATTTCCTCTTTGGTAGACGTGATACAGGTCAAGTGGGCTAAGGCTTCGACCCCGTATTTATGTTTAATTAATGAAGCGATTTCCAGCGTCCGGTCCTTGGTACTTCCTCCGGCACCATAGGTGACGCTGATGTAATCCGGCTTTAAATCCTTTAATCCGTCCAATGTGGAATAAATGGCTTCGATTGAACCATCTTTTTTCGGGGGAAATATTTCAAAAGATATTACCGGTTTGCGCTGAGCGAAGATATCTTTAATGTACATTGTCAAACAACACCTCCATAGAATACCTAAATCACATCAATTTTAATATTTTTGAGCCCGGATGTATAGACAGTAAATTGATAAAATGAAATATATTCTCAAGAAAAATATTATTTTTGCAGGGTAGGGGGCATAATCTTACGTCTTTATAAAGGGGAAAGGGGGGGAGGTATGACCTATGATGATGAACGTTTGGTAAAGCAAGTCTTAGCGGGGAATGACAATGCTTTTGCCTACATTGTCGATCGCTATAAGGCTTATGTTTTTGCTATCATTTTAAATATTTGTCAAGATAGATTTGAAGCGGAGAATATCGCTCAAGAGGTTTTTTTACAGGTCTATCGATCCCTTCACCAGTTTAAGTCTCAGGATCTGAAGGCCTGGATCGGTAAAATCACCGTAAGAAAGACTGTTGATAATCACCGCAAGAACCTGAAATATTCCCGCGAAGGACAATTTACGACATGTCCGGATTTTTCAGCCTTTTCGGTAGCTTATGAAAACACAAACCAAGAAAGGGATAATCCGGAGGAGCTTGTCTTACAAAAAGAACAGAGGCAAAGGATCAGAAATGTTTGCACGAAACTTCCCAAGATATACAGCAGGGTCGTGGAGAAACACTACTTTGAAGGAAAGAGTTATCGGGAAATTGCGGCAGAGGAAGGGATCGCCCCTAAAACCGTGGAGTCAAGGCTTTATCGGGCAAGGTTCTTGTTCAGGGAAAAATGGAGGGAGGGAGACTTATGAAACATTTCGACAGGTCCGCATGGCTTCTTTATCAACAGGGATTGCTGGAGAATGAAAAAAGTGACCGGATGGAACGACACCTGTACGAATGTGAAGAGTGTCAGGAAGTCTTTTTGTCCCTGGTGGATGAAACCCAACTTGCTGCTGCGGAAGAAATGCTGCCGGAGGATTTTACCGGGCGGGTAATGCATGACATTGCAGAAGAAAAAAGTGCCGCCAAGTCTAAGCAGCGAATGAGTGAGAAGAAAAAAAATCTCCTTATTTACTATGTTGCGGCAGCATCCGTCACAATCGTCTTTGTAGCCGGGGGATTGTTTCAATCCCTTGTTTATACCGGACCCCAGGTTTTAGCTTCTCTCGACAGCCGGTTTTCCATAACAAGTTTAGAACCGGATTTTAAATGGCCGGGAAAGATTGTAGATAAAGCCGCGAAGATGATTAACAATTATGAAGTATACGGGAGGTTTGATAATGAAGAAGAAAAGTAAGTTTATTGCCTTTATCCTTTCTTTCATACCGGGTTTGAGCCATGCCTATGTGGGAGCAAGGGAGCGGGCTTTGATATTCTTCAGCCTTTTTTTGGGCACCATTTGCGCGGTAACGGGGCTCTGCTTTTTAGCGGGGTCGGATGATTTTTTTATCGTATTACTATTCGTGCTTCCCCTCATTTGGTTTATCGCTATGCTGGATGCCATGTTTTTGACCGATAGGAGACAAGGTAGCGAAGAAAGCGGGCAGAACGGGGAGAGGGAGAATGGGAACGACTTTTCCTCGATCGCAAAAAGTAACGACAACCGCAAATTGCTGACCATTGCTTTTTCCTTCATTCCGGGAGCCGGACATATGTACCTCGGCTTGCAGCAGCAAGGGCTACAGTTTATGAGTTTGTTTGCTTTTACCGCCTTCTTAATGGGTTGGTTGAACATGAGCCTGTTCTTATTTGCCCTGCCGGTAATCTGGTTTTACAGCCTGTTTGATGCTTACCATCGGATCGAAGAGGATAGGAAGACGGATTGGGATAAGGGACTCCCTATCTTTGGATTTTTAAGGACGCATCCCCAGTGGGTCGGTTGGGGCATGATTGCCCTGGGATGTTTGATTGTGTTGGAAAGAATAGTATCTCCGTTTATTAGTTACCAACTCCGGAACATCTTCCAAACCGGATTGGTTGCCGCAGTCCTGATTTTCTTTGGGATAAAACTTTTAAGGGGAGAAAAAATGCTTGAAGGGAAAGACTCGGTTGAAGGCAAAGAGGAGGTTGAACAATGCGACAGCGCAGAGTAGGGACATTATCGATGGGGTTTTTATTGGTGTCTTCCGGTATACTGCTTTTGTATGCCCAGTTTAAGAAAGTTGAAGCCTTTGAACTCCTTGTGAAATGGTGGCCGCTGGTCTTTTTCTTGCTGGGTGCGGAGGTGCTGTTATACGCTTTTCTCCAAAAGGAGGAAAAGGGTAAAATATCTTACGATGTCTTCAGCATCTTTATGATCATGGTCATAATTTTTGTCGGTTCGGGCTTGTTTGCTTTGACTCAGACAGGGATTGCAGAAGGATTAAGCAATGTGGTGAAGGCACAGAGCTATAATCTACAGCTGCCGGAAAGGGAATTCATTCTGGAGGATTCGATAGATAAGATAGTGATAGCTGCCGATCAGCAAATCAGCTTGGATATCAGGACCAGTACGGACAAAACCGTCAGCCTTTTAGGTGCCTGTTACGCCAGAGCCGATTCTACGGAAACCGCCCGGAAGCTGATGAATGATCTGACGGTGGCTACTCACATCACGGGGGACGTCCTATATATTGCTTTCGATACAACAAGGTCGGCAGGGGACATGAAATATTATGCCAGGGTAAATGAGTATACCGTTTTTATCCCCCAAGACAGAGGGGTTGAGATAGATGGGGGAAATTACGTGACAATTCAGGGAGAAGGTATCAAACGTGATTGGTTGGTTAAGTGTGACGGGGCTGTAATCACGATCCCTGCCGATAAAAAAACGGAAATCCTGGCCATTGTTAATGATCCCAATCGGCTTAAAGGCAACACTGAGTGGGAGATAACCGACAATCCTGAAACGGGGGAGAACATCGGCGATAATACAAATCGTGCCGTAACAAATAGTACTGTCACGGGAAGGACTGGAACCGCAGACGCCGAAAACAAGCTGTCTATTGTATGTAGTGGAGATGTCGAGGTCAATAAAATTTAAGGGCACAAAAAAAGTCGCCAGTCTCTTTTGCAGACTGGCGGCTTTTTCATTGGTTACATAATTATGGCTCCGGCTGATAGCCGGATAAAACCTCGACCTTTACCTCTCCCAACCCGTGTGGCCTAAGGCCGATCTCTTCGGCTGCTCCCCGGGATAAATCAAGTATCCTGCCGGACACATGGGGACCCCGGTCGTTGATGCGGACTACGGTGCTTTTATTGCTGCCGAGAAAAGTGACCCTTAAATATGTATTAAAGGGTAAGGTTCTATGGGCGGCAGTAAAGCCATTTTCATCAAAGATTTCGCCGTTGTTTGTTTCTCTTCCGTGGAATTTTCCTCCATACCAAGAAGCTGTTCCTGTAAATGTTTCAACAACCCGATATTGAGGGGCTTCCCGCAGATCCCTGAAAATAGTGAAAGAAGCGGGTGTTCTTTCGGCCTGGAGGGTTTTTATTTCCTCATCCCAGGAAAAATCATAGTTCATAATCTTTTGGACGAGGCTTAAAGGTATATGGGTATGGGAATTAATCATTTTCAAAGCAAAAGTCGTGTTTTCATCAACAATTACCTTCAGATTGGCAAGGTCCATCTTCAGCAGGTATTCCTTCTCATCTGCTAGAATTCTCGTCGCACCTTCGTGTGGACTCCATTCGATTTCTGCGCCAAAAACCCGAAAAAGCGCCCGGAGAGGAAAATATATCTCTTCTTTTTCTCGGAGAGCAGGTTGCGTGAAAACAGTAGCCTGGCCGTTGATTGTTACGGTGAACTGATTGATTAGCCCACCTTCTATAGTTTCGTTACCGGGATTTACATCATCAGCTAAGGCAAGTTGGGGTATCAGAAAGAAAAAGCAGAGCAAAACAAGTAATTGCAATCTGAACTGTCTGATAATATCCCTCCTTTCGGAGTCTATAATACTTTATTCAGCGATGATCTGTAAAGTTATTTTGGGGACAAACCATATTTTACCGTTTTTATGTGCGTTGCCACGGGTTCTCTACTGTGGTAATATATAACAGAACTCGACAGGATACGACAATCTCTTTTTTGGGGGGAGAAGCCATTGAAAAAGATACTGTTTATAATGCTTATAATGATTTTTGCGACCCTTTGTTTTAGCACGAATGTTTGGGCGAATTCTTCCGTGGACAATGTGCAGGCAGCGTGGATGGCAACGGTTTTTGGCCTGGACTTTCCAAGCACAAAGGATGATGTGACCGCACAGAAAAACGAGTACATAGTAAAACTGGAGGGATTACAGGCAGCCGGCATCAATACCGTAGTGGTTCAGGTACGGCCCAAGGCAGACGCCTTGTATAAGTCAAATATTAATCCTTGGTCCGACGTTTTGACAGGGACGCAAGGAAAAGACCCGGGATATGATCCTCTGGCCTTTATGATTGAAGAAGCCCACAAAAGAGGGATGTCTTTCCACGCCTGGTTAAACCCATACCGTGTGACCACCTCGGGAACAGACTTGAATGCCCTAAGTGAGAATCATCCGGCCAGGCTGCATCCTAATTGGCTTATCAGCTATAATAATGCCCTGTACTATAATCCGGCACTGCAAGCGGTCAAGAAGCATATCGTCGAAACCGTACAGGAGATAGTAAATAATTATGACGTTGACGCTATTCACTTCGATGATTATTTCTATCCCGCAAATTATCCCTTGCCGCCAGGTGAAGGGCAGGACGGGGTTATCGCCAACAACAGAAGGCAACACGTTAACGAAATGCTCCGGCAGGTGAGCGAGGCTATCAGAAGCCTTGATAAGGAGGTCTTGTTCGGCGTAAGCCCGACAGGAATCTGGAAAAACAATTCTTCTGATCCTGTAGGTTCAGCTACCTCAGGCAACCAATCCTATTACACAGTATGTGCCGACACCAAAACCTGGATTAAAAACGAATGGGTCGATTATGTTGTCCCGCAGGTTTATTGGGAAACAGGGCATAAAGCGGCCGACTATGAAACCTTGGTCAAATGGTGGGCGGAGCAAGTAAAAGGAACTAAGGTAGCTTTGTACATAGGGCATGGCACTTATAAGGAAGTAGTTGCCAAGGAGATCGATTTGCAATTGAAAATAAATCAAAAGTATCCAGAAGTTCAAGGAAGTTTTTATTACGGACTAGGGAATCTTTTGGACAATAAAGCAGGCTGTAAAGATAAAATTGCCTTGTCAACAAAAACGACAAACCCAACAAAACCAACAAGCAGAGCCCTGCCAAGTGTTAAAATCGGAAACACCACTGCCAACGTGCTGAATATCAGAAGCGGGGGCGGATTGCAATATGCTGTTGTGGCCAAAGCAGCCAGAGGAACCCAGGTCGCTGTTTTAAACAGTCAACAGGGGTGGTACAGGGTGATGTTGCCGGATGGGAAAGTAGGCTGGGCAAGCGCGGACTATGTCCGGGTGGTTAACTGAGAAGGAATGGGGAAAGCTAGAGCTTAATAGATAATATAAACGGCAAGAGATAAACGGTAAAAGGAGAGCGGGGTGGATAAAAAAGCAATGAAAAAGAGAGACGGACATACGCATACGCATTTCTGTATGCATGGTTCAGGGGAAGATACAGAGGAATTTGTCATCAGAGCCATTGAGCTGGGGTTTGAAACCTATTCGTTTACAGAGCACCTTCCCTTGCCTGAAAGGTTTCTCAAGTCCCTCTCCTTTACTGCCGAAGAGGAAGATTCGTACCGTATCAAGGATAATGATACCGATGCATATATCAAGGAGATGCACCGTTTAAAAAAGAAATATCAGGATAGAATTCAGCTTTTGGTGGGCTTTGAGGTGGATTATCTTCCGGAGGAATATGCCTTTCACACTAAGGAGTACCTGGGTGAGTACGGGGAGTATCTGGATGACGGCTTGATTTCACTGCACTTTATGCCGGGTGCAGGTGGCTGGTGTGCCGTGGATCGATATATAGAGGACTTTGATATGAATATTCTCGGCAGGTATGGTTCCTTTGAGGAATTTCAACTCGCCTACTTTCGAACTGTAGGGGAGATTTTGACAGCCGATTTGGGAGAATTTAAGCCTAAAAGGATTGGACACTTGACCTTATGCAATAAATTTCAGACCCATTTCAATCCCGACGGAATCCTGGGGGAAAAGGTAAAAAACAAAGTAAGGGAAATCCTTGCAAGGATTCGCAGCGAGGGCTTTGAGCTTGATGTCAATACAGCCGGACTGTACAAACCCCAGTGCCGGGAGATTTATCCGGCTCCCTGGATTATTGAGCTGGCTAAGGAACAAGGGATTCCCTTGGTTTATGGCTCGGATTCTCATGCCGTGGAGGACGTCGGACGGGGTTATGAAGAATACAGGAAAGAGCTTGACAAAGCCTAATAAAATGGGTAGGATGGACAAAGTAAGAAAACTTAAAGTAAGAAATCTAACCATCAGGATGATCCGGTTGGGTTTCTTTTTCGTTTGAAGGGGGAAGATTTTGCGGTGACGAAAGAATCCCATGAATTCTTAAGCCTACTCCATGACTTTCTATGGATATACCACGAAAAGGTTGCGGCTGTTATTTATGAACATAAGGGTCTCAAACCGGCGTGTCATAAAAACCAGATCAGGACATTGATCATTATAGACAAAATGGGGACAACAACCTTTTCCAACTTAGGGAGAAGGTTGGGTTTAAAGAAGGGGAGTTTAACGACCTTGATTGATTCCTTGGAGAAACTGACTCTGGTGTCGCGGCAGGATGACCAAAAAGACCGCCGGAGAGTTTGGCTGCGGTTAACGTCTCAGGGTAAGGAGTATCTGGCTAAGATAAAAAAGATGGATGTGGACAGTTTTTCCGAAATCGTTTCGAGCTTATCCCCGGAAGAAAAAAGGACAGCGGTTACAAGCCTCGAAAACTTGATTGGAATTATGGAAAAGATGAAATAAAAGAATGCAACAACATTAATAATTACAGATTGGTGGAGACAACATATGGATCACTCTAAGCAGTTGGGTGTGGAGAAGGTTGAAAAGCTATTATTTAAGCTTTCCGTGCCCGCGGTAATCGCGATGTTGGTTAGCGCATCATATAACGTAATCGACAGAATTTTTATCGGCAGGGCAGCAGGTTTTTTAGGGATTGGCGGTATTACCATAGCCTTTCCTTTTATGCTCTTAATGATGGCCTTTGGAATGTTGATAGGATTGGGTGCTAACTCTCTTATATCCATCTCCCTGGGCGAGCAGAAGCAGGAGAAGGCGGAACTGGTTCTGGCAAACGCTGCGGTGCTGATTATTGCCGAGTCATTGTTTATCACGGTTGTCGGCCTTGTTTTTCTTGAACCCCTATTATACCTGTTCGGCTCCAGTGAGCAGATATTTCCCTATGCGAAGGCTTATACAGGAATCATTCTCTGGGGGGCTCTGTTTCAGGGCCTCAGCTTCGGAATGAACAATTGTATTCGGGCAGAGGGGAACGCCCGTACAGCAATGAAAGTAATGTTGTTAGCGGCGATAGTAAATATTATTCTTGATCCCATCTTTATTTTTGTTTTCGATATGGGCGTGGGAGGAGCAGCCTTAGCGACAGTGATCGCTCAGGGGATATCTTCCGTTTATGTCCTTCGCTATTATTTTAAAGGGCCGAGCGTTCTAAAATTTCGGAGGAAAAACTTCAGGCTGCAGACTTCCATAGTAAAAAGGATTCTTTCCATCGGCTCGGCTTCTTTTGCCAGGCAGGTTGCCACCAGCTTGATGAATGTCATTCTGAACAAAAGCTTAGTGACTTATGGCGGGGATCTTGCCGTTTCGGCGATGGGGATAGTACAGAGCTTGCTGACCTTCCTCTTAATGCCCACCTTCGGTATTAACCAGGGTGTCCAGCCTATTATCGGGTATAACTATGGAGCGCGCCAATACGAGAGGGTAAAGAAGGCTGTAAAGCTGGGAATCATAGTCGCGACGGCGGTTGTTTGCGTGGGCTATGTTGTCATGCGAGTTTTCCCAGAGCAGTTGATTGGCCTTTTCAGTAAAGACGACGAGCAGCTTCTTTCTCTCGGAATCTACGCTCTTTCCATTGCCTCGTTATTTACGCCGGCTATTGGGATACAGGTTATCGGCTCGGGGTACTATCAGGCCGTCGGCAAAGCCAGACAAGCGCTTTTTTTGGGACTTTCCCGACAGGTGGTGCTGTTGATTCCGGCTTTATTGATATTGCCGAAGTTTTACGGTTTGCAAGGGGTGTTTATGGCTACCCCTGTTTCCGATATTCTGGCGGTATTGTTAACGGGAGCTTTTATGTACACTGAAATGCAAAACCTTGGAAAAGCACAAGCAGCCAATTAAGGCTGCTATCTTTTTCGTTTCGTATTTGCCAAAAATTCATAAATATCTGTAGAAATGATGGAGACTTTTCCACTGCCAGGGCTTTTAAAATTGCTGGCTATGACTTCATACCCTTTTGTTGCCTGGCGGACAATGTTGGGGAAATCTTGTTTTGCCGAACTGATGGATTTTTCATCAAAAAATTTCATTATAATTCACCACCATCTTTGCCACTGATTATATTATAGACCAATATGACCATAATGTCGTACCTATCCAAAATGCTTCCTCCGCAGTGAGGCCAGTGCCTTTTTTGCATCATGCAGTTGACCGCTTGCAGCATATTCGGTTTCTGCTTCGCAAATAAAGCAAGGCCTTAAACATTTACATAAAAACAGGATAACAAACTAATACTAAAGACACCTATTAAGAAATAGCACGGAGGGTGTGCGGAAATGAAGAGGAAATACATCGCAAGAATCCTTGTGGTCATGGTTGCCTTTTTATTGGTCGGAGCCTTTCTGTCGGAGGGGCTTAACCCTTATAAAACGGTGGCAAACGGCAAAAATGGCGGAACGGTGTCAAGTAATGATGTTTATGTCCTGGCCAAGATTATCAGTGCAGAGGCCAGGGGGGAGTCCTATCTTGGACAGGTGGCGGTGGGAGCAGTGGTTGTAAACAGAGTCAAGAATGCTAATTTCCCTAACACCGTTTATGGGGTAGTGTTTGAACCGGGGGCCTTCGAAGCGGTTTCGGACGGACAGTATTATAGCAACGCCAGTTCGACTGCGCTTAAGGCAGCCAGAGTGGCTATCAACGGCTGGGATCCGACGGGAGGGGCTCTTTTCTACTGGAATCCGTCCAAGCCGGTGTCCAGATGGATTTGGAGCCGGCAAATCATCACACAAATCGGCAGACATGTTTTTGCCCTTTAAAACTAGGAGGTCGAAGTAATGAAAAGGTGGAGATCATGGATTACGACGGGATTGATTGTCTTGGCGGTTGTTGCCGTCGGATATTGGGGATATAGCGAGCACCGGGTCAAGCAAGGGCTGCAGAACAGGGCGGAAAGCCAGTATCAAAGGGCTTTCCATGAGCTTTCCTGGCACGTTGATACGATTTCCGGGCAATTGGCTCAATTGCTCATCAGTGGGGCTAGGGAAAGGGATGTTTTGGGGCTGGCAACTGTATCAAGGCAAGTATTTGCAGCTCAAGCCAATCTGGGGTCGTTGCCTCTTGCACTTGTACCCCTTTCCAAAACGGAGAAATTCCTGTCTGATACGGGGGAGGTTTCTTTTGCCTTTTTGAATAAGACGGCCCAGGGGGATGTAGCCTTGGAGGAGGCAGATGAAGAAATCATTGAACAATTGTATCAAAGGTCCCTGGTTTTAAAAGGGGATTTGTCAGAACTGGCGGCGGCTGTTTTGAACAAGAAGCTTAGTTGGACCGAGGTTGAAGTGGTTGCTCTTCGCGGGAACAAAGATTTGGAGGACAACACGATTATCAACGGGTTTCAGCTAATGGAGAAAAAGATGGAAGAGTACCAGGAAATCAATCTGGGAGACGATTTTTCCAAAACTAAGCCTGACAGGAAAAAAGTTGAGGGAGAAAAAGAAATCGATCCGCAAGAAGCGGAGGAAATAGCACGGAAATGGTGGTTTCTGGAGGACGTGGGGCAGCGAGGCAAGTTGACTTATGAGGGAACAGGAGATATACCGACGTATGGAATAGAATTTCTTTCCTCAACAAATGAAGCCAACCCCATTTATATCGATGTCAGTAAGCTCGACGGTTCTGTGGTCTGGTGCATGAGGGACAAGTCCACGGGTGAAGCGAAAATTGCTCTTGCGGAGGGAGAGGAAAAATGCCGGGAATTTTTAGAAAAACGCGGTTTCCAAGACACGGTGCTAGTTGAGACCGAGCGGGAAGATTCAAGCGCTATTTATACCTTTGTTCCTTGCCAGGGAGACGTTTTGCTGTATCCCGAACAGCTTAAGATAGAACTTGCTCTCGATGACGGTGAAGTTGTAGGTTATGAGGGTTCCTTCTATTATATGTATCATCAAGAGCGAGAACTGCCTGAACCGGTGTTAAGCAAAGAAGAGGTAAGAGCAATGGTTAGCCCTCATCTCGAGGTGGAGGTTGTTCGCCCCGCTCTGATCGTGAATTACTGGGGCAAAGAAGTCTTGACCTGGGAAGTGAGAGGCTCTTATCAGGAAGAGAAGTTTGCCGTTTTCTATAATGCTGAAACCGGAAAGGAAGAAGAGGTGGCACGGCTTACCCCGTCCCCAAAATTCCTCTTTGATTTGATAGATTGAAGATCTGGCAGATTGAAGATTGACAGCTTATGAGGCTCCAACATATAATTGTGGTGGCAGCAAAAATAGGGAGGACACTACATGAGCGTTATCACAACAGTCAAAGAACAAATCAGCCGGGAAATTAAGAATTCCTTGGAAAAAGCCAAGAAAGAAGGGAAATTATCATATGTCGACCTGCCCGACTATGTTATAGAAACGCCACGGGAAAAAGCCCATGGGGATTTTGCTACAAACGTGGCGCTGCTTTTAAGTAAAGAGGCGAAAATGCCTCCTCGGGCTATAGCCCTGCTTATTGTGGAGAATTATGAGGATAACGAGAAGTTGATCGAAAAGATGGACATTGCAGGTCCGGGTTTTATCAACTTTTATCTAAATAATGAGCGGATGTATGAAGCCCTGCCGGTGGTTATCAAGGAGGATGAGAGCTATGGCAGGTCAAACTTTGGTAAGGGCGAAAAGGTTCAAGTGGAATTTGTCAGTGCTAATCCAACAGGTCTTTTACACATGGGCAATGCCAGAGGTGCGGCTCTGGGGGATACTTTAAGCAATTTGCTGGCAGCCGCCGGTTATGAGGTGACCCGTGAGTTTTACATAAATGATGCGGGAAATCAGATCGAAAACTTCGGTAAATCTCTGGAAGCAAGGTATTTGGAACTTTTGGGGCAGGAGGTGTCTTTCCCGGAAGAGGGTTACCACGGGGAGGATATCATTGTTACCGTGAAGAATATTATCGACGAAGTCGGCGGCAAATATCTGAACATGGATGAAAAGCTGCGCCGGGAGTTCTTGATCCAGAAGGCTCTTGCCGAAAAGATAAATGCCATCAAGAGCGATTTGTCCCGTTTTGGTGTGGAATACGACGTTTGGTTCAGCGAACAAAGCCTGCATGATAGCGGGGCTATCAATAAAACCTTGCAGGAACTCAAAGAAAGAGAATATATCTATGAAAAAGAGGGTGCCCTTTGGTTTAAAACCACTCTTTTTGGAGAAGAAAAGGACGAAGTTATCGTTCGTTCCAACGGTTTGCCGACGTACTTTGCTGCAGACATTGCATATCACATGAACAAATTCGAACGAGGCTTCCAGAAGGTCATTAATATTTGGGGGGCCGACCATCACGGTCATGTGGCAAGGATGAAGGGAGCTATGGGGGCTTTGGGCTATGAGCCGGAGCGTCTGCAGGTAATACTGATGCAGCTGGTACGTTTGTTCAGCGGCGGCGAAGCCGTTCGCATGTCCAAAAGAAGCGGTCAATATATTACGCTTTCCGAATTGATAGATGAGGTGGGCAAGGACGCAGCCCGGTACTTTTTCGTGATGCGCAGTTCGGATAGTCACTTGGATTTTAACCTAGATCTTGCCAAAGAAGAATCATCAGAAAATCCCGTTTATTATGTGCAATACGCCCATGCGCGGATAAACAGTATACTTAAGGCGTTCTCTCATGACATGCCTACTGTAGAAGAGGTTGATTTCCGTCTGTTGCAGGAGGACGCTGAAATAGAGTTGATCAAAAAAATTGCAGCCCTACCTGAGGAAATTACCGGGGCTGCGGTCAGTATGGAACCCCACCGCATGACCAGATATGCCCATGAACTCGCCTCCTTGTTCCATAGCTTCTACAATAGTTGTCGGGTATTGACGGACGATGATGAGCTGAAAAAGGCCAGAATATTATTGGTTGACGCTGTTCGCATCACCCTGCGTAATGTTTTGGGCTTATTGGGAGTATCCGCGCCGGAAAGGATGTAGTGAACTTTACGGTTCGCGATGAGGAGAGTGGCCTAATGGATGACTACAAGGGTATTAATCCCAAGCTGGATGAGGTAGAGATCGCTTATCGGCTCTTAAAAATGGGAGGGCAGAGTCAGAATTTTCGCGAGTTGGCTCAGGATGTCTTTGAAATCAAAGGTATCAAGGATAAAACCCCCCAACAAATGGCGGCATTCCATACTCAAATCAACCTGGATAGCAGATTTGCTTCTTTAGGACAGGGCAATTGGGGTCTAAGAGAATGGGGGAAAGGAAAGGTGATCAGGCGTAATATTTCGCATACTTCAAGTAAGGGGACGCCCTTTTATCGTCGTTCACAAGAAAATTTGATTATAAAAAAGGCAGCACTGCTCAAGGCGAAAAAAATGACACCTCCCAATGGAACTCGCAGTGATGTTGAAGAATAGCGACAAAATGCAAAATGCGAACTTTAAACTTTATGGTGTTTATGATGTTGACTGTCAGAAAGGGGAAGTATAAAATTTAAAAGGTATGTAAATTAACTGGGGGGGAATAATTTGTCTACTAAATATATTTTTGTCACCGGAGGGGTTGTGTCTTCCCTAGGAAAAGGAATAACGGCGGCGTCTTTAGGGAGACTGCTGAAAAGTCGGGGTCTGAAGGTAGCGGTGTTGAAGCTGGACCCCTATATTAATGTCGATCCGGGAACAATGAGTCCGTATCAACACGGCGAGGTATTTGTGACAAACGACGGTGCGGAAACGGATTTGGATTTGGGACACTACGAAAGGTTTATTGATATTAACGTGAGCCGTTCGTGCAATGTTACGACAGGGCAGATCTACAGCTCTGTGATCGCCAAAGAAAGAAAGGGAGAGTACCTGGGGGGTACCGTACAAGTCATTCCTCATATCACCAACGAAATAAAGAATGCTGTAAAAAGGGTGGCCCAAGAGTACGGGCCGGACGTAGTTATTACGGAAATTGGAGGGACGGTCGGGGACATCGAATCCTTGCCTTTTCTCGAGGCCATTCGACAGTTGAAGGGTGAATTAGGGCGGGAAAATACTATGTACATACATGTCACCCTGGTGCCTTATCTCAAAGCAGCCGGTGAAGCGAAGACCAAGCCTACACAGCACAGCGTGAAGGAACTGAAGGGTATCGGTATCCAGCCGGATGCGATTGTCTGCAGATCGGAACGACCGCTGTCAAAAGAGATGGTGGATAAGCTGGCTTTGTTTTGTGATATCGATAACAATGCGGTTATTCAGTGCGTTGACGCCGATTCAATATATGAAGTTCCTTTGACTCTGGAAAGTGAAGGATTAGCGGATATCGTTGTCAAGAGGCTGGATTTAAAGTGTGGGAAATCCGAGATAGGTGAGTGGAAGGAGCTTATCGCTAAGATCAGGGGGTCACGAGGTGTTGTGCGTGTGGCTCTTGTCGGTAAATATGTAGAGCTTCCCGATGCCTATATGAGTGTCAGCGAAGCCTTGCAGCATGCCGGGATCCATCATGATACCTGTGTGAAGGTAGACTTGATATATTCCGGGGATTTAGAAAACGGAGCAAAACCGGGGGACTTTCTTCAGGATGCTGATTGTATTTTGGTACCCGGAGGCTTTGGCGACAGAGGTATTGAAGGAAAACTGGAAGCTGCCCGTTATGCCCGGGAAAACAATATCCCGTTTTTGGGGATATGCTTAGGTATGCAGTTGGCGGTAGTGGAATTTGCCCGTAATATCGCGGGGTTGGCTGCAAACAGTTCGGAGTTTGACCCGGATATTCCTCATCCGGTCATCGACCTTTTGCCGGAGCAGAAAAACGTTGTGGATATGGGCGGTACTATGAGGCTAGGCAGTTACCCGTGTGTGGTAAAGCCGGGGACAAAGGCTCATGCCGCTTATCAAGAGGAACTTATCTCCGAGAGGCATCGCCATCGTTACGAGTTTAACAATGAATACAGGGAAGTGCTGACAAGCAAAGGGTTGGTTATCAGCGGTCTTTCACCTGACGAAAGGTTAGTCGAAATCATAGAGCTGGCAGAACATCCCTGGTTTGTAGGCTGCCAGTTCCATCCCGAATTTAAATCGCGGCCCAACAGACCCCATCCGCTGTTCCGTGACTTCTTGGGTGCGGCCATAGAGGTGAAACAGCAGAAGGAAAACAATCTATAGCAATACTAGTTTTTATCAAGCAGAAAAGGCTGTTTCCTACACGAATGTTCGCCGGGGGCAGCCCTTTTGTTGTTCGCCTTGAAGGACAAGCCGGATGAGCTGTATAGATTCGAAAATACAATGGTTAGAATAATGGATAATAGGGGAGGTCCTTATGTACCACGCCAAGTTGATTGGACAAAAGGAAAAAAAATATTACAACGACTTTGTCGCCGCCGCCGCCAAAGGACATATTCTCCAGTCGTATGAATGGGGTGAAATCAAAGGCAAGGGCGAATGGCAGCCCCTAAGGCTGTTGCTGGAAGATTCTGCCGGGAATCCCCAGGCGGCTATCAGCATCTTGCAGAGAAAAATTCCTGTGCTGGGTAAAAATATTTTTTATGCCCCGCGAGGACCGGTAGGGGATATTCATGATGAGGTGCTAATGGACAGCCTATTTGCGGAAGTCAAAAAGCTGGCCCAAAAACGTCAAGCGATTTTTCTAAAATTAGACCCGGACATTCCTTCAACAGATATGGTTTTTCGGAATTACCTCCAAAAAAGAGGATTTATTTCGGCGGAGAAGGGGGAGGGTTTTTCGGGAGTACAGCCGAAATATGTATTTCGTCTCGATATTACTCCGGATGAGGAAACGCTTTTTGCCAACCTTCATCATAAAACCCGCTACAACATCAGATTGGCGCAGAAAAGAGGAGTGGAGGTCCGGGATGATTGCGGCAAGGACGAGCTGCCGGAATTTTACCGGATACTAAAAGAAACAACAGAACGAGATAAATTTTTGGTCCGTTCCTATGATTATTTTGCGGATCTCTGGGATTATCTGATGCCGGCAGGATATTTGAAGCTTTTTATGGCCTATTATCAAGAAAAGGCCATAGCAGGTACGCTGGCCTTTGTTTTCGGTGACAAGGCCTGGTATATTTACGGGGCTTCCTCCAACGAACATCGTAATGTGATGCCTAATTACCTGTTGCAATGGGAAATGATCAGATGGGCCCAAAAAAGTGACTGTGTCATGTATGATTTCCGGGGTGTTCCCGGCAATCTTTCCGAGGACAATCCGCTTTATGGACTCTATCGTTTTAAGAAGGGTTTTAACGGGGAGTATACGGAGTTTGTGGGTGAGTATGATTTGGTCTTTTCGCCCTTTTACTATAAGCTGTGGACAAACCTGGAACCGATATATCAGAAAAATATTCGCCGGCTCATCGGCTTGAAAAATCGGGTTAAACCAGCAGGAAACTGACGAGACAATGAGAATTCAGAAGAAAAGGAAGGGTAGAAAATGGGTCTTTTGGCCAAAACAAAAAGCCGAGTCGAGATCGATCTGGATGCCGTAAAACACAATTACCGGGAAGTACAAAAGAAAGTCAAAGCGGAAGTAAAAATACTGGGTGTTGTGAAGGCGGATGCTTATGGCCTTGGAGCGGTGGAAGCCGGTCGGGTTTTGGAGCGTGAAGGCATTGAGATGCTGGGTGTGACAAATGTCGCAGAAGGCAAGGAACTGAGAGAAGCAGGTATTTCCGTGCCTATCCTGGTTTTTGGACCCTTTTTGCAGGAGGAAATGCGGGACATTATTGACAGTAATCTGACGGTCACAATAGGGGCCAGAGAGGGCTTAGTCTTTTTAAGACAAGTGCCGGCAGGAATAAACCGCAAGATAAAGGTCCATTTAAAGGTGGAGACTGGTTTTGGCAGAACGGGGTTTTGGCCGGGGGAGGTTGTTGAGGCGGCCTGTGAGCTTAAATCCATGGCCGGGGTAGAGCTGGAAGGGGTGTATTCTCATTTGGCCACAGCCATGTGGCGGGAAAAAGGATATGCACAAAGCCAGTTCCGCTTGTTTAAAGAAGCGATGGATGCTTTGGAAGCAGCCGGTTTCCGAGATTTGATCAGACATATTTGCAACAGTGCGGCGCTGATTGAGCTTCCAAATATGCACCTGGATATGGTCAGGGTGGGCACTGTGCTTTTTGGACAGTATCCGAATGCCCATCTGCGGGAAAGTCTTTCCCTCCGGAATCCCTGGACGTTGAAGACAAGGGTCGTTTCTTTGCGGGAATTGCCGCCGGGACATAACGTAGGTTATAGCAAGGCATATAAAACAAAACACAAAACCAAGGTTGCCGTTATATCTCTTGGTTTTGCGGACGGGTTGCAGGTAGAGCCGATGCTCAAACCCTCCGGTTTTATGGAATTGCTCAAAAGAATGCTCAAACCCCTTCTGCAATACCTTGATATTAAAAGAGCCGCTCAGCCGGTTTTTTTTGAAGAAGGCGAAGGTCGCGTTATTGGCAAAGCCGGTATGCAACTGACAATGGTGGATGTCAGCAATGTGCCGGGGTTAAAGATTGGTTCCTGGGCTACGGTTCCTGTTCGGAGGACCGCCGTAAGTCCGCTCATGCCTAGGGTGTACTTTGAGAACGGGGAGATTAAATCCTTCAGGGAAGGAAGGATAATAACCACCGAGGCAAAAGGACTTGCCGCAAAATAGCTTCAATGGGGGAGAGGACTGCCAATGGAAACTGCTGATATGCTTCTGATTGTGGATGACCACGAAGGCATCAGAGGGTTATTGAAAGAGACGTGCTTATTGCTAGGATACGAAGTGCTAACGGCGGCAAACGGCAAAGAGGCTTTAGAACTAATCGGCAGTAACGACATCAAGGCAGCATTGGTTGATATGGAAATGCCGGGACTAAGCGGACTGGAAACCATAGAAAGGATGTGCAGGATTGTTCCACAGATTAAGGCTGTCGTCATGACAGGGTACGGAGGGTCTCTGCTTTTAGAGGATGCTATCAAGCACGGGGCATGCGCAATGCTAAAAAAGCCTTTTGATCTTGAAGGGATCAAGAGTTTGTTGAAAAGAATATTGCAGCCATAATAAGGTAAAACAGGGAGTACAACTTTTCTTGCTGCGTGGAAGGAATTTAGCTGATGATGAAGAATACTTGATTGTAAACAGTTAAGATACCCAACGATTAAGCGGTAGGAAAGGAGGAGACGTAATGCTAATATCTGCCCGCACGACAATTGCCTTGCGTTGCCCGAATTGCGGCAGATTAGTCTTGCTTTCCGTATCCCGCTTTGATTTTGGTCGAAAAGAGAGTATCGGTATGACCTGCGAATGCGGGGAAGCTGTTTTAGAAATAACGAAAAAAGGGAAAACACACTTTTGCTTGCAAGTTGAGTGTATAATGTGCGAAGCAAAGCATACTTTTACATATAAGTCGATAAACATGTGGAGTGATGAGGTAAAAACCATTAGCTGTGAAAATACAGGGATGGAGATTGGCTTGTTTGGGCAAAGAGATCTGGTGAAAGAAAATATAAAAGCCATTGATAAATCGGTGCGACAAATGCTTAAAGATGTCGAATATGACGGATATTTTTCCAACACCGGGATTATGAGGCGTGTTTTGGAATATGTGAATGATTTGAACGGACAAGGGCTTGTTTCCTGCAGTTGTGGCAACAACCGTTTAGAGGTGGAGGTGTTTCCGGACAGGATAGAGTTGACCTGTCCGCACTGTCAGGCTGTGGGGATTTTGTTTGCCGAGACTCCCCGGGATTTAAACCGTGTGTGCAATTTAGGAAATATCCTTTTGGAGGCCGGTTCATATAAGTATCTGGATGACAGCAAGCTGCGCAAGTATTGGCCTGTAGAATAAGCGACAAGAATTCGATAACAGCCGAATCAGCATAGTCGGAGCAATGTTAAAGGCAGAGATAAAGCCTTTTTTCTTTGTCCCGGTGTAAATACTCATATAAATGGTGTTATTAGGAAAGAATTTACATCATATAAACTTAATAATTAAAATACGAAAGAGGGGGTAATATTCATGTCACTGGTAACTGTCAAGGAACTGTTGCAAAAAGCGGAAAAGGGCGGATACGCGGTAGGGGCCTTTAACTGCAATAATATGGAGATAGTTCAGGCTATCGTTCAAGCGGCTGAGGCCGAGAATGCCCCGGTCATTATCCAGGCCAGTCAAGGGGCCATTAAGTACGCGGGGTTGGATTTTATCGTTGGTTTGGTCAATATTGCCGCCGGTAAAGCTACTGTCCCCGTGGCCCTGCATTTGGATCACGGCACGGATTTCGTCCAGGTCGTCAGGTGTATCAAAAGCGGGTTTACATCGGTCATGTATGACGGCTCGAAACTGCCCTTGGAAGAAAACATCATGATGACGAAAAAGGTTGTTGAGATAGCACAGGCGGTGGGGGTTTCCACCGAAGCAGAGCTTGGCAAAATCGGGGGTACCGAGGACGATGTGAGGGTATCGGATAAGGAAGCGATGATGACAGATCCCCAGGAGGCTAAAGTTTTTGCCGAAAGCACCGGTGTAGATGCGTTGGCGGTAGCCATTGGAACCGCTCATGGACAGTATAAGTTTGAGCCGAAGTTGGATTTTGCCAGGCTGGTGAAAATCAAAGAGTTGGTTGATATACCCATCGTTTTGCACGGTTCTTCGGGAGTGCCGGACCAAGATATCAAGAAGGCTATTTCCTTGGGTGTACGCAAGGTTAATATAGATACGAATATCAGAGAGGCTTTTGTCAGAGGAGTACACGAGGTTGTCCGGAATAAGCCGCAGGAAATAGATCCGCGGAAGATACTGGGTCCCGCCAAAGAGAAAATGGCGGAGATAATCAGGGAAAAAATACGTCTTTTCGGCAGCAGCGGCAAAGCTTAGAAAAGACGGGGGAGGTTTGTTTATGCAACTATTTTTGGATACCGCTAATTTTGAGGAAATACGTGAAGGAGTGGAACTCGGCGTTATCAGTGGAGTCACGACTAATCCGTCGCTGGTGGCGAAGGAAGAGGGAAAGGACTTTAAAACACTGGTGGGGGAGATTGCTCAAATCGTACCCGGACCGGTAAGTGCAGAAGTTATCGGGACTCAGGCCCGGGAAATGATTGCAGAGGCCCGGGAGTTGGCTGCTATCAGGGAAAACGTGGTAATCAAGATACCGATGACCAAGGAGGGCCTAAAAGCAGTCCATGTTCTTAGCGAACAGGGTATTAAGACCAACGTGACCCTCATATTTTCAGCGAACCAAGCACTTTTAGCCTCTTTGGCGGGGGCAACATATGTGAGCCCCTTTGTGGGTCGGCTTGATGATACCGGGCATGACGGTATGGTTCTGGTAAGCGATATTGTAGAAATATTTGCGAATTACGGTTATCCCACCAAAGTAATAGCAGCCAGCATCAGACATCCGCTGCATGTTGTTTTGGCGGCCAAGGCCAAGGCCCATATCGCCACTATTCCCACTAAAGTCTTAACGGGAATGATGAAGCATCCTTTGACCGATATAGGTATAGAACGCTTTTTGGCAGACTGGGAAAAAGTCATAAAAGGGCAGAAAGCATAAAGCAATAGAGATTAAGAAAAGCAGAAAGAACTGCTGCAGGAGGCGAAGCAAGTGGGCAGTGAGAGAAAAATATGTACTATGGAACGGGAGTTGGCAATGGAATTCGTCCGAGTGACCGAAGCCGCCGCATTAGCATCGGCACGTTGGTGGGGGCGAGGGGATAAGAACGCTGCGGATGATGCCGCCGTGCAAGCCATGCGGGCCATGTTCGATACCGTTAACATCGACGGTACGATAGTTATCGGAGAAGGAGAAATGGATGAGGCACCGATGCTATATATCGGTGAGAAGGTCGGAGCGGGAGGAAATGTGCAGGTTGATATTGCGGTGGATCCCTTGGAAGGAACCAATTTGATAGCCAAGGGATTGACCGGAGCAATTGCTGTGCTGGCCGCTGCGCCAAAGGGGTGTCTTTTGCATGCGCCGGATATGTATATGGAGAAGATTGCCGCAGGAAGGGGTACAAAAGGAAAAATCAACTTGGACGCAAGCGTTACCGAGAACGTCAAAGCGGTGGCCAGCTGTTTAAACAAAGGGATTTCCGATGTCACCGTGGTAGTCCTGGACCGTCCCCGGCACAAGCATATCATCGATGAGTTGAGGGAAATCGGGGCCAGGATTAAGCTGATTACCGATGGGGACGTTTCACCTGCGGTGGCAACGGCTATTCCCGGTTCAGGGGTAGATATGGTAATGGGAATCGGTGGTGCACCGGAGGGGGTCTTGGCGGCTGCGGCATTAAGATGTCTGGACGGAGAGTTCCAGGGCAGGCTGTGGCCGGAAGACGAAAAAGAAGCGGAACGTGCACGGGAAATGGGTATCGCGGATTTGAAAAAAGTTTTGACTATCGATGATCTCGTTAAAGGCAACGATGTCATTTTCACTGCTACGGGAATCACAGACGGAGAATTCTTAAAAGGTGTTCGCTATTACGGGGATACCGTCACGACCCATACCGTCGTTATGCGCGGAGCCACCGGTACGGTGCGTTTTATTGACGCTAAACACAATATTGAGAAGAAACCCAAGTATGTGAGGATGTGAGTGTTAAGATGGGAAACAATGATTTTCAAGGCAAAGTACTTGGGTACTTAGCTCAGCTAACCCAAGACATGACGGGTATGCGCCAAGATATCACGGGTATGCGCCAAGATATCACGGTTATGAATCAAGACATGACCGTTATGAAGCAAGACATGACGGGCATGAAGCAAGACATGACGGGCATGAAGCAAGACATAACTGGGATAAAAGAACGTGTTGCCAAAGTCGAAACCGATGTTGCAAAAACCAGGATACAAATAGAAAATGAAATATCCCCCAAAATCGCTGTTCTTTTCGACGGTTATAAACAACACACGGAACAATTAAACCGTATCGAGGAGAAAGTAAGTACCCACGAGGAAATTATATATAAGCGCATTAAGTAAGAGCGCATTAAGACGGGTTAAGACGCAAATTTTTCTTCCTCCTCCTTCTTGCGCGTGATAAAAGTCTGTGGTATAATCATGCAATGTATGAGAAGCTGTGAGACTTCTGTAAGTCTCTGTGGTTATACGTGGGAAAGAAGGTGAAAGCATGAAAGAAGGTATTCATCCAAAATATCAGAAGACCACGATTACTTGTGTTTGCGGTGCCTCCTTTGAGACCAGTTCTACAAAGGAGAACATGAGGGTTGAGATATGCTCAAACTGTCATCCTTTCTACACCGGCAAACAACGTAATGTCTTTACCAAAGGTCGGGTCGAGAAGTTTAAATCAAAATACGGTCTTGAATAAGGCTATTCATAGCAGAGCCCAGGCTCTGCTATATTTGTCATGACGGAAAGCGGGTGTTAAGCGAGTTGTCGAATACAACCTATGGCGGGCAGGCGGTTATTGAAGGTGTCATGATGCGGGGAAAGAAGAATGTGGCCATCGCCGTACGCAGGAAGCCGGACGAAATTGTTCTGGAATCCCGTCCGCTAAATTCTGTTACGGAAAGATATAAAATTTTAAAATGGCCCCTACTCAGGGGGTTTGTTGCCTTGCTGGAATCCCTGGTTATCGGTGTCAAGTCCCTTACCTATTCAGCCAACCAGGTTGTGGAGGGCGAGGGAGAAGGTGAGAGCATCAGCAATTGGGAGATGGCCCTGTCTGTGGTTTTTGCCATGACGATGGGGGTAGGTCTTTTTTTCCTTTTGCCGGCAGGGCTGGCCCATCTGCTCAACGACTATGTCCAGACCCCTATTTGGCAGAATATTATTGAGGGTGTAATCAGGATAAGCGTGTTCCTTCTATATATTTGGGGAATATCCTTGATGAAGGATATTCAACGTGTTTTTCAATACCATGGGGCGGAGCATAAAACCATTTATGCTTACGAAGCCGGAGAAGAGCTTACACCTGAAAACGCCTGTAAATACTCAACACTTCATCCTAGGTGCGGAACGAGTTTTTTACTGATTGTGATGGTGATAAGCATTTTGGTGTTTTCCCTTTTGGGAGAACAAACCCTTGCGGCGCGGATGGTTTCACGAATAATCCTCTTGCCTCTGGTTGCAGGGATCTCCTATGAGTTTTTAAAGTTTGCCGGGAAAAACATTAAGAATCCGGTGGTAAGAGTGTTGAGTGCCCCGGGGCTGTGGCTGCAAAAACTAACTACCAGAGAACCCGATGAGAACCAACTTGAAGTGGCGATACAGGCCTTAAACCGGGTTCTGGAACTGGAACAAAATTAGACCAGAGGTGTACAAAGATATGCTGGAAAGATTACAAGGCCTGGAGGAACGCTACGATGAGCTAAGCAATTTGATAAGCGATCCGGAAATCATTAACAGGCAAAACGAATGGCAAAAGTATACGAAAGAACATGCGGAACTGACTGAGGTCGTTTCCGTTTATAGGGAATATAAAAGTGCTCAGGAAACAATAGAGGAAAACAAAAGCCTTTTGGAGGATAAGCTGGAAGATGATTTCCGGGAGTTGGTCCTATCTGAGCTGGAGGAACTAAAGGAAAAGAAAAAGGTCCTTGAGGAGAAGATGCGCATTCTGCTGTTGCCCAGGGATCCCAATGATGAGAAAAACGTTGTCATTGAAATCCGCGGGGGCACCGGGGGAGAAGAGGCTGCTTTGTTTGCCGCCGATTTGTTGAAGATGTATAGTCGTTATGCGGAGAAAAAGAACTGGGCGGTTGAAATGCTGTCCTCCAATTATACGAATATCGGCGGGTTTAAAGAAGTAATCATCATCATCGAAGGCAAAGGAGCGTACAGCAGGCTGAAATTTGAAAGCGGCGTTCACCGGGTGCAGCGGATACCCGTTACCGAATCGGGGGGAAGGATTCATACCTCGGCGGCCACGGTGGCGGTGATGCCCGAGGCCGAGGAAGTAGATATCGATATCAGCCAAAACGATTTGAGAGTCGATATTTTTTGCTCCAGCGGACCGGGAGGCCAATCTGTTAACACTACCCAATCGGCAGTCAGGATAACCCACGTGCCTACGGGAATAGTCGTTTCCTGCCAGGATGAAAAATCCCAGCACAAGAACAAGGATAAGGCTATGAAGGTACTGCGGGCGAGGCTTTTGGAAAAGGCCGAGGATGAGCAGGCCGGGGAGCTGGCCAGTGCTCGCAAGATTATGGTGGGAAGCGGTGATCGTAGCGAGAGGATCAGGACATACAATTTTCCGCAAGGTCGGGTCACCGATCACCGGATAGGCTTAACCTCATATCGGCTGGAGGAAGTTTTACAGGGAGAACTTGATGAATTCATTGATGCCCTAATCACATCTGATCAGGCAGAAAAATTAAAGAGGGTGGATTGATGGATACCGCATATACGCCGCGAACTGGTAGAAAAGCCCTCCAGTGGGCGGCTTCTTTTTTGAGGGAAAAGGGATTTGACGAAGAGACTGCTCATTTGGAATCCCGCATCTTGTTAGCCTCTGTTCGGCAAAAGAGCCGGCTTGAGCTGGCGTTGGAGCTCGATGAGCAATTGGGGCAGGCATATTGGGAACAATACCTGCAGGTATTGAAGAGAAGGGCGGGGCGGGAACCCCTCCAATACATTTTAGGAACATGGGAATTCATGTCCTTGGAGTTGAAAATGAAGCCGGGGGTTTTTATTCCCCGCTGGGATACCGAGACTTTGGCGGAAGAAGTAATCAAAAGGTTGCAGGGCAGTAAGGGGCCTCTTGTCTTGGATTTGGGAACGGGCAGCGGCGCTTTGGCCGTGAGCATTGCCTATTACCTGCCAAAGTGCCGGGTGGAGGCGGTGGACATTTCGCCAAAAGCCTGTGAGTTGGCCGAAGAAAATGCGGGAATATTGGGAGTAAGCGAACGAATATCCTTTTATTTAGGAGATCTTTTTGCCCCCCTGCCTTTGGGAAAGAGGTATGATATAATCGTTTCCAACCCACCATATATCAGTGAAGAGGAAATGACCGGTTTGCCGGAGGATGTGAAAAAGGAGCCGGTGCTGGCCTTGGTGGGGGGAACGGATGGACTTGACTTCTATCGGCGTATTGCCTTTGCCGCCCCGGAATTTTTAAAACCCGGCGGCAGCCTGTTGTTTGAAATAGGCTGGCAGCAGGCCGAGGACGTTGCCGGAATCTTAAAGAGCAGAGGCTTTGAAGAAATCGAAATAATCAGGGATGCCGCCGGTAAAAACAGAGTTGTGGCGGGACGTTGCCCGGACAAAGAATAAAATGGCAAAATGAAAAATGGGAGGAAAGGAAGAAAAGGGTTTGCAGACACAGTGGTGGAAAATAGATGCAGAAAAGCCGCAGGAACAATATATCCGGCGTGCTGCAGAAATTATCAAGGAAGGCGGATTGGTGGCCTTTCCCACAGAGACGGTATATGGGTTGGGAGCTCACGCTTTTTTACCCCAAGCCTTAAAAAGAATTTTTTTAGCCAAGGGTCGGCCTCAGGATAATCCTCTGATTCTGCATGTTGCGGCGGTGGAAGAAGTGAAGGACCTTGCGGCTGATATCCCTTTGAAAGCCCAAGTGCTGATGGAAAGATTTTGGCCCGGTCCCTTAACCCTAATTATGAAAAAACTGCCCCACATTCCGGCAGAGGTGACCGCCGGTTTGGAGACGGTAGCCCTGCGGATGCCCGAGCATAAAACGGCTTTGGCCTTAATAAAAGCGGCAGGGGTGCCCCTTGCCGCACCCAGTGCCAACCGTTCCGGCTACCCCAGTCCCACTATGGCTGAACATGTCTACGCGGATTTAAACGGTCGTATCGAGGCCATACTGGACAGCGGCCCCACGGGTTTAGGCCTGGAATCAACAATCCTTGACGTAACACAGGAAACCCCGGTCATCTTGCGACCGGGTGGGGTCACTCGGGAAGAGATAACAAAGGCAGTAGGGGAAGTCATTGCAGCTGAGTCCAAGTCCTTGGAATTACAAGAAATTCCTAAAGCGCCGGGGATGAAATACAAACATTATTCACCAAAGGCTGAGGTCGTCCTTATCGAAGGCAGGGTGGAAAATATTCTGCAGGCTGCCGCAAAGATCAGCGAGGGCATAAGAAAAGAGGGTAAAAGGGTGGGGCTCTTGTTCACAGAAGACGTGTGGCGACAGGCCAAGGAGAAAACCCCGGTTAGCGGGGATTATATCAAAAGCATCGGTGAACGCGAAAATCTGGCGAGCGTGGCCCATAATATTTACAGGGAACTGCGGCAATGTGATGAATACGGCTTAGATGTGGTTCTGACCGAGACATACATAAGTGAAGGGTTAGGGTCAGCCCTGATGGATAGACTACTCAAATCGGCGGAATACAAAGTCATTAAGGTGTAAGGTGTAAGGTATAAGATGCAAAGTGCAAGGAGGAATTATGGATTATCCTGCGGTATTATTGGTTTCGGTAGTGTTGGGAATAGATGCTTTCTCCGTCGCGGTCTGTATCGGGCTGTCAGGTGCGGCAGGACGCAGGGAGATGCTGCTGGTTCCTGCTACCGTGGCGGCGTTTCATGTTTTTATGCCCCTGGTGGGCTTGAGTATGGGGGCCTATCTGGGGAAAATCGCCGGGCCGGTAGCGGGTACGATTGGAGCATTGGTGTTAATCGGCATTGGCTTGAGTATGACTTGGGACCACCTTAAAAAGGCTAAGGGCGAGTGCGGCGTTAATATCAACACCTCAAGTTTGCTGGCCTTGCTGGCCATGGCAGTCAGTGTCAGCTTGGACGCCCTGACTGTGGGTATCGGTCTGGGTACCTTGAAAGTAGACTTGGTTTTGACCGTGCTGTCCATGGGTGTCATTGCGGGGCTGATGACTGTAACAGGGTTGCTCTTCGGCGGAAGACTCGGCCACGCCTTTGGGGAAAAGGCGGGGCTGGCCGGAGGAATAATTCTTGCCGCGATAGGTATAAAACTATTATTATAGAAAAGGGAATACAGATTCTCACGAAAAAGAGGAGGGCGTATGACGGAAAAGAAAACCATCACCCTTTTGTTTGTATGTACGGGTAATACTTGTCGCAGTTCAATGGCAGAGGCAATAGCCCGGGATTATCTTTCCAGGAGGAGCAATAGCAGCAGAAGAATAAGGATAATTTCAGCCGGAACAGGCGCTGTCGATAATGAACCGGCTTCCTTGCATGCCAAAACGGTTATGAATGAGTTGGGCATTGATTTAGCCGGGCATCGTGCCAGAAAGCTGACACCGGAGCTGGTTGAAGAGGCCGATTTGATTCTTGTCATGACCGAAAGGCATAAGGAGCATATTGAACGGATTGAAGAAAAGGCCAGGGGGAAGGTCTACCTTCTTAAGGAATATGTAGAGCCGGACAAGAATTTAAAGAAGTTGACGGAGGAAGCCACCCGTATTTACGAGAGGATCGACAACAAGAAAAAGAACTATTACAAGGCACACCAAAAAGAGCTTGAAGCGCTGCAGCAGCGGAGAAGAGAACTGCTGACACAACTTAAGGAAGTAGAAGGAGAGCTACTGGAATGGGAAAACAGATTGGCCGGTATCATCACAGATGATGCGGAAGGTCTGCAGGGGATCGAAAAGCAGTTGGCGGAACGAGATGTGTTGGACCCCTTCGGCAAGCCGATGGAGTACTACCGGGTCTGTGCCGAGGAATTACTGCTTTATATCAGGAAGGCTTTGGACAAGCTTTTAAACAGTGGTTGAGTTTAAGCCGAGTTCAAGAGGAAAATACCGTTTTGCAGCAGGGACAAATATGATAGAATTAGTAATTATGATAGGGCAGGAGTGGTAGCGGTGAAGATTGCAATAGGCTCGGATCACGGCGGATATAACCTCAAAGAGGAGATCAGAGAGTGGTTGGAGGAAAATGGATATGAGATAGAAGATTTTGGAACGTTTAGTCCGTCTTCCTGCGATTACCCGGATATAGCCTTTGCTGTGGCTAGGGCTGTGGCGGAGGGACGAATGGAAAAAGGAATCCTGATTTGTGGCACGGGAATAGGTATGAGCATAGCTGCCAACAAAGTTCCCGGCGTGCGCGCGGCCTTATGCGGTGATACCTTTTCCGCCAGGGCGGCACGGGAGCATAATGATGCGAATGTCCTGGCTTTGGGAGAACGGGTCACGGGCAGAGGTTTAGCCTTGGAGATAGTTAAGGTCTGGATTGACAGTAAGTTTTCCGGAGGACGCCATCAAAAAAGAGTGGAAAAAATCATGAGTATAGAGAAGAAAAAGATATAAAAAAACATAAATGCGTAAACTAGGAGGATGCGGAAATGGATTATATCGAAAAATATGTTAAGACGGTTGACCCGGAAATCGCAGAATATATTGCCTGTGAGGAAAAAAGGCAGTTCGACAAAATAGAGCTGATAGCTTCCGAAAATTTTGTCAGCCGGGCAGTTATGGCAGCTCAGGGTTCTGTTTTAACTAACAAGTATGCCGAGGGTTATCCCCAAAAAAGGTATTACGGTGGTTGTGAATGTGTTGATGAAGTAGAAGAACTGGCACGTACAAGGGCCAAAGAAGTCTTCGGCGCCGAGCACGCTAATGTCCAGTCCCATTCCGGTGCACAGGCTAATATGGCCGTGTATTTTGCTTTCCTGAAGCCGGGGGATATGATATTGGGAATGAACCTGGCCCATGGCGGGCACTTGACCCATGGGAGCCCGGTCAATCTTTCCGGAAAATACTATAAAGTTGTTCCTTACGGTGTTGATCAAAAGACAGAGCGGATTGATTATGACGAAATGCGGACACTGGCCAAAGAAAACCGGCCCCGCATAATCGTAGCCGGGGCCAGCGCCTATCCGCGCATTATAGATTTTGCCAAAATATCTGAGATCGCCAAAGAAGTAGGGGCTTTATTCATGGTAGACATGGCGCATATTGCGGGCCTGGTAGCAACAGGGCTACATCCCAATCCTGTTTTGTATGCCGATGTGGTAACTACTACAACCCATAAGACCCTGAGGGGCCCCAGAGGAGGCATGATCCTTTGTAAGGAGCGTTACGCGAAAGATATTGATAAAGCAGTTTTCCCGGGAACTCAAGGCGGACCCTTGATGCACGTAATCGCCGCCAAAGCAGTTGCCCTGAAGGAGGCCATGCTGCCGAACTTCAAAGCATATCAGGAGCAGATAGTCAAAAATGCTCAGGCCATGGCCCAAGCCTTGACGGAGAAAGGTTTCCGTTTAGTATCGGGTGGTACTGATAACCACTTGTTGCTAGTTGATTTGCGTAATAAAGAAATCACAGGGAAGGAAGCCGAAGCACTGCTGGATGAGGCAGGAGTAACGGTGAATAAAAATGCCATACCCTTTGACCCGCAAAGTCCCTTTATTACCAGTGGAATCAGAATAGGGACACCGGCAGTGACCTCTCGGGGGATGAAGGAAGAAGAAATGCGCAAGATTGCGGAAATCATTGATCTTTTGATAACGGAACGTTCCCAAAAGAGCCAAAAGGAAAAAGCGCTTGCAGCTGTGAAGGAATTGACGAGCAGTTTTCCTCTCAATGTGGAATAAGGATATAGTAAGGTTATAGAGAAAAAAGACCGAGGGGTGGGGATGAGATGCGTCCTTCTTGGGACGATTACTTCATGGAAATAGCATTTCTGGTGGCGACACGTTCAACCTGTCTGCGCCGTCAGGTGGGAGCCATCATTGTCAAGGACAAGCATATCATTGCTACCGGGTATAACGGGGCACCCTCGGGGCTTTTGCACTGTTCGGAGACCGGTTGCCTGCGGGAAAAGCTGGGCATTGCCCCCGGCCAAAGGCATGAGCTGTGCAGAGGACTGCATGCCGAGCAGAATGCCATTATCCAGAGTGCCGTACATGGGGTGAGTATCGCCGGAGGAACCCTGTATGCCACGACCCAGCCCTGTGTGCTTTGCAGCAAGATGCTGATCAATGCAGGGATTAAGAGGATTGTGTTTTCAGGTTCCTATCCTGATGAGCTGTCCCTTGATTTACTACGGGAGGCACAGGTTGAATTGTGTCCTTGGTCAAAAAGGGAGGAGATGGAGCAGTGAGACAGAAAATTATTGCCCTGCCCAGGCTTAATAAGCTTTCCCCCACCATGGAATCCACGGCCTTAAAACTCATGGAGGAGGCCGGGGAACTGGCCCAGGCGATTGGAAAATACAGGGGATTGAACGGGGAGCCTGTTGAGCGAGAGGAAAATCAAATAATTGAATGTATTGTCGATGAACTCCTGGATGTGGCTCAGACTGCTGTTTCCATGATGTTTGTGCTGGAGGAGCAGTATCAGGTGGATATTGAAGACGCCGTTTGTCGGCACGTGGAAAAATTGAAGAATAAAGGGTATTTAGCATGATGGTTAAGAAAAAGAACGTACTAACAATATTTGGGACGAGACCCGAGGCTATTAAAATGGCTCCGCTGGTGCTGGCACTGCGGAAAGATCCGCGAATCAACTGCCGGGTTGCCGTTACCGCCCAGCATCGTGAGATGTTGGATCAGGTTTTGGAACTGTTTGGCATAGTTCCGGATTACGACTTGGATATCATGAGGGCGGGGCAGACACTGCACGATATCACTTCCCGGGCCCTGTTGGGGCTGCGGGATGTTCTGTGGAAGGATAAACCTGATATAGTTCTCGTTCATGGTGATACCACCACCACATTTGTGGGGGCTTTGGCTGCCTACTATCAGCAAATAGAGGTCGGTCATGTTGAAGCGGGACTGCGTTCGGGCGATAAATATTCTCCTTATCCCGAGGAAATGAATAGGCGTTTGACCGGGATGCTCGGTGATTTGCATTTTTCCCCGACCATGTCCTCCCGAGAGAACCTGCTGCGGGAAGGGAGAGAAGAAGAAAAAATTTTCGTTACCGGCAATACGGTGATAGATGCTCTTCTTAAAGCGGTACAAGCCGATTATATTTTTCAGGAAGAGGCCTTAAACAGGTTGGATTTTGACCGCAAAAGGATAATTGTTGTGACGACCCACCGCCGCGAGAATTTAGGCGAAGCGATGCGGCAGATGTATCTGGCAATGAAAGACATTGTTCGGGAATTTCCTGATGTCCAGCTGGTCTTTCCGGTCCATAAAAATCCGGCAGTGAGGAAGGTTGCCTCAGAGGTACTGGGGGATAGTGAACGGGTGAGCCTGGTTGAGCCCCTTGATTATGAACCCTTTGCGAACCTGATGAGCAAGTCTTACCTCATTCTTACCGATTCCGGCGGTTTGCAGGAAGAGGCACCGGCCCTGGGGAAACCGGTGCTTGTACTGAGAGAAAATACAGAACGCCCTGAGGCGGTCGAAGCCGGAACCGTTAAGCTGGTGGGAACGAAACGGGAGGATGTTTACAGGGCAACCCATGAGCTCTTGCGGGATGAGAGTAAATACCTGGCGATGGCACAGGCCGTGAATCCCTACGGCGACGGCCATGCCAGTGAGCGAATAGTTCAGGCCCTTTACCACCACTGGGGATGGAGAGAAGACAAACCACTGCCATTTATTCCTTGAATTTACAGGTAAAATCGGCCTAAAGAGAGAAAAAAATTGATTATATAGCAGGAAATCAGGCTTTCTTGCAGAATAGAACTATAGATTGCTTAATTTATAGCAATTAACCTAAAACAAATGCACCGCAGATATATCTGCGGTGCATTTGTTTTTCCAAAAAAAACGGAGTAGCGGGTGGTCTGCTTCTTGAATGGCAAAAATAAATATATAATGTTGAAAAGAAATTCAGGGAGTGGTATTATATGGATAAGATAATTCCTTTCAATGAAAAAAAGAAAGGTGTTGGTAAAATGGCTACTACTTTAAAAGAAAAGAAGAAAAAAGCAGAGCATATGGCTGATATTAGAAGAATGATACAAAACTCAATGCAAGAAAAAAATATATCATCTAGCGAAGCGCGCAAGTCATTAGAAATTAAAAGATATGAAGACTAAACCCAAAGTTGTAATAGATACCAATGTATTCATAAAGTCATGGTTCGATAACCAATCACATTGTGTTGAAGTAACAGATATGGTTGATAAGAAAAGGATTAAATTGCTTTTTTCCCAAGATACCATAGGAGAGCTAATATACATTGTAAAAAAGTTTGCTATAAAAAATATGAGTAGTGAAAAACCACGGATAGAGATTTTAAACAGCGTGGTAAAATTATTTTATGATTCGGAATCAATCAATACAATGAGCACAGAGTCGCCAAACTTAAATGATGTATATGATGAAATGTTTTTAAAATGTGCAATTCAAGGTAAAGCCGATTATCTAATAAGTGATGATTTTAAAAGTGGCATGCATAAAGTGAAAGAAGTAAAAACAAAAATAATAAACTCAGAAAAGTTTATTAAGGAGTATAAAGGCTCTCTTGCAATGTAAGGACTCTTATCAGGGGTCCTTTTTTTGTTGGGGAGATTTCTTAAAAAAGTCTAGGTAATTTCAGAATAAAATGGTAAAATCTAGGAAACAATATAAGAAAACACATTTGGAGTGGTAAGAATGGAGAAAAAAAGTGTGCTGAAAATACCGTTATTTTTCGTGTGTGTTGCGGCCTTGCTGTTTTCTGTACCCTGCATAGCCGAACCGGAGGATACGGCGGAGGAATTGGACGCTTGTGAGCTTGCCAGGAAAGTATTTACTGTGGGATGTGAGGAAATAAATGAAATAAAACTGGAATCATGGGGACAAATTAGTAATAGGATTGAGACATTGGATGAGTTGAAGGTCATATATGAACGCATAGTCGAGGAATTTAGTTTAGACGGCGAAATGATGGCTGTACAGGCGGAAAAAGACGGATTTTGCAGCGTATCCCACCTGGAAGTTAAGGAAGAAGGATTTTGGCAGATCACGCTGCAGACAGTGCCAAGGAGTGCGGAGGTGGGAGGGACGTACTGGGGGATAATGTTTGCGACGGACCAACCCCAGGAAGCAGGAGAGGTATATCGTAAACTCCGTTCATTTCTCGCCGCCGGTCAAATATTTCCGAAAAAAGGTTCTGGGCAAAACGAAATTGAGAACGTCTTGCGTGAAATAGGGATAACGATGACAGGATGCTTGCAGGGTAAGCTGGAAGAAGATGCTTGCAGGAAGCTGGCAGATAAAATGGCAGCCGTTGTGAAGGCCGAGTACATAGAGGGAGTGTACGGGGAGACTTTCGCCGGATACTCCTACTATACTGGGAGTTGTTCCCATTCCTTACTTGTTGACGGAAAAAGGCTTAACCTTAACGTTGCAATGCGGTATAATGAAGTAGATAATGAAACCTACCTTTATGTTGGGGTGCCCCTGGTCTATCAGGACTATTGAACTGTTGTGCACAAGGAACCCCGGGTTGGTTTGTGGAATTGTAAACAGCGAGTCCTCTGAGCACATGGGATCGTTCGATTTAGCGCAAATGGAAAGGGGGGGCCTTGGAGCAAAACCGTTTCAGCAGGAACAGGATAATATCTTGCGGTTTTGTCGTCAGGAAGCTTATTGGGGAAAATAATTGTACAGGGTGGAGCCCGTTTGTCGGGTGAAATTGCCGTAAGTGGTGCAAAAAATGCCGTCTTGCCTGTAATAGTGGCAGCTTTGCTGTCGGAAGGCGACTGTGTAATACAGGATATGCCGCAACTGGCCGATGTAAGCACGATTTGTGATGTGATATGTGAACTCGGGGCCGATGTTGAGAAAATAAATGGCAAATCTGTGAAGATTAATGCCAATAATATTAATAATTTCGAAGCACCTTATGATTATGTACGAAAAATGCGTGCTTCAGTGCTGGTCATGGGGCCTCTGTTGGCAAGGCTGGGGAAGGCCAGAATATCGATGCCGGGAGGCTGTGCTATTGGGACAAGGCCGATAGACCTTCATTTGAAGGGCTTTGAGGCGATGGGAGCAAGGATAAACATGGAACACGGGTATATCGCCGCAGAGGCCGACAGGCTGAAGGGGGCCCGTATCTATCTGGATTATCCCAGTGTAGGGGCTACGGAGAATATCATGATGGCTGGTGCGCTGGCCGCAGGGACAACCGTTATCGAGAATGCGGCTGAGGAGCCTGAATTGGTGGATTTGGCTAATTTTATCAACAGTATGGGTGGCAGCATCAGGGGAGCCGGGACCAAGGTGATAAAAATCGAGGGTGTCACCAGCCTGGGAGGGACTACCCATAATGTCATACCCGATCGGATAGAGGCGGGCACTTATATGATAGCTGCAGCAATCACAGGCGGGGAACTGTTTTTGGAAAATGTTATTGAAGACCATCTAAAGCCTCTCATTGCCAAACTCAAAGAGGCTGGGATGCAGATAGAAGAGAAAGGCACAGGGCTGTACGTCAGAGGAGAGAAAAATATGAAAGCCGTGGATGTTAAGACTCTTCCCTACCCGGGCTTCCCTACGGATATGCAGGCGCAGTTTATGTCTCTAATGACGGTGACACAGGGGACAAGCGTTTTGACGGAGACCGTCTTCGAGAACCGGTTTATGCATGCGGAGGAACTTAGAAGGATGGGAGCCCACATTAAGATCGAGGGTAGAAGCGCTGTAATCGAAGGAGTTCAGCGGCTGACGGGAGCGCCGGTGAAGGCGCCAGACCTGCGGGCAGGAGCGGCCTTGATATTGGCGGGTCTTGCCGCCGAAGGGGAAACGGAGATTGCTAACACCTTTCATATTGACAGGGGTTATGACAAAATTGTGGAAAAGCTGCGCGGTGTAGGCGCAAAAATCCAACGCAGTTAGAGAAAGTGAAGAAAGTAAAGAAGTTACAGGCCGATCATCATTCGGTCTGTTTTCTTTGCTCTATCGGAAAGGGTTTTCTTTATCGCGGTTTCTTTAATTCTAATAATGATGTGCCCTGCATAGCATTGTTAAAAAGGACTTGTTTAGGAGCCTGTTGACATGCTTTTTTTTAGGCGCAGAGGTAAAGGCAGAAAAACCATCTTAATATATCTTTTGCTGCTGCTGGCGATATTGGTTGTCCTGCCCTGGGCATCGCATTTGATTTTCGGCGGCAGGGAGGAAGGCATCGGGATGGAGGGGGACAATATAAGAATCAATGTGCTGCTTCATGAAACCGGTGAGGTAGTGGAAATGGGGCTTGAGGAATACGTGGTGGGAGTTGTGGCCGCCGAGATGCCGGCCTCTTTCCCGGTGGAAGCGCTGAAGGCACAAGCTGTTGCGGCTAGGACATATGCGGTCAAGAGACTGCAGGTTGCGGACCCCCGTATAAAAGAGATTGATCTGCGGGCGGATATAAGTTCGGATCCTGGGATCAATCAGGCCTGGATCAGCTGTCAGGAAATGAAAAAACGTTGGGGTCCGATCTCATATAACAAGTACCTGCAAAAGATCAAACAAGCGGTTCAAGATACACGGCAGAGAGTACTGCTTTATGACGGGCAATTAATCGACCCTGTTTACCATGCCTCCTGTGGAGGACGCGGTACGGAAAATTCAGAGGATGTTTGGAAATATGAAATCCCCTATCTCAGGGGAGTAGCTTGCGGTAATCACTCGGAGGGTAACAAGGAGGCGGAAAAGGTTCTCGCGCTGCAAGAAGTGGATGACCTTTTGGGCACAAAACTGCAATATTTGCCGGCAGCGAAACTGAACGGAGAGGGAGGAGGCGTGCGGATTACTGAAAAATCCCCGGCCGGTCGTGTCAAGGTAATCAACATCAACGGCAAACAAATAAGCGGCAGCGAGGTCCGGAGCAAGCTGGGGCTGCTCTCGACGCTGTTCACCTGGGAGACGGAGGGAAATCGTATCAGAATAACCTCCGTTGGGCACGGCCACGCAGTCGGGATGTGCCAATACGGTGCAGCCGCCAGGGCAAAGGAAGGAAAGGGTTACGAGGAGATTCTTAAATACTATTATACAGGAGTAGAACTGGCAAAAATTCGGCAGGGCAGCTAGCCAAAAGGTGGTTTAGCATTTCCGCAAAGGGGTTATGCTATCCATGAGGTGATCAGATATGCTGCGGGGAAAATATAAGGAATTTTGGCGGAGGATTGCGCGAGATTATCGAAAAGTAGCGGTATATTTCGCAATAGTTGCGCTCGTCTTTACAATCATGGTGCCCTTGTCGGGCGACCGGAATCAGGAAAAGACAGGGATAATAAGCGGAGCAAAGCTTGAACAGCCCGGTTCGGGCCGGATAAGCCAGACAGAGGCCAAGGAAGCGGTACCAGGGCAAGAAACAGAGCAGAAACCGGAACAGGAACCGGAAGGTTCCTTCGTAGAAAGCGGAAGGGATGAAGGTCCCGAGGCAGAAGGCGAGGAACAAATTGAGCCTGTTACAGGAACAGTAGCGGGTGATATCTCAAATATGGTATGGCCCGCAGAGGGAGAAATAATCAGGGGCTGGGGAATCAGCTATTCGCAGACCTTTGGTGATTTTCGCTACCACGACGGTGTGGATATCAAGGCAGGGATTGGGACAAAAGTTAAGGCTATAATGTCGGGCCGAGTCTCGCTTATCGGCGAATCGGATAACGAAGGGAAAATAATCACGATTGACCACGGTAATGGTTGGCAGAGTTTTTATTCCCATCTGGGAGAATTATCTCTTCAAGCCGGAGAGATGATAGAAGTCGGACAAGTTATCGGCCTGATAGGAGAACCGGGCTTGGCGGAAAGCAAGGAAGGGCCGCACCTTCATTTTGTCCTTATCAGGGAAGGGAAAAAAGTTGACCCCTTGTTGCATCTTGGTGCGGACGCATTTAATTCAACCGGAGCAACAGCAGAATTTTAAGACAGCTTTTTTAAGGGCATTGTAGGAAAAATACTACGGTGCTCTTTTTGGCCTTGCTGGGGCTGATAGATGAGGAATTGTATGAAGATTGATATATTGATTTTTGGGTAGTAACACAATATTTTTGATAAAAGTGTGATATAATAACATAAAAAGCATAATAAAATGTGATGAGGAAAGAAGTGAAATTATGGAAAGGCTGATTATGCGGGGGTTGTTGCGCTGGAAAAAATCAAAATATCGAAAGCCTCTCATCTTAAAGGGTGTTCGGCAGGTGGGTAAGACTTGGTTGTTGAAAGAATTTGCCAGGCGTTATTATGAAAACATTGCCTATTTTAACCTTGATGAGCATCCGGAATACAAGCAGTTTTTTGAGAATACAAAGGATGTAGAACGCATCCTGCAAAACCTGATGATGGCCAGCGGACAAACAATCAAACCAAATAAGCCGGAGGCTACTCTCATAGTATTCGATGAAATCCAGGAATGTCGCAACGCATTAAATACACTTAAGTATTTCTGTGAGAACACACCCCACTATCATGTGGCTTGTGCAGGCTCTCTTTTAGGCATTTCCCTATCGAAGCCGGCTTCTTTTCCCGTTGGAAAGGTAGATTTTATGGAAATCGGCCCGATGACCTTCACCGAATTCTTAATGGCCAACGGCGACGAAAATCTTCTCTCTTATCTTGACAGCTTAGATAGGATTGAGCCAATTCCTGATGCGTTCTTTAATCCCCTTTACGAAAAGATGAAAATGTATTTTGTTACCGGCGGAATGCCGGAATCCGTTCGTTCTTGGACAGAAGACAGGGATGTCGAATTGATGCAACAAGTGCTTTCCAATATATTAGGGGCCTATGAACGGGATTTTGCTAAACATCCTGACCCTAAAGACTATCCAAAGATCTCACTCATCTGGAAATCAATACCTTCCCAACTTGCCAGAGAAAATAAAAAGTTCATCTATAAAGCAGTTAAAGAAGGAACCCGTGCCAGAGAATATGAGGATGCCTTGCAATGGCTTTGCGATGCCAACCTGATTTATAAGATCTATCGCAGCAACGCACCGGGTCTGCCGATTTCAGCCTATGATGATTTGTCCGCCTTCAAGGTTTATCTGGTAGATGTCGGGCTTTTGCGCCGTTTGTCGCTTTTGGCACCTTCCGCTTTTAGCGAGGGTAATCGTCTGTTTGTTGAATTTAAAGGAGCACTGAGTGAAAATTATGTGCTGCAAGCACTGAGAAATCAATTTGAAGCGATACCGCGTTATTGGACGGCAGATAACCCTCGCTATGAAGTTGATTTTCTTATACAAAGGGAGAACGATATTTTTCCTGTTGAGGTAAAATCGGAAACAAATACAGCAAGCAAAAGCCTAAAGAAGTATAAAGAAAAATATAGTGACAGGGTAAAGCTTCGCCTTCGTTTTTCACTGAATAACCTGCGGCTGGATGATGATCTCTTAAATATCCCGTTGTTTATGGCTGATTATACAGACAAACTGATGGGTATAGGGCTACAGCAGGAATGAGGTATATTTGCCGCGAAACAAAATAAATAGAGACAAAAAATGAGGGAAAATCTAAAATATAGGTTGAATAAATTAAAAAAAGGGCTATACTATATTTAAGGGGGGTATCTTATGCTTATAACATTTAAGGTATCAAACTATCGCTCGTTTCGGGATGAGTCTGTTTTATCCATGTTGGCAGCAGGCCTCAAAGAATATAAAGAAAGCTTAATACCTTATGGGTCCAAAAAAGTGTTGCCTGCCGCTGCTGTTTATGGAAAGAATGGTGGAGGTAAAAGTAATTTGGTTCGTGCCCTTTGGCTGGGCGTCCAGTTTGTGCGTAATGCGCAGCGGACACAACATGAAAAGGCATCCATACCTGTGCAGCCGTTTTCTCTGAATGATTCTTCGCAGATTGAACCTACATCATTTGAATATACTTACATGCAAGATGGGATTAAATATGTCTACGGTTTTTCCGCTACCAGGACAAAGATTGTGACAGAATATCTTTACCACAATCCCAGAGGTCAGAAAGCAACTATTTTTGAACGCAATGGACAGGAGTTTTCATTCCCTGTAGATACGGAAAGAAAGAAGAAAGAGATGATTAGTGAGGCAGTTGCCTCGAACCAGCTCTATTTTGCAGTATCCTGTACAATGAACTATAAGCCTTGTATTGCCGCAATGAAATGGTTTCGTGAAAGCGTTGTTTTTTCGCGAGACTACACTGATATTCCTAATCAAATAATTCAGCATGCTGAAGATGCAGGTATGTTGAAGGCCATCGTTTCTGCGGCGCAAAAGGCGGATATTGGTATTCAGGATATGAAATTTGAGATAAGTAATAGAGAACTAATAAATCAAGGAGAGCTACCCGATAATCTGCCGGACGATATTAAGGCTGCGTTACAAAATTTAATGAATGCCTTAACCAGTGCCCCCAACGAAGCTGAAGCAAAGCTACGTGTCAGTGAGCTAAAGGCAACAGCGTTGCACTATGGGGTGAGTAAGACCGGTGAAATCAAGTACTATCCACTGGAACTTGCGGATGAATCAGATGGTACAAAACATTTGATGGCACTGGCTCCAGCTATAGAAAAAACGCTGTCAAACGGAGGCGTTTTAATCGTTGATGAAATAGAAAAAGAAATGCATCCCCTGCTTGTTGAATATATAGTGGCACGTTATCAAAGCAAGAAAAGCAATAAGAACGGTGCACAAATTGTTTTTACCACACATAATACAGAACTCCTGAATATGGAGGTTCTACGCCGGGATCAGATTTATCTTGTAGATAAAGACAAGAAAACTGGGGCATCAGAGCTTTACAATATTACTGAATTCTCCCCGCGCCCGGATGAAAACATTCACAAAGGGTATCTGGTCGGCAAGTATGGTGCTGTGCCAATTCTTGAAACAAGTTCCGTTTTATGAAAAGGGTGACTATGATGCCACTTGTAAAATCGCCTGCAATTACGAGACGGCTGTTGAAAATGGAAAATGGACACTTATCTCATTGGAAAATAAGCACAAATATAATAGAAGCATCGCATGGCATATAACCAGCGGTGCTTTTTAATGCGATAAACACATGCGATGGAAAGCGTACTTGACATTATATCATTTCATGGTATACTGAAGACATGGAAAGCGAGCTTTACATCAGAGGGGTGGGTATGTGAAAAACAGATTAGGAGAAATCCGAAAGAAGCACGGCATCAAACAAGAAGAATTAGCTGACGCTTTGGAAGTTTCCAGACAAACCATCGGTTCTTTAGAAAACGGTCGCTATAATCCATCAATTCTTTTAGCTTTCAAAATTGCCCGTTATTTTGATTTGAGTATTGAGGAAATTTTCATATATGAGGAGAGTGAGGTAAAATGAAAAAGAGCCTGTCGCCAGTTATCTTAATGTTTTTAGGATTACTCTTGTTGAGCGCAGGAATATATATTGTTAAGACAAGCATTGATCCGCAAGGAATGGTGCGAGTACTTCCCTATGTGTGTATTGGTTTAGGCTGCGGTATCTTCGGCCACGGCACGGGAGACGTAATCAGCCGGAGAATCTTGAAAAACCATCCGACAAAAGAAAAAGAAATAGAGATAGAAAAAAATGACGAACGCAATATCGCAATCGGGAGCCTGGCCAAAGCCAAGGCATACGATATGATGATCTATGTATTTGGGGCTTTGATGTTGGCCTTTGCTTTGATGGAAGTAGAGCTGGCAGCGCTGCTGCTTCTGGTTTTTGCTTATCTTTTTGTTGTTGCTTATGGAATCTATTATCGTTACAAATATGATAAAGAAATGTAGAAAATGAGCATAACCTTCTAATGTTCCAACTGCTGATGTATTAGCAGGTATTTTTTTTATTTCCCCTCATATACATTTAGAGAAATAACAAGGTGAACGGGGGGAGATAGATGCAAGAATATATCCGCAAAAGGGTACTTGAAGTCTGCCATTACATGCTCGATACCACAGCTACAGTCAGACAGACGGCCACCGTATTCGGAGTAAGCAAAAGTACAATCCACAAAGACATGACGGAGCGCTTGCCGATTATTAATAAACAGCTTGCCGCACAGGTCAAATATGTGCTTGAACAAAATAAAGCAGAGCGTCATTTGCGCGGAGGAGAAGCTACCAGAAGGAAGTATAAAGAAGTACAAGAAAATTGATGAATATTTTAGCAAAAGAAAAGAGGAAAAACGAATAAAGTGTAGAACTATGAGCCACATGGGTTATCTCTACAAACGGTGACGGTTGACGTACGGGGAGGGTGTGGCTTGATGTTTTTTAATTTCGGAGAAGACATAGGAATTGATTTAGGAACTGCTAGTGTATTAGTGTACGTTAAAAAGAGGGGGATTGTACTGAATGAACCTTCTGTTGTTGCCCTTGACAAAGCCTCCGGACGGGTGATTGCCGTAGGGGAGGAAGCCAGGAATATGCTGGGAAGAACACCGGGCAATATTGTTGCTATAAGACCAATGAGAGAAGGAGTAATTGCTGATTACGACGTTACGGAGAAGATGTTACGTTATTTCATAGGGAAAAGTCTGAAAAAAAGGCTATTTTTCAAACCCCGGGTCATGGTTGGAGTCCCCTCGGGCGTCACGAGCGTGGAAGAAAGGGCTGTGAAGCAAGCCGCAATATCAGCCGGAGCTAAAGAGGCTTTTTTGATAGAGGAGCCGTTAGCGGCAGCCTTGGGAGCGGAATTGGAGATTGGCGAACCTAACGGTTCGATGGTTGTGGACATCGGCGGCGGCACCTCGGATATTGCTGTCATGTCGTTGGGCGGTATTGTAACCAGCAAGTCGATTCGTATCGGCGGAGATAAGTTTGACGATGCTCTGATAAAATACATGCGTCGCGCCTATAACCTCCTGATAGGAGAGCGGACGGCGGAGGAAATAAAGATCACGATTGGCTCTGCCTATCCCAGTGACAGGAAAGTAGAAAGCTTCAATATCAGAGGGCGAGATTTGGTCAGCGGCTTACCTAAAAACATTAACATTACCGCAGAAGAGGTTCATGAAGCCTTGTCCGAAACCTTGGAAACGGTTGTCGGCGCTATCAGAGAAGTGCTGGAGAAAACACCGCCGGAACTGGCTGCGGATATCATCGACAAGGGTATTGTTCTAACGGGCGGGGGCGCCCTTCTGCACGGATTGGACAAGTTTATTGCTCAGGAAACAAACCTACCAGTTCACATTGCTGATAACCCCATTGAATGTGTTGCCTTAGGGACGGCCAAGGCCTTGTTGCACTTGGATGTGTTGGAAAACGCCCGTTCTTTTAAGAGGCTACAGCAAAAGAAATGAAAGGCGCTTGCAAAAGCGCTTTTTTTTGTAGCAGAAGGAGGAATTTACAAACAAATAGGGAATAAAGTCCGTATGAAGGGAGGTGTCTTTATGCTGAAAGGTTTATATACGTCTGCCCTAAGCCTTGCGGTGCTGGAGAAAAAGCAGGAGGTATCGGCAAATAACCTGGCTAACATAAATACCCCCGGTTACAAAAAGGAAACTGTCATCAGTGCTGCTTTCCCCGATATGCTGGTCCACAGATTAAACGATTACGAGGTTACGGGAAATAAGCAGCCGTACGTGGGGAGATTGACCATGGGCGTACGTCTGGATGACATAGTTATCGACCACGCCGACGGGATACAGCAAACCACCGGGAATTACCAACAGCTGGCCTTGGCTACCGATGGCTACTTTGCCGTTATGACGCCTCAAGGAGAGCGGTATACCAGAAACGGGGAATTCAATGTTAATCCGGAGGGTATCATTTGCACCTCCGATGGCTATCCGCTACTGGGACATAACGGTGAAATCAATGTCAGAGGCGGCGAGTTCGTTATCGGAGAGCGGGGAGAAGTCTACTGCGACGGGGAGAGGGTTGACGATATAAGGGTAGTGACCCTGGAGAAGGATGAGATGATAAAGGAAGGTTCTTCGCTATTTCGGGCGGAAAATCCTCAGGAGCAAAGGAATCCACAGGTGATACAAGGGGCATTGGAAGGCAGCAACGCTTACGCCATAGACGAGATGATGAACATGATCAACATTATGCGTGCGTATGAGTCCAACCAGAGGGTGATGCAGACCCATGATACGACGCTGGAGAAGGCTGTCAGCCAAATCGGACAGATCTAATGAAGAATAATAATGAGGCCGGACTGCTTGCAGGGGCCTCCCGGTTCCCGACCGATTGAGGGAACCACACAATCAGAATGGAGGCGATTTTCATGATGCGGTCGCTTTATATTGCCAGTTCGGGTATGAAAGCACAGCAAATGAACATTGACGTGGTGGCCAATAACTTGGCTAATGTCAACACCACGGGTTTTAAAAAGAGCAGGGCCGATTTCCAGTCATTGTTGTACGAGAACTTGAGGAGCCCTTCGGTTTCCGCCAACGGATTTTTTAATCCCACCGGAATAGAAGTAGGAAGTGGAGTGCGAGTCGTTGGAACGCTGAGCGAATTCGCACAGGGTATTCCCCAGGCAACCGGCAATGACCTGGATGTTTGTATTGAAGGCCGTGGCTTTTTTATGGTAGAACTTCCTAATGGGGAAGTGGGTTTTAGCAGGGATGGTGCTTTTAGAGTTGACGGAGCCGGATATCTCGTTAATGCCGCCGGTTACCGGGTGCTTTCCTCTCAAGGAAACGACAGTGGCTCTTCAGTTTCCGTTGACGGGAAATCTGTGGGATATATCAAGCCGGATACGGAAAACGGTACGATTATCATTAACGCCGACGGCACCATCGGTACGGAAAAGGTCGAGGCGGGCAGCGGCAGCGCACCAATAATAGAACTGGCCGTTTTCACCAACCCGGCTGCTTTGGAGGCGGCAGGCTCTTCCGCTTATACGGCTAACGAGGTGTGCGGAGACATGGTCTTAGCCGCACCTACCGAAGAAGGAATGGGTACATTGATGTCGGGGTTTTTGGAAAACTCCAACGTACAAATTGTTGACGAGATGGTTAAAATGATTGTAGCCCAGCGGGCTTATGAAATTAATTCCAAGTCCATCGAGACCTCCGATCAGATTCTGAGTCTCACTAATAACCTTAAGCGCTGAAGGGGTGAGAGATAATGATGATTGACCCTGTCTATCCGGGAGGTTATTCTCCTGACAGTTCTCTGAGGACCGGATATCAGGAGAAACCGGACGGTGAGTTTCAGAAGCTGTTAAGAGAAGCCCAAACGGAAGATGATGATAAAAAGCTTAAAGAAGCCTGTCGGGAAATGGAGGCCGTTTTCCTGCATCTCATGTTGAAACAAATGCGCAAGACTGTTCCCGAAAGCGGGTTATTTCAAGAAAGCACAGCAATGAAAACATATCAGGACATGCTGGACGATGAATACGGTAAACTGATGTCACAAACCCGGGGTGGCCTGGGGCTGGGTGAACTTCTCTACGAAAGCCTAAAGCGGGATATACAGACAAAAGAAGAATAGCCTTTCTGTATAAAAAGGATAAAAAAGAGAGCAGCCGATTAGGCGGCTTTCTTTTGTTTGGACTGGGGAGATAACGCAAGTTCTTGTGCGATGTATTTACATTGCACATATTTTGTGATATATTGAATATACTATAGTAAAGGAGTTGATGACTATGTCTGGCACGACGAATATAAGCATTCGTATGGATGTCGAATTAAAAAAACAAGCTGAGCAGCTGTTTTCTGAACTTGGAATGAACATGACGACGGCCTTCAATATTTTCCTGCGTCAGGCCGTGCGTCAACAGAGAATTCCGTTTGACATTGCTCTTGAAGTTCCGAATAACGAGACGATTGCCGCCATGGAAGAGGCTGAGCGCATCAGCCGTGACCCAGCGGTTAAAGGCTATACTGATGTCAACCGGATGATGAAAGAGCTTTTGGCCGATGTATGAAGTAAAGCCGACCAGTCGCTTTAAGCGTGATTTGAAATATATCGAGCGCAGAGGGGAAATTTTTAGTTTTTTGCATTGAGATGTACAAGGCAGCAAAAAACTTGACCGGAAAAGAAGCGATAAGCCTTTTCAAACGATATGGTGTTTCCGATTATGTGCTTTCCTGCTATGAGGCATTGCACACTACCGGGACGAATTACATCGTTGAGGATATTGATTTGTTTTTGGAAGCCCGTCAGGATGGTTGAGAAGAAATAAACGCAAAGGAGACATTATCGCTCCGGTGATGCTTCCTTTGTCGTTGAAGCAAGATAGATTTGATTGATTTCGGTTTCCAAGCTTGAAATCGATTGTATAAAAAAAGAGAGCAACAGCTTGCAGCATAAGCAGCCTAATCGGCTGCTTATGCTTTATCAAAACAAAAAGTGACCGAGGACCATTATCTTAATATAATTTTTCTTAATTACACGCATATTACACTTATGATTTTTTTATTTCCTCTTGATTTATACGCATCAAATGCGTATGATATAATCAAGAGGTGAGGGAGTGAAACGGAAAGACTTAATAAAAATACTAACAAAAAACGGATGGTGGTTAGAAAGGAATGGATTAAAGAACGAACCGATTCCTCGCCACAACGAAATAGATGAAATGCTGGTAAAAGCAATCATCAAACGGCAAGGGCTGAAATAAGTGCTTCCTCTAAAATATAATTCACAAAAACAAGGAGGTTCACACAATGAAAAAAGTTTATCCTGTAATATTAACTCCAAGCAAAAAAGGTTATGTTGCTTATGTGCCGGACCTTGATATTAATACACAAGGCACCGATATAATCGATACCATTGAAATGGTCCGCGATGCGATAGGCTTATGGGGTATTAGCGAAGAAGACGCTGGAAGAACTATCCCTGAGGCTTCACTGAAATCATCTGTTGAATGTGAAGAAAACGAAATTGTTACATTGGTCGATATTAACTTTGCAGCATATCGTAGGGCTCATGACATGCGAACCATCCGTAAAAATCTTACCCTTCCCAGCTGGCTCAACGATCGTGCAGAAAAGGCTGGTGTAAACTTCTCGCAAATCCTACAAGAAGGATTAAAAGAAAAACTCGGTATTCAGTGACTTAAGAGGTCTTAACTGGTTGCTCATTTATAAAGTTGAGCATGACATACTTGTTTTGACTCTTACTCGCACTGGAACTGTACGCCAAGCTTGAAACGGATTGTATAAAATGTATAAAAAAAATAGAGCAGCCGATTGCTGCTCTTTTCATTACAAAGCCATATTATCTTCTAATAAACCTTCGCGGCAGAACTTCCCTTTTAATCGGGGTGCTACCCATTGAACGCAACTGTTCATCGATATCCTCAATGCGAACTAGGATGGACATTTTGTTGGTATGCTCAGCTGTAAGCCAAGCTTTAACCAAACGGTCACGTTCTGAAAGCAAACGATTTTGCCGATTATCAGACATATTAACACCACACTTTTTTCGTAATTGGGTAAAGCAGAATTTTGTTTCTTGTTATTATTATAACCTATAAAATACAAAATGTTAAGACTTTAAACAAACATAATTATAATTTTAATCATTATTATAAATTTTTGTGTACGTCGCTACAACCCGTATACACTAAGAAATACAAGACAGAAGATAGCAAACTAGGCTGAAAAAGAAAATCAAATATTTACACATATAAATATTAAACAAGAATTAAATCATATCAAACTTGACAGGGCTTGCGACAACCATTATCAACAGTATAGTTAATAAACGTTAATAATACTTGACAATACTTCTCGATTCCTCTATCCTTGACTTGGAGGTGTTATTTATGTCCAAAGAACTAATAACCGCTCAGGACTTGGCTGAAGCTTTAAATCTTTCTGTGGAAACGATTTGGAGGTATACAAGAGAGAATAGAATACCCTACCTTGAATTAGGCAATAAACAGTACCGTTACAACCTTAATGAAGTAATCAACGCTTTGGCCGGTACGGTGCGGGAAAAAAAAGCCAGCTATGCAACCGATACCACAAGAAAGTATACCTATCAGGATTACCTGGAAATACCGGATGAACCGGGTTATCGTTTTGAAATCCTGGAGGGGTTGCTGATCAAAGAACCTGCGCCTAATGTGATGCATCAGCGAGTTTCCCGGCGGCTTCAACGCTGCCTGGAGGACTATTTCTGGGAGGTCGATCCCACCGGAGAAATATTCAATGCGCCGTTAGACGTAACCTTTCACGATACCACCGTGGTTCAACCTGATCTGCTCTATATCTCGGGAGAACAGAAAAAATTGGTCAAAGAGACCCGGATTGACGGCCCGCCTACGCTGGCGGTTGAAATACTGTCCCCTTCTAGCAGGCGTAAGGATAGGCTGCAGAAACTCAATATTTACCAGAAGGTTGGGGTACGTCACTATTGGATCGTGGATCCCGAGGAAAAAACCTTGGAGTGTTTCGCTCTTCGGGATGGTGCCTATGCCCTGGTTGCCTCCGGGATGGAGGAGGATGTTGTGGAGCATCCACACTTTGAAGGTCTTGTCGTTTCTCTGAAGGAATTATGGGCTGTAAATTGAGATAGGAGCTGGTAACATGGAATTAGCAAAAGTTACTGTTCGAGGGCAAATCACAATACCTAAGGAAATACGTAAAAAGTTGAATATCAAAGATGGCGACAAAGTGGTTTTCCTGGAAGAAAACGGGAAAATAATCATTGAAAACTCTGCAATGGTTGCCCTGCGAGAGGTACAGTACGCTTTCAAAGGCGAAGCGGAAAGGCTTGGTTTGAAGAATGAGCAGGACCTAGTAGATATGGTAAAAGAAGTCAGAAGGGAAATGTGGAAAGAAAGCCATGCGGATCATGATTGATAGATGAAAGCGCACGCTATAGATAAATATCAGGCTGGGAATTAAATAAGGTTGGATTTATGAGGTTATTTTACTGTATGTTGTGATATAATCATATTATAAACGGCCTGCAAAGGAGTGGGTTTATTGTGAGCATGGTTAAAGAAGAAGCTAAAAAAATTATAGATAAATTGCCTGAACAAGCAACATGGGATGATATAATGTATCAACTTTATGTGAAGAAAAAAATTGAGGCTTCGATCAAAGCTGCTGAAGAAGGAAAAGTTATTTCGCATGAAGAAGTGAGAAAGAGGTTCATAATGTAATGAATATACGTTGGTCAGAACCGGCAGTTATGGATTTGGAGAATATAAGAAATTATATTGCCAGGGATTCAGAATATTATGCGGCTGATTTTGTTGCAAGAGTTATAGGGTCTGTAGAAAAACTATGTATATTACCAAGAATGGGAAGAAAAGTACCGGAAATTGATAATGAGAAAATAAGAGAGATTATTTTCCAAAACTATCGCATTGTATACCGTAAAGAGTATGATAACGAAGTTCTTATATTAGGGATAATACACGCAGCAAGAGAGTTTAATAGCATTAATCTCCACCCTTGGGAAATCAGATGATTTCTAAGGGTGTATTTTATTAATTCGTTCTCGTCAGACTATCCCATCTTATATACTGCAATCATGGAGGATATCGACTCCTGCACAATTCCCGGCAAAATACATGTAATGTCTCCCGGTTGTAATTTTCCTCCCGATGTTATATTATTTTATCCGGGTAGTAAGTGCCTGTCTGAATTTACCTGGGTGTCAAGGCAGGAGAAGAACAAGGTGATGTAGAATAGCAACCCTTAAACCGAAAGAGGTAGCTTATGCTTAATAGACCCAAGAAGCTCAAAACAGCCACTGTAGTGTTTATGATGCTTTTTTTTACGGCTTTTTCTCTCAAGGCCTATGAGCAGTTGATGACTAAATCCTTCTTCGACAACTGGCTGCGGCTGGAGACCTCTTCTGTGGAGCAGCGGATTGAAAACCTTAAGAAGGATTTCTCCGAGATGGAAAAGACGCTTAAAGAGATGCAAAGCACTTTATTTACCGAGGTAAAAATAATAATTGGGCAGAAAACCGCCTGGCTGGACGGGAAAGAAACCGCCTTGGACGTGGCTCCCGTAATCAAAAACGACAGGACCATGGTTCCCGTCCGTTTTATCGGAGAACTTTTCGGAGCTTCCTTCGAGTGGGATAACGAAGCAAGAAAGGTCTCCTTTATCCTGGATGGTACCAATATTGAATTATATATTGATAGAAAAAACGCTACAGTGAATAACAAAACTATAGAGCTTGATACCGCACCGGTCATCGTTGATGGCCGTACCCTCGTACCTTTGAGGTTTGTAGGGGAACAAATGCAGGCCTCTTTTACCTGGGACGGTGAGCAACGAGCCGTTACCATCTTTCGTTAGCCTGCAAGGTTAGGGACGGTATCGGCCGATACCCCCTATAATATATGCAGGTTGGAAGGGTGATGGGAATGAATAAATCAAAACTGACAATAATTGCTCTTTTTTTGTTCATAGTCGTCGGGGCGGGATACTTTGCCTACGACTCATATTTTCAACTTGAACCGCAAAAAGAAGAAGAAGAGGAAAAAATTCTGGGCTATACCGAAGAGTCTCTTCTCTTCGATAAGTTTAATATCCTGATACTGGGTACCGACGGAAGGGCGGGAGTGAATTCCCGTACCGATACGATTATGCTGGCCTCTGTGGACGGCAAAGAAAAAGAAGCTTTCCTTCTTTCAATACCCAGGGATACACGTGTCAAAGTCAAAGGAGGGTGGGATAAGGTTAATGCCGCCTATGCTTACGGAGGAGTCGAACTGACCTTGGAAACCGTCTCCGATTTCCTTGACGTCAGGATAGACCGCTATGTAGTGGTGGACTTTACGAGCTTGGTTGAGCTGGTTGACGAAGTCGGCGGTATTGAAGTGGACGTTCCTCTGCGGATGTACGTTCCGTTGGAAGGTATTGACCTTCAGCCGGGACTTCAATCCCTCGACGGTGAACAAGTCTTGGCCTATTCCCGTTTCCGCGGCACCAGCGAAGGCGATATCGGCAGGGCCAAACGCCAGCAGGAAGTCGTGTCCCTTCTCTTTGCAAAGCTGCTGAGTCCTTCTAATATCACAAGGGCACCGCAGCTGATAGATATTTTTCAAGAAAATGTAGAAACAGATATGACCGTAAAAGAAATGGTCGCCTTGCTCCGTATAGCGCCTGCCGTGCAGGATAAAGGCATAGCCGCACAGGTTGTGCCGGGGCAAAACAAAAAAATAGACGGTCTCTGGTACTGGGAACCCGACCTGGCGGAATTGGCCGGGCTTTTGTCCGCCTCTATCGCAGCGGTGGCAGACAGCCGCTAGCCTTTGAGGCCGGGCGGTACATGGACAAGTTAGTGGAGGAGTGCTATGGATTCCGAATCGAATGTAAACCTGCCGCGCCTGCAGCGAAAAAAAAGAAGCAACATCAAGCCGGCCGGAATATGCCTACTATTGATATTTTTCCTTTTATGCGCTATGCTGGGCTTCATGGCAGCTCGCTGGTTTTATGACCCCTTGGTGCCTACAGATAAAAAAAGCGATGATACCCAGGCAACTCATGCCTCCGACGATATCCTCAATGTTTTAATTTTAGGTGTGGACCAGCGGGAGAATGAGCCTGCCCGTGCCGATACAATCATTTTGGCATTCTTGAACCTGACCAAAAAGGAAGCGACACTGCTTTCGATCCCCCGGGATACCAGGGTTAAGATTGCCGAAGAAGGAACCATGCGTAAGATTAATTACGCCCATGCCGTAGGAGGCGTGGATATGACGATTGCCACCGTGGAGAATTTCCTGGATGTTCCCGTTCATTACTATGTTGAGACGAATTTCGACGGTTTTGAAAACGTTATTGACATCCTGGGAGGCGTGACTCTGAATGTAGAAGAGGTAATGTACTTTCCCGAAGAAGGAATCGACCTTAAAGATGGTTTGCAGACCTTAAACGGCCATGATGCCCTTTCCTATTGCAGGTGGCGTGGTGACGGCCAGGGTGATATCGGCCGCATCGCCCGGCAGCAGAAATTCGCCGGTGCCTTACTGGATCAAGCAATCAGTTTATCTACCGTTTGGAAAGTGCCTGAGCTTTTGGCAGAAATGGATGAGCATTTGAAAACAAATATGAGTCTGCAGAAGATGATTGCCCTGGCCAACAAGTTTAAGAACCTAGAAGAAGTTAAATTCGAAACCCACATGGTGCCGGGGGCCCCGGACGATGTTAATTACGGGGCAAGCTACTGGATAGCCGACGACAGCGCACTGAAAGTTTTATTGGAAGAGATCCATCAAGAAGAGAAGAAAGAGGAAGCATAAAAAATAAATAAAAATAATAGCTTGTAATATGGAACTTATATAAGGGGATATGCGTCTATGAAAATAGAGACGGTTTCCGTTTTAGGTGTCAAGGTGGCCCGGATGTCCTTGCAGCAAGTTGTAGAGTGGATTCGGGTCATGGTAGAACAGGGAAAACCCCGGCATATTGTAACCGCTAATGCCGAGGTGATTTACAAAGCCCATGTTGAACCGGAGTATCTTGAACTCCTGCAAAAGTCCGATCTGGTAACAGCGGACGGTTCCGGCGTGGTCCTGGCAGCAAACATGCTGGGTCAGCCCGTTCCCGAAAGGGTAGCGGGTATAGACCTGGTTGCGGAAGTCTTTGAACTGGCCGCGGAAAAAAACTGGAGCATCTATTTTCTGGGTGCGGAACCTGATGTAGTGGAAAAAGCCGTTTTGCATACCCTGGAAAAATATCCGAGCTTGCAGATCAAGGGCTATCGCGACGGCTATTATTCCCAGGAGGAAACCGAACAGGTAGTGTCGAATATCAATAAACTAAAGCCGGATATCTTGCTGGTGGCCTTGGGAGTACCCAAGCAAGAGGTTTTCATCCAGCAGTATCTTAAGGAACTGGATGTTCCCTTATCCATCGGCGTAGGAGGCTCCTTTGATATCTTAGCCGGGACGGCTACCAGGGCACCCGTCTGGATGCAAAGGGTAGGCCTGGAATGGTCCTACCGCCTGTTTAAAGAACCACGGCGCTTCAAGCGAATGCTGGCCCTGCCCAAGTTCGTTTTAGCCGTACTCAAGCAAAAGTTAACAAGGAAATAACGTTCTAGGCAGCTTGACAATACATATAATAGAACGATGAAGACAGCTAAACCGCCAACTTCAAGACGTGGTCCTGGCTTTCGAATATTATGATATATTTGCAGGAATTTGACATCGAGTGGAGAATGTACTATATTTACAAGGGGTTACAGCTCTTGTCGGAAGCGGTCTCCTTGATACTTCCAATTTTCCTGTTGACTTGAAGTGCTTCTGTGATATAATGTGTTGTAGTGCTTGCCCGTGCATTGGCATAAGGCTTGCATAAAAATAAAAACAAAATCTTTGGATTTAGGTTAATTGCTTGACCACCTTTGAAAGGGGGGATACGGCCACAGAGAGCTGGTATAGACTACATAGGTGAGTATGAAAAGGTTCCCGAAAATGCCTCCGCCAAGCTTGTTGCTTACGGTAGGACGGCAGGAACCAAGCCGGAAAAAAGATAACCGGCGAGACCGTCCATCAAGGATGGAGGGTTCAGAACCTTTAAAACTTTAAGGAGGGATATAGTTTGAAATCTAAAAAATTATTTGCCGTCATGACATTAGTAATGTTCATGATGACTCTGCTTCCCATGGTGGCATTTGGTGCAGCAGGGGACTTGACTTGTACGGCTACTGCTAATGCCGTTGCGCCTGGTGGCATAGATAATATCGTAAATGCCACAAATACTGCTTGGAACTTCGCAGTTGCCACAGATGCTGCTGATCCGGCAATTGCTGATGGTGGCATTTTTGAAATCACCTTACCGGCAGGTTTTGTTTCAACAGGTGCTACTGTAGCTGCCGGTGGTATTACCGGAAGCACAGGTACACCTTCTACTGCGGTTGCTGTAACAACACCAACTACAAGTAAAATTAAAATCGTAGCAACCACATTTACTACTGCAAACGCTGCCGCAGACACATACAACATTGCTGTAACCGGCATAGGTGCTAATGGTTCTACAGTCGGTGCAAATACTGCAACTGTAAATGTTTATGCCAATGCAGCTGCGTATACTGCTGGAACGGTTCAAGCTACCGGTACTGCTACAATGGCGCTCGTTGCGGCTGGCCCTGCTAACCGTTTCACATCAATTGTTGACCAGAATAGAACTACTCAAACAGCAGACGGATCTTCAGTCGTTAAGTTTACCGTCTATGCATTTGATCAGTTCAACAACGAAGTTGCCAATCCGACAATTTCAGTTCTGTCCAGCCGTGATGTTGATAATGTTGTGGCTGACGGTACCACCGCAGATAACGCTGGTGCATATACGTTTGATGGTGCTGGTGGAGTGGTGAAATTCAAGGTTTCTTCGACAGCTGTTGGGACATCAAAGATATACATTGCTTACGGTACTGAGGCATCGTTAAATGGAGCCGGCGCATATATAGATGATCCAACAGATGGCAATGCTGCTACTGCACAACTGATTGACGTAAAAAGCATTACTTTCACTGCTGCTGGCATCGGTACATCACAAGGTGTTGCGATTAGCGGACAGCCAACTGGTTTTAGTGCTGCCACAGACACTGGAACAGGTGTTGATGACACCAATGCATGGTATATGCCTGCTGTAAAAGCAAACGGCATTGACACCTATGAAATCGCGTTTAGAGTTCAGACTGATAAAGGTGTTGCTATTGCTGACCAGAATGTTGAATTCACCGTTGAGGATACTGTTGTAAAGCTTAACAAGACTACCGCCACCACAAATGCAGCGGGTATTGTTAAGGTAAAGGCTTCTGCTACAAAAGCCGGAACATATTATGTCAAAGCAACAGCTGGTAGCCAGAGCAAAGAGCAGTACATTAAGTTTGATTCTAGTGGCGTTTATTCTTTAGAGTTGATTACCGCTGATAATCAAAAGGTTGCTAAGGACAGCGACTTCAGCTTCAAGGTACAATTGTTTGATCAAAGCGGCAACCAAATCGCTGCAAAAGCCGCTGCAGATGCAAATGACATAAACGTACAGAACTCTGTTAAACTTAAGACCATAACTAAGCCAACCGATGCAAATATCGATGATGACATCACAGCAAGTGCTAGTACAGCCTATACGGCAACAAAAACTGATGAGGGTTACCTGAATATCAAGATTGCCGCCAGCAAGATTAACAAAGAAGGCGACTACACTGTCAAGGCTTACCTTGACAACGGGAATTCAGTTGACATGCACTTTGATGTCAAGACCCAGGGAACTGTAACAAAACTGACTGTTTCCTATTCTGCAGACAGCGTTCCTATGAATACCAAGGTGGGCAAACCGACAGTTAAGCGTTTGGATGATGCCGGTTATGCTAAAACTATGGATTTAGCCCATCCCAACATTAAGTTCACTGTCAGTGATGTCAGAAGACTTGAGGGAACCATGGGTACAGATGGATCATTCACCAGTACTAAGGACAAGAATTATGCCGGTGAACTGGTTATCACCGCAATTGACACAGAGAAAAACCTCACTGCAACAGACACCATGACTGTTATGCTACAGACCAATGGATTCACACTGACTCCAACTGGTACGGCGGAAGTCGACAAGGCAACCAATGTTGAAATGCAGTTTGTTGATGTCAACGGTGAACCTGTATCGATAGCTGACCTCTTAGGAAACGGCATCGATATCAGTTTCCAGGTTGCCTCAAAGCCCGCGGGAGCTATAGTTACTACCGGGAAAGCCAGTAGCTATGAGCCGGATATCAAGAAAAAAGGTAAGACCAACCTGACCATCAAGAGTGACACAGCTGGCGAAGTTAAGGTTAACGTTATTGCCACTATCAACGCTGGTGGTCCTGCTCCTGCCGCTGTTTGCACATCAGGGGGCACATACGCTCAGTCTATAACTCTTGATGTCGGTGGAGCTAAGGTCGTTGCCGGAGCTAAGTCCGTTACTATGTTCATTGGCGCAACAGGCTTCGTACAAGATGGCGCTGCCAAACTTACCGACTTAGCACCTTTTATCCAGGATAGCCGTACTTTCGTAGCAGTTCGTCCGATTGCTGATGCTTTCGGTTGCGAAATCGGTTGGGATGAAGCTACCCAGACTGTAACACTTACCCGCGAAGACATGACTCTGACCATCGTAATTGGCTCCAATGTCATTACAAAGGTTGCTGACGGCGTAACAACTACGTCCGAAGCTGATGTTGCCGCTTTCATCAAGGATGGCCGTACTGTACTGCCGTTCCGTGCTGTAGGCGAAGCATTCGGAGCTACTGTTGAATACGATGCAGCTACTCAGGCTGTAAGTTTCACTCAGTAATCTAAACGGATCTGATTAGGAGAGGCCAAGGCCTCTCCTAATTTTTTTATATTGACATCTTTCCCTCTCACCTGTAAAATATACACAGACTCTGACCGGTGGGTCGGCGGGAGGTAATACATATGAAAAAACGAACCAAATTGGTTATTGCAGCAATCCTGATGATTGCTTTTGTTATCTCAGCTATACCTGTAAGTGCGAATGATTTGGCATATACCATGACTTTAGGCGAAGCAAAAGAATTAGCCTTAAAAAACAGCCCTAAGATAAAGCAACAGTTAGCGGGCAATGAGATGGCAGATGTAAACCGAAGGGATGCCTGGATAAACTACGAGAAGGCAAGGGCTAATTATCAGAACACGGGGGGGATGGTTGAGGCATACAAGGAAGCTATGGATGGTGCCAGACAAGCCTACGATGCGGCGATTAATGCGGTTGATGATAGCAAGGTGATTCTGGAAAATCTGAAGAAACAGGTAGAATATGAGACAGAAAGCATGTATTTGAACCTGCTTTTAATGGATAGCAACATTAACATGATGAAGATAAATTATGACCTGCAGGCCAAGATGAATGAGGTGGAAAACCTGAAGTTGAACCTGGGAATGAGTACGCAGTTTCAGGTTGATGAACAAAGAAGAAAAGCCATGGAGATGTCCAAACAGCTTCAGGAGCTATATAACACAAAGGAGAACCTGAGGTGGCAGTTTAACAGAAGCCTTGGCAAGGAATCTACTTATCAAATCGAGCTTTCTCCCGTTGCCTTCCAGCCTATTGAACATGGTACGATGTCAGAAGGGCAGGATGCTGCGAAAGCAGCCGCTTTGGCAATAGAACAGTTCAATCGGACAATCGAGGATAAAAGACATGATATTGAAGAAAAGAAAGTTAATGCCTCAGACAAGGTTGAAAAGTTAGAACTGGAGATAAAGCAATATAAATTAAACTTGGATGATACGGAATACGGAATAGACCTAATGATGAAAAATCTTCATGAGAAGGCATACCTGGCACAAAAGAGTGTCGTCGATAATCGGGCGACCTTTGATATGGCGAAGAAAGAATTTGTCTCACAAGAGCTACAGTACGATATAGGGATGATTTCTAGAATGGTATTCGATGCAGCCAGGGCGGGATATGAGAAGAAACAGGCGGATTATCAGAAGGCGGTCTACGAATATTATCTGGTTGCCCATGAAATCAAACTGGCGGAAGAGGGGATTTTCCTCGATTGAGTTTCGCCCGGGTGAGATGGTAATAAAACAGGAAAAAGAATTGAGAAGAAATAAATGAAGCCGGGCGGAATTCCGCCCGGCTAAAATACATTCCTCCATATTTGCTTTCTTTCTTTACTGCCTGCTATTCATTTTGTATAACCGTTATCTGTGCAGATCTACTGCTGATGCGCCAGATTTCGTTTTCTTTTTCTAAGGTGATTGTTTCAAAGGACCTTACCAATCCTACAAAGCGTTCATCGGTGCTGACGCTATTCTCCTCGGTCACGGCTTCGACAACAGCGGTATCACCCTCTATTTCCACTTTGTTGATGTTTGTGGAGAGTAATTCCCGGGAAATCTCATTCTCCTTGATGGATTTTTCCAGATTGGGGAGTTTCTTTTCATCATTTAAAAGGTCTTCTTTTCCTTCCTCGGTCCAGAATTCCAAACCGTCTTCCTTATTGTAGGTATCCCATTCATAGTTCTTGATGCTTTTGAAATACTCTGTAACTACTTCCTTAATAGCCTCTTCATCCGTCTTTGAACCTGTGACTTCTCCAATTTCTGCTTTTCCGCATCCAAAGAGCGAAAAGGAGATTAAAAGTAGTAATGTGACTGCTAAAAATTTCTTCATCCTGACATACCTCCGGTTAAAACAGTGATTTAAACACTACTATTCTCACATAATACGGGATAAATTGCAATGGGTATGTAAGGGCATTTCTGGTATACTAGGGGGGTAAAGTGTTGATTGTGAGGTGAGGTCCTTCTTGAAAAAAGGGAAAACCGTGAGAACCGCGCTGCTGCGGCTTATTGTGGTGCTGCAGGCGCTATTATTGATGTTAGTTCCTCTGACCGGATGCCAGGGGGAAACGAAAACTATGCAGCCCAGGGAGGCGGAACAAAGTTCATACGATGTCATCGTTTTCGGCGGTGAGCCGGAAGGTATCGCGGCAGCAGTATCTGCTGCCCGCAACGGCCTTGAGACGCTGTTGTTGGAGGATGACGAGGCATTAGGTGGCTTGATGACCTTGGGGGAGCTGAATTTCCTGGATATGAACTACGGGCCTGATAAGGAGCTTCTGACCCAGGGGATATTCCGGGAGTTCTTTGAGGAAATGGACAACGCCTTTGATATAGAAGAAGCCAAGGAATACTTCCTTTGCCTGGTGGGGAAGGAGGAGAAACTTTCCTTAAAGCTGGGAGCAGAGGTTGTCGAACCTTTGCCGGAAGGAAACACTCTTACCGGGGTAAGGGTGAAGGATAAAGAAACCGGAGAGATAGAAGAATTCTACGCACGACGCATTATCGATGCCACGGCTGATGCGGATTTGGCCGCGGCGGCAGGAGTGCCATACACCGTAGGAGCAGAAGATTACGGACAACCCGGAAAGATCATGGCGGTGACGCTGGTTTTCCGGGTCAAGGGGGTCAGCTGGCCTCAAGTCTACATACATAATAATTTCAGCCGGGTGGCGAGCAAGCTCAAAGCAGGCTGGGGAGACCCGAATGCGGGAGCGACCCGGAAGGTGGCCTGGGGTTACGGGGAGCAGGCTTTGCGTTATGAGCCAAGGGATGAGATGTTGAGCTTTCGCGGGCCTAACCTAGCCCGGCAGAAGGATGGGAGTGTCCTGATCAATGCCCTTTTGCTTTTCGGGGTAGACGGTCTAGATCCGGACTCCAAGGAAGAAGGAATCAAGAGGGGGAAAGAAGAAATCCCACATATTATCGAGTTCATGCGGGAGGAATTTCCCGGCTTTGCCCAGGCGGAGCTGGTGAGTACGGCAGAGCAACTGTATGTCCGGGAGACACGGCATATCCAAGGGGAATACCGGCTGACAATTACCGATGTCCTGGAAAACAGGGATCACTGGGACAGGATCGCTCATGGCAGTTATCCGGTAGATGTGCAGCAAACCGGCCCCGGAGACTTGGGGAACGTCATCGGCAAGCCAGCCATATATAGCATACCTTTCCGCTGCTTAGTGCCTTTAAAGGTGGACAACCTCCTGGTGGTCGGGAGGAGTGCTTCCTATGATTCCCTGCCTCACGGCAGTGCCAGGGTCATCCCGGTGGGGATGGCCACCGGGGAAGCGGCAGGAGTTGCCTGTGCCTATGGGATAGAAAACGAGATGACCTTCCGTGAGATGACTTCCTCTCGGGAAGCGGTGGGCTGGATTCAGGAGAGGCTCAAGGAAGAGGGGGCCTATCTGGTAGAGTATGAACCGCCCCGGCCTGAGGTGATGGAACACTGGGCCTATCCCGGAGTGAAGGTGATGCGGGAGCTGGGCTTAGCCGCAGGGGGGTACAGTAACGATTACCGCCTGGAGGCCCCGGTATTTTGTTGGGATGCCGATTACCACTTGCAGCAGGTTATCGAGCGGCTGGGGAACTTGAAAGCCGGGGGATCGGAAGGCGCCGAGGGGTCAGGAGACATAAAGGAAACCGGAATAACTTTGCGTAATGTAAAGTTTCCTGAGAACTTGACAAGAGGTATGTTCCTGGCAGGGCTGGCCCAGGCCTTGGGGGAAGAAGCGGAGACTCCCCAGGAAGCCCTGGAGTTCTTGCGGGAACGTGGGATCAACCCGGGGATACCGGAGGAACTGCTGGAAGATACAGACGGAGCTGCAACCTTCGGGGAGCTCTATGTTCTTTTAAGCAATATTATTGAGCAGATACGCTGAGCTTGAGGCTGAAGTTGGCGAATATTTGGAGGAAAAGAAGGAGGGAAACCCCTTTGATGAAAAGAAAGAGGACCGGGATTCTTGGGATATCGGCAATAATATTGCTGGTAGCCGTTTCCTGCGGGATATATTACCTATTTGCAAAGAATAAGCCGGCTCCCGGGCCGATGATTGACGGGAAGCCGGGGTATGATGTAATCGTGGTAGGAGGAGAGCCGGAAGGTGTGGCGGCTGCCCTATCTGCCGCCAGGAATGGGATGAAGACCCTGCTGGTGGAGGATGATGAGGCCCTAGGGGGCTTGATGACCCTGGGAAGGTTAAATTTCCTGGATATGAATCACGGACCGCAGGGAGAGCTTCTGACCAGGGGTATTTTTCAGGAAATTTATGATGTTCTCGGCAACGCCTTTGATGTTACACAGGCCAAGGAGCTGTTCCGGGAAAAGGTGGAGAAGGAAAAGAATATTACGCTGTTGTTGAATACTTCACTGGTGGAGCCGCTGATGGACGGGAAAGAGATTGTTGGTGTCAAGGTCGAAGAAGAGGGGGTAGAAAAGGAGTATCTCAGTCTTTGTACGATTGATGCCACGGTTGATGCCGATGTGGCGGCAGCGGCGGGAGTGCCTTACACCGTAGGGGGCGAGGATTACGGAGAAGAAGGTCTTTTGATGGGTGTGACTTTGGTCTTTGAGGTCAAGGGAGTGGACTGGGACAGGGTCATCCAATACTTAAAGCGTGAGGATGACGATCCTCATTCCGGTGCCGACCAGGTGGCGGCCTGGGGCTATGGAAAAGAAGCTATGGGGTATGTGCCTCATGATGAGCAGATGAGGTTCAGGGGGCCGAATTTGGCCCGTCAGGATGACGGGAACGTCTTGATCAATGCCCTGTTGATTTTCGGGGTGGATAGCCTGGATGAGGAATCGAGACAGCTGGGGATCGAACGGGGGAAAAAGGAAATCCCATATATTATTGAGTTCATGCGGGAGAAATTCCCCGGTTTTGCGGAGGTTGAGTTTGTCGATACGGCAGAAGAGCTGTATGTCAGGGAGACGAGGCATATCCAGGGGGAGTACCGCCTGAGTATCACCGATGTTCTGGAGAACCGAGATCAGTGGGATCGGATCGGACACGGCAGTTATCCGGTGGATGTCCAGCCCACGGGGCCGGAGAATTTCGGAAATGTCATCGGGAAGCCCGCTATTTATAGTATTCCTTTCCGCTGTTTGGTGCCCTTGGAGATAGACGGGCTTTTGGTGGTAGGAAGGAGTGCCTCCTATGACTCCTTGCCCCATGGAAGCGCCCGGGTTATTCCCGTGGGGATGACCACCGGCGAAGCGGCGGGAGTGGCCTGTGCCTATGCTGTGGAAAATGAAGTGACCTTCCGGCAGATGACGGCTGAGCCGGATGCGATACAATGGGTGCAGGAAGGCTTGAAGAAGCAGGGGGCCTATCTGGTAGAGTACGAGCCGCCCCGGCCTGAGGTGATGGAGCATTGGGCCTACCCCGGCGTGAAGGTGATGCGGGAGTTGGGTCTGATTGAAGGAGGATATGTCAACGATTACGGCCTGGAAAGAAGGGCCAATAAATGGAACATCGAAAACAAGTTGAACAAGGTTTTGCGTCTGGCTCATGAGAGGAATGAAGGGGTAGAGTTAAGAAGGTTAGAAGTGCCTCTTGAGGTCACCAGAAGGGTTTTCCTGGAGGTGGTAGCCGAGGGCTTGACCGGCAAGAAGATGGATTACGCCGAGGCGTTAGATTTGCTAAAGGAAGCGGGAATCGTTACTCCTTTTCTGGAAAAGCGCTTTGCGTATGGGGACGAGGCTCCTGATTTCGGTGAGATGCTGACGGTACTGGCGAATTTGTATAATCATTTGATGGACGGCAAGGTATAACGGTGTAAGCGGGAGGAAGGAAAGATGGGTGGTTTAAAGGGCATGAGCGGCCTGAAAAAAACGGCGGTGGTATTGATTATCCTCAGTATGATGGTTTCCCTGGGACTGGACTATTTTCGGGTGCAGGCGGAGATTGAATACAAGCAGGTTCAGGTGTTGCTGGATTATGACGAATTGAGGGATTTGGCCGCGGCCCAAGGGATGAGTGTGGAGAAACTGGCTGTTCGTTTTAAAAAACAGGGCGCCACGGGAGTTATGATGAGGGAGCGGACCCTGGAGGATTTGGAAAAGTCGGGAGATATCATGCTGGTGGGCGGAGCCGAGGCTCAAATATTACAGGAGCTGGAGCCCTCGTTTTTGGGCGGAACTGAGCCGATCAAGGAAAACAGGTACATTGTGACGAAGGATAAAGAAGTCTACCAGGGCTTGCTTCGTAGCTTGCAGGCGGATCCGGGAGATGTGGCCGGGGGAGAAGAGGACGGCTATTATTGGCTGAATTTTTTTGCCTCGGAAAAGGATTTACTCAAGAGGGGTGTGGGGTTTTTCCCGCAAGATATTAAGCCCCTGGCAGAGGCCGGGCTGAGGGTTGTGCCCCGAATTAGGAGCTACGGCAGTGTCTGCCTTGCAGAGGTGGAGGAATATCTGGACCTGTTTACAGAATACGGCACGCCGCTGGTGGCCTTTAACGATGAGGCCATACCCTGCTTGGGAGAGATACCTACTTTAGCCGAAAGGCTGCAAGAAGCCGGGGCTTATGTGGGAACCTTTGAGTTCTTTGAACAGCAGGGGATGGCCTCCTTAGCCCTGCAGAATGAGAAGAATGTGGTTAGGATTCATTCAATCAGTGAAAATGAAATGCCCCAATATTTTGAGGAAAAGGCGCTGGAGCGCTTTAACCTGGCGGTGGCGGAAAGAAACATCCGGGCTTTGTATGTGCGCTTTTTTGGTCTGGAGCAGCCGGAGGCTGCCCTGGAGCGGAATCTGGAATTTGTGGGCAGCATCAAGGCAGATTTGGAAGCCGAAGGATTTGTGATAGGAGAAGGCCAAGGGCCGGACAGTCCACCCTATTCCGTGTGGTTGATGCTGATTATTGGCCTGGGAGTTATCGGAGGTCTCTTGCTGTGGGGGGAAGCGGTGCTACCTAAAAAGTTGGTTTGGGCCGGGGGTGTTGCCGGTCTGATTGGTTGGGTGGCCTTGCTGTATCTTACGCCGGTGTTGGCCCGTAAGGCCTTTGCTCTTTTGAGCGTGGTTGTTTTTCCGGTCATCGGTATAACGGCGGTTGTGAAGCAAAAAGCGGCCGGGGAAGAGAAGAAATTCAAACAAGCGGTGATAATGCTTTTAAAGATAGCGGGAATCAGTTTGGTGGGTGCTATGATCATGACAGGGCTTTTGGGGGATAAATCCTTTATGCTGAAGATTAACGGGTTCAGCGGGGTGAAACTGGCGCATTTGCTGCCCCTTGTGGCGGTACCGGCATATTTGCTGTATGATGGGGAAGGTGCCAGAGAAATATTTGTCAAGCTGAAAAAGCTTCTGGAGAACCCGGTTTTGCTGGGGCAGGTGGTAGGAGGGGCCTTGCTGTTGGCAGCTCTGGCGGTATATCTCTTGCGGACGGGTAACGACAGCGGGGTTTTGGTGACCTCTTGGGAGATGAAGATGAGAAGCCTTTTGGACCAGGTGTTGGGCGTGCGGCCCAGGACAAAGGAGTTTTTGCTGGGGCATCCGGCCATGCTGCTTTTACTGTATTACGGCTATGACAGGAAAGATTTGAAGAAGAATGCCCTGTTGTTGCTGGGTACTATCGGTCAGGTTTCATTGGTCAATACTTATGCCCATATCCATACGCCCTTGGTGGTTTCGGTTATTCGTTCCTTTCACGGGCTGTGGCTGGGGGTATTGTTGGGAGTGTGCGCTATAGTGGTTATTAACTTATGCTTGCGATATCTGCACAATGCGGAGAGTGATGCCGGTGAGTAAGGTAGTGATTTCAGGCTACTACGGCTTTGACAACGTGGGGGATGAAAGTATCCTGTACGCGATTATTGGGGCGCTGCAAAAGGAAGTACCGGGAGTAGAGATAACGGTGCTTTCCCACGATCCCGAGGGGACAGCGGCCAGGTATGGCGTGAAGGCAGTTAACCGCTGGAATCCTGCGACTGTGCTTGAAGCACTGGTGCCGGCGGATTTATTGATCAGCGGCGGGGGCTCTCTTTTGCAGGATGTCAGCAGCAGGATTAGTCCTTTGTATTACCTGTCGGTAATCCTGCTGGCTAAGATGCTGAGAAAACGAGTGTTGGTTTATGCCCAGGGAATAGGGCCTTTGGAAAAAAGAACGACCCGGCGTATGACTGCCTCTGTTTTTAACCGGCTGCGTCACATAACGGTGCGGGATGAAGAGTCGAGACAGGAGCTGTTATCCCTGGGGGTCGGGCAAGAAATCACGGTGGCTGCGGATCCGGTCCTGGGTCTTTACGGCGGTGATTTTGACGCCGAGGTCGGAAAAAGGATCTTGGAGAGAAACGGCATACAGGACGGTGAGGGACAAAAGACGATCGGGGTCTTTATCCGTTCCTGGCGCGACAACAGTTTTCTGCCGGCTTTGGCAGAGGCTTGTGATTGTTTAGTGAAGCAGGGGTGTCGGGTGGTCTTTGTGCCCCTCCATTACCCTCATGATATGGGTATCGCTCAAGAGGCTGTCAAACTGATGCGGCAGAAGGCTTTCTGTCTGCAGGAGGGCTATTTCCCCTGGGAGGTTCTTTCCCTAATGAAAAACCTCGACGTTGCGGTAGGGATGAGGCTCCACGCTTTGATTAACGGGGCGGTGGCAGGAATTCCGGTTGTCGGGATAAGCTATGACCCTAAGGTTGAGCGGTTTTTAGGGCAGATAGGGCAGCAGGCCTTGTCGGCAGACGATCTTGATGCCGCCGATTTGACAGCGGTCGTTAACGAGGCCTTGGTGAGCGGCGGGAAGACGATGGAGGAGTTGCAAGACCGTTTGGCGGATTTGGCTAAAAAAGCCGTTTTGCCGGCGCAAAGGGCAGCGGAAATTTTGCGAAAGAAAGAAGCTTCAAGGTATAAGGAATCTGAATGATGATGCTTGAATGACGGTGAAGGAGAGGAAAGGATGGGCGGGGTAGCAAGAGCAACTTTGGTAATAATATTTATGAACGTGGCCGGCAAGCTGCTGGGCTTTATCCGGGAGACGGTAATAGCCGGGCAGTACGGGGCAACCCATCTGACGGATGCTTACCTAGTGGCCTATACTTTGCCCTACTTTCTGCAGACGGTGCTGGGGATGGCTTTGGTCACGGTCATTGTGCCTGTGGTGACCAAGTACCTGGTCAGGGATGAAAAGGAAGAGGCCTGGCGGATTGCCAGCATTACTTTGAATTGGACGGTGCTCTTCATGGTGGCCTTTACCTTGCTGGGGGTTATCGGGGCCAAGGTGCTGGTCTATCTGACCGCTCCCGGCTTTGATGAGGCTACTGCCGGATTGGCCCAAACCCTTACTGTCATAATGTTCCCTTCGGTTATTTTTATGGGTGCGGGGATGCTGGTCTCGGGGATACTGAATGCTAACAAGTCTTTTGCGGCGGCGGCTTTTGTCCCGGGCTTTATCAGTCTGGTGATTATTCTCTTCGTCTTGGCGCTGGGACGCTTTGGTGTGGGTTATCTGGCTTGGGGGACTTTGGTCGGCATGAGCGGTTCCTTGTTCATCCAATTACCGGCTTTGCGCCGGGTGGGGTTTCGCTATTCCTGGGATTGGAGTTTTAAGCACCCGGAGGTCAAAGGGATCTTCGCCAACATCTTTCCTATCTTTTTGGGTACGGCTGTAAACCAGTTGTATCTGGCGATCAATCGGATTTTCGCTTCCGGGCTGGCGGAGGGCAGTATTTCCGCTTTGAACTATGCCAGCAAGTTGATGAACCTGCCCTTGGGGGTCTTTGTACTGGCCGTTTCGTCGGCCATTTACCCTACCTTGGCGGAGCAGGCGGTGCGGGAGGATAAGGAAAAGCTGATTTTAACCTTAAACAGAGGCTTAAAGATGGTACTGCTGGTTACTTTCCCGGCGGCGGTGGGATTGATGGCGCTGGATGCCCCTATTGTCAAGCTGCTTTTTGAAAGAGGGGCTTTTGATGCCCAGGCTACAAAAATGACGGCGCAAGCCCTTTTCTTCTTCGGGACGGGGATGTTTGCCATGGGTGCCAATATGGTGATCACGCGAGCTTATTACGCCCTGCGGGATGTCAAGACGCCGCTTATGATGGGACTCTTGTCGGTGGTCGTTAATGTCCTGGCCAGTGTGGTTTTTACCCGTTATCTGGGACACAGCGGTTTGGCTTTGGCTAACAGCGTGGCGGCTATTTTCAATACCGTAGCCCTTTATGCCCTTTTGACCCGGCGCTTTCCCCGCCTATATTTTGCAGAGCTGGCTGTATCCGGTGGCAAGTCCCTGGGGGCCTCGTTGCTGACGGGATTGGCCGCCTTTTATACCTATGGCTACCTGGCAGGGGGTGTTCTGGCGGCTCAGGGAAGCAGGGTGCTGCTGGTGAGAGTCATGGTGGCTGTAACGGTGGGAGTGGCAGTGTACGGGGTAAGCATTATTGCGTTAAGGGAAAAGGAAGCCCTGTATCTCTTCAAGGCCGGGCTCGATAAAATTAGGGTACGATTGGCAAAAGGTATTTAGAGAGAAATGTAGAATAATGCCAGTGTGAGGTGGTTGGTTACCATGATGGATAATGTGAGAATTCAGGAAATTATACCCCACAGGTATCCCTTTATTCTGGTGGACAAGATTGTGGAGTTCGAGGAAGACAAGAGGATCGTGGGAATCAAAAATGTTACCATAAACGAGCACTTTTTCCAGGGCCATTTTCCGGGTCAGCCGGTGATGCCGGGGGTTTTGATAGTCGAAGCCTTAGCCCAGACCGGGGCAGTGCTGGTACTGAACAAGCCGGAGAATAAAGGGAAGATTGCCTTTTTTGCCGGGATAGACAAGTGCCGCTTTAAGCGGCAGGTGGTACCGGGCGATACCCTGCGTTTGGAGATTGAGGTCATCCGCCTCAAGGGAATTGTCGGCAAATGCCAGGCCAGAGCTTTGGTGGAGGGCGAGCTGGCCTGTGAGGGCGAGCTGATGTTTGTAATTGAAAAGTAGGGGTCCGGGGAACCACAAGAACCGTCCCCTTGGTTTACCCCTGGCCATGGACAGAATATATGCTCCGTGGTATAATACCCTGGAAGAATTGTAAGGCAAAATGTATTTTGAGTTAAGGAGGCAACAAGGTGAGAGAGACAGCCGTTCCTATACTGCTGGCCTTTGCTGTTGCCATGTTTGGTACACCGCTGGTGAGGCAGCTTGCCATTAGAATAAAGGCTTTTGATAATCCTACAGCCCGTAAGGTTCATAACTGTGCCATGCCCTGTATGGGAGGGCTGGCTATCTGTTTAGCCTTTTGGGTGGCAGCTCTTTATGCTTTCCCTCTTTCCAAGGAATTGGGAGGACTGCTGGTAGGCGGACTTTTGATTTGTCTTGTCGGCATAGTGGATGATTTGAGGGGGGTATCCCCTCGGATGAAGCTGGCCGTACAGGTAGTGGCGGCGTGTATTGTAGTAGCCGCCGGAATCAGGGTGGATTTTATGACCAACCCCATTGAGGGGGTCTTCAATCTCGGTTATTTGAGTTATCCGGTGACTGTGTTATGGATTATCGGCGTTACTAACGCCGTGAATCTCATTGACGGTCTTGACGGACTGGCCACGGGGGTATCTGCCATAGCGGCGCTAACCCTGGGAACCGTGGCGGCACTGGAAGGCTTTGGGCAGGCCGCGATGCTGTCCTTTATTCTGGCGGCCGGTGCTCTCGGTTTTCTGCGATATAACTTTTATCCGGCTAAAATATTCATGGGGGATACCGGCTCTTTGTTTTTAGGGTTCAATCTGGCTGTTGTGGCTATCAGCGGACTGACAAAGAGCACGACGGTGATTTCCCTCTTTCTCCCGGTTATCATCTTAGGGATTCCGATATTTGATACTTTGTTTGCCATTGTACGGCGTTTCCATAACAAAAAGCCTATTTTCTGCGCAGATAAGGAGCATCTGCACCATAGGCTTTTGGCGTTGGGACTGACACACAGGGGCGCGGTCCTGGCTATGTACGGCGTGAGTGCCTTGTTTAGTGTGTCGGCTGTTCTGATGGCCCTTGTTACCACGGCCCAAGGTATGTTGGTGATGGTCGCGGTTTCCTTGGGGATTTTTATAGCTGCCGACAGGCTCGGCATCTTAAGGGGTATTACCTGTAAAGAACCTTCCAAACACTATCATCAAGGGAGAGAGAAGAATGAAATATCGTAATATGATCATTGTTGGGGCGGTATTGTCTATTCTCGTCGGATTCATCGGGGGGAAAATGCTGATGGCAGATTCTCCGACGGCCGGTTCGGAGGGGGACCCTGTAGTCTCCAAGAGTTACGTGGACGCAGCCCTGGAGGAGCGTATCCAGGAGCTTGAAGCGGAAGTTGCACAGCTTAATGTCAAATCTCAGGCCATGCAGACCATGATTAATGAGTTGCAGTCCAAGGTGAACAAAACTTCAACGAGTTCAAGCTCTTCAAGCACTTCCGGCAGTTCAAGTACTTCCGGCTCTTCAAGTACCTCCGGAACATCATCTGGTAGTACAACAACGGATCATAGCGCTATGGTAGGCAAAACGGTCTATGTGCGGCAGGAAAACAATTACGTAAACATGCGGGACAATCCCAGTACTGTGGACACCACGGTCTTAAAGAAAGTGGAAAAGGGCGAGGCGATGCTCGTCCAGGAGGTAAGGAGCGATTGGTACCAGGTAAGGCTTACCGATAGTACGGTGGGCTGGGTGGCCGGCTGGCTTGTAGAGACCAAGTAACCGGATTGTATGGTGTAGAGTGAGGGGAAGTACCCTATAAAAGTGGTGACAGTAGCCGCGCACCGGATTCTAAGACCCGGTGGTGCAGGGGCTGTTCGGTAAGGGTCTCCATTGTCAGGCGCTCGGAAAACTTTAGATCGTTGATAAAGTCCGCTTCAAGTCTGCGGGCTATTTCTTTATCATAAATCAGGGCATTCACCTCAAAATTCAGACTGAAGCTGCGGCGGTCCATGTTGGCCGAACCCACGGAGGAAACCAAACCGTCGATGATGAGGATTTTGGCGTGCATAAAGCCGTTTTGATAGAAATATATTTCTATACCCGCCTCCATTAATTCTTCCAGATAGGACATGGCGGCGTAAAAGACGATTCTGTAGTCCGGATTGGCCGGCAGTAATACTTTTATGTCTACGCCGCTGAGGGCTGCTGTTTTGAGGGCGGTCAGGATGCTTTCGTTGGGCACGAAGTAGGGAGAGGTCAGGTATATTGATTTTTGCGCCGTGGCGATGGCGTAGTAATAGACCTGCATGATGGATTCCCAGTGGGTGTCCGGTCCGCTGGCGGCGATTTGAACCGGCTTGTTGCCGGGAAGCTGCGATCCGGAGGTTACTGAGGGTGGTGAGCCTGTGGGGAGTTGTTCTTTCGTAACGAAGAACCAATCCTGAATAAAGATGTTCTGCAGATAATGGATGGTGTCACCGGCAATTCGCAGGTGGGTATCACGCCAGTAGCCGATATTGGGATCCCGCCCCAGGTATTCGTCGCCGATGTTGATGCCGCCTACAAAACTTACGGTTCCGTCAATGATGAGGATTTTGCGGTGGTTGCGGTAGTTTATCCTGTTATGAAAAAAAGGGACACGGACGGGCAGGAAAGGCTCAATTCTGATACCCACGGCTCTCATTTTTCGGAGGTAGTTTTTGCCCAAAGAGCGGGAGCCGATGCCGTCAAAGATGACGCGAACCGTAACACCCTTCTGGGCTTTGTCGATGAGAAGCTGTGAAATTTTTGAGCCTATCTCATCGTTCCGGAGGATATATGTTTCCAGGTAGATGTATTTTGTGGCACTCTGCAAGGCTTCGATTATGGCAGGGAAGATTTGCCGCCCGTCGGTCAGCACGGTGACCTCGTTATTAAGGGTGATGGGATATTCGGTGCTATTGCAGATCAATTGTATCAGCCGTTCTTTGGCTTCGGCTGTTTCTGCAAGCTGTTGCAAGCTGCCCTCGTCGGCAGGAGCATTAAAAGGACAGAGGTAGTGGCTGATTTTTTGTTTCTTGACCGTCAGGCGTCTTTTATGAAACTGACGGCCTAACAGAAGGTAGACGAAAAAGCCCAACAGGGGAAGAAAGATGAGGATTAACAGCCAGGCCAGGGTAGTTCCCGGGTCGCGTTTTTCCATAATAATGACGATACAGGTGAAAAGAACCAGGGAACCCAAGATGACGGAAAAGATATTGGTTATTGTCACCAGGGGCGGGGACGGTGGGGAGATGTGTTTTAAAAGGTCAAAAACATTGGTATATGCGGCATTTATGATCAGTACGTTGATTACCAGGATGAAGAGAAACAACACCACCAGCAAGGTGTACTCTGTTTTACGCATCATGATTTCCTTCCTTCACTTTTCTGTAGTATAATTCTACATTTTGCGGAGGCAAATGGCAAACACACAAATAGAAAAATCAGTATTGACAACAGTGGTGGTTGGAAATAGAATATACATGTTGACCGACTGTTCGGTCAGTTTGTCAAGACTTACAATGTATTAGACTTACAATGTATTAGGTTGTACAAAAGGAGGAGCATTGATGCGCAAAGGGAAAATAATAGCCGTGGTACTGGTAGTAATTGCGGTGATTGCGATAGTGGTATTTGGAGCGGGCGGGCTTTTGAACAATTCCGAGCCTGTCGAATCTACAGAGGAAGTTGATAAGATCCCGGTCAGTGTTGAAACGGTACAAAGAGACAATCTTAACAAGACCATTCTTTTAGGCGGGCTGCTTGCGCCAAAGGAAGAGGTATTTCTGGCTGCCAAGAATCCGGCCTTGAAGGTGTTAAGCGTGCCGGTGGAGGTAGGAGACAGGGTGGGAGCCGGAACAACCGTGGTAGTCTTTGACTCCCGCAGTCTTGACCTGCAGTTGGAACAAGCCCGGAGCGATTATGAAAGGAATCTGCAGCTCTTTGAAGCCGGTGCGGTTTCTAAGTATCAGCTTGAGCAGCTTGAAAATGCCTTGGATAATCTCAGGATTCAGAAGGAGGACATGGTTTTGACCAGCCCGATCAGCGGAGTGGTTTCGGCGGTAGGGGCTGTTGAGGGTCAAATGGCTGGCAGTTCGGTGTTGGTTTCCCTTGTCAATGTAGACGAATTGGAGCTTGAGGTACAGGTCAGTGAAGCCAATATCAGCAAGGTGCAAGTGGGAGGCGAAATGCCTGTTTACATAGCGGCGGCATCCCAAGGGATTTATCCGGCCAGGGTGGTAAGTGTTGCCCCTCATGTTGATGCTAGAACCAAGGCCTATCCCGTTACTCTTAAGATTAAAAACGAAGACGGTCTTATCAAAGGCGGGATGTACGGGGAGGTAGAGCTGGTTGTGGATAGCAAGGAAGGAGTCCTTGTTGTTCCGCAGTACGCCGTGCTGGAAAGAGAACAGGAAAAGATTGTTTACACAGTAGAGGAAGGCAAGGCGGTAGAAAAATTAGTCGAGATAGGCTTGACTTTAGGAGATGAAGCCGAAGTCGTCAGTGGGTTAAAAGAAGGCGATCTGCTTATCGTGGAAGGACAGTACGGAGTGCAGGACGGCAGTGAGGTCATCATCCCGGCAAGGGGTGAAAGGCAATGAAGATAGCTAATATTTCTGTCAAACGCCCTGTAGCCGTCATCATGGTTTTTCTTGTCATCCTGCTTTTAGGATTTGTTTCATTGATGGATCTGAATTTGGACCTTTTTCCGGAGATGGATCTGCCGATGGCCATAGCCCTAACCCAGTATTCCGGAGTAGGACCGGAAGAGGTGGAAAACCTCGTTACCAGGCCAATTGAGGGAGCAATGGGTACGGTCAGCGGGGTTCAGGAGATCTATTCTTCCACCAGTCGGGGACAGTCGATGGTTTATGTGGAGTTTGCTTGGGGTACGGATATGAATTTTGCCGTCTCCCAGATGAGGGAGAAGATTGATCTGGCCTCCAGCTATTTTCCTGATGATGTCAGTAAGTCCACCCTTTTTAAGCTGGACCCCAATATGATGCCGGTCCAGGTGCTGGGACTAAGCGGTGATATGGACATGGCGACCCTGGATAGATTGGCCAATGATGTGGTCAAGCCGCAATTAGAAAGGATCGAAGGGGTAGCCCAGGTCGATGTAATGGGAGGCGTGGAAAAGGAGATTCGCATTTCTGTAACGCCTCATAAGCTCTTAGCCTACGGGCTGTCCATGGATTCGATAGTTTCTTATCTGAGGATGGAGAACAGGAATACCTCGGTCGGGACCTTGGAGGAAGGCGGACGGGAACACACGGTACGTGTTACGGGGGAATTCAAAGACGTACAGGAGATTGAAAATCTGCAGGTTCCGCTTTCTGCCGGGGGCTACGCACGTCTGGGAGATATTGCCCGGATAGAAGATACGTATAAGGATAGGGACGTTTATGCCTACATGGACGGAGTGCCCTGCGTGCAGATCTCTATCAGCAAACAAACCGATGCCAATACCGTTAAGGTAGCGGATGCGGTGAAGGAAAAATTAGCGGAGTTTGAGGAGACACTGCCGGAAAAAACAGAAATCTTGGTGGGCTTCGACCAGTCTGATTTTATCCACATGTCCCTTAACAATGTGACTAGGAACGCTTTTCTGGGAGCTTTTTTAGCCGTGGTGGTACTTCTTTTGTTCCTGCGGAACATTCGCAGTACCCTTATTATAGCTATAGCCATTCCTATCTCGGTCATTGCGACTTTTACTCTGATGTATTTCGGTGGCCTGACCTTAAACATAGTGTCGTTAGGAGGGTTAGCCCTGGGTGTCGGCATGATGGTCGACAACTCTATCGTTATCCTGGAGAATATTTATCGCTACAGGCAGGAAGGATATTCTCGTATCGATGCCTCAACAGAGGGGGCTAATGAGGTGGGTGTGGCGATTACCGCTTCGACCCTGACTTCAATGGCCGTTTTTCTGCCGATTGTTTATGTGCAGGGTCTGGCCTCTCAGGTTTTTCGTCCCTTGGCCTTAACGGTTGCCTTTTCGCTTCTGGCTTCATTGTTTGTGGCCCTTACCCTGGTGCCGATGCTTTCTTCTAAGTTACTGAAGGTAAATCGTAACGGTAATGGCAACGGTAACGGAGAAGGTAACAGACGCTGGAGGGTTTTCAGGAAAGCGGCGGTCAAGTGGGGGAAGGCCCTGGAAAGGTTAGAGGAATTCTATGTCAAGATATTAGGTTGGTCAATTGAGCATAAGAAGAAGCTGGTTTTCTTCGTTATGTTGCTGTTTGTGGTCAGTATAGGGATGATTTCCATGATTGGGATGGAATTTATGCCTAAGCAAGACTCCGGGGAGTATACTGTAAGCATAGCTTTGCCTAACGGTACATCGCAGCAGGAAACTGAACGTGTTACGGAGCAGGTCATCCAATACATCCATGAGTTGCCCGAACATGATTGGACGATTTATACGGTCGGTTCATCGGGGGCCATGATGATGGGTTCAAGCACTTCAGAAAGGGCCAGTATCAGCGGGATATTGAAGGATAAAAGCCAGCGGACCCGTGGTATAGAAGAGATCCTTGACGAATTGCGTGAGAAGTGTGCCCTTATTCCCGGGGCTGAAATAGAGATCGCCTCCCAACAGATGATGATGACCAGCACGGGCTCTTTAATCAGTATTGATCTGAAGGGGGATGACCTTGAAGTTCTGAAAGCCTTTGCACAGACAGTGGCTGAACGGGTCAAAACCGTGGAAGGGGCCAGAGAAGTCAAAACCAGTTTTGAGGACGGCAGGCCGGAAATACATTTGAGTCTGAACCGTCAAAAAGCGGATCTATATGGTATTAGTGGGGCGCAGCTTGCGAGCACATTGGCTACGGCAGTCAATGGTTCCACCGCTACGCAATACCGTCTGGGCGGCGAAGAAATAGATGTGACCGTCAGGCTGGAAAAAGAGTACCGTCAGGATATTAACGACCTAAAGGACTTGATGATAACTTCTCCTACGGGGGCCATGGTGACCTTGGGGGATTTGGCCGAACTGACGGTAACTACCGGACCGACAAGCATAGAAAGGGTCAATCAGACGAGGTATGTCAGTATAACAGGTGATGTAGTAGGCAGGGATGTTCGGAGCGTGACGCTGGATATTCAGTCTAAATTGGAAAATCTCAATGTGCCGCCGGGGATAATCATCGAATACGGCGGTGCCAACAAGGAGATGATGGATGCCTTTATCGACTTGTTTAAAGCTTTGCTGATGGCTATTCTTCTGGTTTACATGATTCTGGCTTCACAGTACGAGTCACTGCTTTATCCCTTTGCCATCATGTTTTCCATGCCGCCGATGGTCACCGGGGTGGTGCTGTCGCTTCTGCTGACCGGGCGTACCTTTAACGTCCCGGCCTTTATCGGTGTCATTATGCTGGCCGGTATAGTCGTAAACAATGCCATTGTGCTTGTGGATTACATTAACACCTTACGCAGAAGGGATGAGATGCCGCGGAAGGAAGCAATTCTCTTGGCCGGAAAGACCAGGCTGCGGCCTATTCTGATGACGGCCCTGACGACGATACTGGCCATGCTTCCCTTGGCTATAGGGCTTGGTGAAGGTGCGGAATTATCCGCGCCCATGGCGACTGCAGTGGCAGGAGGGCTGATCTTTTCTACCTTCCTTACCCTTGTCTTGGTGCCTTGCATGTATATCATTCTTGAGAATATCGGAGATAAAATTAAGGGGTTTGTCGGCAGAAAGAAGAAGACACATTCGCTTGAGGATGGGCCTTCCGTAAGGGGAGAGTAAGATGTGGAAATGTAAGGATGCTCATACGAAACGGGAATTAACAAAACGAGAATTGATTTTGGCGGCTGCTCTGGAGGTTTTTGCGGAAAAGGGTTTCCACAATGCCAAAATTAAGGAAATTGCTCAACAGGCGGAGGTTGGCAAGGGTACGGTGTATGAATACTTTAAGAGCAAGCAGGAGTTGTTTCAACAAGCACTGCTGGAGGGGATGAAGGAATTCGACGGCGAGGTCGCAAAAGAGCTCGCCGCCTGTAATACCGCCCGGGAGAAACTGGAAAGGCTGATAGAGGAAACTATCAGGATCGGCGGCAGTATTTTTCATTTCGCACGGATAGCTGCAGCGGAAATCAGAATGGATGATAAATTGTTTCACGGCTGGGTGCGGGAAATACACGAGGTAAGGTTAGGTTTTATCAAAGATATCATTGACGAGGGTATTGCTAAAGGGGAATTTAAAAAAGTGGACAGCCTGTTGGCGGCCAAAATATTCTACGGTGGAGTTGCTACTCTCTTAACCCCTTTTGTGGGTATTAAGGAGGGACAAGACTGTCAAAAGGTTGAACCTGAAAAGTTCGTAGATATCTATCTGGAAGGTATCCTCTTAAGATGAGATTAGAATAATACCTCTGAAAGGGGAAAGTTATGTTATTAGGAGATTTTAAACAGGAGATTTTAAAACTTAATAACAAGGTCAATATGGAAATGTTCGGATTGGGACTGCGCTGGCAAAAGATAGAGGTTATGGACGATAAGGCCATTATTATTGCCAATAATAAACGGGTTAAGGCCTTGTCTGCCATTGATCATAAGGATGCCATCACCTCAAAGCTGATTGATATTGCCTTAATCCTGGAGTTTAAGGAGCGGTTCATCAAAGAGGTGGAGAATGCTTTGGGTGTTAAAGCACTGGCTCATTTAAAAGACTATGACCCGGGAACAGAGATTTCATTCAGTGTGACGATTTTTGAAAAGGATATAGAAAAACTAATCCATGAAATATGAAAAAAAGATGCGATAAAAGAAGGAAATATCATAATTATGTAGAATAAGAAACCTTAGAATAGTAAAAATATATTAAGATTGTTGATATACGAAGGCTTGTTTGTAAACAGCCGGCTGAGGGGAGATCGCATAAAGATAGCCCGCTAAGACCGCTGATTTCGCACTAGACGAGGGGGCTATCCTGTTCCGGTTGTTGCGTTTCGGCGTTTTTTAATGTCTGAAAGGGGTAAGGCTTTACGGACGGTCTAGTATTGCTTTGGGGAGTGTTTTTCTTTAAATAGGGGGGGAGAGTCTACAGTTTAACCACTCATCATTGATGAACTGCCACTGATTGCCGTGAAGCTCACATAATTGTCGATACTGGCATTAACGGGAGGTGTGAATAAAAACTAAATATTAACAAGAGATTTATTATATTCGAAAAAAGAAGGAGAGGAGAGAGGTTATGTCAAAAAAGATACTTGTCAAAGATGTCGTTGAGGCTTTGGACAAGATTACCGGAGGCAGGGTGGTGAAATCCCCTGAGGACTATACCAGCGGAAAGAATCCCTTTGTGGTGACAAAGTCCTCCAATATACCTGGGAAAGCCGTTACAGAGACACCGGGGCTTGTTTGTGGCAACTTGAATCAAGAGGTTAAAAAGATTGCGGTATTAATGACCCTCACAGAAAGTTGTATTGAACTGGCGGGTGCAACAGGTGTGGATGCCATCATCGCGCATCATCCGATGGCCGACGCCGCAAATGCCGGTGGTGTTCTTTTGAATACCTATCTAGGGCTTTATAACATAGCTGCTTTTGAATTGCATGAGGCTTTTCACGGTCTTCATCCCGGACTTTCCTATTTACATGGACACAAGGCGTATCACGTTGACATCAGATACAAGGGTATTCCCGGAAACATTCTTTACGTTGGCGATGCATTACCGGAGATCAAGACGGTGGGTGATATGTTAAACCGCCTGAACTCCTTAATGAATACGAAGCAGGAGGATGAACTGCTCGATTATGAGTGCAAGCTCAGGTGTTGTCAGGATATTTGCGAGACCAGCGTCAGTGCCCAGGGGGAGATTATAGTCGGCGAACCTACAAACAAGGTGAGCAAGGTTATCCATATGTTCCCGCACACCGGTTTTACACCGGAGCATTTGGAATGTGCGGTACAGGAACACCCTGGTGTTGACACATTGTTAGCAACGATCAGTAGGGTCTATCCGGGAAATCCGCTGATCGATAAAGCTAAGGAGTTGGGTCTCAATTTCCTCTGTGGTAATTCCCATGCCTTAGAAATCATGGAAAATGGGATGCCCCTAGCCCGGGCGGTGCAAACGCTCCTGCCGGAAGTGGAGGTGGTGTTGTTTAAGGAACGAGTTACCAGTGTACCCTTGGATGCTTTTGGGACAAAAGAAATCCAGGATTATGCCCGGCTTATCACCGAGCAGTTCCTTCTCCCCAAAAACAACTAAGAACATTTGAAAGGAGCATGTACAATGAGTGAAATTAAAACTTCCCCCAACCCGGAAAAGAGGGGAATGAAAACTATTGAGATTGTTGGTCTTGTTCTGGTTGCTTTATCTTTATTAGCACTTCTTTTCAGCCCGGAGCACGTTGCCGGTATTTTCAACGCCATGGTTAATAGAGTAAAACCGATTGTCGTTGACACCACCCTGATGGGAACGTTGGGCGTCTCCATTATGTGTAGTGTGTTGATGGGCCGGGTTTTGGAACGCTTAGGTTTTACCGATGCCTTGATGAGAATCTTCCTGCCGGTTTCCAAGCTGGTTAAAGTTAACACCGCAGTTCTCATTCCTTCTATTTACAATATCCTGGGAGATATCAACGCTGCCGGTAGAATCGCTGCGCCAATTTTGGTTAAAGCCGGTGCCACCAAGGATGAGCAGAAAATTGCTATCTGCACAATGGTTCAATCCCAGCAGTCATTTTCTACCTTCATGTTTGGTATCATTGCCTTGACCGCGTGCGGAGCAAAAGTTTTTCTCGTGATACTCTTAGCACTTTTCCTTCCTCTTCTCATCGTACCTTGGCTGTTGAGGTTGGTGATTTGGCGTGATGCCAAATATGTACCCCTTGATGATATGCCGACATTCACGCCAACGAAAGCCCCTCTTGCCACACTTTTTGACTCTACCAGAGAGGGTGCCGAACTCGTTTTCCTTTTGATTATCCCGGCATATGTTGCGGTATTCTCGGTTATTGGGGCTCTTGATTACGTGGGAATTTGGCACTTCATTGAGAGCGGTCTCACGGCTATGCTGACCGCTTTAGCAATCGATCCTACTTCAGGGATGGTCAGCATCCTGGCCTCGCCTACTCTGGCTATGTCCCAGTTGAAGGATGTCGCCGCTTCTCTGCCTCCCCAGTTGGTTATCGGTTCTGTTGTCCTGGGAGCTTCAGGGTTCCCGCTTTCCGTTATCTTCGCTCAGATACCCGTTATTTGGTCAGGCGGGGTAACGGATCTCACACACAAGGAAGCTATGGGAGCAGCCGTACTGGGTGCTGTAATGAGGATTATCACGGCAGGTCTGGTCGCTCTCTTGTTGACACCTATCCTTATCTAAAATGGTTTGAACTTGTAGTGTGTAATGTAAAATAGGGATTATTAAGGGGAGTATCGCAAAGCTGCTTTTTCAAGCAGCCGGTGATACTCCTTTTTTATGACAGACTTGTTCGGGAAGTCCGAACCCGTGAAAATTGGGAGGAGTGGATTGTCTATATTCTTACCGGTATTGAGGAAACAGCAGAAGAGACCTTGAGGTTGGTAAAAAGAATCAATGCCGAAGTTGAAACCATGAGTGCAGAGATTAAAGAAAAGCTACCTAAAATATACTCAAAGAAATTGATTGATTTGCTGTTCTATGAGTTCTATACAAAAATCGCATATATTGAAAGAGGCTTGTCAGTAACAAGAAAAACAGCGGTTAATTACTTGTCTTCTCTTGAAAAAGGGGACTTTCTTACTTCTGAGAAAATAGGCAAGGAACGGATTTATCAAAATAAAAGGCTGTACGATCTGGTCAAGTACGGCAATAAAGAAACACAGGCTGCAATTGATGATGTCAACAACAACCGCAACATGAGCAAAACATTTGATAGTGTCAACGCTTTGATGGAGGACCTAAACGCTTAAAACCGTGATGGAATATAAAAAAGGACGGCTTAATCCTGATGCGGAAAAAACCGTCAATATATGGGAGGCAAGAAAATTGCCTAAGAATTGATCCTCTTCATTTTATTATTCTCATTTTATTATTCGGGATGTTGTACTCCATCATCTTACTATACAGTGTTTTCCTTGAGATTCCCAACACGCTGGCCGCTTTTGTAATATTGCCGCTACATTGTTTAACCGCTTCATGAATGACCTCGCGCTCAGCTTCCTTGATGGTAACGGCCCGCGGCTTTTTAGCGGGTTTTCTTGTTTTAGAAAGTATATATAGCGGCAATTGATCGGGTAGTATGGTTGAGGCCGGACAAAAGCTTACGGCTCTTTCAATGGTATTTTCCAGTTCACGCACGTTGCCCGGCCAGTCATAGCTTATCAAAACATTCATTGCTTTGGGATCAATCCTGTATTTGACTCCACGCAATGCTGAATGCTTATCAATAAAATGGTTCGTCAGGGTAATGATGTCGTCTTTTCTTTGGACAAGAGGCGGGATATTGATGTGTATAACGTTGATACGCCAGAATAAATCGGCCCGAAAATTGCCCTTTGTCATTTCGCGGCTAAGGTCCTTGTTTGTGGCGGCGATAACTCTGATATCAACAGGGATAAAAGCTCCTCCGATACGACTTATTTGTTTTTCCTGCAATACTCTGAGCAGCCTTACCTGCATATCCGGCGGCATTTCACCAATTTCATCAAGAAATATGGTTCCTCCCGAGGCCAGTTCGAATTTTCCCGGGTTTCCGCCTTGGCGAGCCCCGGTAAAGGCACCGTATTCATAACCAAACAGTTCGCTTTCGACCAGTTCACGGGGAATCGCTCCACAATTAACAGCTACAAAGGGACCCGCGGAACACATGCTTTGGTTATGGATCGCCTGGGCCAAGAGCTCTTTTCCTGTTCCGCTGTCTCCGGTAATCAGGATACTGGAATCGCTCCCGGCGACAAGAGAAGCCTGTTTTTTTATCTCCTGCATTTCCCGGCTCGACCCAATGATGTCTTCGAAGGTGTAACGTGCTTCCATGCCATGGTTTGAAGACTGCAACGGCCTGTTGTTCCTTTTTCTGTTCTTCACCATTTCAAAGTCACCAACATTCTATAGGAATCATTAAACAATAATTCCCTTAAAGATGAGCGGTACATAAACGATCATTAACAATACCACGATAAGTCCTATCAGGAACGGGATAACGGCTTTGCTGATCTTTTCAATAGGCAGTCCCGATACCGTACTGGCTACATAAAGGTTTATGGCAACCGGCGGGGTAATCATGCCGATGGCCAGTCCGATGACGATTATCAGGCCAAAATGGACAAGGTTGACGCCCAGTTCCGTGACTAACGGCAAAAAGACCGGTGTCAGAATGATTAGGGCTGAGGCTGTTTCCATGAAGACCCCGCTTATCAGGATGACAATACTAATCAACAGCATCAGAATGAATTTGTTAGACGAGAAGCTCAGTATTGCGGCAGCAATCTGGCTGGGGATCTGCCAGTTGGCCAAAACCCAGCATAAAGCGCTGGAAGCGGCTATGACAAACATGACTACCGACATGGTGATGGCCGATTTAATGAAGGTTTGCATGAAATCACGCCAGCCCATATCCCTGTAGACGAAAAGGGAAACCAAGAGGGCATAGTCGACTGCTATTACCGCTGCTTCCGAAGGGGTGAAAAATCCGGAAAAGATACCTCCCAGGATAATGACAGGAGTCAATAGTCCCCAGATGGATTCAAAAAACGTTTTTCCGATGTTCTTTAAAGAAAAACGCGAGCCTCGCGGATAATTATTACGGCTGGCAATTGATAAGGCAATGCTGATTAAAACCAGGCCCATCAGAGTGCCGGGGACAAAACCGTTTAAAAACAGCCGTGCTACGGACTGGTCGGCGATTACCGCGTACAATACCATAGGAACCGAGGGAGGTATAACGACTCCGATGCAGCCTCCTGCCGCAATCAAAGCGGCAGAATATGCAGGCTCGTACTTCTTTTTACTGAGTTCAGGGATCAAAGGCGTTCCGACTGCTGCCGTAGTGGCGGCTCCTGAACCAGAGATGGCCGCAAAGAACATGGAGGCCAGGACGGCCACTACCCAAAGACCTCCTTTTAAAAAGCCTAAGATCGAATCGGCAAATTGCACCAATTTTTCAGAGGTCTTGCCTCGGGCCATCAAATCACCGGCCAGGATAAAGAAGGGTACGGCAACCAAGGGAAAGGAGTCCACACCGGCGAACATCCGCTGAGGTATTACTATCAGGGAAATATCCTGTGAAAGCAAGATAAACAATACGGTCAGCCCAATGGAAATCGCGATGGGGATACCTAATAATAACAAAAGGGCGAAGGTTCCGAATAAAATTACTATCATACTTCTATCTCCTTTTCAGTACGGACGGGTGTACTTGTTCTTGTTACCTCTGTCAATACCTCACTGAGGGCGTGTATCATCATAATGAGCATGCTTACGGGAATGCAACCGTAGACATACCTCATGGGCAGAAACAAGGCCGGAGAGATCTGGGATACCTGCATCTTCATCATTTTTAGGGCGTAATAGGCCACCGAAACAAAGAAAAATATTGCCAGAACATGAGTCAGGATGATAACGGACAGCTTTATTCCGCGGGGAAGCTTATCAACGATAAACTGTATGCTGATATGGCTCCCGCGTTTATAAGCGAGGGTTGCGGCAAAAAAGGTTCCCCAGACCAAAAAATAGCGGGACAACTCTTCGGTCCAGGACAACGCTGCAAAGAATTCTCTGCAGACGACCTGCAGGGTGGTGGTTGTAACCAGGCCGACCATAATTGCTAACACGAAGTAAGAAACAATCTTGTCAACATAATCGCTGGTTAGTTCAAGGCCTGATACTAATCGCGTCATTTACACTCCTCCAATCCATTAACCGCTGCGGCGTTATAGAGCGCCGCAGACGGTTATTGTTCGTCCTTAACCTGTTATTTTGCCCGCTCAATTTCATCCAAAAGGGCGCCGAACTGAGAACCATACTTCTCATAAACAGGCTTAACCGCATCCTGGAAGGCTTTGAGATCCGGGTCTTCAATTATTATCATGCCGTTGTCTTCAAGTTCCTTCAATTGAGCTGCCATCTGTTCGGCGTTATCTTTTCTTTCATGCGCTGCAGCGTCTTGTGCGGCTTTTTTCACGATATCTTGCAGATCCTCGCTTAAGGAGTCGAAGAGCTTTTTGCTCATCAGGAAAACGGCAGGAGCGTAGGAATGTTTGCTCATGGTCAGGTAATCCTGGGTTTCGTTTAACTTATATGAATAAATTACATTGATTGGGTTTTCCTGTCCGTCAATGGTCTTTTGCTGAAGGGCGGTCAAGGCGTCGGTCCAGGCCATGGGTACGGCATTTGCCCCCAAGGCATTGAAAGTATCAAGGTAGACAGGGTTTTCCATCACCCTTATTTTCAGGCCTTCAATATCGGCCGGGCTCCTTACGGGTGTTTTGGAATTGGTTAGATTGCGGAACCCCCTTTCGGCATAAGCAAGTCCGACTAAATTGATACCTTTCAGGTTTTCCAGGATGTTTTGCCCGACTTGGCCATCTAAAATCTTGTAGGCTTCCTCTGCAGAGGCAAAGAGGAAAGGCATTTCAAATACGGCTATTTCAGGTAGGAAATTTGCCACGGGACCGTTGGTGATTACGCCCATATCGATTGTGCCGACCTGCATCCCTTCAATTAAGGTGCGCTCATCACCCAATGTGGCGTTGGGATAGATTTCAATCTTCAAATTGCCTTGGCTTTGTTCTTCCACCAGTTCTTTAAACTTGACTGCCGCGACATGGAAGCCGTCTTTTTCATTTACCACATGTGCAAGCTTAATGGTGATTGGCTGGTTTTCGTCGGCTTCCTCGGAAGTACCGGGGCTGCAAGCAGTCAGTGAGAAAGCAATAAGAAGAATGACGGCAGTAAAGAAGACAGCAGTTTTTTTGATACTCACTTTACGAATCCTCCTTTTAATTCCAAATAGTAAATAAATAAAGAACAAAAAATTATTATCTGATTATTCTCCCCCTTTCCCATTTGTTTTCACCCATTCCGGACTTAATACCTTTTGTGCAAAACGCAAGTGATTCTCCATTTCCTTGCGCGCCAACGCCGGATTCTTTGCATAAATGGCTTGATATATTGCACAATGCTGGTCGTAGATTTGTCTTACGCCTCTATTTTTTTCCTTCACGAGAAGCTTCCAATTCTCACTGGAAATCTGGCTGATATATCCTGTAAGGATATGAATTAGATTTGCGAGAAGAGGATTTCCGGTAGAAGAACCGATAATAGTATGAAAATTTACATCAAATTCTGAACCGACGGCAGGGTCTTCGGTCTTTATCAGTTCGGACAAACTAGTCTTCATCATCTTCAGGTCTTCCTTTGTTCTGTTGATTGCACTCAACTCGACGGAGGCTGTTTCCAGGATTCTTCGAACCTCAATAATCTCTTCCCTTTCTCCCTGTTCAAGCATGATTAATAATGATAAGGCTTTGGACGGGTTTTGAAAATCAAACGGAACCAAATAGGTTCCATCACCTTGCTTGCATCTGAGTATCCCCAGTATTTCCAAAGCTGATATCGTTTCTCTGATTTTCCCCCGGTTGATACCCAGAATATTAGCTAATTGATGTTCGGAATAGATTTTTTTGTCAGGCTTGAAGGTACCCTTAACAACACATTCGATTATTTTGTTTAGGATTACGTCATGTTTAGTCACCGTTCCTTTTGATTTCATTACTATTAACACCTCAAATGCGAAAATTCGCCTTTGTATGTGATTATATAAATTCTCTATTATTTCATCTGTTCCTTTACTTGTTAACAAGTTTTTTGCGATTCTTTGGTCAATTGCACTTTTTTTATCACTGTGAAAGAATTCCACAATGTTCATTTTTTGCAGGGCCACAAAGAAACACGGCATTACAAGCGGCTGAGAGGTATCAATTGTTTAATATTTAGTCATTGAGTGAGAGATTGATATCTCGGTATAAACGAAAAAGCGCCTGATATCAGGGGCTTTCGCCATTTGCGAGTTTTGGCATAATGCTTGCGTAAATAAATACCTGGCTTGCGGCTCGCAGCTTGAAATAACTATCAACACTATGGAAGGAGTGGAGTCCGGTGTAATAACAAAGAAGCATCCTCGGGAGTTTAACACAATAATTTTAGATCAATAAGGAGGAGTTTGTTTATGACAAAGCTGTACTATGATAATGACTGTAACATTGCCTTGCTGCAGGATAAGACGGTGGCGGTCATCGGGTATGGAAGCCAGGGTCATGCCCAGGCCCAAAACCTTCAGGAAAGCGGACTTAAGGTGGTAGTCGGCCTGCCGGAGGCCTTCGTTGAGGAAAGGGAGAAGGTTACTAATGACGGCTTGAAAGTTGTCAATACGGATGAGGCCGCCAAAATTGGCGATGTAATAATGATCCTTACACCGGATCATATCCAGCCGTCCGTGTATGAAAAGGATATTAAGGGCAATCTGGAAGCCGGAAATGTTTTGATGTTTGCTCATGGCTTTAATATTCATTATTCACAGATTGTTCCGCCCAAAGATATCGATGTAATCATGGTAGCCCCCAAGGCTCCCGGCCACACTGTCAGGAGCCAGTACGTGGAAGGCATGGGAGTTCCTTGTCTGGTGGCCGTACACCAGGATTATTCAGGAAAGGCAAAAGAGTACGGCTTGGCCTATGCCAAAGGCATTGGGGCAGGACGTGCCGGAATTCTGGAAACCACATTTAATGAAGAAACCGAAACGGATTTGTTTGGTGAGCAGGCCGTCATCTGCGGTGGTGTAACAGAATTAATGAAAGCGGGGTTTGAAACCCTGGTTGAGGCCGGATATCAGCCGGAAATTGCCTATTTTGAGTGCATCAATGAAATGAAGCTGATAGTAGATCTGGTTTTCCAGGGCGGGTTTAAACTCATGCGGTATTCCATCAGTGATACGGCAGAGTTTGGTGACTACGTTTCCGGGAAAAGAATCATAACCGCAGAGACCAGAAAAGAAATGAGGAAAATATTGGCCGAGATACAAAGCGGTGTTTTCGCGACAAAATGGATCCAGGAAAACAATGCCGGTGGAAGAGCCGAGTTCCTGGCAATGCGCAGAAGAGAAGCAGAGCATCAGCTCGAAAAGCTGGGAGAGAAACTAAGAGGGATGATGAGCTGGATTAAGAAGGTCAAGATATAACAGTAGATATATGCGGGGAAAAGGGGAGTGTTGCAGGACTGTTTGGGGGCAGCTTGCGACGTTCCCCTTTGATACTGAGTTTGCCATGGTGCTTCCGCCTATGATCTGATTCCACTCATGATGTTTACAAATACCGGGTGAAAATGATAAAATGGCACTTGAACATCAAACCGCCTTGCAGGATTGTGACTCGCGGCTTAAAAGTGAACCGAGGGGCATGGAGAATTGGCCTCTTTTTTCCCAAGTAACGGGAACGTCAGGCCGTGCCAGATGGATGTCAAAAGTTTGGCCTTGGCAAAAGCCGCGCAGGCTGAAATTATGTTTTAACTCTGCGTAGTCCAGCACCCTATTGCTGGTTATTTTTAGCTTAAGGGAGGGTAAAATCCCGTCTGCAAGCCGGATGGGTTTTGCAGGTAGGGCCTCAAAGGGTTCCATAACAGGCAATGTTTGGTAGGTCCCTTCCCGTCCGCTGGCGGATACGATTTTGTGGGGAAGGATGCAGCAGTTCAAATCGTAATAATCTTTGCCGGTTCCTTGGGTTAAAAGTTCGTCGCCGGCATAAAGCTCCAAGCGGAAATAATGGTCGGGCCTTATTGTCAGTGTGAGTTCACTGACTAGTTCTACGCCAAAGTTCATCATAATCACCTCGAAATAAAATTTCCATTCTCTTTATCCGCAATATCTTACGTGCTGTGAAAAAAAAAGTGCCTGTTTGACTGAAAACAGTTTAGATATATATTTATAAGTATTTTAAGAAGTAATTTAAGAAAGAGGGGATTTACTGATGGCGGAAAAAATTAGCATAAAAAACGGTAAGCTTGTTGTACCGGATGAGCCTATAATTACATATATCGAGGGGGACGGCACCGGGCCGGATATTTGGCTGGCCACGAAGCAGGTAGTTGAAGCCGCGGTAGAAAAGGCCTATGCGGGAAAAAGGAAAATCGAATGGCTTGAGGTCTTAGCCGGTGAAAAGGCCTATCAAGCAGTAGGAGAATGGTTGCCGCAAGAGACGATTGATAAAATACGGGAACACGTAGTTGCTATCAAGGGGCCCTTGACTACTCCGATAGGGGGAGGCTTCCGCAGTCTGAATGTTACACTGCGTCAGGTCCTTTCATTATATGCTTGCATCCGACCGGTGAAATGGCTGCAAGGCACGCCGAGCCCGGTGGTTCATCCTGAATGGGTGGATATTGTGATTTTCAGGGAAAATACCGAGGATATTTATGCGGGGTTGGAGTGGGAGTGCGATGACGAGGCAGCTCGGCAGGTCCGCAGTTTTCTCAATGAGAAAATGTCATGTGATATCCCCGCGGACGCCGGCATAGGGATAAAATATATCAGCAGAACGGCTACGGAACGGATCATGCGTAAGGCGCTCAATTACGCTCTGGACAACAAACGTAAGACGGTGACGATAGTACACAAGGGAAACATCATGAAATACACAGAGGGGTCTTTTAAGAATTGGTGCTACGAGCTTGCACTGCGGGAGTTTAGGGAATATGTTATCACAGAAGAAGAGTTGCAGGTCGAAGGGGAAAAAGCCCGGGAGGGAAAAATCCTGGTTAATGACAGGATTACGGATAATATGTTGCAGCAGCTCTTGCTGCGCAGCAGAGAGTACGATGTCCTGGTTGCGCCAAACCTTAACGGAGACTATCTTTCCGATGCCGCAGCCGCCCAGGTGGGCGGCTTGGGGATGGCACCGGGAGGGAATATCGGGGATTATACCGCGGTATTTGAGGCGACACATGGGACTGCCCCTAAATATGCGGGTCAAGATAAGGTCAATCCCGGTTCGCTAATCATGTCGGCAGGGATGATGCTGGATTATCTGGGCTGGCATGAAGCGGTGTGGATAATGGAGAGTGCCGTTGAAAAGACTATTATACAAAAGAAGGTCACCTATGATTTAGCCAGACAAATGAGAGGAGCTATAAAACAGAAAACCTCAGAGTTTGCTGAGGCGGTGGTAAATAACATGTAAAATCCGCCCGGCGGGATAAGGTAGAATAGTGTGAGAAATTGCCGGATGATTGCCGGATAAGAGCTTGAATAAATCCTTGTCGCGGGGTATAATCATCTTTATATAAGTGCGGCATAATCATTGTTGTTATGTTCTAGCAAGAATTGGAGGGTATCTATGATGAGAGATAAGAGGAAAATAGGAATTACTGATACAACCTGGCGAGACGGGCACCAATCGCTTTTGGCCACCAGAATGAAGGTTGATGATATGCTGCCCATCGCTGAGAAGATGGATAAGATCGGGTTCCACTCTATGGAGGTCTGGGGAGGAGCAACCTTTGATACCTGTATGCGGTTTTTGAATGAAGACCCTTGGGAAAGGCTTGATAAAATCAGGGCAGTATTGAAAAATACTAAGATCCAGATGCTGTTGAGAGGGCAGAATCTGGTGGGATATAAGCATTATGCCGACGATGTGGTAGAGGAGTTTGTCAAAAAAGCGACACAGCACGGGATCGATATTTTCCGGATTTTCGATGCCATGAATGACGTTCGCAATATGCAAAAGGCCATGGAAATAGCGAAAAAAGAAGGGGCCCATGTACAGGCAACGATATGCTATACGATTAGTCCGGTGCATGATAAGGAGTATTTCCTAAAAATGGCTGGGGAACTGGCTGAATTAGGGGCGGATTCCTTCTGTATCAAGGATATGGCGGGGATTCTCAAGCCTTACATTGCTTATGACTTGGTCAGCACCTTAAAAGAACAATTCGGTTTGCCGGTTCAGATGCACACCCATTACACCAGCGGGATGGCTTCCATGATGTATCTGAAGGCCATTGAAGCAGGAGCCGGAGTGGTTGATACCGCCATTTCAACTATGGCGATGGGCACATCGCAGCCGCCGACCGAGTCGTTGGTAGCCACCTTAGCCGATACTCCGTATGATACGGGCCTCGAGCTGAAGGCTTTGAAGGAGATAGCCGAATACTTTAAAGAGATAAGGGGCAAATACAAGGAGTTTGATGTTTATACGGCGGGAGTAGACACTAATGTCCTGCTTTACCAGGTGCCCGGCGGGATGCTGTCGAACTTTTATACTCAACTTCAGCAGCAAAATGCCTTGGATAAATTGCCTGAGGTCTTGGCAGAGGTTCCCAGGGTGAGAAAAGACTTGGGTTATCCGCCCTTGGTAACGCCTACCAGTCAGATCGTAGGAACTCAAGCGGTTATGAATGTATTGCGAGGCCGATACAAAATGGTGACCAAAGAGGTGCGTGCCTATCTGCAGGGGCTTTACGGCAGGACGCCTGCGCCCGTTAACGAGGAAATCAGAAAGCAAGTCATCAAGGATGAAGTGCCCATTACTCACAGGCCGGCGGATGATATTGAACCACAAATGAAACAAGCCAGGAAGGAAATCGGTATTTATTTGGAAAAAGAAGAAGACGTCGTCTCATACGCCATATTTCCTCAGGTCGCTCAAAAGTTCCTGGAGGAACGTTATGCGGCAAAAACCAACGTGGATTACAACCTGGCTCAGGAAAACGAGGCCACAATGGGAGCTAAAGTTTATCCGCTGTAGGGCGGCAGGGCTTGAATATAAAGCACAATGTCGAAAAATCCGGGAACTACGTCCGGGTTTTTCCGCGTTATTTCCCTCTTTCAGGCAGGAGATAGCCGTAAAATAAAGAATAAATTAAGTAAAATGCGGATTATTGGTGATAAACGATGAAAAGAAGCTTGGAGAAAGTAGTTACCGAAACACTGGCCGCCGTAGAAAAAGGGAAAAACCAGATCTATGACATCGCGGAAAACACCAGGTCGGAGGCCGAACGGGTCAAAAGAGAGCTGGAGGAACTTCACAGACAGGTCATGACCACGATAGATAAGGTTGATTATCTCGAAAGAAGGGAAAAAGCAGCGCGAATGCGTTTAATGAGGGTCAGCCGCAATTTCAATGAATACACTGAAGAGGATGTACGGGACGCTTATGAGAAAGCCAGGGATCTGCAGGTAGAGTTGAGTTCTTTGCGGGAGAGAGAACACCAGCTTAAGCTGAGACGTAATGAATTGGAGAGAAGCTTGCGAAAGCTGGTGGATACGCTGGACAAAGCCGAAGGCTTTATGACTCAGGTCGGGGTGGTGCTGGATTATCTGGGAGGTAATCTGGAATGGATCAACAATGAATTGGAGATAGCTAATCAGAAGCGTCTTCTTGCTCCGAGAATTATTCAAGCCCAGGAGGAAGAACGAAGACGTGTGGCACGAGAGATACATGACGGACCGGCTCAGTCCATGGCAAATGTTGTCATGCGCTCGGAAGTTTGTGAAAAGTTTATGGAGACCGATCAAGTAGCGGCTTGCCGGGAATTGCGGGAATTGAGAGAGATTGTTAAGCTGAGTTTGCAGGATGTGCGCCGGATAATATTCGACTTGCGTCCGATGGCCTTAGATGATTTGGGTCTGGTGCCTGCTCTGTCACGTTATCTGGAAAAGCTGAAGGAACGATACGACGTGCCTGTTGAGGTCAAGTGCAAGGGTGCTCAGTGCAGGCTGAACTCACTCATTGAAGTAGCCCTTTTTAGGGTAGTGCAGGAAGCGGTGCAGAATGCTGTAAAACACGCTAACGCAAAAAAGATTGTTGTCAAGCTGGAATTGGAACCACAGCACATTATAGCGGTAATAGAGGATGACGGAATCGGTTTTGATTGCGAGGAATATTTGCGACAACCAAGAGAGAACAGTTATGGTTTGGTAGGGATGAAAGAAAGATTAGAGATTTTAGGGGGACAGTTATCGGTTAAATCGAATCCGAGTAATGGGACGGAAGTGTTGGCTATCTTGCCGTTAGACGTATAAAGGAGGGGATATGTATGCAACAGGATAAGATAAAAGTAGTAATAGTCGATGACCATCCTTTGGTAAGGGAAGGGCTGCGCAAGGTGTTGGCTATGGATGATGAGATTGTGGTGGTAGATGAAGCCGGCGACGGACAGGGAGCAATAAATATTGCGCGCAAGCTTCGACCGAATGTAATCCTTATGGACATTAACATGCCCGGTACCAACGGTATTGAAGCTACCAGAGTGATAAAAAGAGAACAGCCCAGGATTGGGGTAATAGCTCTAACGATTCACGAGGACGAGGAATACGTCTTGGAATTGGTCAGAGCGGGAGTTTCCGGATACGTGCTCAAGGACATTGCTCCGGCCAAGTTGTTGGATACAATCAAAACCGTAGCTTCGGGGAATTCGGTAATTGACCCTAGTATTACTAATAAGATTTTTTCTGAAATCAATCGCCTCTCCCGGCACCGCAAACAAAGGGGGGATTGGGAAAGGCTGACTGATCGTGAGATGGAGGTTTTACAGCTCATGTCGAAAGGACAGAGTAATAGAGATATAGCCAAGCATTTGACCATTAGCGAAAAAACAGTCAAGAATCATATAACGAACATCTTCAGGAAACTCCAGGTGGAGGATAGGACTCAGGCCGTGCTTTTTGCCTTGAAAAATCATTTGGTCGAGCTGCAATGAACATTTGCCGTTCCCTGCGCATATATACTGGATAGGTGGTAAAACTCATCTTGCCTGAGGGGAATGGCTGTGGGAATCTTGCTGATGCTGGCGGGTGTAATAATAATTACTATTTTTGGTTTATACAAAATCCTCAAGGAGCTTAAGGCCGGGGATATTTATACCTTATATCTTATTGTTAAAGATCAGGAAGATTATGTTGAGGGTTATCTCAGGAACGTGGTGAAACGAATCAAGCGGGAGGGGATACCCGGACGCCTAGTGGTATTAGTCGGGGCATCCCGTGACCAGACGGGGGCAATAGTTCAGCGCCTGGCAAGAAAGCTGTCGTTTATTGTCCGGGAAATAAATTAAGGAATAATATAGTTTATATCTTCCGAAAGGAATTTTATTATATAATAGTGTCAGGGTTTGTATTGGAAGGAGTGTTGTAATGGAAGATAAATTACTTAATATAATGGAAAAAATGTATAATGAGATTAATGACATGAAGACGATAATGGCAACAAAACAGGATATAACTAACATGAAGACGATAATGGCAACAAAACAGGATATAACTAACATGAAGACGATAATGGCAACAAAACAGGATATTACTAAAATTGAAATTAAAATAGAGAATGAAGTTGTTGATAAGGTTCGTGCTCTTTATGATAATAGAGAGATACAATCCGAAACAAACGAAAAAATATTAAATACTATAAACCGCTTAGAGACAAAAATAGATGTACTGCAGAAGGAAACGGCACATGTTCGTAGAGTTAAATAGCCTTGAATTGAAATTAAGATTTTATTATACAAAAGGGCTTGAGCCATAGGACTCAAGCCCTTTTTGCACGGGTCGTGTAGTAGCAAAAAAATGGGGACTATTTGCTGATAAAAAATGAGTCGCTAGATTGATTACATATATAAATAATTGTAATACAATTACGAAGAAAAGGACTATATTGTCTTATTAAGGTTAAGAAAGGGGCTGATTCCATGTTGTTGATGGCTAAAAGGCTTATCTTTGAAGAAGAAGGACAGGGGATGGCTGAGTACGGACTGATTCTGGCTCTTGTGGCCCTGGTGGTTGCCGTTGCTTTAACAGCGCTTTCCGGAGGCTTGGGAACGCTTTTCGGAAGGGTAAATGACGCGCTGCAAAATCCTTAAGGCCTAAGCAGGTGGGTACCATATTCAAACGGCTCTGCTCGAGGGTGGTATTGTGTCTTTGAGCAGGGTCGCTTTTTCCCTGAGCTGGGCGGGAATTGGTGCGGGAAGGAGCCTTGCGTGATGGATGGGGTTTTATGGGGATTGCTGATTATTTCCGGATATACGGATTGGAGATATCGGAAGATTTATAATAAAGTGCTTTTGCCGGCAGCTTTGGCTGCTTTTGCTTATCATTTCGCGACAGCGGGATGGCAAGGATTAATATACAGTGTTCAGGGTTTGTCCGTTGGGCTGGTTTTGCTATTGATCCCCTTTTTATGGGGAGGGATAGGTGCCGGAGATGTTAAACTGCTGGCAGTCATCGGTGCCTTGAAGGGAGCAGGTTTTGCCTGTTGGACTTTCCTGGCAGGTGCGATAACAGGCGGTATGATGGCAGCTTTTTTCCTGCTGTCTAACAAGAGGTTTTACTCAACTTTATCTTGTCTGCACCGGGGGATTCAAACTACGGTGTTATCCGGCTTTAGGGAGTTTGACGGTTTAAGGTATCAAAAGGACGAGGAAAGTATTTGTATACCTTACGGAATAGCGTTGGCGGTTGGTGCTGCTGCGGCATTTTGGATGGTTTGAAATGAGTGGGGCGAGGGGCATGATTAAGAATAAAAAAGGACAAGCCCTGGTGGAGTTAGCCTTGATGCTGCCGTTACTGCTTCTTTTGTTGTTTGGCATTATAGAGTTCGGGCGGGTTTTCGGAACAGAGCTTATGATTACCCACTGTGCCCGGGAGGGGGCGCGCTACGGTGCGGTAGGAGCAGATGACAGTGAAATCGTGAGCAGAGTTAAGACTGCGGGTGTTGTACTGGATGAGAATTTGTTCACTGTTGTGATCGATCCGGCGGAAGGCACCAGGGCCCGCGGTGGTGAAATTGGGGTTTCGGTAAGATATCCGCTGACAATCGTAGCTCCTTTTATTTCGGTAATAACAGGGGAAACGGTCACTATAGAATCCTCTTGCGTGATGCGGGTGGAATGAGGAGGGCGAAGGGATGAAAAACCTGAGGGAGTCGCAAAAAGGATCTGCTCTGATTATGGTTGCTTTGGCTATGACTGTGTTGGTGGGGATGGTTTCTTTGGTGACAGACGCAGGGTTGCTGTATCTGGGGAACCAGCAGCTTTCAAACGCTTTGGATGCGGCGGTCCTTGCCGGGGCCCAGGTGTTGCCCCAGGACCCTCAGGGGGCTGTTGTCCTTGCCAAGGAGTACGCCGAGAAAAACGGTTTGCAGCAAGATGAAGTACAGGTGACGATAACGAATGGTAACAAAGTCATAAGTGTCAGCGGGAATAAGCAGGTCAATTATTTTTTCGCCCGGATATTCGGATATGATAGGGCGGAATTAGATAAAACGGCGGAAGCAGGGATAGGAAGTCTGGCGGAATATACGGGAATCGTTCCGTTGAGTATAGACGAACGTGAGCTATACTATGGCGAGGAATATGTTTTGAAATACGGTGCCGGAGAGGATCCAGAGGGAATCTGGCATTCCGGGTGGTTCGGGACATTGGCCCTTGGCGGCGGCGGGGCTGATATCTACCGGGAGAATCTTTACTCCGGGTACCTGGAAAACGTAAAGGTCGGAGACGTGCTGGAGCTTGAAACGGGCAATATGTCGAACCCGACTACGGAGGGTGTGGAATACAGAATGGCGGAATGCCGGCATACGCCGCAATGCACCTTCGATAATTATCAACCGGGTTGCGACCGGATCATGATCGTGCCTGTTATCAAACCCTATGGTCATAAAACGGTAGAAGTGACAGGGTTTGCCGCCTTCTTTTTGGAAGGCGTCGGCGGGCAGGGAAACGAGAACTACATTTACGGCAGGTTTATACGGTTTCATGTGCCGGGAGAGTTTTCAACCGGCCAGAGCGGGGATTATGGGGTATACGGAGTATATTTGCGGGGCTGAAGAATTTGGCGGAAATGTAAAATGTTCGGAGGTAGTGGCCTTGAGAAATAAAGGAATCATCATTTCAGCCGTACTTTTTGGTGTGCTGACAACATATTTTGCCTATGATTACCTAATCGGGGTCGAGAGGAAGCTGACGGATGACCGCTATGGGCAGGTTGTTGTTACGGCAGCGGACATCTCTCCTCACACGGTATTGACCGCGGGAATGCTGGAGGTAAAAAAACTCCCGGAGGAATACATCCATCCGTTGGCGGTTAAAGAGCTTGAGGACGGGGTGGGGAGAGCTGCGACGGCGGAGATGGTAAAGGGAGAGCAACTGCTGACGGTAAAAACGGCAAAACAGGGCGATGTCAAGGAAGGGCTGGCTTATGTGGTGCCTGAAGGCAAACGCGCCTTGACCCTGCCTGTTGATGAGGTCAGCGGTATTGCAGGATTGATTAAGCCCGGAGACCACATTGATGTGGTTGCCGTGGTTAACGTTCACGACAGAGAGACGCAGAAGGAGATTCCTTATGGGGTAGTTTTACTGCAGAATTTGCAGGTCCTGGCGATAGATAAGGAATTAGAAAACAAGGATAAGATACGGGAGGAAGGGTACACCACCGTGACGGTTGCTGTAGAGGTTAAGGATGCCCTGCCTTTGGTTTTGGCAGGGCAAAAGGGAACAGTTCGCTTAATCCTGCGTTCGCCCTTTGATAAGGGAACTACGAAGACGATGCCCTTTGAGGCTGCAGATTTCCTAAAGGCGGGGGGTTAAGAAATGGAAAAGATTCGCGTATTGCTGGTAGATGATGTAGAAAGTACAAGGAAGAATATGCGCAGGATGCTTTCCTTCGCTAAAGAAATAAAAGTCGTGGGAGAAGCAGCCGACGGCCTGGAAGCCGTGGAAAAGGTCCAGGAAATGAAGCCGGATGTGGTGCTGATGGATATTAATATGCCGCGAATGGACGGGATAGCGGCTACGGAAAGGATTAGCGCTTACCACCCGGAGTGTGCCATCGTGATAGTCAGCGTTCAAGGGGAGAGCGAATACCTGCGGCGGGCGATGCTGGCCGGAGCCAGGGAATACCTGACCAAACCCTTTGAGATGGACGATATGTTGAATACCATCCGGGGGGTGCACGAGCGCGGAGTTAAGCAACGGGAAAGGCAAAACGGTTCTCAGGGGGAAAAGCCTAAACCGGAGGTCATCACTGTTTTCGGGACCAAGGGAGGGGCAGGCAAAACTACATTGGCCGTAAATTTAGCCGTATTGTTGGCCAAAAGGAATAAAAGAGTGGCCCTGGTGGATTTGGACCTGCAGTTTGGAGATGTTTCCACCTTCTTAAACCTGATGCCCCAGCGGACCATCTCTGAGCTTGTCCAGGAAGGAGGCGAGCCGGACGAAGAGCTCTTGAACACTTATTTGATGCCCCATATTTCGGGCATCAAGGTTCTGCCCGCACCGGGACGGCCTGAATACGCGGAGTTGGTGATGTCCCGGCATGTCGAGGAAATCATCAGCTTATTAAAAGAGACTCATGACTATGTGATAATCGACACACCTCCTTCATTCAACGAAACGAACCTGACGGCCATTGATTTGTCGACACAGATTTTACTGGTAATGTCGATGGATTTGGCCACGCTCAAAAACGTTAAATTGAGCCTGGAGCTTCTCGAATCACTGCATCAAAAGGGGAAAACAAAGCTCATACTCAACCGTGCCTCCGAGGAGATGGGGATTAGGGTTGCCGATGCCGAAGAAGCCTTGAATTTTTTGATAGCGGCTCGTATCCCCAGTGACGGCAGGCTGGTGGTTGCGGCTTTGAATAAGGGGATACCCTTTGCCATGTCACACTCGGCGGCGAAGGTTACTCTTGCCATCAAGAGTGTTAGCGAAATGGTCATTCAGGATAAGGGGTACCAGCAAGACTTGAAAGAGGGTAGAAAGTCTCTGCGGCTCGGACGTGTGCTGAAGAGAGTCATCAAGTGACACAAAGAGAGAGTATAAAAGTTGATGGGGGAATTGAAGGATGTCGCTGCTGAAACGTCTGGAAAAAGAGAAGGGCTTGCAAGAAAAAGAAAAAACCAAGGGACAAAAGAAACCGCAAAATACGGTCGATCCATACGACGACCTCAAGGTGCGGATACATAAGGAGGCCATCGAGAAGCTGGAGGACGAGGCTAAAGGGAGAAAGAATCAACCTGCCTCGAACCTTGCCGGTAAGGAATTGGCCGCCAGGGTAGAAGATTTGGTAAATGAGATTGTCGACAGGGATGCGGCCAGCTTGCCAAGGGCGGATCGGCATAAAATAACGCTGGAGATAATGGATGAGGTTTTGGGCTTCGGACCAATCGAACCATATATCAGGGACGAGGAAGTATCGGAAATAATGGTGAACGGGCCCAAACAGATTTTTGTGGAGAGAAAAGGTAAGCTGACAAGGGTGTCCGGCGCTTTTCGGGATAACGAGCATGTCATCAGAATCATCGATAAGATCGTTTCCCCTTTGGGCCGCAGGATAGATGAGGCCATGCCCATGGTCGATGCCCGGCTACCGGACGGTTCCAGGGTCAATGCTGTGATTCCCCCTATTTCGCTGGTGGGGCCGGTCATCACCATCCGTAAATTTTCCCGTGACCCTTTGACCATGAAAGACCTGGTCGGCTTCGGTACGCTTTCTCAGAAAATGGCCCTTTTTCTCGAGGCTTGTGTGCGGGGGCGTTTGAATATTATCATTTCCGGAGGTACCGGCAGTGGTAAAACCAGCACTCTGAACGTCCTTTCCTCCTTTATACCTGAGGAAGAGCGGATAGTGACGATTGAAGATGCCGCTGAGCTGCAGCTACACCAGGAGCATGTGATAACCATGGAGAGTCGTCCTCCTAATATTGAGGGCAAGGGAGCTGTGAGTATCAGAGATTTGGTCCGCAATGCCTTAAGGATGAGGCCGGAAAGGATTATCGTGGGGGAGGTTCGTTCCGGTGAAGCCCTAGACATGCTTCAAGCGATGAACACCGGGCACGATGGTTCGCTGACTACCGGACATGCTAACTCGCCGCGGGATATGCTGGCTCGCCTGGAAACCATGGTTTTAATGGCAGGAATGGAGCTCCCGATCCGGGCTATCAGAGAGCAGATGGCCTCCGCTTTTGATATGATCGTGCAACAGGCCCGGCTGCAGGATGGTTCCCGCAAGATAACGCACATCTCGGAGGTAGTGGGGATGGAAGGGGACATCGTCACCCTGCAGGATATATTCCGCTACGAAAGTGCGGGGATGGATGACAGAAACAGGCTTAAAGGGAAATACCGTGTGACGGGGGTCAGGCCGCGGTTTTTAGAGAAGCTGAAAGCAGCCGGTGTGATTCTTGCGGACGATTTGTTCCTGGAGTAAACTGGAGTAATCCGGAATAACCTGTGATGATGTGGGGTGGAGAATGATGACGGTTGTCCTTATATGCCTCTTTCTTTTTCTTACAGTTTTTTGTTCCTTGCTGGCCTTGGGAAGATGGTTTTTTCGGGACGAAAGACAGATTTACATGCGGCTGTTCGGCCAGGTAAAGGGCGGAAAAGGGGGAAAAATAAACGCAAGTGAGAGGGAAGGCTCCGCTTCGGGGCCGGACTTAAAACGGTTCTTGCGTAATGTGAGTGGTATCTTTGCCCCCCAGGGCCTGACAAAAAGGCTGGAAAAAGAACTGCTCAAGGCGGATATCCCCCTGCGAGGTGAAGAGTATTTGACCCTCAGAGTTCTTGCCGTTCTCGTTCCCGGAGCCGTGATACTGGTTGTAGCACGGCAAGTCATTCTTAGTCTGGTTGTGTGTGCCGCGGGTTTTTTTCTCCCCGGTTTGCTGGTTAGTATTGCACAACGCAAAAAACTAGCGAAATTCGATCACCAATTGGTGGACAGTCTTTCGATAATTGCTAATGCCCTGCGGGCGGGATATAGCTTTTTGCAGTCTGTGGAGCTTGTCAGCCGTGAAATGCCCGACCCTATCGGCGGTGAATTTGCCAAAACCTTTCGGGAGATAAGCCTGGGGACCTCGACGGAGGAATCTTTACAGAATTTGGCGGCGAGGGTAGGCAGCGATGATCTGGAGCTGGTTGTTACGGCGGTGCTTATTCAGCGCCAGACCGGGGGGAACTTAGCCGAGATTTTGGAGAGTATCTCCCTGACCATCAGGGAACGGGTGAGAATTCAGGGTGAAGTGAAGACACTGACGGCCCAGGGCAGGATTTCCGGACTGGTCATCGGCTTAATACCGCCGGGTCTGGTGCTTTTGATTTCGCTGATAAATCCGGTATACATGAAACCCCTGCTGTCGACACCTGTCGGTTGGGCTTTGCTGGCAGGGGGAGCCGTCAGCGAACTTTTGGGTGTCTTGATTATCAGGCGGATAATTGCTATTGACTATATTTGACAATTAACTTATCGATCGTCTGGGAGGGAACTGTTAATGAAAGGGTTTCTCGTATCCGTGTTTTTTTTCTCCGCATTACTGGCCTTTTGGTTGCTGAGGCGGTTCTTTGGGGAGAGGCTTGTCATTATCGGAAGGCTAAAGAACGCCGCTTTTGACAGAGCGTCCTCCAAAAGACAAGAGGAAGACTTGTTGAGCAAGCCTTTTTCGGAACGTGTGATTCGTCCGGTGCTGGCCCGGTTGTCGGGGGCAACCTCGCGCCTTTTACCGGCCAAAAGCTTTGAGAAGCTGGAACGGGCTTTACAGTACGCCGGGAACCCCGGAAATTTGAGCCCTCAGGAATTTCAGGCCATACAATACTTTCTGGCGGGAGCTTTGGCCTTAGTCTTTTTGGTTGTAGCAGTGTTCGGACATCAAGGAATGATGACGGGAGTTTTTCTGTGCCTGGCCGGAGGAGGAGCGGGCCTTTTAGGTACTAAATATTACCTGGCGAAAAAAGCAGGTGTCAGACAGCGTTCGATTCGCCGGGGTCTGCCTGATTTGCTTGATTTATTGAGTGTCAGCCTTGAAGCCGGGTTAGGCTTTGATGCCGCTCTGTTCAAAGTTGTTGAGAAATCTAAGGGTGAGCTGGCAGATGAGTTGAGGAAAACATTGCAGGAAATGCAGATGGGGGTTTCAAGGCGGCAGGCTCTGCGAGGGCTGGGGGAACGTACAGGCGTGGAAGAGCTGCAGGCCTTTGTCGGGGCCATGATTCAGGCCGACCAGCTCGGCGTGCCGGTGAGCAAGGTTATTCGTATCCAAGCGGAGCAGGTCCGTCTGAAACGGCGGCAGTTGGTTGAGGAAAAGGCCATGAAAGCCCCGGTGAAAATGCTGTTTCCCTTGGTTTTTTTCATTTTCCCCAGTATCTTCATCGTCCTGCTGGGCCCTGCCGCAATGCAGCTCGTTAAAACACTGGGGGGAAACTGACGGTGATGACGTTGAAATGCTTTTGCCAAGGGGAATTGGTAGCAGGGAAGGTTATATGTGCAGACGGATTTTTTCCTCGTTTGGCAGGCTTATTAGGCAAAAAGAAGCTTCTTCCCGGCGAAGGGATATGGCTGAAGCCCTGTCGACAGGTGCATACGATGTTCATGTCTTTTCCGATAGATGTCATTTTTTTGGATGAGAAAGGCAGGGTAATAGGCCTGGTCGAAAACATGAAGCCTTGGAAAATAAGCCGTTATTTTTCTAAGAGCGTTGGCGTTTTGGAGATTGCGGCCGGACGTGCGGCAGAGTGCCGGATCAGAGAAGGAGAAATACTTGAACTGCGGTAAGACAAAAAATCGCGGCAAAACACAAAAATCCGCTACAAAATTTACAATATAAGTTTATAATACTAAATGATGGCAATACTACTAACAACAACTAAAAATCAATAAGGAGGAAAAAACAGTGGAAATGCAGTTGTTGTTAGAAAAAACCAGGGTCCTGCACCAGTTGTTGCAGAAATCAGCCGCACAGGCCCTTGACTACCCTGCGGTAGCGGAAGAATTGTCGGGCATGCTTGAATCAAATGTTTATATTGTCGGCAAGAAAGGAAAGCTTTTGGGTAAGGGAGAGGTGAGCTCGCTACATGGCGGCCTATTCCCATACTCCGAACTGGAAAAAGGGGAGTTTTCGGAGGAGACCCAGCAGTGGTTATTTGGCTTTATCCACACAGAGGTCAATCTCGTCCCCCTGGAGAGTGATTTTTGCACGATTCTCGCTCCGGTCTTCGGAAGCGGGGAAAGGATGGGGACGGTGGTTTATGCCAGAGAAAACCGTGCTTATACCCCGGCGGAGACCATTTTAGCCGAGTATGGCGCCAGCGTTGTCGGGATGCAGATCTTGAAAAATGCCAGTCAAAAGCTGGAGAACGACGCCCGCAAGAAAACAGTTGTACAGTTGGCCTTGGAGGTGCTGTCCTATTCCGAACTGGAGGCGGTTAAATACATCTTCAGCGAAATCGAAGGAAGCGAAGGCTTCCTTGTAGCCAGCAAGCTGGCCGAGGAGTACAAGCTGACCCGTTCCGTAATCGTCAATGCTCTGCGCAAGCTAGAGAGCGCAGGTGTTATAGATGCCCGCTCCCTGGGAATGAAGGGCACCTATATCAAGATTTTGAACGATTACCTCTATGAGCAGTTGGCTCAAATCTAGTGTTCTTTTCCCGCCTGAAGTCTGTAAAGTGAAAGCGGGAAAAATGTAACGCAGAAACAGAGGAAATAAGTAGAATCAAAAGATATATGGAAGAAGGCGAGACACACGCCCTTGGGCGGAAGTCTCGCCTTCTGCATATCTCTACGCTAAGGATTGTGGGTTTTGGTTGATAGTACAAATGCAATAAGTTATTTAGTAGCGCACTCACTCTTTAATAAGTAAACATCTAAATGAGAAATTTTCTCATTTAGATGTTTACTTATCCTGAATTCCGAGTATAATATATAGTGAACCGAGGGGAGTGTTAAAGATGCTTTTACAATTTAACTTTAAAAACTTCAAGTCATTTCGTGATGCCACAACGTTAGATTTAACTGCCACTAGAATTACAGAGTACAATAACCACGTAATTTCTGTTGGTAACGAGAAAGTTTTGCCTATTGCTGCAATCTTTGGTGCTAATGCCAGCGGTAAGTCAAATGTTCAAGAAGCCTTGAGGTACATGACTACTTATGTTGTCAGCTCATTCGGGTACGGTGGTGATGAGTCGGGCAAAAAAAGTAAGTCCGAGTTTTTAAAGCCGACACCATTCTTGCTTAATCATGATAGTAAGAATGCCGAATCCTCATTTGAAGTATATTTTATTTCTTCCGAGGAGAATGGAGCCAAGTCATATAATTATGGATTTACTGTTGGTCAAAATGGAATAAATGAAGAATGGCTGAATTATAAATCCAAATCTTCACGAGGCGACTACAAGAGAATATTTTATAGGAACGGCAAAAGTTTAGATTTATCAGGTATTGCGCCTAAGAGTCAAGAGAACATTAAAATAGCTCTTGAAAAGGAAGCGTTGATTGTATCTCTTGGCGCGAAATTAAAAGTTTCGAAATTGAAGCTAATACGCGATTGGTTTCTTGATAATGAATTCGCAGATTTCGGGCATCCAATTGAGAATTATTTCTTGTGCGAGCAGTTACCTGATGATTTTGTTGATAGCAAGGAAGTGCAGCAAAAAGTTGTTGATTACTTCTCTGCATTTGACCCTTCGATTATAGGTTTCGAAGTTGAAACCATTGAAAGTGGAGATGACAAAAAGTCCTCAAAGGTAAGAATTGATGCAGTTCACAAAATGATAGATTCAGATGAAACGGCAATAATTCCTTTAAAATCAGAATCAGCAGGAACGCTAAAAATGTTCGCACTTTATCCATTGTTGCAAGAAGTGTTGGAGACCGGTGGTGTGTTGTTTATAGATGAATTGAACGCACGACTGCATCCTTTGCTTGTTCGTTCTTTTGTGATTACGTTTCTCAATCCAGAAACTAATAAAAAACACGCCCAACTCATTTTTACGTCACATGATTCATGGCAACTTAATAGTAATATTCTGCGCCGCGATGAAGTATGGTTTACTGAAAAAGCCGATAATGGCATATCAACACTCTATTCGCTGGCAGATTTTATTGATGAAGATGGCGTGAAAATCAGGAAAGATGAAAATTATGAAAAAAATTATCTTCTCGGCAAATACGGTGCGATTCCCACTATGAAGCACTTTGATATGTTTAAGGGGGAATAGTCGTGGTAGAAAGAAATGGAAAGCGAAAAACCCGTGAGCAGCTATCAAAGCGCCGAATCCCTAAGCTTGGGTATTATTTCATTGTTATCGATACAAAAGAAACCGAACAGAACTATATGATTGGCTTGCGAGAGTCAATACCTAAAGAACTGCAAGGGAAACTGGTAATAAAGGTTTGTAAAGCAAAAACAGTTGAACTTGTTAATGAAGCTCTAAATATGGCCTCATTACAACCCCAATACGGAGAGCCATGGATTGTATTTGATAGAGATCGGGTAAAAGGTTTTAATCAAATTATATCCTTAGCAAAGGAAAAGGGCATTAATGTGGGATGGTCCAACCCCTGCATCGAAATATGGTTTAGCGCATATTTCGGTGCAATGCCTGCATATCAGGATTCAGTGTCATGTTGTGGCGGCTTTGAAGAAAGTTATCTTAAAATTACCGGTCAGAATTATCAAAAATCCGATGTTGAAATTTATTCAAAGCTATGTCGGTTTGGCGATGAAAAGCAGGCATTTGTTATCGCAAAGCAAAAGCTCCAAGAAAACCAGCGCAATGGCAGGACCGCTCCGTCACAAATGTGCCCTGCTACTACTGTATTTGCTTTGGTCGAAGAAATTAAAAATAAAATTGAGAGGCGTCTATTCACATCATGATCTGAAGCAGGACGATACTATTCTTGACAAGATTGAAGGGTACCTATATCAAGATTTTGAACGATTACCTCTATGAGCAGTTGGCTCAGATATAGTATTTTCGCCTAAAGTATGTGAAGTTAAAGCGGGAGAAATGAGAAGCAGAAACAGAGATAATAAGGAGTATGTGATATAATACTTTCAAGATAGAAGGTGGGTGATTATATGAGTCAGGATATTGAAAAGCTGACTAATGGGATTGTTGACAAATTTAACCCCCAAAAAATAATACTCTTTGGATCACATGCACGAAAAGAAGCAACCGAAAATAGTGATATTGATATTTGTATTATTGTAGATATCGAAGAGGAAAATGTTAGATCATTACGAAGGAATATCCGTGGTTATATTCATAAGCCAGAAGGGCTTAATTACCTTGATAGACCGGTAGATATCATATTGTATACACCACAACAATTTGAATATATTTCAAAAAAGGCTGGAACAATGGCCAGTGTCATTGCCAAGGAGGGTGTGGTTGTACATGGTTGATAGTACAAATTATCCTGACTGGATGGAAAGGGCGAAGCAGGATTATATATCTGCCAAAATAATACTTGATAATGATGGACCAACTAATGTTGCGGCTTTTTTGCTACAACAAGCAATAGAAAAAGTATTAAAGGCATATTTATTACATCAATCAGGGGAATTAGTTAAAGGACATTCAATAGGGACTTTACTGGGGCTATGTATTAAATACGAGCCGCTATTCAAGCAATATCAAGAAGATTGTGCCGCGATAGATGATTATTATATTGAGACAAGGTATCCGCCTGATGTCCCGTTTGAAATTAATAAGGATGAAGTGGTTTATGCGGCAGTGATAGCGGAAAAACTACATACAATAGTAATGGACAAGATTTCGATTACTTAATAATCATTATTAAAATAGTAAGTCCAAAGGCCTGGATTTTCTGTTCGGCATACTCGTTAGCTTCCTTGATGCTCGTTCCCTGGGGATGAAGGGCATCTGTATCAAGACTTTGAACGATTACCTGTACGAGTAATTGGCTCAGATCTAGTATTTCCGCCTGAAGTCTGTGAAGTGAAAGCGGGATAAATGAGAAGCAGAAACAGAGGAAATAAGGAAAATCAAAAGATATATAGAAGAAGGTGAGGCACACGCCGCTTGGTGGAGGCCTCGCCTTCTTTATGTCATTATGTGATGAGCATACTCACAAATACTTTCCAGGGGCATATTGACATCATATATAATGTCATTCTACAATCTGTATTAATAAAGCAGAGGAGTGATTAAGGTGGGAAAAAACCTTGAATATTACATGGGACTCAATTACCCCTTTAATGTAAAACCAGATCTTGATGACGGCGGATATGTTGCCGAATTTCCTGATCTGCGCTATTGTGTTGGAACCGGAGATACAATTAATGAAGCAATTGAAGATGCTATGATTGCAAAAGAAGAATGGATTAAGGCTGCATATGAATATAATGCAACTATTCCGGAGCCGACAAGTAACGAAAGCTATAATGGTCGCGTGACCCTTCGTTTGCCCAAATCGCTCCATAGAAATATCATTGAAAGTGCCAAAAATGAAGGTGTAAGCGCAAACCAATTTCTTCTCCATCTAATCAGTTTAGGTATGGGGAATAAAAACGTTAGAACAAAATCAAGGAGCCGTCATTCCTAAACCTGTTTCGGTCTATTCTGAGTATTCGCCTGCGAAAGCTATTTTGTAATTGGTGCCATCGAAATAAACGTCATAACGGCTCTGGCTTCACGACGTTCCGGAGCCGACTCGGTTGGCGAAAGGGTGTGGCTCGTACACTTGAGTCTTACCCAAAAGAATTGTTTCGTTGAACTCGCTTAACGCGCCCGGAAGCGTGAAACTGTTGATATCTGACTTCACGTTTACTGTTTACACGTGTTATAACACGTGCTATAATGACTATGTACCCTGGAGTAAAGGATGTGTTTCCGGTGACATCATACTCATCAAAGGAAATACTACAATTAATAGCTAAAGATGGTTGGGTTATAAAAAGGCAACGAGGATCTCATTTACAGCTTGAACATCCGACTAAAAAAGGTAAAGTTACTGTCCCTCATCCTGAAAAAGACTTAAAGCCTAAAACCGTTTCAACTATATTAAAACAAGCTGGTCTAAAATAATTACTTGGAGGTAGATTTTATTATGGAAAGATATATCTATCCTGCTATATTTGAACGCGATGAAGATGGCTATTCTATTACTTTCCCTGACCTGCCTGGTTGCATCACTTGTGGTGATAGTTTAGAAGATGCTTATCTTATGGCAAGAGATGCTCTTGAACTGCATTTATATGGAATGGAAGAAGATAATGATGATATTCCTTCACCATCTAAACCTGAGAGGATTACAGTAAACTCGGATTCGTTTATAACTTTGGTCGAAGCTTATATGCCATTGATTCGTGATGAAATGGCAAACAAAGCAATAAAAAAAACGCTTACAATTCCAAAATGGCTTAATGATTTAGGTGAAAATAAAAAGGTCAATTTCTCTCAGGTCTTACAAAACGCACTTAAAGAAAAAGTGGGTGTCTATGACTACTATAGTAAAAAAAGCAAAAGCAAAGTTTGACTAATAGAAAACTAGGTTTGGCCTAGTTCTTTCTTTTTTAGGTGATGTCAGATGACTCCATGTCTTCTTTAAATACTTTTCGGCTTGTGGGGAATATTTTACCGGTAGCATTTATCAGTCCCCCGGCCCAAAGATGTCCCGGTGCCTTTCTTCATCGGTTCTTTCATCTTTTTCGGCGTACCCTTTGGCTTCCTGCATGAAATGGCTTCCTGCCGATTTCATGCCCGATCTTACCTCCCGGAATCTTTTTATTAATTCTTTTCCTTCATATCCCTGGCTTATTAAATCTTCTAAGATAAGATCAGAAAAATCGTCATTCTGCATTTTGGTTAATCTGCGAATAACTATTTCATCATCCCGTACGGTGCATTCAACTTCCTTTCCCAAGTTCAGAAGTTCGACGTATTTCTTAGGTATTGTTATTTGATTCTTTGAACTTACACGGATAATCTTGGAATCCTCCATATTGTCCATCTCTTTTGTTAAAATCATACTCATATTTTATGCACCTCCCTTGGAAAAAATACAAGAAAACAAGAAATCATATAATCTTTAAATCTTTACTCCTTGGTTATAGGATACAATAAAAACATGAAAATGCAAATAAGATGGATATGATGGCAAACCCCCGCCGTACGTAAAAGTAGCGGGGGTTTTATTGACAAGCATGGTTCCCTTTGTTTTAATATTCGTTTACCTGGAAAGTGAGGATTTTATCAAATACGATATAATCCTTTCTGCTGATGAAAGGCCCTGTGTTGTAAGTAATATTAAAGGAGTAGTATGGAGAACCCGAGCCTGCAGAAATCCCTTCAAACCAACTGACGAAAGCATTGACTTGAGGCATAGTCAGGTCATATTCTTTTTCTGTTCCGTTAGCCAGGATGATTTCGAGCAAAGCGTTAGTGGAGGTGCCGGGTGTAGCGGAGGCTTCATTGGAGTTGTCGCTTTCACTGCCGGAGGAAACGGAAGTAACGACATAATAGTAAGTGGTACCGTTGACTACGCTGTCATCTTGACAACTGGTAGAGGTAACATCATTTGCAATCGTGGTATAAGGGCCGCCGGAGGTTTCAGCTCGTTTGACATTGTAGCTGTTGGCATCGTCCACGGCGTCCCAATTAAGAAGCACTAGCCCATCACCGGGTGTTGCGGTGAGATTCGTGGGGGCGGGTAATGGTGTTGCTACACTGGGCGTAGCGGAAGCTTCATTGGAGTTATCGCTTTCACTGCCGGAGGAAACGGAAGAAACAACGTAATAGTAAGTGGTGCCGTTAATTACGCTGTCATCTTGACAACTGGTAGAGGTAACATCATTCGCAATCGTGGTATAAGGGCCGCCGGAGGTTTCAGCTCTTTTGACATTATAGCTGTCGGCACCAGTCACGGAATCCCAATTAAGAAGCACAAGCCCGTCACCGGGCGTTGCTGTGAGGTTCGTGGGGACGGGTAATGGTGTAGTAAATAGATTGAAATCTATTTGTACGGGGGTGTGCCTTTCAGTTGTCGTACCGTCCCCTAACTGACCACAGTCATTTTTTCCCCAAGCCCAGACTGTGCCGTCATTTGCTACTGCAAAACTATAGTAACCTCCTGTCGAACAGATAGAAATGTTACTCAGAGATGTGATATTAATAGGTGCATGTCTATTAGTCGTCGTACCGTCTCCTAAATTTCCATAACCATTATATCCCCAAGACCAAACTGTTCCGTCGCTTTTTATTGCCATATTGTGACCTTGACCAATGCTGTAAGAAACAAAGTCGCTTAAGGCAGAAACCTGTACAGGGGTGTGCCTTTCAGTTGTTGTGCCATCACCTAATTGACCTTTATCATTATATCCCCAAGCCCAGACCGTCCCGTCATCTTTTAAAGCAATATGATGGGAGCCTTTGCCGGCAATTAATACTACATTGCTCAAATTGGAAACCTGTACTGGTGAGTGCTTTTGAGTTGTCGTACCGTCTCCTAGTTGTCCAAAATTATTATATCCCCAAGCCCAGACCGTCCCGTCATCCTTTAATGCTATACTATGATTTGCTCCGCCAGCAATTGATACTACATTACTTAAATTAGGAACCTGAATAGGTGTTAAGCGATCGGTAGTAGTACCATCCCCTAATTGACCCGTATAATTATGTCCCCAAGCCCAGACTGTACCATCGTTCTTGAGTGCTAAAGAAAAATAGGAGCCTGAAGATATGGCAATGACATTTGTTAAGGAGGGGATTTGGGTAGGAACATTCATATTGGTGGTATTGCCGATTCCAAGTTGTCCATGACCATTATGTCCCCAAGCCCAAACAGTTCCGTCATCCTTTAAGGCTAGACTATGAAATTTTGCAGAAATTGCTATAACGTCGCTTGTTATTTGCACCGGTGTTGTTTTATCAATGTTTGTACCGTCCCCTAACTCTCCATATTCATTACTACCCCAAGCCCAAACAGTTCCGTCGTCCTTTAAGGCCAACGTATGGGTGTCACCTCCGGATATTTGCGGTGTTACCGTCCCTGAGGCCTGGACCCCCAAGGGGCACAAAAATACCGCTATCATTGTAAAAAAAACAATAAACAGATTTAAAGCTCTTTTCATTAAAATCTCTCCTCTCATTTCCTTATATTGTTTTCCTTTTTGAGTATAGCACATACAATTCGAGACTATTGTCACAATTTGTCGAAAGACATAAAAAAAGCCACTAACATCCCGCTTCTAAAACGGTAATATTAGTGGCATTTGATAATCTGTATAAGATTTGGCCGTACAAATAGCGAAAACTGACATTTATAGGTTTAAATATATCTTTATAGCCATTCTTATCTGTTCCTTTATTTCCTCAGAGCAAATAATGCCGCATTTTTCACCGAGACGTTCCTTGGCAATTGCTCTTATCTGATGTGCCATTGCTATTGAATCGTTAGGTAATCCGGTCGCCTTTGTATTCAGTAATACTTCGATCGGATATACTCTTCTACCCGGTTTTACCGATGTTAGGGACAATACAGTAACTATCGATAATGACTGGTTGACTTCTTCTGCTGATACAACAAGTACCGGTCTTGTTCCTGATTGTTCAGATCCTTTTGTCGGTTCTAAATTTGCCCAAAATATTCCCCATTGGTATTCTACCACTCCTTCTCCCTCCCTATTATCTCAAGGTCAGAAGATTCAAAGTCCCGCATGCTTTCCTCCAAATCCTGAATAAACAGCGGGTCTTTTGCAGCTTTCATCATTTCCTTTTTCAATTTTTCCTTTTCTATCTTCACAGAATATTCTTCGAGCGCTTCTTTTACTCCGGCGTTTACTGAGTTTATATAACTATTCTTTGCATAAGCTCTATACCTTTCCATCAAATCGGTCGGTAACGAAAAAGTAACATTCTTGACTTTTTTCACCATGATGAACACCCCTGGATATAATATTGTTTAAACACATTGTAATATATTCAATATAAATATGCAATGTTATATTAAATCACATTACAATATGGTATAATATCCCATAAGAGGAATCGTGTCGGAAATAAGAAGAATAGCGAATCGCGGGGGTTGTGACATGGCATGGCGAAAGTGGCGGGACGCCCTTTATGAATTGCTTTTTCCGGGGAGCCATCAGTGTTTTTTCTGCTGGAAAGAAGTTGAGGGACAAGTGGTCAAGGGAGTGTGCGAAGAGTGCGAAGAGAAGATCATGGCCTTGCATAAGGAACTGTCCGGTTGCCCGCGGTGCGGGCATTTTACGGGAGGAAAGGAATGCCCAAATTGTTACGATTGGGGCGATGTTCCCGGAAGAATCTTGAGCGTTGTACCATACAGCGGTATCTACAGGGACATGGTGTATTCCTTAAAATACGGGGGAAGGGAGGAACTGGCGGATCCTTTGAGTTATCTGATGGCTCAAAGGTACGATGCCTCCGAGTTGAGCAAGGGAGTCGACCTTATCATGTCTGTGCCCCTTCATCCGGACAGGGAAGAGGAACGGGGATATAACCAGAGCGCCTGGTTGGCCCGGCGCGTGGCAGGATGGCTGGGGAAAAGGTATGACGGAGAGAATCTTGTCAGGTTGCGTTATGAGAGGGCACAAACAGGATTGAAGAGGGAAAAGCGGAAGGAGAACATGGCCTTTGCTTTCGGAGTTGCGTTTCCGGAGAAGGTGAGGAATAAAAGAATAATCCTGATAGATGATGTGACAACGACGGGGGCTACCCTTAATGCCTGTATGCGCGTGCTTTACGAGGCCGAGGCGAAGGAGGTTGTGGCCTTGACCTGGGCGGCAGGATACGAAAAAATTGTTTAATGAAGCAGGAAGAAAGTCCTTTCATAGAGAATAATGGCGGTAAGAGGGAAGAAACACGGTCAAATTTGTGGGGAGAAGTGTTATAGGAGGTAGGGAGAATGGAACTGAGAAATTGTCCTGAGTGTGGGAAGGTCTTTACATATATCAGAACAAACCTGTGTCCCGCCTGTCAGGAAAAAGACGAGAAAAACTTTCGTCTTGTGCGGTCTTTCATTGTTAGAAATCCTAGTGCGAATATCAAGATCGTCAGTGAAGAAACGGGTGTGAGTGAGACCAGTATTTTACGGTATCTCAAGGAAGAACGGATTAGTCTTGCCAGCAATGTGGTAGAAGGAAAACTGACCTGTGAAATATGCGGTGCCACTATTTCCAGTGGCAGACTCTGCAAGGCTTGTGCTGAGAAATTGACAACGGGAATAAAAAGGGAATTCAAGGAGGAAAACGAAAGGCAGTTGAACGAAATAAGGGGTGACCGTTCTCGCATGTACACGGCGGATCGCCGTCGCTATAAACGTGATAAATGAGAAAGGCAAACAGAGCAGGAATAAAGAGATATATTAAGATATTAATATTATTAAGCAGATATTTTAACTATACGGGGTTTAACAACTACTGTCGGAAATTCGATGGATATAGAGAAGCATTTGATTGGGGTGTAGGATATGCGTATTGATAATCAATATATTTCCAGCTTGCAGAAGGCGTACGACAGGCAAAAAAACACCGCTGCGGAGAGGTCTAAGCAAGAAACACCCAATGACGGTGTAAGGATTTCCTCCGAAGCCCGCTTGTGGAATACTGGGATGCAGGCTCTTCGTGAGTTGCCTGAAGAGAAGGAAGAAGCGCAGATTGAGAAACTAAAGATTTCCATAAAAAACGGAACCTATCATGTCAGCAGTGAGGAAATTGCCAAACGGATGTTATAGACAACGGAAACAATAAGAAAAGCGACTGCGGGGTGCTGCTATGGAACCCACTTTTGACGACCTGATAAATATTTTGAAAACCCAAGAGGATATTTATAAGAATTTGCTTGACCTGGGAGAAATGAAGCAGGCGGAACTTGTGAAGGGCGGAATGGAAGAGATTGATGCCCTTACCAAGAGTGAAGAGGCTTTAATATACCAGGCGGGACGCACCGAAGAGGAAAGAATTAGGTGCTCAAGTCGCTTGGCGATGAAGCACGATTTGCAGGAGACGGCGACGTTAAGCGACTTGATTGCTTTGGCTCCTGAGGAAAAACAGGAAGAACTCCGGCAGTTGCACGAGAGTATTAGTGTCGTTTTGAAGGAACTGGAGAAACTGGGGAAAGAGAACATGGAGCTTATCAAGCAAGCGTTGAAGATTGTTAATTTTGGCATTGAAGCCATCAGCCAGGAGCCAAAAGGCACCTACACCTCCGAAAGCAGCGAAGGGAAAAAGGGAACGGTCAGCAGGATTTTGGATAAAAGAGTGTGACCGTTAAACGGGAGTGGTTTTATGAGATCGACCTTTTTTGGATTAAATATAGGGGTAAAAGCCTTGCAGGCCCAGCAAAGGGCCCTTGACGTGACGAGCCATAACATTGCCAATGCTAATACCGAGGGTTATACGCGTCAGGATGCCGTGATGGCAACGTCTACCCCGATTAAAGAGTTTGCGGGATATGTAGGAACCGGGGTGGAGATTACTGAGTTCCGCAGGATCCGAGATCAGTTCATAGACCTTCAGTTAATGACGGAGAATAAGAAGCTAGGCGAGTGGGAAGTTAAATCGGATATTATGAGCAAATTAGAGGTAATTTTTAACGAACCCTCAGAATCGGGGTTAGGTACAGTACTCGATGACTACTGGAACGCGTGGCAGGAACTCTCAAAAAACCCTGAAAGCACAGCGGTCAGGGTTACCGTTGTACAGCGGGGTCTGGCGCTTGCCGATACATTTAATCACATCCATACTCAGCTTACCGATCTGCAGAAGGATATAAACAGAACGATTGCAACCAAGGTCGACGGCATAAACTCCATTGCCAAGCAAGTTTCCGAATTGAATTTACATATTGTTAAAGCCGAAGCTGACGGGAGCAATGCCAACGATTTGCGCGATAAGCGGGATCTTTTGGTGGAACAGCTTTCTGAGATGGTAGAAGTCGGTGTTATTGAGGATAGTACAGGAAGTGTCAATATTACTGTCGGCGGCAGGAGTTTGGTCTATCGTGATTATGTTATGGAGATGAAGTTTACGGATAACGAAATAGATCCAACCGCGGCCATACTGGAATGGATTGAACCGTATACGAAGGAATCGCAAGGAGAGATAAACATAAAAAGCGGTGAACTTTACGGTTATTTAAACATGCGTGATGAGACGGTGGCAGGAATGATGGACAGTATTTCCGAGCTTGCTGAGTCCGTCGCGTCAGAAACAAATACCCTGCATAACAGTGGGTACGGTTTGGATGACAACCCGGGACTTGATTTTTTCATCAGGAGTGACGATACGGAGCCCTTCAGTGCATGGAACATTATGGTGAACCCGCTGTTGGTTGAAGACGAGACCCTGGTGGCTGCAGGCAAGGAAACACCGGTCCTCCAGGGGGACGGTAGCAATGCCCTGGAAATAGCCCAATTAAGGTATAAACTGATTATGGGAGGGGGAACCACGACGTTTGACGATTTCTACTCGTCGATGGTGGCCCAGTTAGGCATTGAGGCCCAGGAGGCAGAAAGGATGCTGGAAAATCAGGAACTTCTGACAAACCAGTTGATGAATAAACGAGAAGCAGTTTCCGGTGTTTCTTTAGATGAAGAGATGACGAATATGATAAAATTTCAGCATGCCTATTCGGCGGCGGCCAGGTTGATAACTGCCATGGATGAAATGCTTGATACGATAATAAACAGGCTTGGAGTAGTGGGCCGATAGGGGACGGTGTCTGATTATGCGTGTAACGGGAAATATGTTAGTCAACAACTTAAAAAAAGACCTTTCATCTAATCTCAAAATGCTGCAAAAGGTACAAAAACAAATGACGACGGGCAAGAAGATTAATAAGCCTTCGGACGATCCTATCGGATTGGTGGATTGTATCAGGCTCACCTCCAGGCTCGAAGAAAACAGGCTCTATCAGGCAAATGTCAAGGATGCCAAGAGTTTGTTGAATACTACGGATGAGGCTTTAGGTACTCTGAACAATGCCTTGAGCAAAGTTAATGAGCTGACGATTCAAAGCGCCAACAGTTCCATGAACGAGCAGGACCTCTTGATCATCAAGGATGAGATTGATCAAATCATTGAGGAAATAAAGGTCATTGCCAATACCACCTTTAGCGATAAATACATTTTTGGCGGGACAAACACTACCCAGCCGCCTTATGACGGAACCACGCCCTGGAATGACAATGATAATCCTATTAACTATGAGATTAGCAGGGGGATAGTGATGCCAGTCAACATTACTGCTCAGGAGGTATTTAAAGAAAAGGAACTCTTAGAAACACTCCAGGGCATCTCACAGCATCTTGAAGAGGGGGATCTCATTTCCCTGGGCGGAGGCGATTTAGGTAAGCTGCAGGAAAACATCGAACAGGTTCTGGCCTGTCGTTCCCAGGTAGGGGCAAGAGTCAACAGGTTGGACTTAACCATGACCCGACTGGAGGAGCAGGAAATCAACTTTGAGACGCTTCTTTCCGATGTCCAGAGTGTCGATATCGCCGAAGCTGTTATGAACCTGCAGGTGCAGGAGGATGTATATAATTCGGCCTTGGCCGTGGGAGCGCGCATTATTCAGCCTTCCCTGATAGATTTTCTTCGGTAGGGGAAGGAGAGCCTCGTATTGAGAGCGCAAGTACAGAAAAAGGATCTCCTGTGTTGAGGGGGTCCTTCCTTGCTAACAGGTGATTTTTATATCATGTTTGTTTACCGATAGGATGAAGAACGAAAGAGGGGGAAAGTGAGGATGATTTTAGAAACCAAGCACTTTGGCCGGATTGAGGTTGGGGAGGAAAAGATAATCGAGTTTCCCCATGGTTTGGTTGCTTTTGAAGGTATGAAGCGTTACGTGCTTATTGACGACAATGACGGGGACATACCCCTGAGCTGGCTGCAGTCCCTGGAAAACCCGGACTTGGCTTTTGTTGTCATGAATCCCTTCTATATTATAAAGGATTATGAATTTGAGATACCGCCGGCGGATAAAGAGGAATTGGAAATAGAAAGCAGTGAGGATGTGGCGGTATTCACCATCGTCGTAGTGCCCCAGGAAATAGCAAAGATGACAACAAACCTTGCCGCTCCCTTAGTTATAAATGCAAAGGCAAGGAAGGGCAAGCAAATAGTGTTGCAAAACAATAAGTACCATACCAGGCATTTGCTGCTGCAAAACGCATCCGATGCCTAGACGGAAGGTGGCCGCTCATAGCCATCCGTGGCTCCGCGGCACTAGGCCATCCATGGCCGTCGACCGCTCTTAGCCGTACGTGGCCGTCGTACCCTAGGGAAGAAGCCCAAAAAACCGGGGAGGGGAATTAAATGCTGGTGTTGACGAGAAAAAAAGGAGAAAGCATAATCATTGGTGATGAGATAGAAATAGTAATTGTGGAGATTAGCCCCGGTCAGGTTAGGTTGGGGATAAAGGCTCCCAGGAAAATGACGGTGCTCCGTAAGGAGATTTATGAAGAGGTAGGGTTGGAGAATAAAAAAGCAGCCTCCCTGGAACATAACAAGGAAGATTTGCAGGAGTATCTTAAGAATGAGCTGCAGGGGATTTTGCAAAGAGGGAAAAAACAGAAGGATAGATAATAAGTATAAAAAAATAAGGCTAAAGGTATAAAATTTTTTAAATATTGTTCGATATATTAAGTAAGGTATAAATCACATTTGGGCCCAATGTGATTTTTATACTCAATCAAGGATGAATTGAATTTCAAGGAGGAAAGTAAAATGATTATTAACCACAATATTGCGGCGTTAAACACTTATCGTCAATTGAGCGCCAACAACACTACAGGTCAAAAGTCACTCGAGAAGCTGTCATCCGGTCTGAGGATCAACCGTGCCGGTGACGATGCCGCCGGACTGGCAATCTCGGAAAAAATGCGTGCTCAGATTCGCGGGTTGGATCAAGCCACTCGGAATGCCCAAGACGGTATTTCCATGATTCAGACGGCTGAAGGCGCGCTGAATGAAACCCATAGTATCCTGCAGAGGATGCGGGAACTGGCCGTTCAGGCTTCAAGTGATACTAACACGATCGTTGACCGTAAAGAAATCCAGAAAGAGCTCAACCAGTTGCTTGATGAGATCGACCGTATCGCCGACAACACCGAATTCAACACCAAGAAGCTGATAAACGGTGATTTGGCAGTAGCTGAAGCAGCAGGAGAAGCAACGGGACCGATGGTTACTGGTAGCGAGTATACTGCATTCGACGCGGATTTGACGGGGATGGTAGCTAACACCATTGAGATTAACGGCGAAGCAGTGACCTTGGCGAATATTGGTACCTTGAACGGTAGTACTGGTACTGAATTTACCATCGATGATCTTGTCACCCAGTTACAGGCAGACATAGACGCGGTATTCGACAGCGATGTGACCTTTACGGTAGGGCACGATGGTAATGCATTGACTATT
>JAHDSQ010000050.1 GCA_018432615.1 Clostridia bacterium
ACACTGAAACTGCTTTCCGGCAGGGACTGGCAGATGGAAAACTGTCTATCCCTTGCGGGAATTTACAGGCCGAAAAAGAATATAGAGGAGAGTACTCCGCCTGCCGCACTCATGCAATACTTAAAGGATTTTCCGTACATTGAAGATATTGTTTTGCACCTGGATAATGACATACCAGGGCGGCTGGCGGCGAAAGCCATTCAAACCATTCTCTCTTCCAGTTATACCGTTTCCGATGAGCCACCGAAGCGTGGAAAGGATTATAACGACTATTTGAGAATTGTATTAAGAATACAGCAGCCCCGGGAGCGAGAATAAGCTGAAAGTTTTATTTATGACATATTATCGCTGAAATAAAAGTGATAGCGGGAGAAAAATAAAAATGTTCTATTTTACACTCTGTGTGGTTTAAATGAATAGGTTTTTGTTTGGAATGATGTAATTTAAAATTTCACCATATAAATAAAAGCTCATATTTTACTTATTTATTGACCATCTATGAAATTTATAGTATCATATAGTCAAGAGTGGGAATACTATGTATTAAAAGGAGGCCTGAAAAATGAAAAAATTATCTGTTGCAAAACTTGCAGAAATAGTGAAGTTAAAACGTGAGGAAAAAGGACTGACACAAGAACAGCTAAGTGATCTTACCGGTATAAATAGAGTAATGATAGGCCGCATAGAACGTGAGAACTTTATTCCTTCTATTATCCAGTTGGAGTCTTTGGCCAATACGCTTGAGTTTGATATTGTTGATATGTTCATTGAAAAACAAGAATCGAACTCATTTATTGCTTTGCGCAGTGAAACATTAAGTGAATCTGAAAAAGAAGGGGTAGAAAAACTTTTTACCATGATGCTATCTCTTAGGCAGCAAATATTGTTAAGGAGTAAATTTGAAAATGAATCACTCAATCTCTCTTAATGAAATTCAAATTGAAAATATTCGTAAGTTAGCAGGGGATGAGCGTCGCAAACTGGGCTTTATAGGTGAAACACCAATTGCTAATGACATTTTTACAATTCTTGAAAATATGAATATTCTATTATTGGAATATCCTATTAAGTCAGATGATGTAAAACCGGCGTTCTCTGCGGCACTCATGTGCTCCACGGAAGGTGATAAAGAGCTTGTTTTCATTGGCTTAAACACTGCTGACTTTTTTGACAAGCAGATATTTGCCATTGCCCATGAGCTATATCATTTTTACACAAAGACCGGTTCACATCTTAGTCGATTGTCAGAGGAAGAGGATAGTTATGTAGAAGCTGAGGCTAATCGATTTGCTGCTGAATTCCTCCTTCCTGAAAGCACATTAAAAAGTATTGTGCTTGATGAATTTAAAACATCTTCACTTAGGAAAATACAAACAAAAATGTTGCTTCGCTTTATAGCCAGGTTGCAATGTGTTTGGTGGCTCCCATATCGTTCGCTTGTTAAGAGATTAAGAGAAATTGATGCTGTTTCTGATGAACAATATGAACGACTGTATAACATTGATGAGCGTGATTTGGACGGTGAATATGGCCGCATGGGTAAAGCTATTAATAAAGAAGTATTTGTAAAGCTTAACACGGCTACAAATAATATTGGTACTTCTCCAAAGGATATCGAAATTATTATTCGCAACTTTGAAGATGGTATTATAGATGAAGACAAATTCATAAATACCTTAAACCTTTTCAACAAAAAACCTGATGACTTTGGTTATAAGTTCGAAGTATCTGATGAAGATATAGATGAATTTGAAGAATTCTTTAACGAGGAGGGTTAGTGATGGATATAAAGCTCTCCTCCCCAAACCCGACCTTAGAAAGTGTTTTTAAAAATCCGGGTCAAGTCATTACTTTAGATGCTAATTTTCTAATTCCACCGGATAGAAGCAGGTATGCAAAAAAATCCTTCGATTTTCTTGTATTTCAACGCATATGGCTTGAGCCAATATTTGAAGCATTCCCTAGCCTGGCTATCCATGAAGCTGTGTATGATGAGCTGGTACTACCATCAGTAAGAACTTACATTGATACAAATATCAACAATTCACCTCCGCGTCTTACTATTCATAAGGATTCATCACTGGCGGCAGAAGAATATATGCTTAGAAATTCAATAGAAGAAAAAATTTATCCTTTAACAAAATATGATCCCTTGCTTGATAATAAAGACGACCGGGGTGAAGTAAAATCTCTTGCATACATAGCTGTAAAAGGATTGGTTTATTTTGCTACCCATGATTCCAATACTGTTCAGTTAATAGAAAAAGCGGAAGAATGGATGACAGGTTTGGACAATGTACAAGTGATAAAAATGTATGAACTGATTTTCTATCTTTATAAAACAGATAAAAGTGATAATAAAGCTTTGAGAATGCTATATAAATACCAGTATTACCTTACATCACATGAAAAACAAAAGAATCCGGAATGGGGTCAGTTTATTAATGCTATGGAAGCATTATACCCTGTTGTCGATAAATACATAAACTGAAAAATAGATCTTGGAGAAAACCTTATGAATCAACATGATAGTTGGAAACACTTTACTCCAAATGAGTATGAAAGCGACTGGAGGAATACAGATGGATTTCTCAAATATTGCAAGAGGATTAATAGAGAAGTAGGAAAATTCCCTGAAAGTGTGCTTGAGCAAAGCTTTTATAAACTATATAATTTTTCAGGATTTGTTGATGAATTTTCTTGCATTAATTATTATGAAGTTAAATTTGAATTAATGAAATTTTCAGTTGATAATATTATGAAAATAAAGCCTCCCAAGTTTAGCAATCTCTATCTACAAGAGAGAATAGAAAGCTTGAAAAAAATAAATGGAGATATTAACAGAAGTTCTTATGGTCATTTGCACGAACTGATCAATCATTGGTATACATATGGGACATGGAAAATCCCTATTATTGTTATGAAATCTTCAGAATTCAATGAAGGGAATTATAAGCTTCCATATCAGCTTGTCGAAGGTCATAATAGATTATCTTGGGTGCAATACTTTGCTAATAATAAGTCGGATTTTGAGCTGGCAGACAATCATGAAATATGGTTAATGAGAAAAATGGTATATTAGATAAAAGGGATGAGAATATGAACTGGCAACATTTCCAAACTTATAATGAGGCACCAACACGAGCTTTTGAATGCATGTGCAATCAGTTGTTTGAATTGTGGTGCAAAAAAACATATCCTGACTCTTTAAAAGCAGTTACAATTGTAAATGGCTCTGGAGGAGATGGGGGAGTAGAATCCTTTGCTATAAAAAAAGATGATACAATTATTGGAATGCAAGCAAAGTGGTTCTTGAATAGTATTTCTGCAAATCAATTCGGTCAAATTAGCAACTCGATTAAAACTGCGCTTAGAGTGAGGCCGAAGATAAAGAAATATATCGTATGTATTCCGCGTGATTTATCATCAGATCGTATTGGTAAAGGAAAGAAGGTTGTAGAAGATACTGAATTAAATCGTTGGCAAAAACTGAAAAATAAATTGGAAGAGGATTATTCGGGATTAGAAATTGAGTTATGGAATGAAACTCAACTTTTAACTAATTTACAAGATAGTGATGCTGCTGGGATATACCGATATTGGTTTGAAAAATCCGAGATGTCCAAAGAACTTATTGTCTACTCCTACGAAAAACAAAAAAGTGGATGGTTATCACAGAAATATACTCCTTGTTTGCATATTCAAGGACAAATGCAAAAAAGCATTTTAAAATTCGTAGGAACATTAGATAATCGTCAAAACAGTATAAGTACGCTGAGTGCTATGAGCCAGCAATGCAGCAAATTTTTGAAAGCGTGTGATGACTATTTACAATTTGTTCAAGATCATTCATCGCAGGAGCAGTTAATACATGAAATTCAGAGAACTCACGAGCAAGTAATTAAGTTATTAGGTGAGATAAAATGTGTTATAGATGCTTTAAATAATGACCAACAAGTTGCATCCTCAATTAACGAAAACAATTGGTATATTGATTTTGCTATGCTAATAGAGCTGTTAAAGCAAAACGAGCAATTAAGAAAAAATTACTTTCACATTAGCGAGATTAAAAAAACTGCCGAAGCACTTCAGGAAAATGAAATCCATACTATTATTTCGGATATCCGTTTTCAATTAGATAATAAAAAATATCTGATATTAGGTAATCCTGGTTCGGGAAAAACACATGGAATAGCTAACCTGGTGGAATCATTACTAAATCAAAATTTACATATCCCGATATTAATTCGTGCGAAAGATGTCAATCCAAATTGCAATTGGGCTGATATCTTAAAAAAAACTTTAGGGTTAGCTTCGGTTTGGAATGAAACAGAATTGTGGCAGGCTTTAGAAGCATTGTCGTATCGTGCAGAAGTTAACAATGTCTATACAGCAGACACTGTTGTAGCTAAAATCATTCCGAAGATATTAATTTGCATTGATGGGGTGGATGAATCTAAACCGTATGACTTATGGTATGATCGCCTTCGAGAGATAGAAGCAATATGTTACAAATATCCCAGGCTGAGGTTTTGTATTACAAGTCGACCATATGTATTTAGAGAATTGGCATATGATGATAGCTTATTGATTAATACATTAAGACTACCATCTGATGGCGATGTTCCGGTAAACGAATTATTTCAAGAATATATTGAATATTTTCATATAAATATCGAAGGGTGCTCTTGGATTAAATGGAGCTTAAAGACTCCCCTTGCGTTGCGTGTTTTTTGTGAGAATTATAGGCATAGAAGTATATCCGGCGTAGAAAAATCTTCTGTTACTATTACTAATCTTTTATCAAAGAAGTTTCATATAATTGAAAAAGAATTTAACTCCAAATATGAAACGGGGTATGGAGATAGAGAGCTTATTGTGCAAAATTCATTATTAGCAATAGCCAGAAAGTTTCTAATAAATACAACGGTGTATAGAAATGATTTAATTGATTCTCTGAAAGATGTTCCAGGGCTTATTACCGCTGTCAATGATTATCGAAGAGTACTTATTGATTTTATCGAAAATTATGGAATACTGCAGAGCTATACAGTAAATTCAGATACTATACTTGAGCCCCCGAAAACATATTATTCGATTGGCGTTCAACCTTTTTTTGATTATATACTTGCACTACTAATTAGGGGCTGATGAATAACGCAGTTTTTCTATCAAGTCAAAAAAACAGGTCTTAACCAGCTCCAATATATTGATTCCAAAAATGAGCGTAAAAAGGCTCTTAACCTTTTCTCCAAGTTCATTACCAAAAATACAAGATG
>JAHDSQ010000063.1 GCA_018432615.1 Clostridia bacterium
ACATTTTTACCACCCCTGACAATGTTGTTATGTGCAAGCTTTTTTAGCCATATCGTGCATTTCCTTTGCACTTAATTATATCATTTTTCAGGGGAAAAGTCTTATTTCATGCGGTTTTGCGGGTTATTCATTAGCCCCTAAGTAGGTTAGGTCTCGATTATAGTAAGCCGTTTAATATTAATGGGAGAACTTTCGTTTATGAATTTGGCACTATAAAAGATTATAAGGAGGAGTAATAAAATGAAATCAAAATAATGTTTTTTATTTTTCATTGTGCTTTCATTATTAATAATTAGCAGTGTTAACACATTGGCTGTAAGTGGAGCAATTGGATACAATTATTCAACTGATACTACAAAGACTCAGTCAATATACTATGCAAATAATTGGTCTACTTTAAGGTTTTGGGAATATGGAGACATTGCAATACCTGATAATGCTGTTGTAACTGGAGTGGCAATGAAACACACTATGAATCCCTCTTATGGGTATTCTGGATTAAACATGGCACTATATAAAGAAGATGGATATGGTTATTTTCTTACATACACTGATACAATCTATCATTATTTTGATGGAGAACCTGTAAAACAATTGTGGCAATCTAGATTTTATGTAACATCTTGGAGTCATCCGGGATATGCCTTAACACGAACCCCTCAATTAGTAATATATTATGAATATTAGTAAACTGGATGACGTTCAATTATTTCTATAGCTTTCGTTATAAGCATCCCTTATGGGTGCTTATTTTTTCCTCTAATTTTAGCCCAGAAAAGCAGAATGGACTGTTATAAGTCACTTTAGTGGTTTAAAACTAGCATAAATATCTCGTTCTATAATCTATATTCCCTTATAAGTGTCTCTCCAAATAAACCGGCCTATCGTGGGGTCGTAATACCGCGCCCTCACATAATAGAGGCCAATTTCTATAAAAGGTCATTTTTTAATCTACAGCATTCTAAGGACATTTGGCGGAAAAATTATTACCCCTACTAAGAAGATATAAACAATACTGGTTCATACTGATGCCTTCCTTCTTTGATTTTTCAGCCAATTCCTTGTGGAGAGTCTTCGGTATACGAAGCTTGAATTGCCCCGAATAATCCTCTAAAGCGCTCGGTTCGGCTATTTCATATCCGCTTTCTATTGCGGACATAAGCCATTGCCTTTTTGCATCCTTAATCATTTCCATGCCCTTTTCAAGATTCTCGGCACAGGTTAAGCACCCTTTTAAATCCGGTATTGAAAGCACATATCCACCTTCAGCCTCGTCTTCAACAATCTCAATCTTATAATTCAAGCCCATATAGTATTTCAAATCCTTCATAACCTATTCCCCCTCACTTTCAATAATTTGCTTGACCAACCTGATATACGCAAGTTTTATAGGTTCATCCTCGGGAATTGTGACTGGTGGTTTCCCTTCCTTTCTGAAGGTCCAGTGACTGCTACCGCTGCCAGGTTTTCTACCAATGTATCCGAACTCTTCCATGATTCTTTTTAGTTCTGCAAACCGCACATCTTTAGACAAAGAGGTAATTTTACTTAATAGTTTTTCCCATTTAGACAAACGTATCACTTCCTCTTGTATATTATATTATGGTGTCATATGTGGCGTCAATGCTTCCAACAGTATATGCCGATAGAATCGCTTTTTGCTATACTTCCAGAGTTGTTTTCGGTTCTTGGAGGGGGCGGGGTTTGGTTATACTTACGCTGTACTTATGCGTTTTGGTGGCTGGTCGGGGCTTGGCATACTTACATATGTATATGGTGCTGGTTTCATATGTCTAACCTTTTTTAAGATATTCTTGGTATTGCTTCTTTATCCAATAATGCGTCACAATAAAATTACTTAAGAAAAAATATATTAAAGAGATAGTCTGTGCTATTTGAATTCTTTCATAGAGCGAATACAAGATCAGAGCATATCCTAACATTAACAAGAATATCCATAGCCATATTTGTTTGTTTTGATTTGCCGCCATTAGTCTTTCATTTAATAAACGATAGTTAAAAGTTAGTAGTAATCCAGAAAATACTACGGTTAAGATTGCAAAAGGGTAAATATACCTAGGGTTAAATGGTTTCATTATATCACTCTCGCTTAAAGATTATTTAAAACCTACCTCAATTTCTAGTCCAACTCCTTCATGATAACCAGCACGAGCTTTCCATTTTACGGGATCAAAGCTGGCTACTGCACCTAAAGAACCCAAAGTTCCAATAACATTGACTTTAATTGGTCCAATTTCAAAACTTCGTTCTGCCTTTATGATATAGACTTTACCTCCTATTCCTGCTCCCCAATGCTTATCATGACCGGTCCAGAACTCATAAGTATATCCGAGCATTGAAGTTGAGGCTTCGCCGTTATCTCTTGGTTCATCCATTCTTATGGCATTCCATTCTAGACTTGCTGGAATCCTAAAAGGATAAATTGTAGGTTTAATCTCTTTTGTAGGAACAAATCCCGTTGAGGTAGTCCTTCCAGCACTATCAGTATTATAATATGAGCTATTTTGACTTGGACTTCTATTATCTTCACTTATATTTCGGAATTGATCAATTGCTTGATTTAATACTCTGGAATCAACCACCATTCTGTTATCGTTATTTATATAACTTCCATATGAATCTCCACTGGAGAATGCCGCTATTGTCGTACCACCACTTGAATATACGGTCGCTGTTCTTGTTGTATCACTCCAAACTACTGAATTATCCCATACTTTCCGCAGTGGCTCTTAAGGCTACAGCATCATGACCAGAAGGATCAATGTACATAAGTGGATTATTATAACAGTCCCTAATAGGTTAATTAGCAGTGGATTATTCCGGCAACTTTCCTTTATTCTACCATTAGGATAGTATAGTAGCAATATTCTAAAGTAGTATATTTTTTCTGTTTTTTGTGAGTGCTTCTCTTGATTCTACTGAAACAACATCGTTATAATAAATATATTCTGGGTTTTTGAGGTTGGTGTAAATGGTTAGTTTTATTGTCCACTGGTTACAAATTATTTCTTGGTTTTTTAGAACAAAGTTAATGTCTGATACAGCTAAAGACTTGGAAATATTAGCACTTCGAAGTCAGTTATCACTTGTACAGCAGTATATTTCAAACGGTAAGATTCCTAAACCACGCTTTAAACCAGCTTATCGTTGTTTGTGGGTGTTGTTATCTAAGTTTTTTCCCGGTTGGAAAAGCTCTTTGATTCTTGTTAATCCTGAAACGGTTATTGGTTGGCATAAGACGGCTTTTAAATTCTTTTGGAAGTTAAAATCAAAACCGGGTCGACCCAAAATATCTTTAAAAACAATTGCTCTGATAAAACGTATTCATAAAGAAAATCCCTTGCTTTCTCCTGAGAAGATTCATGAACTTTTACTTAATCTTGGGGTAACTGATGCTCCTACTCCCAATACTATTGCTAAGTATATTCCTAAGATCCGCAAATCTCCTACAGATAAGCAAAAGCAGTCATGGATGACTTTTCTTAAGAATCATAGCAAAGGTATTTGGGCCATGGACTTCTTTGTTGTTCCAACACTTTGTTTTCAAGTATTGTATGTTTTTTTGATTGTAAGCCATGACCGCAGGAAAATTATACATTTTGCGGTTACTACGAATCCTTCTTCGGCTTGGGTTATACAGCAAATAAGGGAAGTAACACCTTATGGAGAAACACCAGACTATTTAATCCATGATAATGATTGTATTTTTACGGCCAAACCTTTACAGCGTTTTTTGGAGAATACAAATATCAAAGATAAAAGGACAGGGTTCCGATCTCCCTGGCAAAACGGTATTTGTGAAAGGACCATTGGTATTTTGCGGCAGGAAATGCTTAATCATGTTATACCAATTAATGAAAGACATCTGGAAAATCTTCTTTGCGAATATATTGAGAAATACTATAACCCGGCAAGGACTCATCAGGGAATAAACGGGCAAACGCCTATATTATCGGATAAGCCTGTTGAAACTGTTGCTGCGGAAACTGTTTTGGAAAGCGAATCCGTTCTTAGTGGATTGTATCATCGGTATTATAAGGTTGCCTGACAAAAGATGTAACAGCTTTCCTGGCTCGTTTTGGGTAACTTGTTTGACAGGCTTATTTTGTGCTGGGTTAAACAAAAAATCTCGGAGTATTGCTCCGTGATTTTTTGTTGCTTGTGCGCCCGGCATGGGCGCAGTCTAACGGGTGAAAGTCCCGAACACGCCCGGTAGTGGGAAGTGTATAGCCAAGGCCAAGCGCGTCCATCGTGAGGTGGAGTGCGAAGGAAGGTGGCGGCAAATCTCTGGCCTGACGA
>JAHDSQ010000024.1 GCA_018432615.1 Clostridia bacterium
CCATTGGTATACCCTCTTCGTATGTTTTTACGCTATTTTAGCATTTTTTCTCCGACTTGGGTATACGCAAGGACAGGAATTCGGGCAAATCATGGACAGGCATTCATGTCAGCTTTAGGGCATTGCTAAATGGCTGAAACAATTAGTATCTATCAAAATTCTATTAATGGGATATATATGTAAAATCAGTCTTCATCAATTACCTATACAATTCTATCCATTTCGACAACTATAGAGTAATATCCTTCCTTGCAATATACGCAACTTCCATGATTTCTCTGAAATTAATAAAATATGAAGGGGTGAAAAGTTATAATATAACTCTTTTGAGAACCTGTCACGTTTTTTCTGTATTATACTTATATACTTACAGCATGATTTTTGTATTTTGGGAAAAGAGTTTTGACGTACTTACGCTACACTTACAGTTTTTAGATATGCCAGGGTTTGCCATACATGCTTTGTCTGTGTAGCTTTGAAAATTTTGTTATCCCGAATTTGAACGGGTTTTGAACCCAATATTTAACTTTTCATAGGTATATACCGATAAAAAGGCGTCCGAAGACCTGATACTTGTAGCCTCCAACTATTGTTATACCTCCGTACTTACAGCAGGTTTTCGGGGTTCGGGAGGGGCTGTTATACTTTCGCCACACTTGTATTTTTCAAAGACTGGCCTGATTTTAGTATACTTACATTATCGGTACAGCTTAAACAGTTTTGGTAACCGTATTCATAAGTACATACCGACAAAAAATGGCCGGAATTCTGCTAATATTTACGAACAGATTGCGGATTTGTCTTTAAAATAATATCTCCAACCTGATTTTCGGGTTTTTAAGGAGTGGGTGCCTCGCATACGTACATTGTACGTATGCGAGGCAGATTAGGCCGCCGGGATGGAATATGAATGGTTTTTTGATCTCTGGCATCCAAAATTATAAGTATATACCGATAAATAAGAGGCTGTGAACTTGTTAAATATCAAGACTTTTGTAGATTCTGGTTTTTGCTGTACTTATATTATCAGTATAGCTTTGGCGGTTTTGACTGCTGCCCCGGAATTTGACCAATTTTTACCCCCAAATTATAAATACATACTGATAAAAAGAGACCAAAAACCTGATACATACAGGGTTTCGGTCTTTACTATACTTACGAGGCTTTTTATGAAAGACTCAATTATTATAATAATTTTTCCGGGTGGGTTGCTACACGCCAGCCATCCCTTTCATACTTAAATTCGATTGTTATAGTTTCTATTTTCCCACCAGGACTTGGTACTGTGTATTCATATGTTTTTTTATCTTCTTTTTCATAGGTTACTTTATATGTTGCCCTATCCCATTCTCGGAATGATTCATAATCACGCAATTTAAAAGCTAATTTGCCATTAATAATTTTGTAATACTCTGGATCAATGACCTCTTTTGCCATTTCTGTTGTTAGAACTTCTTCCAAATATACTTGCAACTTCTCTACCGAATTTAATTCTTCCGGGAAGTAAAAGAACAGTTCATCATTTGCCTTTGTCACACCTCTTCCTGGACCAAACCCTCCAGAAGTAATCTTCATAAATCTGTTAGCAGTCTCGATTTCTAATTGTTCAGCCTCTACATCTGTTAATACTGGAATATTAACAGTGCTTTCCTGCGGTTTTTTGGCCTCAGTATTTGTATTTTCCACATTGTTATTATTACTCGGGTTAGCTTTCTCATTATTGCTTAAGCAAGCTACTAAACTAAATGCAAGCAATACAACTAATATTAGAAATACTATTTTTTTAATAGTCTTCATATTTCCTCCCTCTTTAATTAAAATATCTTACTGAAGTTGCTTTGTATATATTGCTACGAAATGCTTTATCCAAAGTCCTTATTTCACCATACATTGGATCAATAATGATAATATCTTCTTCAACTAGTCCATGACCGTTATATCCAATCCCCACCACAAAATGCGACCTTGTACGATTCTGATTGGGGTCTATACCTCTTAATTGAATTATTATTGGTTGCCCTTCATCAATCGAAGCCTTTGTCTTTTCCCAAACATCTGATTCTGATAACTCAGTAACTGGCGAATAATTTAAACCATATTTTTCTGCCGCTCCACTAGGATTAGTAAAATTCCCGCTTCCTAAATCCACATAATCTTTGACCCATATATCTTTATGTTCGATATTTGCTCCATAGTAGTTGGCAATCATAATAAAGCTTGTTACAAAACAGCTTGGTGTATCAGGGTCTTGCTTCAAAGGTGTAACATCTAATTGATGAGAATCAGAGCTTGATGGGGAAGATGTTACAGAAGTAGATACGCAATACGCCACCAGATCATTTATTATTTCATTTTCATTGAGTACGTAGTTAGCCCATAACATTTGCAACTGATCAGCTTCTGCTTGGCTACCTGTCCAGTTGCTATAGTTAAGAGGTATATCAGATAAGCTTGGAGTATATCCACTGGGATCAACAAAGTTGACAGGATTCCCTTGACAGTCCCTAATAGGTTAATTGACAGTGGATTATTCCGGTAACTTTCCTTTATTCTACCATGACAATAGTATAGTAACAATATTCAAAAGACAAGCACTATTTCTAGTGCTTATTTGCTAATTGGTCTC
>JAHDSQ010000032.1 GCA_018432615.1 Clostridia bacterium
AGATATAATCTTTATCCACTGTAGATAAGGGTAAATAAGTTTAGGGGAGGAACAGAAATTTAAAAAAAACCGTATATCCTCTTTTAGAAAGGTCAATTTTGAGCTCGCAGGATTTTTAATTATTTTCATGCGTCAGCTCTGGCCCATAGGGTGTTGATTTGCTATATTTCTTAATATGTGGTAAACTGTGATGATGATATTGTTTTTCAATCGCCTGAGTCCGATGTTAGCGTTAGATATGTTGGAATTATAGAGCGGGGAACTCAATGATTATGAGTTTCCTGCTCTTTTGTTCGATTGCTGATTATAACTAATCCCCCACTTTTAGTGAAACTAAGCCCTTGGACGGATTCAAAACAACAAAATAAAGCACGAATTTAGGCATAGAAATGCAAAAAATAAATCAAGAAAGTGGTTTCCCACTTAAGAAGGAGAAAACGAATTGAATTTTGAAGAACTGAACATCATTACACCTATCCTTAAGGCTATAAATGCTGAAGGATACACCAAGCCTACCCCCATACAGGAGCAGGCTATACCCGTCATATTGGAAGGAAAAGATCTGCTCGGGTGTGCACAAACAGGCACGGGGAAAACAGCGGCTTTCGCGATACCCATGCTGCAGATGCTTCATAAAGAACGGAAAAACGAAAAAGGGCCTCGGGCCATTAAAGCCTTGATATTGACCCCGACACGGGAATTGGCGATACAGATTGACGAGAGCATTGCTTCATACGGAAGGCATACCGGACTTAAACACACCGTTGTATATGGCGGGGTGTCACAATATCATCAAACAAAAGCGTTGAAGTCGGGGGTAGATATCCTCGTGGCCACGCCGGGTCGTCTCCTTGATTTAGTAAATCAGAAATACATCAATTTGAGACAGATAAAGATGTTTGTCCTTGATGAGGCAGATCGTATGCTCGATATGGGATTTTCCCATGATATGAAAAAAATCATTGCCCTTCTGCCGGCAACGAGACAAACACTCTTGTTTTCCGCAACCATACCCCAGGAGATTACCAAACTGAGAAATGATATTCTGTCAAATCCGGTCAATATTGAAGTGACTCCGGTTTCCTCAACGGTGGATAGTATTGAGCAAACAGTATATTTTGTGGAGAAAAAGGATAAGAAAACACTGCTTATCCGACTGTTGGAGAATAAGACCATTGATTCTGCTCTGATATTTACCCGGACAAAGCATGGAGCCGATAAGGTGGTTAAAGACTTGGCGAAAGCAAAGATAACCGCTCAGGCTATTCATGGTAATAAATCACAGATGGCCCGGCAAATCGCTTTGCGAGATTTCAAACAGAAACGTACCAGAGTACTTGTTGCTACCGATATTGCAGCGCGAGGAATTGATGTACAGGAGCTGTCTCATGTAATTAATTTCGATCTTCCGAATATACCTGAAACCTACGTCCATCGGATAGGAAGAACGGGTAGAGCAGGGATGAGGGGCACCGCGATGTCGTTTTGCGACAGGGAGGAAAAAGGGTATCTGAGAGATATCCAGAAACTCATAGCAAAAAAAATACCTGTTATCAAGGAACAGCTTTATGCTGGAAGCACTATGCTTAATCTGCAGGGTGCGAAAGGATAAGAAGCCGAAACACAAAAGCTTTGGTAGGGGTAGTAAAACAGAGGATTATACAGTCCGCTGTTTTGCTACCCCTTTTGATTATTGTTTCGTAGCCTTATAATAGAGTAAGTATTTATTTAAAGTTATTTTCAGGAAACAGGATGGGGGAAGTAACATTGCTGACGAAAATTTTACGCAGAGTTATAGCCAAAAAGAAAGACCCGTTTTTGTTTGAAGCTTATGACACTAATGTCTGTTTTGCCACCATCCCAGAAGAAATAGGCTTATACATTCATATTCCTTTTTGTCAGACCCTTTGTCCCTACTGTCCGTACAATAAGATCCTTTATAATAAGGAGAAGGCTTTAGCCTATCAGAAGGCTCTCTTGGCAGAATTGTCTCTCTTGCATGAACATTTGCGTCATAAGAATATTAGCTCCATATATATTGGGGGAGGAACGCCTACCCTGATGTTGGATGAGCTGCAGGCAGTATTGGATTGGACAAGGGAAAAGTTCGCCTTTCTTGGGGATATTGGAATTGAAGTATATCCCCAGGAAATAGATCGAAAGAAAATAGCACAATTAAAGGAGATGGGGGTCAGCCTGGTCAGTATTGGGATTCAAACCTTTAATGACCGGCAGTTAAAATTCTTGGGTCGAAGCTATATGCAGGATGAAGCCAGGAGAACTGTTGAGCTGGTAAAAGAGGCTGATTTTGCTTGTGTTGATATCGATATCATGTTTAATCTTCCGGATCAAACGCGAGAAGATATCGAGTATGACATATCTACTTGTTACGATTACAATATTGATCAACTCTCAATTTATCCCTTGATTATCTTTCCCATGACGCCTTTGCATGAGATGGTAAAGAAAAATGGCTTACACACATTTAATCGGTTTCAGGAGTATGGCATTTTGAAAAAGATTGCAGAAATGTCGATGCAACGAGGCTACGACAAAACCTCTATCTGGACATACGGGAAAAGAAACGGCAAAAGGTATACTTCCATTACCCGGGAAAGTTTTGTGGGTGTAGGGGCCAGCGCTACTTCCCTGTTCGGAAACTATTTTTATTTAAACACCTTTAATGTGGATACGTACATTAGCAGAGTGAAAGAAGGAAGACTTCCCATTAATGTGGTTAATGTGATGTCTGACAGAGAAAAAATGGTCTTTTGGCTTTTTTGGCGTTGTTATGACACTTCTATTGATACTAAACGCTTTGCAGAACTGTTTGGCAGAGAGTTCGGAAGGGAATTCCCTCTGCTTGAACGGTTTTTGCTGGGTTTCGGCCTGGCCGGGAGATACGGTGATAGGTTGGAATTAACGGGAAACGGCGCTTATCTTTATCACTTGGTTGAAAAGCAGTACTCTGTAACTTATTTGAATAAGATGTGGGAATCCTGTATGAAAACTCCGTGGTTAGAGAAAATCTCTTTATCGTAAATGGTTTTCTCAGGATGAATATTATATGGTATCTTTGCGTATTAATTACTAAACTAGTCCAAAACACGCTATTGTATAAAGGCTGGATGTAGTTAATGCTTTCTTTGAAAGGAGCTTATTTTTGCAAAGGGTACTAATATTCATCCTCATGGGTTTGTTGTCTCCAGTTATTATGTTAGCGCAAGATGACTTAAAAGCCACCGGTGAAGAAATACAAGCTTGTTATGTCAGGGGACAAGTAATTGAGATTCTGCAGGAAGACATAAAAAGTAACGAGGCTAGATTTCCTGTCGGAAGGCAGGAATTTACGGTAAGAATAACGGACGGACCATATAAGGGTAAAGAATATACGCTCGAAAACAATTGTTCAGGGAATCCGGTTTACGGTTATTGGGTAAGCGAAGGGGAAAAGGTCATACTGACGTTACAAATCCAAAATGGGGAAGTCATCAATTATGGTGTCGATGACTATGAAAGAGATGAAAATGTTTACTATTTAATACTTCTTTTTGTTTTACTCCTCATTCTGGTTGGTCGCGGTCAGGGATTGAAAGCGGTAATAAGCTTAAGCGTTACCGTTTTTATCGTGGGCAAATTCATGCTGCCCGGACTTTATCAAGGTCATGATCCGGTTTTGCTAGCTCTTTTTGCAAGCATGGCCATAACAGCAATTGCGATATTAATTATAGGTGGATTTTCCATTAAATCCTTGTCGGCTATTCTTGGGACTTCCGGCGGCTTAATAGCAGCGGCGGAAATATCCATGTTCTTTGGAAAAACAGCACACCTGCGGGGAGTGAGTGAAGAAGAAGTTCAAATACTGATGAATACACCCCAGGTATTGCAGATTGATTTCAGTGGTCTTTTATTTGCCGGCATCATTATCGGGGCGCTTGGAGCAATAATGGATGTAAGCATGTCTATTGCTTCCAGTATGGAAGAAATTAATCGGGCAGGTAGGATGAGCACGTTTAATCTCATCCGTTCGGGTATGAATGTAGGTAAAGATATCATGGGAACCATGTCTAATACCCTCATTCTTGCTTACACCGGAACCTCTTTACCCTTGCTTTTATACTATATGGCTGTCAAACCGTCTTTTATTAAGTTGATGAATACCGACTATCTGGTGACGGAATTTGTCAGAGCCTTAGCCGGAAGTAGCGGTTTAATTTTAGCGATACCTATTACCGCCGTTATTTCTGGGATGCTGTTAAGTATAAATAGACACTAAAAAAGCATGACCAAAAAAAGGAAGGGCCTATTAAAGCCGGCTCTTCCTTTTTTTTGCTGCGTATTATGTATGGCAAGTATAAGGAACCGCGTGCTATAGGATGTCACTCAATAGCTTAATGAGATGGGTAGCATAACCCGGAAGGTTTCTTCCTTTGATATAGGCTGCAACAAATTCAGTTGTATGAATATGGCTGCCGACACAGAAAAATGACGGTTTTTTTTCGAAGTTGAAATACGAAGTATAACTTTCATTACAAAAGGATATTCCCATTCCTTCAACGGTCATACGTAACGAGGTTTCAATGCTGCGGACGCACAAAAGTTTCGCAGGTTTCATGCCGGTATCTTGAAGTATTTGATCGACCGAAGACCTGAGACTTTGGCCTTCATGCTGCAGAATAAATTGTTCGTTTAGAAAATGACGAAGATCAATCCAAGGGTATTTGCTGCCTGTAACGCGCTGGCTGTGTACAGCGCCCGGATGGCCGGGTGGTGTGGCCAGCAATACCGGTTCGCGGCGAAGAGACACATATTGGAAGTTTTTGTTATAGCTTGGGCAGTTGCAAAAAAACAAGTCGATCTGATTATCCAGTAGCAGACCCTCTAAAAAACGATAGTTTCCTTCGTGTAGGACGATTTCTACATTCGGATAGTCATTTTTAAAATTTATGAGCAGTGTCGGCGTAATATGTGGAGAGCGAAAGGACTGCATACCAAGGCGGAGACGACCTTTATAACCATCGATAATGCCTGGCAGTTCGGCATTAAATAAATCTTTGAGGGTGAGCATTTGGCGGGCTTTTTCGGTATACAGCTCGCCGACATAAGTCAATATGAGTCGTTTGCCCATTCGTTCAAACAATTTGACGCCTAAAGATTTTTCCAAATTGCTGACATATAGACTCAGTGCTGGCTGGGAGATGCCCAACTGATTTGCTGCCTGAGTCATACTCCCGGCATCGGCTAATGTACAGATGTATTCCTGTTCTTTTAGATTCATAATATTTCCTCCAAAAAAAGTTTTAAAATCAAAACCAAAGTATAAGAAGAAATGATAAATAACAAAATAAATATAATATTAAATATATCCATATGTCAATATAGAAAGAAAAAAACAGCCGAAAGTTTTGAAAAAATGCGTTATAAATGGCAAATGACTTGGCTTGAAAGATAAGGAAAACAAAACATAATAATAATATAAATTGATTTTACAAATAGATACTAGCTTGGTATACTGAGGGCAGAAAAAACGGTCTTAAATTAATAAGGTTAAAAAATGGGGAGAATTATGAAAAAAGATAATTTAAAAGAACAGATTAACCAGTATATTGAAAAAATAGTTAATCCATTATGCAGGATGGCTGACACTATTTTTGATTATCCCGAAATGGGTTTTAAAGAGTACAAAACAAGTGCTTTACTTTGCGATTGGCTGGAAGAGAGAGGCTTTGATATGATCCGTGGAGTGGGTGGATTAGATACTGCCTTTCATGCCGTGTATGAGCAAGGTAACGGCGGACCCTCAATCGGATTACTTTGCGAGTACGATGCTTTACCCATAGGTCATGCCTGCGGACATCATATGCAAGGGCCGGTGATGCTGGCTGTTGCCGATGCTTTAAAAAACGTTGCAATAAATAAGCCCTTCAAATTAGTAATTTACGGTACCCCTGCGGAAGAGGGTTTGCAGGGGAAGGCACGGATGTTGGAGAAGGGCTGTTTCAACGATATTGATGTTGCTTTGATGGTGCATGCGGGAGACCATACGACAGTCGATGTCAAATCATTGGCCGGAGCAAGACTTGATGCTAAGTTTAAAGGAGTAGCGGCTCATGCCTCCCTTACACCTGAGTTGACACGAGATTCACTCGACGGGTTATTATTGGCTTTGCAGGGGATTGAATTCATACGGGGTCATGTGAAAAATGATGTGCGTTTGCTTTGCGGAATTAAAGATTGTGTAGGGATGCCGAGCAATACAGATCAGACCAGTGCTGAGGGGTACGTAGTATTCAGGACTTATCATTCCTGCGATGTGGAAGATTTGGAAAAAAGACTTACTGATATATTTAAAGGGGCAGCATTGATGACGGGTACTAATGTCCGAGTAGGTAAGTCCCTTGAAATGGTTGGCAAACTTCCATCCCATATGCTCAATAAACTTATTCTGGATAATGCTCAGAACTTGTCTGCTCCGCAAATACTAAAGCCTCACCGTGAAAAAACCGGGGCTACCGATTTTGCCTTTGTCAGCCGTCATATACCAAGCGCTGTTTGCCGAGTGGCCTTTGTGCCAAAGGGAACGCCTTCTCATTCCCAAGCTTTTCTGGATGCAGGGAAATCCCAGCGTGCACATGAGGCAATTCGTTTGGGAGCAAAAATCATTGCAGGTGTTGTCGTTGATTTGATTGATAGCGAAGAGACTTTTCAACATGTTTTACAGGAACATCTGGATATTAAAACCGCAGAGGAAAACGTGACGTGTAATAGTACTGCTGTTTAATGAGCTCTCAGTTTGAGCTTTATATCTGAACCTGATATTAAAAATATTAAAAAAATGGAGGCGAAAGGAATGAAAAGAAAGAAAATGAGTTTGGTTTCCTTGCTGCTGGTTATTGCGTTATTATTGGGCGGCTGCGGGGGAACGGGTGGGGAAACCGGTTCCGGCGGTGAAAGTGAACCCGTAAGGGATACTCTTATCGTAGGAATGGATCGTGAGCCTGCCGGGCTTGATCCAACATCAACTCACGTCACTACAGCTGTCATGATTTTCAACAACATTTATGACACACTGCTCAGTTTTGACAATGAGATGAAGATTCAACCCCGTCTGGCTATAAGTTATGAGCAACTCGATGATGTGACGTACAAATTTCACCTGCGTAAGGGAGTCAAATTTCACAATGGTGAAGAATTAAAATCCAGTGACGTTCTGTTTTCGTTTAAACGTCTTTATGACATTCCTGCTGCGAAGGGACAAGTTAGCATGATAGACCCTAACGGTTTCGAATGTCCGGACGATTACACATTTGTTCTCAAAACAACTGAGCCTTGGTCGGCACTGCCTGCTCAGATTTGTTCCAGCTATCTGAATATTGTCAGCGAGAAGGCTGTTACTGAAGCAGGTGAAGATTTTAACCGTAACCCTGTTGGCACAGGTCCTTTCCAGTTTGTATCGTGGACTGCCGGGGATAGCATTGTCGTGGAACGTTTCGAAGATTACTGGGATGAAAAAGCATTGCTTAAGACAATTAATTTCCGGATTATTACTGAAGCCACTAGCCGCGTAATCGATTTAGAGAGCGGCGGAATAGACATCGCTTTGGCCGTTGGTGTAACCGACATAGAAAGGTTGAGGGAAAATGCGGCGACAGATTTGATTCAATTCAATCATACTGGGATTCGCTACGGTGCGTTTAACTGTTCGAAAGAGGTTTTTGCCGATAAGCGCGTGCGTCAAGCCCTTAATTATGCCACCAATGTAGAAATCATTCGCGACGTGTTGTATGATAAGGGCATTGGCGCAATGCCGGCAACTACATCGGTAATACCCATACTTTCCGGCAGAAATACCGATTTGGTACAGTATGATTATGATCCTGAAAAGGCTAAGGCGTTGCTGGCGGAAGCCGGTTATCCCGACGGTTTTTCTGTGGAATACAACTTCCTTTCTAATACAAAAAACACTCGTTTGGGTGAAATGCTGCAAGCCCAGTGGGCTGAAGTTGGTGTGGAATTAGTTATGGCTCCGCTGGAGAGTGCTACTCTGACTGCTACACTTAATGCAGGAGAACATGATTTCTGTACAGCCAACTCCACTTATGCACTAGGCGATACCATTGAAGGATTATATAGCTTCTACCATTCCTCAATGCATGGGACCAGTCGTTGTCGGGCCTATTTGAGTAACCCGGAGATAGATGCGTTACTTGATGAGGCCAGGGTTGAAAAGAATGAAGACAAGAGGGAACAGCTTGCTTATGAGATACAAGCCCTTGTTCACGAGGAAGCTCCCTGGATCTATATAGCATACGAGTATTACAATGTTGGATTGCTTGCTGACGTACAAGGTTTTAAACCCGCTCCCAATTCAGCTCATGACTTTTCATGCGTGTATATTGCCGAAAAGTAGTGGGTTCTCTCACAATCTTTAATACCAGCAGGCCGGTTAAGGTTCACTCCCCCGCCGGCCTGCCCGGTTCTAGAGGCTAGAGACCAATCAAAGGAGAAGGCAAATGATCAAATACATTTTACGACGTATCTTGATGATGATTCCGGTAATGCTGGGTGTTACCATCATTGTCTTTACAATGATGTATATTACACCCGGCGATCCGGCCGAAATCATACTGGAGGATGGCGCAACACCAGAAGCGGTAGCAGAGCTGCGTGAGGAAATGGGCTTGGATGATCCTTATCTTGTTCGCTATTTTAGATTTGTTTCAGATTTGCTGCATGGGGATTTGGGAACTTGTTATGCTATAGGTCAGCCTGTATTTGACCGATTAGTTCAAACCTTTCCCAATACTATGAAACTGGCAGCATTGGCCGTCTTGGTTTCGACTACATTAGGGCTGTTGATGGGTATAATTTCAGCGGCAAAGCAGTATTCCGTTTTTGATAATGTAGCCATGGCATTGGCTATGATGGGTAATGCTATGCCTAATTTTTGGCAGGGGCTACTGCTGATGCTGTTGTTCTCCTTATGGTTAGGCTGGCTGCCGGCGTCCGGATTTTCTTCTTTCAAGCATATGATTCTGCCTGCTGTGACTATGGGTACCAGTTCAGCAGCAATAATTGCCAGGATGACTCGTTCCAGTATGTTGGAGGTAATACGAGCAGATTATATTTCAACTGCCCGTGCCAAGGGGCAAGTAGAATACCGGGTAATTCTCCGTCATGCTCTCAAGAATGCGTTGATTCCGGTTGTTACCATTATAGGGATTCAATTCGGCCGGCAGTTAGGTGGCGCAGTTTTGACCGAGTCGATCTTTGCTATTCCGGGGGTCGGAAAAATGATGGTTGATGCTATCAAGGCTCGGAACTTTCCGGTGGTTCAGGGTGGGGTTTTGATGATTGCCCTTTCCTTAAGTATAGTAAATCTTTTAGTGGATATCCTGTATGCCTATATTGATCCTCGTATAAAATCACAGTATAAGTAGGGAGACGAAGTGATGAATAATACTACAAATACGGCAACTTCACAGACCCTTCCTGTCTATAAAAAGAGGGGTCAGGGTGCTGAAATCTGGCGGCGTTTTCGTCAAAATAAAAATGCGATGGTTGGGATGTGCATTTTCTTAGTTCTTGTTTCCTTTGCTTTGTTTGCGGAATTTATTGCCCCTTATGATCCTATCGAACAGGATCTGCTCAACATTATGCAAACTCCCAGTCGCCAACATATTCTAGGAACAGATGAATTGGGACGGGATATATTTTCCCGTATCGTTTACGGTTCTCGTATTTCTATGACTGTCGGACTTATTGCTGTGGGTATAGCTTTTGTGGCCGGAAGTGCCCTTGGGGTGATTTGCGGTTATTACGGCGGAATTTTAGATAATGTTATTATGAGATTTGTAGACATTTTGATGTCCATTCCGGCTATCCTGTTAAATATCTCTATAGTGGCAGCCTTGGGGACAGGGTTGCAGAACGTGATGATTGCCATCGGGATTTCCAATGTGCCGCGTTTTTGCCGGATTATTAGAGCTTCTGTAATGAGCTTACGTGAACAGGAATTTGTTGAAGCCTCTCGAGCCGCAGGAGCCAAAGATTTATATATTGTCATGCGGCATATCATTCCGAATTGCCTCGCACCTTTGATTATTCAGGCTACGGTTAGCATTGGAAGTTCGATATTGCAATGTGCCAGTTTGAGTTTCATTGGATTGGGTATTGTACCGCCTACGCCCGAGTGGGGGGCAATGCTTTCTACCGGCCGTGACTTTTTACGTAAGGCTCCTCATTTAACCACATTCCCGGGACTGGCTATAATGGCCGCTGTGTACGCTATGAACCTGATGGGGGATGGATTACGGGATGCTCTTGACCCCAAACTAAAAAATTAAGGAGGGAGCAGCATGTCCCAGCAGGAGAAGCTCCTGGAAATAAAAAACTTGACAGTACATTATGCTACCGTGGATGGAACAGTCAGGGCGGTAGAAAACCTGAATCTTTCTGTTGATGCCGGACAGACATTAGGGCTGGTGGGTGAAACAGGTGCCGGCAAAACAACTACTGTAAAAACAATTATGCGGATTTTGCCTGTTCCTCCTTCGATAATTAAAAATGGTGAGATACTTTATAAAGGTGAGGATTTGCTGAAAAAATCACAAAAAGAGATGCGTTCTATCCGAGGGGAAAAAATATCGATGATATTTCAGGATCCCATGACCTCTTTGAATCCTGTCTTAACGGTTGGTGACCAAATAAAGGAGGCAATTGAACTTCATACAAAGGTGAACAAGCGCAAAGCCTTTGAACTTGCAGGGGATATGCTGGAAACGGTAGGTATCAAGCGAGACCGTGCTAACGACTACCCTCACCAGTTTTCCGGGGGGATGAAGCAAAGGGTGGTTATCGCCATGGCCTTAGCTTGTAACCCTGAACTTTTGATAGCCGATGAACCTACCACTGCCTTGGATGTTACCATCCAGGCCCAGGTATTGGAACTGATGAAAAGGCTTAAGGTGCAGTATAACACCTCTATGATTATGATTACCCATGATTTAGGAATCGTGGCAGAAATATGTGACTATGTTGCCATTATGTATGCAGGCGAGGTAGTGGAATATGGCACTCGAGAAGACGTATTTCTTCGTGCCCAGCATCCGTATACCAAAGGACTGTTTACTTGTATTCCTGATATGTATTCCGATGATAATAGGCTTATACCTATCAGAGGTTTGATGCCGGATCCTTCCAACCTGCCTTCCGGCTGTAAATTCCACACAAGATGCGATTACAAATGCGAAAGATGTGAAAAAGAAGAACCATCCGTAGTTGAAGTATCATCCGGACATTACGTGAAATGCTTCTTTGCTCTGCCGCAAAACGTGGCATCATCAAAGGTGTCCGTTAAAATGCCGGTGTGACGAAGAAGGAGGTGCGTTTTTATATGAAGCTGTTAGAAGTAAAAAACCTAAAAAAGTACTTTGCAACCAAAAACGGGCTACTGCATGCCGTCGATGGCGTGAGTCTTGAGATCAAAAAAGGTGAGACACTAGGGCTGGTCGGTGAATCAGGTTGTGGAAAGTCAACGATAGGAAGACTCGTTATTCGTTTACTGGAAGCAACAGAAGGAGAGATCCTCTTTGAAGGAAAGGATCTGGCGAAACTCAATAAAGAAGAAATGCGTCGCATGCGTTGCAAGATGCAAATTATCTTTCAGGATCCTTATGCTTCACTAGATCCACGCAAGAATGTTTTTGAATCCATTGCGGAGCCCTTGCGGGTACAAAAAGTATATTCCGATAAAAAAGAATTAGAGCGACACATTTATGAATTAATGGAAACTGTCGGGTTGGCCCAACGTCTTGCCAATTCTTATCCTCATGAGCTTGATGGTGGCAGAAGGCAACGGGTAGGTGTTGCACGGGCTATTGCTCTTGACCCGGTTTTCATGGTTTTGGACGAACCGGTGTCGGCCCTTGATGTATCGATTCAAGCCCAGATTCTTAATCTCTTGCAGCAGCTGCAAAAGGAGTTTGACCTAACGTATTTATTTATCTCACATGACTTAAGTGTCGTAAAACACATCAGTGACCGAGTAGCGGTTATGTATTTAGGGAAATTAGTTGAAGTATCGAATTATAAAGCTATTTTTAAGGATCCTTTACATCCTTATACTCAAGCCCTATTATCGGCAGTACCTGTTCCTCGTATTGATGTACAAAGAGAGAAAATCATTCTTGAAGGGGACGTTCCCAGTCCTATCAATCCAAAACCTGGCTGTCGCTTTGCAGGGCGATGCAGATATTGTGAAGAGGTTTGCAAAACAGAAACACCGCCTTTGAGGGAAATCTCTCAGGATCATTTTGTTGCCTGCCATTTCCCGGGGAATAGAGTATAACAGGAGGTTTCTTATGCAAATAAAATGCGTTGGAGAATCCGGAACCACGGCATCCGGTGATATTTTAATCAAAATTGAGCCTTGCGAGGGTGAAGATATTGATGTTGAAATTTACAGTACGGTTGGAAAACAATTTAGCAGACAAATAAAGACAGCTATTATTAACACGCTTCAGGAGCTTAATGTTTCGGGAATCAGGGTTTTGGCTAAAGATAATGGGGCATTAGATTATGCTATTAAGGCCAGGACTCAGACGGCTGTATGCAGGGCCGGGAAGGTTCTTAGTTTCGATTGGGGGGTGTTGTCAGATGAACAGAATAAGGAGAACGATGCTGTTTGTTCCCGGTAATAATCCATCAATGATTAATGATCCACACATTTATAAGCCCGACTCGATTATTTTTGATCTTGAGGATTCGGTTTCTCTTAAGGAAAAAGATGCGGCACGGTTTTTAGTTTATAATGCGCTCAAAAGCATAGATTACGGACAAACGGAGAGAGTTGTAAGGATAAACGCATTAAATACTCCTTATGGAAGGGAAGACCTGGAGGCGATTGTAAGGGCTGCACCGGATGCTATTCGTCTGCCTAAGGCAGAATCGGCAGATGATCTTTGTACTGCTGATCAAATAATCAGTGAAATTGAAAGCAAAGCTGGTCTGGCAGAAGGTTCTGTCAAGCTGATTGCGGCAATCGAAACAGCTCTTGGAGTTATAAATGCATATAAGATAGCAAGCGCCGGTCAGCGTGTAACGGCAGTTGCCCTTGGAGCGGAAGACTTTATAACCGATATGAAGTCGGAGCGAACAAATTCAGGTTTTGAACTACATGTTGCGCGAATCCAGATTCTTATGGCAGCGAGAGCCGCTAAGATTGATGCTCTCGACACTGTTTTTTCCGATGTGGCAGATGAAGATGGTTTTAAGCAGGAGGTCATGTATATCAAAAAGCTTGGTTTTGATGGGAAATCAGTCATACATCCCCGGCAAATCGAGATGGTGCATAGTATATTCACACCTACAGTCGAGGAAGTGAGTTATGCCAAAAGAGTAATTGAAGCAGCCGTAGAAGCGGAAACGTCCGGTTCAGGAGTTATTGCCCTTGATGGTAAGATGATCGATAAGCCTATTGTGGAAAGGGCTTATCGGGTCATAGGCTTGGCAAAGGAGGTTAGGGCACTTGCTTAAAAATGCGATTGGTAGGGAAATACCGGAAAGAATAGAAGGATTAGGCGAGTTGACTCCATATCAAGGCCCTTTTGCTATTCGGCCCAAAAACAGGAGAAGGGGACCGCAGCTGAGGCAGGTTGAACCTGGTGAGAAAAAGCTTCTTCCTAATCTTGAAAAGGCCCTTATTGAAACAGGAGCACATGACGGGATGACGATTTCTTTTCACCACCATTTTCGTGAGGGGGACTATTTGCTGGACAAGGTTATTGATGCGGCTGCAAGGATTGGCTTAAAAAATCTGGTTATTGCACCAAGCTCTTTAACCAATGTACATTCCTCTCTTATTGAACATATAAAAAACGGCGTTATCAAAAGGATTGAAACCAGCGGGTTACGTGGTTCCCTGGGGGAATTTATTTCAAAGGGTATGATGGATACGCCGGTTATCATTCGCTCACATGGAGGAAGAGCCAGAGCTATCGAAGCGGGGGAGACCAAAATAGATATAGCCTTTTTGAGTGTTTCCTCGTGTGATAACTATGGTAATGCCAGCGGTTGCGTAGGAAGAAATGTTTGCGGTGCTTTGGGTTATGCTATGGTAGATGCCAAGTATGCGGAGAAAGTAGTCTTGGTTACTGATACACTGGTGGACTATCCAAACGTTCCGGCAAGTATTGACCAAACAGATGTGGATCATATAGTAGTTATCGATGCTATTGGCGATTCCGGGGGGATAATGTCCGGACCTCTTCGCCATACCAGCAGTCCCAGAGATTTATTGATAGCCGAATACACAGCGAAAGTAGTGGAGTATTCCGGTTATTTTAAGGACGGTTTTTCCATCCAGAGCGGTTCCGGTGGGGCATCTCTGGCCGTAGCCAGGTTTTTGCGGGATAAAATGCTGGAAAAGAATATTACAGCCAGTTTTATGATGGGTGGCATTTCAGCCCAACATACTGTAATGCTAAAGGAAGGATTTGTAAGGAAACTATATGATACTCAAACATTTGATTTGGAAGCGGTCAAATCACTTGCGGAAAATCCCAATCATGTTGAAATAAGTGCAGCATATTATGCGAATCCACATAGTAAGGGTGCTGTAGTGAATTGTCTTGATGTTGGTATTTTAAGTGCACTGGAAATAGATACCGATTTTAATGTTAATGTCATAACAGGTTCCGACGGTATAATCAGAGGTGCATCCGGCGGGCATTCCGATATAGCCGCCGGGGCTAAGCTGAAAATAGTTATTGCGCCTCTTGTTCGTAAAAGGATGCCTATTGTCGTGGATAGGGTCAATACGGTAACAACCCCCGGTGAAACGATAGATGTTTTAGTGACAGACTGGGGTATTGCCGTCAATCAAAAGCAACCTGAACTTATGGCTGTTTTGGGAAAAACAGGGCTTCCTCTTTACGATATCAAGGAATTGCAAGAGAAGGCGGAGAGTATCACGGGAAGGCCGGATTTAATAAAGTATACCGACAGAATCGTCGGTATCGTTGAATATAGGGATGGTTCTATAATTGATGTGATTAGGCAGGTCATGTAATAAATTCCTTGCAATTGGTACTAATTATACATAGGATATATACAGTTGATGAGTACATTGGAGTGAGGAAATGACGGGAAAGAGGAAAAACGGTATTATGTCGGCTGTTTTGATCATTTTCATAGTACTGACAATGCTAGGGTGCGATGGACAGAAAAAGGAGCAAGAGAAAGAAAGTATTAAGCCTCAAGAACGGGACGAACAGGTAGTTTCTGAAGAGACAGACGTACAGCAGAACAATCAGGTTGCAGTTGAACAATCAATAGACCTGGTGCCAGATATCTTTATTCAAATGTTGGAAAATCATCCCCTCCATCGGAGTGGAGACTTAAGCCCTGATAAACGTTATTACGCCTATGAAGAAAGAAGCAGTATTATTTTAGTACGTTTCCCTACGGCTGAGGAATACCGAGCAGATGAGATTTTAGCGCCAAAGGTATTGTTTACGGACGGGAGGCGGAGGACAAGCTCCTTTGCCGAGATAGAGGCTGATTATATCCAGCGTCTGAGGCAGCCGCTTTTAACTGAAGAAGAGATTAATGAAGCCGTTTATGATTTAAGGTCTGTTTACGATTGGAACAACTTCTACGGCCAGAAATTTTGCCAAGACGGGCGGTATCTGGCATATTTGAGCTATAGCGGTTTTGGAAGTCACTGGACTTGTACTGTTTGTGTCCTGGATATTATGGAAGGTTGCGCGGTCAGCAGTTTGCCGGTTGAAGAAAACGGTGAATATGCGGAAATCGCTTGGTTGGAGGATGGAAAAACCTTAGAGATTTATTTGCCCTGGGCGGAAAGGATTAAAGAGGGCTATCTTGCCCTGCGCCGCACTTGGCATATTCCTTCCGGTGAGATCAAGTTGGTATATTTTGACACTGAAAGTGGACAGCAGGTCGCTCTGACAGATGCGCAAAAGGCTATCGCGGAATATGACCAGGAAGAAGCGGAGAGCAACCGGGCAGAGGAAGTGTTAGCCGGACTTACCGTACAAGAGCGGGTAGCTGCTTTAACACCGGAGGAGTTGGCGGTAGAGTATACGAGGTATTTCTCTTTACATACCGAACAGGCAAAAGAATTGAAGGAAAGGGGATACAGTAGCGAGACTATTGCCGGGATGGATAGTCTGGATTTTGAGAAGGAAGAGAAAGGTTGGCTGATAAGTGAGGATAGTATTCGCCAGACCAGAAAACTATATCCCGAATTAGAAGATGTGGATCTGTCCCAGTGGACATATCAAGACCTTGAGGATTATGTACTACCTTTGAACGAGGCACATAATGCTCCACCCGAAGCACTGCGGCAAGAGATACTTGAGAGGGGTTTGCCTGCTGATATTTCCTCGCGGGTATCAAAGGAGTTCCATGGCTGGGAGAATATGCTGGCCTATACAAACGAAGCGATCATGGCCATGTATGAAGCTGCAGAGCGGACAGAGGCTATGTTTGAAAAAGCAGCGGCCTACCGATTGGCGGTGCGGGAAGCCTATAGGGCACAAGAAAACCATTGATGATATCGTTTGTTAAAGCAGAGTATGGAACAATGCTGTGTTGAATGGTAAAATTGTGCCTAGAATGTTTTTGTTAATGATAAGGAGCAGATGACAGTCGATGGATTTGTTACGGATTGAGATCAAACAGGCCGGTTATTTGGGCAAAAAGGACGCAATCAATAATATAAATATATTGCTGAAAAAGGGCGAATTAGTTGGTATCATCGGTCCTAACGGTGCCGGCAAAAGTACTGTCATCAAGGCTATTGTCGGTTTGCTGCCTGAACTGGTGGGAGGTGTGTACTTCCTAGGAGAAAACAAGAATTATGCCTATATACCTGAACAGCCGGTTCTTTATGAAGAACTGACTTTGTGGGAGCATCTTGAATTGGTGGCAGCTGTCTATGAGCTTGAAAGAAAAAAATTTTTAAAATATGCCGAGCATCTGCTCGGCATATTTAGAATGCAGGAAGTAAAGCACCATTTTCCAACGACCTTTTCCAAGGGTATGCAGCAAAAGCTCATGATTATAATCGGGCTTTTGCTTGAACCGGATGTCTATATCATAGACGAGCCCTTTGTTGGACTTGATCCTCGTGCAACAAAGGAGTTCATGGGATTGTTGAAGGAGGAAAGGATGCGGGGGGCCGGCGTGCTTGTTTCGACTCATCAACTTGATATTGCAGAGAGGATATGTGATTCTTTTATCTTGATTGCCGACGGTCGCTTGATAACCCAAGGAACCCTGGCCGGGATCAGGGCAGAGTGTTGTCTGCCCGAAGCGTCACTTTTTGATTGTTTTGATTTTATTTTGGAGAAGAGAGCATGATTACACCGCTTAGAGTATTTTCTAAACGCCTCTTTGCAGAATTAAAATTTCAGGTCGGCATTTGGAGAATGGTCATTGACTGGACCGTGGCTTTATATATTGTGATTCCTGCCATTGCTTTGGGGATAAATCAATATTTATCTTGGTGGAGGAATACTCCTGATTGGCTTGAGTTTTTACCGGTGAGCTTGCTCTTTGCCGTCTGTTTTTTACTGGCCTGGTCGGGATCGGTGAGAATATTCCTTCAGGAAGCTGATCAGCTTTTTTTGCTGGGTCAAAGGCAGTGGATTAAAAAGATTATGCAGTACGGTCTTATCTATTCGTATTTCCGTAGTTTCCTTTTTAGCGGGTTCTTTTTTCTTTTGCTAGCCCCGTTGATCCTTAGTTATCATCAGTTTTTCCAAGGGGAACTGTTCCTGCTTTTTACCATAACATTTCTGGTCAAAGTATTTTTGGGACTGGCAAAGCAGTTCTTATCCATACGCTTTTGTGGTTGGCGGCTGTTCATTATTTTAAGGGGTATGATGGTTGCGGGTAGCATGTGTTTTATTATCCTGCTTCCTTACATTATTGGTAGCTTTCCAGTGTTTCTAACCGTAAGTTTGCTGTTATCCATCGCTTCCGTATTGTTAAGTATAAGGAGGCTGAATCATATACACAGTTTTTTTGTAGACGTGGAGCGGGAACAGGGTGAGAAATTAAAGCATGTAAGTTTCTTGTTGGGACTCTCCGGGGCAAGCGTCAAAAAGCCAAAAAAACAGAGGAAACGTCCCTGGCTGTTTCCCCGCTCAAATATTATTTTTAGAAAACGCAATGCGATCAATGGTTTGGTTGAGGTGTGTCTTAAATCAATACTAAGGGATAGTCGACGTGTAGGACAATATCTCCTGTTTGTATTTATTTGCGGTTTTGTGATTATTGACATTCAAGATAGTGGGAAATTGTTTGTTTGGCTAACGTTATCCTTTGTTCTTGCCGGTTTTGTCGGCTTGTACTGGCAAGAATGTTTGGGTTCAGAGTTTATTCAACTGTTTTGTCGGCAGAATGAGGAGGAGCATCTTGCCTTAAGAAAGTTTTTATTCCTGATGACACTTCCCGGGATTCTGGTAATAAGTTTGATACCGGCCTTTCAAGCCTTTTCATGGTTAGGGGTTATGATGATTATTCCTGTTTGCGCAGGACTGGTTTATTATATCAGTAGAATTGTTGCCTTCTTTTTGGTCATTATGGCAAAGAGATGTGATGAACAGCAGATTTCAGCAGGCTAAAATCTAGTATCATTAGCTTCGGATTGTTGCAACGATTCGTTGGGGGTTTTCTAACAAACCAAATGCAGCGAAGATGCTGTTGACAACGATATCTGCTGATGAAACTGCTTTTCCAAAACAACCCTCCGGTCCAACAACTAAAATGCCGAGTGCGGCTTCTTGAAGCATACAGATATCGTTAGCACCATTACCGATTGCCACAGCTTGTTCACTGCCTAATTGACAGAGATGAGCTGCTTTTTCTTTGACGTGGTCATCTGTCTTAAGTATCTCTATTTGCAATGGGAGTGAATTACATTGCTGTCTTACGGTTCCAAAGGTATCAGCAGTAAGAAGGTGTATTTCAAGATGATTGGCAAGACTTACAATACCTTCTTTTACCCCTTTTATTAAGATTCCATCCAAGGCTATTGTGCCGTTGAAGTCCAAAACCAGCTTTGTCAATTTGAGGGGTTTAGCACCCGGTATTTCGATTTTTATCATTGATTTACTCTCCATAACGTATTGTTATCCGATTTTTCCAAGCAAAAAACTAATAATTAGGATACATAAAACGAAGGTGGTTATGAATGAATAAAAGTAATCCCTTTCATGCCCAAAAAGTACAATAGAAGCCGCAACCCTAAACACAGGGGTCAGGATCAGCACTAATAATCCTAGATCAATAATAGCGTAACCTTCACCCTGGATGAGGCTATGCCATATGTCGATCAAGTTGTTTGAGTAGGTTAGCTGTCGTTGTTCTCCTACTATGAGCATGAAGAGACCGATCAGCAAAAGAACCAAACAAATTACGACACCTATCCTTAAAGATATACTGATGAATTTCTCGATACTAAAAGGCCTGCTATCTGTTTTGGCTTGCTTGTAGTTTTGTTCATCGCTTGTCCTCATTGTGCTCCTAATCCTTTCATAAACATTTCCACAGCAATGAATAGCAAAATCGGGATGAAGATTTTTCTCAAGGTAGAACTTTTAATTCGATCCATAATTTTGCATCCGACGGTGCTGCCTAGTAACACTCCAATAGCAACCGGTGCGGTTATTTCAGGATTAATGTCGCCTCGGGCGAAATAAACGCCGGCGCTTGCGGCTGCCGTAACCCCTATCATAAAATTACTGGTAGCCGTGGAAACCTTCATGGGCAGTTGCATGGCTGTATCCATGGCCATTACCTTGAAAGCCCCGTTGCCTATACCCAAAAGTCCTGAAATAATTCCGGCTATATACATTAAACCCAATCCCTGTGGAACTCCTTGTGTTTTATACTCTACTTTTCGTTGTAAAACTTTATCATAATATGCGTCATTTAATTTCAAATGTTCTGCCCAGGGATGTCCCGTTTCGTGCTGCGGCAGTTCTTGATTGCGTCTATGAAACATCATAAATGCTGAATACAACATGATGGCGGCAAAAATAATATAAAGAATTTTATTGCTAACGATTCCGGCTAAAAAAGCACCGGTAATAGCACCGGTTGTGGTTCCCACCTCTAAGAACATGGCTATTCTTAGATTGGTGATTCTATCCCTCACGTAGGCCGCGGCTGCTCCGCTTGAAGTTGCGATTACAGATATAATGCTGGCACCAATTGCGTAGCGAATGGGAATATCGAAATAGATAGTCAGTACCGGTACGATAAAAATACCGCCCCCTATTCCTAACAAGGCACCTAGTATTCCAAAACCGAAGGATAGTAATGTGATGAAAAAAATGATTGTTAGTGATAGCATGTTGTTATCTCCCCATAAGATGTTCACTGTATCAGTTTAACATAATGTGGCGGAAATCTGAAACAGTGGGGAAGAAGAAAGTCAGACATGCGATATTACAGTAGAACAAATTGTTTAGTAGAAAGGTGGCCGAAAAGGCCACCTTGACGAGTATTACACAAATTCGACACTACCCCCGGCATCTTTGATTGATGCAATAACGGTAGAGAGAACGCTATTATTACCACAAAGGGGTATTCTTATGATGAGACAGATCCCGCTGGGGCTTGTTACTTCTATTAGGTTGAGGAGATTAATAACAGTTCCGGCGGGGATAAAAATACGTAACAAGGTACCGGGCAACTGTGGGCAAGGACGTAATTTCTTACAATCCATGTCTACGTTTGAGTTATTTGATGCACTATTGGCAGCATCTCCCGGTCTAACTGTATATCTAGCACCCATTTAATTGACTCCTTTCTGTAAGACTAATATATCTATATGAAGAGGGATGGGTAAGTGTGACAAGTATTAAAAAGTATAGAATCGGTTGGGGGCAGGAACTATCCGGCTGTTTTAGACGTCTTTAATACTAAAGGCTTTTTATTCTTGAAGCGCATAACGTGCGTACGTCAGGAGGGTGAAGAAATGAGAGACATACATAAGAAAAAAATGTTATGTGTGTTGTTGTGTATAACTATGTCAATAGGTCTAATGGCCGGTTGCTCCAGTGAGATCATGTCCTTTGGTCAAAACAGTGATTTTAGTAAAGATAAAATCAGTACGGAGGTTGTCAAGGGAAATTCTCATTTTGCCTTTGATCTATTCAAGCAATTAAATAAGGAAGATAGGGACAAGAATATCTTCATATCTCCGCTGAGCATCTCTGCTGCGCTGACAATGACATATCAAGGGGCCGAAACGACAACAAAGGAAGCTATGGCAGAGGCCTTGGGATACAGGGGAATTGACGATAAAGTGCTTAATGAAAGCTACCGTAACCTTCTCCGGTATTTTGAGCAGTTGGATAAAAAAGTTGAGTTAAACATCGGGAATTCGTTATGGATAAGAAAAGGGGAGAAAATCAAAGAGGACTTTTTATCAACCAATGAGGAGGTATTCGACGCTTCTGTAACATTTCTTGATTTTACAAAGGAAGATGCGGCGGATAATATCAACCAATGGATATCTGAGGCTACAAACAAGAAGATAGAAAAAATGGTTGAGTCTCCAATATCAGCAGATATCGTCATGTATTTGATTAATGCGATTTACTTTAAGGGAGATTGGGCAGAGCAATTTGATAAGCAGTACACTTTTCCCACACAATTCCATACAGGGGACGGAAGCACAAACGAAGTCATGATGATGAGCAGAAAAGGGGAAATCGAGTACGGACAGGGTGATGGTTTTAAGGTTGTCAGACTCCCGTATGGGAGCGGAAATGTATCCATGTACTGTGTTTTGCCGGAGGAAGACACGGAAATCAACGATTTTATTGCGGATTTTAATGAAAAACGCTGGAATACTATCAAAGACAGCATTTCGGAGGAAGATGATGTTATATTACAGTTGCCCCGTTTTAAAATGGAGTATGGGATCAAGAATTTAAACGAAAGCCTGAGTGCTTTGGGCATGGGAGACGCCTTTACGGGTGCAGCCGATTTTTCCGGTATCCGTGCGGGTATTTTTATCAACAGGGTCCTTCATAAGGCGGTAATTGAAGTTAATGAAGAGGGAAGCGAAGCAGCGGCAGCTACCGTGGTAGAGATGAATGAATCAGCTGTGTTTGAACCGTTGACCTTTATTGCGGATCATCCCTTTGTATTCGTTATCACAGACGATGAAACCGGCACTATTCTTTTTATGGGAAAGTTGATAAAATGAGTGCGTGTAAACTATAAGCTATAAGGGGTGTGAATTTATGGTGTTGTCTAGGATATTCAAAAGATTTGTTTCTAATAAAACACTTGTTTATACTGCCATTGGGGAGGAACAGTATTTTCAGATCGTTGATAGATTGGCAACTAATGGTGTCAAATTCTCGACAAAATCGCCATTCGATGCTAGAACTCAAAATTGTTTTACGCAGCAAAACCGTATCTATGATATTTATGTCAGTAAGGAGGATGAAGGGAAAGCGGTGGAGGCGATACATAAATTTGCATGCGATACATAAGTTATATAGACCGACATGAATATAAATGGTAATATTAGGAGTGTGAGTTAATAATAAGGAAATGGAGTGGAGATATGCGAAAGTTTTTGGGGTTTGCCGTCTTTTTTTTATTGTTGATGATAGCGCGTGAATCATACGCAGCACCGGCAGTAATGCTAAATCATAACTACATTCAATTTGACACATCGCCTATAATTGAGGAAGGTAGGGTCTTAGTACCACTCAGAGCGATATTCGAATCTCTGGGAGCTTCTGTCGAATGGGATGAAGCTACACAAAAAATTATCTCAAAAAAAGAGGAAATTCAGATTATACTCACTATCGGGCAAAAAAAAGCTGTAAAAAATGGGCAAGAAGTTAGCTTAGATGTTCCGCCCAAAGTTGTTGAGAACAGGACATTAGTACCCTTGCGTTTTATCAGTGAGGCTTTCGGTGCTGAAGTGAAATGGGATGAAGCCGCTCAGAGAGTGACAATAGACAGTCTTGTCACAAAACTTACGACAGAAGAGGTATCTAAGCACGGCAACACTGTTGTAAGTGTAATTTGTGGAGAAGGAGATGATATGCTGCAAGGCAGTGGTGTTATTCTGAGTTCTCACGGGCATATCATTACCAATGCCCACGTATTGGATGAATATATAACGGGCAAAGTCGTTCTTTGGGATGGTCGTGAATATAAATTTGCGGTTCTTGAAGTAGATTATGATTATGACCTTGCATTGATAAAAATTAATGCGCTGGGATTACCCTTTGCTGTAATTGGTGATTCGGATAAGCTGAGTATAGGACAGGATGTTATCGCTATAGGTAATCCGTTAGATTTACAGAACACCGTATCAACCGGTATTTTAAGCGGGAAAAGAAGTGAAAAGGGATATAATCTCTTACAAGTATCGACCCCTATTTCATTTGGGAGTAGCGGCGGAGCTCTTTTTGATTCATATGGCAAACTTATTGGGATTACTACAATGGGCTTTCTGATAGGGGATTTGAATTTTGCCCTGCCTGTCGATGATGTAGCTAGATGGATAGTTGCTAATGATTTTGGCGAAGATATCGGAGTGCCATTGGAAATATTACAAGAAGGTAAAGGCTCATATCTTAAATTGTCGGCTGCAGCGATCGTAAAGTTTACTGATGCGGACGATTTGCACTTGGATACGGAGTTTAAATCAAGGATTTCCAAGTCGAATGGGGAAATATTCTATTGTGTGGTTTTTAATTACAAACAACCCAACAAATTGGTTTTCTATGAACTTACGGTGACTCATTACTTAAAACAGGATGATGGCTACGAAGAGATTTATACAGAGACTTTTTATAGCTTGTGTAAGCCTCATTGGGAAGGTGCCTACTTATTTAAAGAAGTGCAGGTAGTAAGGGATCTCAATGGCTGTGCGGTTCCGGGAAACTATAAAACCGTATGTCATGTTGATGGAGTTAAAATTGCTGAAGGTGAATTTGAGGTGTATTGAACGGAAATAGTCGCCTAGTCCGGAAGATGAAGGTTCACAATAAGAAGACCCGAGATTAAAGCCTCGGGTTTTCTTATTGCGAATTGTTTTTGGAGTGTAGGGATAGAATACCAGAAAGGTGATTTGCTATGAATGAAGTGTCGGTTGTAATAGTACGCAGTCTGATGGCCTTTTTCACACTCCTGATTTTTACACGCATTTTGGGTAAGCAGGAAGTAAGCCAATTGACTTTTTTCGATTACATCAACGGTATTACCATAGGGTCGATCGCGGCATCTTTGGCTACAAATTTAAACGGTCGATCTTTGACTGAGTGGGTAGGATTAGCCACCTGGACAGGAGCAGTCTTGGCTTTACAGGTCATTACCGTCAAATCACGATACATCTCGAAATACATCAATGGAGAACCGATCGTGATTATCATGAACGGACAAATCATGGAAACTACGATGAATAAAATGCGCTATCAAATGGGTGAGCTTTTGGAGCAGTTAAGGGAGAAGAGCATCTTTGACATTTCACAGGTCGAGTTTGCTGTTTTGGAGGTGAACGGGAAACTAAGTGTTTTGAAAAAGTCGTCTTATCAACCGGTCATACCTAAAGATTTAAATATTTCAACTGATTACGACGGTTTATCTGCCGAGCTTATATATAACGGGGTTGTTATTGAGCAAAACCTAAAACAAGTAAACCTTGACCGTAATTGGCTGGAACAACAGTTGCGGGCAAAGGGAATAAATGATCCGTCTGAAGTTATGCTGGCCCATCTTAATACAAAAGGTGAACTATATATAGATAAATATAGCGATTTTGTAACTGATTCGGCAGACTTTAGTGAGCGTTACGATCCCAAGGAGGGACAGTAATGAATAGTGAAAAAGCAGTGGCATATCTGCTTCCGATAGTGGCAATAATCCTCTTCCTTGTGGTTATGCTCAGCCCGTCAATTTTCAAAGGACAGGGGGTATACCAAGAAATAAATAGGCTTACTCAGGATGTTAATAAAGAGGATTGGAATTCGGCTAACGCCAGGCTTTTATCTTTGGATAAGGAGTGGCAAAAGGTCATTAACAGGATTCAATTTGGGGCGGAAAGAGAAGAAATAAACAGCTTGAGTCGAAGCCTGGCCCGGCTGAAAGGCATTATTAACGCGGAGGATAAGGATAGTGCCCTGATTGAGCTTGCGGAAATAAACCATTACTGGCTGGCTATCGGCAGATAACAAAAGGTGGCATGTATAACCCTTTCCGCATATAATGTGGTACAAATCGACTTAACGAGGAGATGCCACATGGAAAACTTTAAAAAAATAACTCCCGTCAACGGTTTTGACCCCGATAATCTTGATAATGCCATGCAAAACAACTACTGCTGGTCAATGGAGGAGATGGGAGAGTACCTATATGTGGGAACTGCCCGCAATATACCTTATTCAATTATCAGCAACAAAATATTCGGGGATGTTCCTATACCGGATATCCTGACCCCTGAAAATGTTGATAATCGTGGCGAAATCTGGCGCTGTAAGAAGTCTTCTCCCGAAAACTGGGAACGGGTTTATAAAGCCCCGGCTGAACCATTGAGCATCGGCTTTCGTTTTATGAAAAGATATACAACTCCGGAGAACGAAACAGCTTTATATGCCGGCTTGATGACGCTGACCCCCGACTTTATCATATTTAAATCACAGGATGGCGAGAATTGGTATCTTTTACCTTCTGATATACAGGGCTCGGCTACGAGGACTATGATCGAACACAAGGGGATACTTTATCTTGGGGCACTCCAGGTCATGGGCCTCACGGAATCACAGCTTTTTTACAGTATTGATCCGGAGAAGGACGGTTGGACTAAAATAGATCTTAATGGCGATCCTGATAAGAATCCCCGGGGGAATATCGATCTTCTGCTGAGCTTCAATGACCATATATATGTAGGAACAGGACGGCCCACCGGCTTTGAATTATGGCGGACAAACGGGTCATTACCTGTTAAGGACGACTGGACTTTAGTGGTTGACCAGGGTGCTGGAGATGCACGCAATGAACACCCTTGGGCAATCACGGTATTCAAGGATCATATATATATTGGAACAGCGATTGAAGCCGCTGTTATGAGTCTTGATCCTGAAAAACAGCTTGTGCCTCCCAAGGGTTTTGATGTAATAAGAGTCGATAAGAATGATAATTGGGAATTGATAGTCGGCGGTCCGCCGGTAGTGCCCACTGACCCGATCACCGGAACCAGGGGGTGTCCGCTAAGCGGTTTCCCTTCAGGCTTTGGGAATATTTCTAATGCCTACTGCTGGCAGATTGAGACCTACGGTGATGAGATGTATTTGGGGACCTTTAGCTGGTCCATCTTCATACCTGTATTTCTTCCCTTGCTACCGGAGATCATCAAAAGATTGATAAACGCTAAGAATAGTAGGAGCGTTCAAAATAATGAGATGCTAAAAGAAAGCATGGATGATTTCTGGCAGTGTTTGGGTGAACTTGTTTTCAGAGCAGGCAAGAATCTTTATGGCTTTGACCTTTGGAAAACGAAAAACGGCGAGGACTGGTCGCCGGTTACACAAAATGGGTTAGGCAATAACTATAATTATGGGGTCAGGAAGCTGTTTGTTTCACAAGACAAAGACCTCTATTTAGGAACAGCCAATCCTTTTCAGGGCTGCGAGGTATATAAGAGAGTAAGCGACATGTAAGCCACAAAACCCGGATCAGACGCAGCCCCTAGTGCTTAGAGAAGGATGTCAATGTTGTGTCGGGCTTTGCGGATTATCAAAACCTGGGGGAGAGGGATTGTGTAATTCTTGTCCTACGTAATTTCCGGGGGTAGACAAATCAAAGTAGAGACGGGCATCTTCGTCTACTCCCCAATCTCGATTGGAACCGGTATCCTGAATCTTTTGGAAGCATTCCCTAAACATTGTGTTATGGGCTTCTTCGCGGTTCAATAGAAAATCAATTGTTTCTCGGACTTTCTTATCCTCAATCTGCCTGTACAGATATTCATAGACTACTTTAGCTCGTTGTTCAGCCGCAATGTTCGAAAGAATATCGGCCGCCAGGTCTCCCGTGACATTCACATATGCCGCTGTCCACAACTGGCCTGAAGCATTAGTCAGCATCGGATTCAAACCTGACAAGACATGAGCCTCAATATTACCGACTGCGGCGTTTTGGGCCTGCGGTTCATGGCCGTTGAGGAGATTGATTGTAGTTGCTACCATTTCCATATGACCGAGTTCTTCCGCGGCAATATCCAAAAAAACATCCTTGATGGCAGGATCATAGATGCGGAAACTTTGAGAGATGTACTGAAGAGCGGCTTTAAGCTCGCCCTGAGGGCCGCCTAGTTGTTCTTGAAGCATGGCGGCATAATTGGGGTTAGGTTTTTCTACCCCAACCGGATGGAGAAGATTTTTTTCATGTTTAAACAATGCGTACTACCTCCATTTCTGTGTTTTTAGTTAATCTTTGCAGGCATGCGGCGAATTATTCCTACAGAAAAAGCCAGGATATTTCTATCCTGGCCAAATTCATGAAATGCAATGTTTTTGATAAGGAGGGAAAGATTTCCTTATTCCAAATTCAGACGTTTGCTCAAGATGTAGTTGGTTACAGCGAAATATGCTGCACATAGAAGTCCGATAAAAGCGATTCCATAAGCGATTGACAATTGAATTAGCTGTTGCATACCAAGAAAATCATTAGGATTGACATGCACATCGGAGAAAAGGGTATTTCCGGAGAGCCAGCCGACAAACGTAATAATGATTTGTGTGAGAGTAGTGAGGGCGATAAAGGCTCCGAAAGATGACAACATTTTATGACGGTTGAAGAGATGACCGACGGCGATAGAGGCATATATTATCAGGATGAATGAAGCTAGAAGCACCAGTAAAAAGATAATGGTTTCGCCGGATAGGACGTACATCGAAAAACCTAATTGTTCAAAAACCTGGTTATAGAAAAGTGTGATTACCTCAGCTATTGCAGCGATATCCCCTTTTTTCAGGGTGATAATCAGAATAGAGATAAAAGCGGCAAATAGACTGTTCACAATCCATAACATTGATATCAGTAACTTACTGACTATGTGCTGCCATGGTTTGACGGGAAGAGTAAACATTAAATAACCCTCGTCAGAAAGCAGATTTTTGTAAAAGCGCTGGATCATCATCAGAAAGGTTGTTACGAACATTCCCACCATGATAATGATATAGATGAACATGCTGATGCTTGCAGAAGTGCTCCAATCCCCGGGGCTGAAAGAAGAGATGACTTTTGTGATTGTAGCAAATAGCAATAAAGCGAGGAAAAGGGGCAGGAATATTCTTCCGGTAGCTTTGATTTCGTACTTTAAAAGCTTGGCTAACATTTGAACACCTCCCTGAATAAAACATCAACAGATTTACCCTTTTCATCCCGAATGTCATCTACCGATGAGGTCAGAACTATCTTTCCTTGATTGATGAAAACTACATAGTCCAGGATATTCTCTATATCAGAAATGAGATGGGTTGAAATAACCACTGTTGCATTCTCATTGTAATTGGATAGAATGGTTTGTAAGATATAATCCCTTGCTGCCGGGTCAACCCCGCCTATCGGTTCATCCAACAAATAGAGTTCGGCTTCGCGGCTCATGACCAGAATCAATTGCACCTTTTCCTTTGTTCCTTTGGACATGGTTTTTAGTCTGTCATTAGCGTTGATATTGAGGCTTTTCAGCATGCTGTAAGCTTTCTCCGGCTTGAAATCGCTGTAGAAATCAGAGAACAGCTCAATAATTTGTTGTACCCGCATCCAATCGTTCAGGTAACTTTTTTCCGGCAGGTATGATACAATTTTTTTAGTTTCAATGCCAGGTTTTTTACCGTTAATGAGAATATTTCCACCGGTGGGATTCAACAGCTCGTTTGCCAGCTTGATAATAGTGGTTTTACCACTGCCGTTAGGACCTAGAAGACCAACGATCTTTCCGCGTTCTATTTTTAAATCCACGACCGAGACGGCTGTTGTGTTGCCGAATTTCTTTGTAAGGCCGTTGCATTCCAGAATAAAGCTCATTCTTTCATCCCCTTTGCTATGTCGTTAATAATTGCCAAGATTTCCTTTTGCTTAAAACCCATTAACTGCATTTTTTCCAGGAAGTCCAGGATTTGTCTTTCAGCCATTTTGGTTTTTGCCTCTTCGATCATGTTTGCATCCTCCGTGATTGTCCGCCCGCTTGTGCGGTGTGTAATGATAAGACCGTCTTCCTCTAATTTTGCCAGTGCCCTTTGCATTGTATTAGGATTTACTGCTGCCTCTTGTGCCATATCCCGCACAGAAGGCAGTTTGGACCCTAAGGAATAAACACCGGAAAATATCATCAGCTCAATTTGCTCAATCAGTTGAGTGTAAATTGGTCTGTCAGGCTTAAGTTCCCATGGCATGGTATCACCCCTTGTATTATTGTATTAAGCTCTTAATACAATAATACAACAATAAAGGATATTGTCAAGAAGAAATTTGTAATTTGTTGATGTGTAATTAAAGAGTTTTAATATCTGTTAGCGTATAATAGGAATAGATGAAGATATTATCATCGGCATTATTGTGCCGGGTAAATGTGTAAAAATACGTTGAGAAGAAGGTGTTAAATGTGGTTGGTTTTATTGTTTTTGCAGTATTAGTGGTTACTTCCGTTGCAGCTTGGATCAATACCAAAATCATTATTGATGAGATTGATATAATAAAAAAGCATCTTGGCATCCAAAAGGACAGGCAAGATGATCTGCTCAGTGTTAGCGAAAATAACAACGAGGAGAAAAATTAAAGAATCGGCGGCAGGTCTATCATAGTTTAAACAGAACTAAGGGTGGTACACGCTGATAATAAAAAAAGCTAAATAATCAGGGTTGTAATAATAATTTAAAATATTTGAAGGAAGTTATTAGAAATATGTTGAATAGTATACAAGAGCTATAACGCTGATAATTTGTGTGCTTGGGATGATGTTTTATGTTTGTGAATATCAAGCAAGATGCTAACAATCTAATAATCCAGTTTCCCTATTCAGAAGAGAATGTGAGAAGAATAAAAAGCGTTACCGGAATGAGATGGAATAAGGAAATAAGCTGTTGGGTCGGAATGTATAGTGAACAGCTCCTCGAGAATGTTTGCCAAGTATTCAAAGACAAAGAAATATTTGCGGACGAAACTATAAAACTAAAGATGGAAAGAATCAAAAAGGAGCAAAAAATAAGTAAAGAGAAAACAAGGATAATTAAGATTAAAGAAGGCCTTGTAAATGAACTGAAACTACACGGGTACAGGGGCAAAACAATTAAAGCTTACAGTAATCATATTAATAGATTTCTTACATATACAAACAAAAATGATGATAGTTTTGACAATGAAGTAATTAGAGATTATATATTGTATTTAATAGATGAAAAGAAGGTATCAAATACTTATATCAATCAGTTTGTCAGTGCTGTGAAATTCTACGGTAAACACATAATAGGCAATGAGGAACTAGTGGACAAGGTGCCGCATTTAAAAAAAGAGAACAGCCTACCATCCATCCTGAGCATAAAAGAGATAGGTATTATATTAAATACATTTAAAAATATTAAGCATAAGGCGATATTATCTTTAACATATTCGGCGGGATTGAGGGTTAGTGAGGTAGTATCACTAACATTAGAAGATATAGATGCGGAAAGACAATTAATACATATTAGAAAAGGGAAAGGAAGTAAGGATCGGTACTCTACGCTCTCATATATTAGCTTGGGCATTATAAAAGAATACGTAAAAAAATATCATCCTCAGAAATGGCTTTTCCCCGGAGAAACAGAGGGAAAGCATATTTCAGAAAGAACAGTACAAAAGGTTTTTCAAAACGTCGTGGAAAAGGCAGGTATTAAAAAAACAGTAACTGTTCACTCATTACGTCATTCTTTTGCAACGCATCTTCTGGAAAGCGGTACAGATTTGCGGTATATTCAAGAATTACTGGGTCACAATAGCTCTAAAACTACGGAAATATATACACATGTAAGTAAGAAGGATATAAGCAGAATACAAAGCCCGCTTGACAGGGCATTTCGCAATTCCAGTATTGACGATAATAACAGTATCGACCAGCTATAACGAAATTACCCGCAACATGTTCGCAATAACTACCGTATTTTCCAGTATATACGCAATGCGGGTAAACACATTTTGTGGGAGATATTGCGAAACATTGCGGATAAAAGTAGTTAAATGAAATTGGTCGCAAAGACCGCGCCGTCCTGGCGCGGATTAACCAAATATTAATAACTCTTATTTAGAGCATGGTACATTAAAAAGGAGGATATTCCTTTTGGACGACATTGTGCGAAATAAAGAAATTGAATATACCAAGGAAAATGCAAAGATAGAATTCAAAAAAGGAAATTATCCTCTTGCAAAAATTATTCTTGAAACCCTTTGGAATAATTCAAACAAGGATGATGCATATTTGCTATATTATTATGGCCAGGTTTTGAGAAAAGAAAAAGAAAGTATCACATTTATTGAAATATGTAGAGGATTAAATTCCAATAAAAAAATAATGTCAAACAGGTGGATTGCTTCCACCCTGTGTTGGTGTTTGTATGATGCCTATATCAGAAATTACTCTATTGAAGACAAAGATGGTTTTAATGATTTTATAAAAAGAGCTGAATACATTGAAAATAATTGTACACAGATGAATGCGGAGGAACATTATAAAACTCCATATGTTCTGACGATAAGAAAAGTAGTAAAAGCATATAACGATAAGGCTTCGAGAAAATTTAAGGAGATAATAAAGTGGTTGTCATGTTTAGATCCAGATAAGCTTTCCGAAGAGGTTTTTAACTTTCAAGATGAAACTGGTAAAGACAGAGAATTAGCTTCACCAAAAGAGTTTTATTATTACAATATGGCTAAAGCTCTAGAAAAAACAGAAAAATACGAACCCTGCATTGCAATCTGTGAAGCAGCTTTTAAACAAATAAAGAAATTTCATTATAGAAATGATGTATGGCTGAAGGCAAGAATGTTTTATTGTAAATGTATGCTAGAAGAAGATCTCGAAAGCGCAATTGCGGAATATAAGGCATTGGCATACAAAGAAAATTACTGGTTCATGTATCATAAACTAGCGCTAATATGTTGGCGAAATAACAAAGTACCAGAAGCTTTGTTGTATGCAAGTAAGGCATTTATAGGGAGATTTGAACATGAAAAAATGGTAAATCTCATGTTAGACACTGCACTACTCTGGCAAGCAACAGGAAATAATGCAAATGCTAAATTGTTCTTTCAAGCGAGTGCTTATTATAGGGAACGACAAGGATGGTCATCTTTAGAGGAACTTGAATATGCCGTTAGTATTCTTGAAATTGATGTTGAAGAAAAACCAAATATCAGAGAAATAAAGCGAATTTCAAATGATTACATCGATACTATTGAAGGAAAGCCAGAAAGATTTAATGGCAAAATTAACAATATACTGCCACACGGTGGGGCAGGGTTTATAAAACCAAAAGATGGTGTTTCGAATGTATATTTTAATATGAATGATGTTGTAGAGAAAAGAGTTTTGAAAAAAGATGATATTGTAGAATATGAAATATCAAAAGGTAAAGATGGGAAAATACGGGCAGTCAAAATAGCGCAAAGGAGTTGAGAAAATGAGTGAGATACATATTAATAAAGATGACATTAAATCAATTGTAGAATCATATGTGAGGGAAAACAGTACATTTGTTATTAAGTCATTTGTTGATAATGATATTAAAAAAACTTGCTGCTGTTTTATTAATGGGAAAGAATGCAAAATTATTTTTTACATCAAAAAGAATAGTGTAAGAATTCAGCCGGTGGGAAAAAATATTGATGAATGTAATCTATTAATTAAGTTTATTAAATCAAAAGGATTTTCAACAAACGTTGCGGTGAATCAGTTTGTTTTTTCATGTGCTAAAGAGATTGTTGATAACCTTGTAAAATATGTCACGGACGAGTGTCATGGTTTATTAACTTACACACAGAATGGAAACCTGTACAAATTTACCGGTTATAATGGGGATGTATTAACGTTTACATTCTATCCCCAAACGAATAAAGCTATGATACAAGGTAGACCTTTTCATGCATATAGTATTGTTGTATCTTATTTGTCTGGGCTATCGGAGTTTTCGTTTGATCAAATTGTTGAGATAAACAATGCTTTTGTTCAAATGAACACTCCGAGTTCTTCAATAAGAAATGAAATGCAAAGTAAATTAGGAGATGCATATTCTTATTTAGATGAAGCGCTAATAAAATCGATATCTGGATCACTAACCTTACTGAAACAAAAAGCCATATGTGAGGATTATACCGGCTGTGTTACTGGAGACTTTAAAGCATTAGAAGGGTATTTGAAAAAAATATTATCACAAAAGTATAGTTACAGACTAGAAAAGAAAAACACATTTTCCATGTTTCATAGGGATAGAAGAAATCCTAGTAGAATAGATTTGGATGTAAACATAACTAAAGATGCAAAAGAAGAATTAAATAAACTTTATGCTTTGTATTCAAACAAAAGAAATGTCTATTTGCATTCAACTGTGGATCCATCCCAAACAAGAATAATTGAAACATTAAAGGAAGCGCAGGACTTATCAGATGAGATATTGCAAACAATAAAATATTCATATCCAACTATTTTTAATTAGAAAGAGATATTTTGTTAAATATCTTTGTAAGGAGGATATTATGCAAGAATACCAAATATTTGAGTTCGATGATGATGTGAATCAAAAATTGGTGTTTATTACAAGTACTGAGGATTTATATTATTTGCAGAATGATATATACGACGATCTCTCAAGAACAAACGGCGAAAAATTTACAGTATTAGTAGATTTGTTTTTACGCAACGGATTTTCATTTAATAGATTTGTTTCCTTACATTATAAAGGGAAAGAGCAGTGTCGATCTTTTATCGTAAATCCAAGAGAGGTTTCAGAGGAAATAAAATCAAAAATAAGAAGCTTTTTAAAAACGAACGTCGAACTGCTTAACAATAGTGCGTTGACGAAAAGTACAGTAAACTTTGTGACAACAATGGAAAAATAGGATTAAAGGGATCGACATCCTATCGATCTCTGAATATGGGGACGACCAACTTCACTTAACAACGCATTCCCACAAGGTGCGGATTAGCGGGTTCAACGTGGGCCGAGATTTGTAGAAGGGCTGAAGTAAGCCGCACACATCCTTCGGCCCAAGACCGGTAGGACCCGTCTCGCTTTCGCCAAGTACAAGTACTAAGGCTTAAGCTTCGTCTTAGGGCCGAAGAACGTCGGGAATGCAAATCCGTTAGCTGAAATCGGACGGTAGCCGTGCCATCCATGGCACGGAAATGTTTTAGCGATAAACTTTATAGTATATAACTTGAGGATAATAATTTTGGAAACAAGGATGGTGAATATACTATGTTTAAATGGGTACGAAGTTTTATTGTTTTTCTGGCATTGGTAACCATTGTACTTAGTGGTTGTTCTCAGAAAAGTAATGATGTAGAAATTGAAAATCAAAAATTAAGATCTGAGGTGGAGCAACTTCAGTTGAAAGTAGAGGAAAAGAATAAGCAAATCGAACAGTATCATAAAGGATATAACCTTCAAATAATGTTGTACTACGATATTAGAAAGTTACTTTCTGCATTAGACAAAGGTGAATTTAGTGAAGATGAAAAAGATTTACTAAATGATAATATTGCGGTACAGGAAGAGAGATTGGTAATAATTTCTGAGAACAATACTCATGATTTTCTCTTCTTTGAGAATAAATTAGATTTTGAATGGGTCAGGCTAATGTATTTTCACTTAGATGATGAAGGAAGATTTGTTATCGGCTATGAGGTTTATGATAAAACTGACAATGAGGAAGAAAAAATCGCAAGTAGAAGAATAGAAGTTTTTACATTTATTGAAAAGCCTTCAGGGTGGAAATTGGTTGATATCGGAACAGATGTATGAAGTATATTTTAGTGAGCTAACAAATGCAACTACGACATTTGATCACTATATAGTGGCTTTTGTTTAAGGGGCTGCCGTCCTGGCAGCCTCCAAGTCTGGGGCCGTCCGACATCAGCTAACAGTGAATTCCCTAAATCTGAGAGATTATGAACGTAATAACCAGACTTCGGGAATTCACGGAACGATAAGCGGACATCGCTCGCTACGCGAGCTCGTCCGATTATCGCGGCGCGGGCACTGCCTGGAGATTGGCTCGCTCGCGCAAGCGTTCGCGACACCGCCTATCTCCAGGTTTACAAAATCCTTTCGTCAAGAGTTGCAAGCAACTCTAAGACTCAAGTACTTCGTAAACCCGCGCCGCGTTATGCGCAATTTGCTCTATTAGTATTGCAAAATGAGAATATGAATAGTCAATCCTATGGGGTATAATATTTTTAGAAGCAATCTGAGGAAGGTGATTATTAATGAGCTTATCGAAGGATAAACTTCTTGAGTTAATTGAAGACCTACCAGAGAAAGAAATGGGAGAACTGATCAATTTCGCAGGATACTTAAGAATGAAAAGAAAAAAGGAAAATTATCAAGAACTACTGAAAGCAAGTGAGAGTAGCTTGGGTTTCTGGAATAATTCAAAGGATGATGAGGTTTGGAATAATGTTTAAACAGGGGGATATCATATTAATTCCAATTCCATTTACAGATTTATCATCAAGTAAGAAAAGACCAGTAATTGTACTTTCAAAACATGAATATAACAAAAAAACAAATGATATAGTAGTGGCAGCAATAACCTCAAATTTTGAAGAAAAGCAATACGGCATAGTAATCAAAAATGAAGACTTAGCTGAGGGTGACCTTAAGGTAGATTCAATAATAAGGGCTGACAAATTATATACCATGTCTCAGGATATAATCATAAGGAGGTTTGGTCGGGCGAAAGGTTATATTATTGAAAAAGTAAAAAAACAAATAAGCAGTTTAATTGACGAAAAATAATTAACAGAAATATGTTTTTTATTTTGAATATAAATGAATGAATGTTTACGCAAACAACGCATAACAACGGATTGCCGGTTCCGCTATGCTTCACCCAAACCTTTTCGCCAAGTGCAGTCGCACTAGGGCTAAAAGGCTTCGGCAATCCTGGTACGTTATCTGAAATAACGACATATTGGAGCAATATCTTTGTAGTATGGTAAATTACGTAAGAGAAGATAGTAACTGAGTATATACTTGGGGTATAATAGAAATTAAGTAGCAGTATTAAAGAGGTGTTAAAGATGAGTATGGCTGAAGAATTAATTAAAAGCTTTGAAGAACTTCCGGAAGATAAGAAAAAGGAAGTGTTTAACTTTATTGAAATTCTTAAAACAAAGACGAGTAAAGAAGTAAACAAGATGATGAATATTATTATTGAAGAAAATAAGTCAGCCTTGGAGGAGTTAGGGAAATAATGAAGATGGTTACCTTAAATGATATCCTGTTGTTTCATAAAAAAATAATTGAGGAAACAGGTGGAAGAGAAGGGGTCAGAGATGTCGGATTGATTGACAGTTCGCTGAATAGAGCTTTTCAAACGTTTAATGAAATCGAATTACATCAGGGTATAATTGAGAAGATATCAGTAATGACATTTAGCCTAATAAATAATCATGGATTTGTTGATGGTAACAAAAGAATCGGAATTGCTACGATGTTGCTAATATTAAAGCTAAACAATATTAAGATTGAATACACTCAAAATGAACTTGTGAAATTAGGGTTTGGAATAGCTGACGGAACAATTGACGAGAAAGAGATCAAAAACTGGATAGAACATCATTGGGCAAAATAAGGCAGTGTGTTTAGATGCCCTTTTTTATTGTGCTAAAGCAGAAAACTGTCGTTACTTCAGATAACAACGGATTGCCAGTTTCGCTACGCTTCACCCAAACCTTTTCGCCAAGTGCAGTCGCACTAGGGCTCAAAGGCTTCGGCAATCCTGGTACGATAAGCGGACATCGCTCGCCGCGCGAGCTCGTCCGATTATCGCGGCGCGGGCACTGCCTGGAGATTGGCTCGCTCGCGCAAGCGCTCGCGACATCGCCTATCTCCAGGTTTACAAAATCCTTTCGTCAAGAGTTGCAAGCAACTCTAAGGCTCAAGCACTTCGTAAACCCGCGCCGCGTTATGCGAAATTATTGTTTGGAGCGATAGGAGAGAGATTAGAAATGACTTCAAAAATATTATTGGACAATGCAACAGTAACAAGTATCCAGAGAGCTCTAGGTTATATAAATGTTCAAAATGATGCAGTTATTGACCTTGAAATAACAAACTTATCCAATTTATGTGAAGCAGTATTATTTAATGAAGAAATATATATTCCATATGAGTTGTATAAGAGAGATTTTGTTGATGATAGAAAAGATTTATTCTCTCAACTTGGGATTAAAGAGCTATCTTTAAATACTGAAACAGAACAAGATATAGATAAAATAGCAACTGCTTCTTTTTCAAAATGGTATCTCGATTATAAAGATGACCAATCAGGATTATTTAATCAAATACTAAATTTAATGGATCTCTATATGAAGTTTGTTTGGAATTATCGTTCTTCCGAGTATTGGCTAGTTATGAGGGCTTTCCAATCGGATGAAGGAAATATATGTTCAGCAAAAATTCCGATATTTGAATCAATGCTAACAGATAAAAATAATGCAATATGGAACTCATTTGAAAAGTTAGGAAGCCATGATATCGTTGATTCTATGGGGAGAATACTTGAAGAAAATAAAGTAAAAAATGGATATAAAACAAGGCCAGGTCCTAATAAAATGATGGCTGCATTAGCTTGGAATATTTATAGATCAATTTATTATAGAATTCTTGCTACATTAAATGATTGTATTTATTATCCTCATTCGCTTAGAGGGATTGGTGCAGTTATTGATTCGATAACCGTTTCTGATATAACAATTAATGAGGATACTTTAAGTTCATATGGGTTTCCAAAATCAAGTAAATTGTTAACTGAGTCTTTTCAAGAAATTGTTGAAAAACAAAAGTCTGAATTGTTTGAGGTAGGTGCAATAAAAGGTGGAGCGACCTTTGCTATACCTCCATTATTGGGACACGTTTTATATCAAACAAAATATAAAGAAGACTTTTTTGAAGTGCTTCTAAAATTGAAAGAGGATAGTCGGATAGTAGACCTACGTAAAACTTTAAGGGAATTTGAAGAATCTATTAAAAATGGAGATTTATCAGGGATAAGGAAACGGAAAGGTGAATTGGATAAGACAAGTCGTTCGGTTAGAAAAGAAATGGGAATAGATGAATCTAGATTGGAATTAAATCCTTTATCATATATTTCTGGAGGTATGGTTAATAGTGCAGGTATTGGTATACCTATTCCTAAGAGTTTAAACCAAATACAAATTATAGCAAAACCATCCGATTGGAGACTATGGTATAGGGAAGTAGCTATAAATTTAAGAAACGTTGCTAGATTGGGAGCGGAATATGATAAGTTAAAGTCTTGGGCTAAATATAAAGATATAGAAGCTTATAATTGGTATTCCAAAAAAGATTATCCTATGAAATACACTCATACTCTTGATTTTGGTATAAAAGGTCATTAAAAGAAATAACTTCGAACAACGCATTCCCACAAGGGCGCGTTGGGCAAGGGTTTGGGGTGTGCGCGCCACATCCTTCGGCCCAAGACCGGCAGGACCCGTCTCGCTTTCGCCAAGTACAAGTACTAAGGCTCAAGCTTCGTCTTAGGGCCGAAGGACGTCGGGAATGCAGGGACGTTAGGCGAAACCCGAGGGATAGGAGAGGTAAGAATGTCAAATGTATTTAGAGATATTATTGAAGATATGCATCGCAAAGAACTAATAGATTTTGATGCCCTTGCTGACTTACAGACGCTTGTTTACCTACCTGCAGAATCCCCAACAGAACTAAAAGTTAATGTAGTATCTGCTATCAAGGCTTATAATGGCGGTTATGCTTCAATAGATTATATTAAAAAGCATTATGGTAAAAAATGGGGGGATTATCTAAACAAAAAAGAAGGAACAAGTCAGATCAGAGAAATTATCAATGTTACTTTAGTTAAATTGGAAGATATGGAGAAAATTGCTGAAATCAATATTCCTGGAAATATTGGATATGTAATCGCAAGAGGTGCGTTATGGAGGTTACAAACTAGTTTTAAAGCGGCATTACATTTATTACGGAATTCCTATTATTATGAAACGCTATCAGTAACAAGATTGATATTCGAACAATTAGCTTGGATTTACAAGATATACGAATTTGATACTGCCGAAGAAATATTGAAAATCTCGCCAACCAAATCAATTGGGAAAATCAAAAATATTTACCCTGAAGCGGGAGCGCTTTATGGTTTTTTAAGTGAGCATGCACATATTTCATCAAATTTGGTTTCCGACTATATTCATGTTTCAGATAGTTATTCTGATGTCATATTAAAAAGCCCTCAAAATAATGATAAAAGCGCATATATTATTCTTTCGTTGATTGATTTATACTGCATTATCATTGAGTTAATATTTTACGATTTTATAGATGATTGTAGTTCTGTATTTTTAGATGAGGAAGGCAAAACGCTATATATTAACGATCTCAGGGATTTTAAAGTGAATTATCTAGATAAATATGAAAAAAAGACTATAAAACAACTCGGGCATCGCCTAACAATTAGAGATTTATGATGTTCAAAAGAGTCAAAACAAAAAGTTCCGGCTCGAAAAAAAGAAACGGAACGTAATAAATAAAACCACAGACAGAACATCATGACTCTCAGGTTGTACTGAACCGTCTGCAAATCATAT